>CAZHOG010000030.1:0-1517 GCA_964533935.1 uncultured Muribaculaceae bacterium | reverse complement strand
ATTGGTTCCTTACTATATACAACATTACCATCACATTCTGCTGGTATAAATTTAAATACATCATCCTTATTTTCTAATAATGTTCCATCATCTTCTTTAATATAGATAACACCCATTTTATATTGTTCTAGTTTCATATCAGGATCTATATTTCTATAATCTTCTAATGGAAATACTCTTACGATAACTTCATTATCTTCAGTATAGGCAAAATGGAATACTTGATTTTTAACATTATAAGTTGCTTCATAATAACCTACATCATAGAATTGTCTTAATCTCATTATTTGTTCAGTCATTTCTTTTTCTGGTAAGTATTCACTAAATCTTATTTGACCTAATACATTACCAAATATTGATGGAATATATCTATCATAATAACCTTTAAAATATAGTTCATTACTAGAGTTTGCTATACTTTCTCTAAACTTAATAAAATCAACTTCAGGAGTTTTACTATATTTATCAGTTAATTCTATTTCATCAACATATTTCATTATTAAATCTGCTTTTTCTTCTCTTGTATATTCATTCCAAAATTTAGTATTATTTTTATATTTATCTGGATACTTGATAGAATTGATAAAATCTATATCTCTTTTAACTAAAATATCATTAGGAGTAAATTTTAATTGTTCACATACCTCTGTATCTTTTAATTTAGTTTCTAAATTTTCTATTATATCTTCTAATTTCTTTCGTTCATTATTATACTCATCTAAAGTGAATACTTGATTGATATATGCTTCTCTAATTCTATTAAATTTATCTTTTTGAGACTTTAATTCTTTTTCTATTTCTTCTTTTGGGTTTTCTATCTTTTGCTTTATCATTGGTAAGAAATATTGATTAACTATTGAATCATATTCTACAATGGAATCCATAAATTCATCTACATGTTTTTCTATTGCTTTTTCTTTAATATTTATCTTACAATCATTACAATAATAATAGTAATATGAATTACCATTCTTTTTAGTAGTTGCTTTTCCACCTAGTATTCTTGAGCATTTAGGACACTTTAATTTTTGTAAGAATAAATAATTTAAAGTTCTTTGATAACTTCTAGAATTTTTCTTTTGTTGTACTTGACATTCTTTCCAATATTCTTTAGTAACTAATGGTTCAACAACATTCTCATAATAAGTTGGATGTTTAGTCTTTTTACCATGTAAGAAATCTCCTTTATAAATAGGATTTTCTAATATATTTAATATGGTTGAATCTCTCCAGTTAGTTTTACCTAATACTTTTTCATCATTTAAAATATTACTTATTTTCTTATATGATAATCCATCATGATACATTGTAAATATTCTAATTACTACATCTTTACTTGAATAATCTATTACTAATCTTTTATCTTCATGCTTATATCCTAGTGGTGCATGATGTGGAATATGTCCAACTTTAATAGCTCCAGCAAGTCCTATTTTAGTTCTTTCACTTGTTCTTTCAATTTCTTGTTGACTAACTGAAGTAAGTATTCTTGAAATCATTTTACCATTAGCATTAGT
>CAZHOG010000029.1:0-2078 GCA_964533935.1 uncultured Muribaculaceae bacterium | reverse complement strand
GTTGTTTCTATAATTTTCTTTAGCTTTT
This sequence comes from uncultured Muribaculaceae bacterium, assembly GCA_964533935.1. GTDB lineage: Bacteria > Bacillota_I > Bacilli_A > RF39 > UBA660 > RUG14121. The sequence goes on along the minus strand of CAZHOG010000029.1, from coordinate 2,050 downwards.
TTATTTATTTCTATCACATCTTTTTCAGACAATAAGTTTTTTTCTATTAAAATTCCCTCTAATAATTTATTATATTCTATCTGTTCACTTAATTTTGCTATCAAATTGCTTTGCTCTACAAACATTCTATTAAAAACATCGTTTTTTTCTTCATCATATTTATCTTCAACTAATGTGACATCTGCTTTGTAATATCCTTCATGTTTAGACCAATAAATCTTTCCAAATCTCATTACTAAAGAATAATCTCTTATTCCTAAGCTATTGACATTAAAATAAATTTGCTCTGCTCTTTGTAATTTAGTTATTATCTCTTTTTCTTCTTCCGATAGTTTTAGTATTGTATTAATAACGATACTGTTATTTTGTTCAATTTTTTCTGAATATCTTAAAACCTTATACTCTATATCGTTTATTAATAATCTTTTTAAATTAAGTTCTTCCACTTCTTTCACCTCTATCTTAAAAGTATATGTATTAGTAGTATAATCATCCATGCTACTATTACTTAATGAGTAGTTATAATTTTTTACTAGGTATTGTCCAGTTTCTAAATCATTAGCTATTTCAAAAGGTATTTCTTTAGATTTGTCTAAGAAGTTTCGAAATTTTTTAGAAAAAGCTGAATCATCTACATGTTCTTTAAATGTTGATTCAAATTTATATTTTTTCAAAACTTTACCAGTGTGTTCAGATTTTACTAATTCCTCTTCTTTCAATATAACCTTGTATACTGTTTCTTCATTTTCAATCAATTTAAACATAATTTAATTTCCTCCTGTTTTTATATATTTTTCTCAATTCTAATTGTGACAATCCGATTCTAACGTGGGTATTTTTCTCTAATTTTCTTTTCTTCTTCCTTCCATTTCTTTTCAATTAATTCCTTATATTCATACTTACCACCACTGGAAAGTTTTCTCATTAAACCTACTTCAAATAATCCATCCCAGCACACATGTATGTTTTCATAAATATGATAATTTAACTCATTCGTACATAATGGTAGAATTGCTTTTTCATCATTTGCTTTCATTAAGTAATATGGATACTGATATTTTAAAACAGTTTTATTCTGTTCGATTTTTTCTGAATCTTTATTCCAACACATCAATATAAACTGCACGCTATTAAATCTAAATAAATATGAAATTTCTAAATCAGGAAACTCCTCTTTTTCTACATTTTTATTTAAAAAAATTTGTCCTGTTTCATAATCTATATTTCTTATTGTACTATTTGAATAAAAAATAGGATTTTTACACCAACGCAATTTTAAATTTCCAGTCATTACATCAGGCATAGGAGATACATTAACTGCTAATCCACATAACACCGTTACATTTTCTTTTGAATTATTATCGAATTCATTCATTAAATAGTGAATAATTTCTTTATCAAAAAAAGAGCAATCTTCCTTGTGAGAACGCATATCATTAAATGCATATTTTAATAATACTTTCTGAATCATTGTATAATCATATTCAATTTCAACTATATCATCTTCATTATATTTTCTGGTAAAATATTGACCAATAAATTTCTTTGCGTAACTATCAATATAAGAAATCCTATTATTGTTACAATTTGAACAAACATCTTTTATGATCGGATCAGCTTCATGAATCACATTTCTAGCACTATCAAATGTTATATAACATTCTGGAAACAAATCAAGAATCCCTGATGAAATAATATGTTCTCTAGTCCCTTTTGTTTCTTTTTTACAATATGCACATTCCATATACTACCTCCTTCTATTAGATAAATAAATATCTTAGTTATTTTGTATAATTCTACTTAAACATACTTACAATTCTCTTAATATAAGTATACCAAATAATAAAAATTTTTAATTCTTTTACTTCCCATGCACTGCTCACAACAATTATATCCTAATTGCTCTAAGCAATGCATGAATTATATTTAGTTAAAGTTCCTGAAACCCTTGATTTAAAAACATTTATTGCACCCATCACTATTATGACACGCTCCCCAGTTGCTGCCACGACTAAGTTACGTCGGGAATTATGTACTTCGCGTTCGACTT
>CAZHOG010000028.1:0-3814 GCA_964533935.1 uncultured Muribaculaceae bacterium | reverse complement strand
TAGAACTTGTTTTTTTTCTTTCATTTTTTCACTCTCCTTTCGTTTTTTACATAAAAAAAGCAGCTGGAATTTTAACTTCCGACTGCTAAAATTATTTTATTTAATTATCATTTCATCTATTTTTTTTCTTAATTCTTTTTTCAAAATTTTTATAGATAAATCTAAATCATAAATACCAGCATTTTTATTATAGTTATCATCATACAGTATAAAATCTTCATCAATTGTATTTTTAATATTATAGCTATTCAATTTTTCATTATGATAATATTTTGTTATTTCATCTGTTTTATCTTTAGGAAAATTAGGAAACTTCATCACATCCCAATACTTCTGAGCAAAACTACCTCCATTACCCCCTACTGCCATCATATCAATAATTCCATGATTTCTATAAAAATCTAAAATTTGTTTTACAAATATTCCTTTTTTTAAATCATGTTCCCCTTCTTGTTTAATTGTTATTCCATGAATATTTGTAATGGTTTTTTCTATATCTGAAATAACTACTATTGAACGCCCTTTACCAAATCCTTCTGCCCCAAAAATTACATCTCCCTTTTCTAATTTTTGTAACTTATTTTCATTCCCCAAATAAGATTTCATATTTACAGTTCCATATTTTGAAAGATATTTTGGCAATATTAATGTATAAAATGATTTATAATAATCATCAGAATAAACACTTTTTCCAATTTGTGATACTTGCAAATTCTGACCTCTTTTTAAACTTAATCCTTTTTCTTCAATGTTTGAATATCCATATTTATAGTTTTCTATTAAATGGCTAATACTCTTATATGTTTCATTATACAATCCAGTATCCAATCTCTTTTGATCTATCAATTCTTTGAATTTTGGAAAGGAAAATTCGTATTTTTTATTTTTCTGATTTCTTACAAGTTCATCTTTTATTACTTTTAATGTTTCTTCAAATCTTTTTTTAATCAAACATTCTTTTTCAAAAATCATCTTACTTATACTTGATATCTCAAATAATTCTTTTTCATTTGGAATTGGAATATAGCACTCCAAAAATAATGTTTTAGCATGTCTAATTGTTGCTCCTTTTGGAACTAAAACATCTAATTGTTCTTTAAAGCAATCATGCTTTAATAGTGCTAATAAATAAAATCTATATTCATTTTTTACTGGTAGGTTATACATTGCACCTGATAACAAATGATTAGGATAATCATTATCTATCATTGCACATTCACCTATATTACTATCTTTTGATAATATAATATCTCCATATTTCAAGCCTTTACCCGTAAATACTTTAGGATTCATTGGTATTTCCGATTCTTTCGTGAACTCTGGGGTAAAATTATAACTCTCTAAGCAGCTTGTTCTTACAAAATAATGCGTTGATTCTTTATAATAATTTTCTGAACCAATTTCAGTTCCTTTATGTTTGTTTTTTAATTCTTCTTCCAAAAACCATTTCACTTTTTTACAGTTTTCTACATCAATTATTAATTTCTTGTATTGTGATGCTGATAAACTACTTTTACTATTAATTATTTCATTAAAATTTATTGTTTTAGGAGTTTTTATATATTTCATAATATCACTTCTCCTTTACAAATAAATCTATTAATTCTGTTTCTTGTCCTAAACACCATTGTTTAAACTCTTTTACTGTTGAAGTAAAGTCTTCATCTAGTAAAGGTTCTCCCTCTGAATTAATCATTACTTGAAATGTATCATAATCAATTTTATATACAGGTTCAAAGACTTTTACTCTTTTTTTAGTCTTTACTTCATAACCTACATTTTCAATATCTTTAAAAAATACTTCATAATTATTTTTTTGTAATTCTTCCAAACGATCCTTTGGAGGTTTATATGCAACTATAAGTGTAGTATTAACTCCTGTTTCTGCAAATACATTCGCAGGTAAATCAAACAATGCTACAATCCTCATATTTTTCATAAGCCATTCTCTTGCTTTCTCGTGCCTATCTATAGAAGCTATTGAGTTAGATAGTACAATTCCCATTCTTCCATTTTCTTTTAAAATTCTATAAGCATTTTCTAAAAAAATAACTCCTAAATCTATTTTATTAGCATTATATTCATTCCATAATTCATAACATTCGATAACTTCTTTTTCATGGCTATCTCCAGGTTGAAATGCCCTATCATCTCCAAATGGTGGGTTAGTTAATACAACATCGAATTTATATAATTCTTCATCATCATATCTATTATCCCAATTACCATTTTTATTTGCATTTACATCTAATGTAAGTAAATCTCCTTTTGCATTAAATTTATGATATATTGAACCTAAGTTTGGCTTTGACATGATTTTAGCATTTCCATCGCCATTTAATAACATATTTAAAGTTGCTAATTTAACCATATCAGCATCGTTGTCAAAACCATAAATATTATTATCATCTAATTTACTATTTGAATTAACATATGATACTGATAGAAAATCTGCAATTCCAACCGTAGGATCAATAATAGTTTCTTGATTTCTTGGATTAACAATATCTACTAAAAATTCAATTAATGGTAATGGAGTTACAAACTGTGCATTTTCATTTTTGGAAAATTGTGATGCGAATGTATAAAATACTAACTGATACAAATCAGTTTTAGTAGACAACACGAATGAATAATCTTGAAATTGTCTTACTATTTCTATTAAAACTTTAACATGCCCTTTATCTTTTTTATTAAAGTACCATTGGTCTAAAATTCTATAATACTCTTTTTCTGCATCTTTCCTTAATTCCTCTATCCTATTAATAAAACCTTGTAGTTTAGGGTTAGAAAGCGTGTCTAATACAATATCATCTTCGATATAAAAATTTAATTTATTTCCGTACTTTTCATTTCTTTTTTCATCATATATTTTTAAAGCTAATATTTGTAATAAAATATCATAGCCTTTTTGATTAACCATTCCCTGTTTATCCATGGTTTTTAAAATTCTTGACATTGCAGTGTTTATTTGCTGAGAATGAACACCTGATATAATATCAAGATCATTTATACTTCTGTTTAATCTATTGATTCCTTTAAATCCACTCCAGTTTTTCAAACTTTCAAAACTTGGAAAATCCCTATATGCATCTGTAAGCTGTAAACTAAGATCTCTACTTTTTGATTTATCTCCTTTTTCATTATATTTATCATTTAATCTAATGTAATTATTATCTTTTTTCTTAAAAAGATACAATCTTCCTGTGTCATATAAAGCACCTGCCGAAAAACCTCTTTCACTTTCTTTCATGTATGGTTTTAATTGTTTATCCCAAACAGTTAGAATATCTTTACCATCTTCTTTTTTTATTTCTATTGGCATTAACAAGTGATCTCTTAGCCATTGTAAAGAATCTAAATTTTTATTTGTATGATAATCTTCATACTTATTTTTCCATTCTTTATCATCAAAAACACATACATCTATTTTCATAGGAGCTGAATTTTTATTTCCTTTAGGGAAATAAATTTCTGTTCCAATGTATTCTTTTGGAATTAGTCCACTATAAATAATAGAATATATTAATTGCCACTTATAATACTCTTCATTCGGTTTGTTTTGTTTATTTACTATACTACATATTCTATTTTCAGTTAAATGTACTGGTACTAATGCTATAATTTCAGCTTTCCCTTTATATTTATTATCAAACTCTTGCATTGCTTTAGTAAATTTACCCATACAACCCACTCCTTTATAAACTAAAATTTTAGAACATATCCATTCTTATTCTTCCACTATTTCAACCACATCTTCAATCCTACAATCAAGTGCAAGACATATTTTCTCGATAGATTCAAGGTTAATATA
>CAZHOG010000027.1:0-4342 GCA_964533935.1 uncultured Muribaculaceae bacterium | reverse complement strand
AAGTTTTGATAAGTTTAACTCCAACAATTTTTCTGCTTAAATCTAACATTGCATAGGCTTTATTCACATCATTATAAAACCTTTCCAACTACTTCACCTCCCATTAATTATCCCTAATAAAGTATATCTAAAGAATAATAGCCTTGTCCAATACATATATTTAATACTACTTTATATCTTCATAAACTTTGTCTATATTTGTCTATATTTGTCGATTTTGTTCATACATAGATATAACATCAATCTTCCTCCTACAGTTTTAGCATTTTTTGCAAAATAGTACTATATCTTTTTAAAAAAATTCACGATCTAGTCGCCAAAACCTTTATTTTGTGCAATAAAAAAAGAACCCACCAAATTTCTCCTTTGGGGTCCTTCTTTTCTTATTTTATTCTTCTAAGTATTATTTCCTCATGTTTAGATACCTCTTTTTCAATCCTATCTAATTTATCAGCATTTTGTTTATGACCGTCAAATAGGGCATCTATCTTAGGCATCACTTCATGGTCTATTTTAGTGTTTGTTTTTTTGATTTCATTTTTTACTTCTTTAAACCCTTCTTGCATTTCTTTATTCATATTATCAATTTTACCATTTAAATCACCATACATCTTTGTCATAAATTCAAATAATTGCTCATTTGTTATATCCTTACTCATTCCGATCCCCTCCACATACAAGTTATATTTATTATACCATTAATTTAGCACCTTATTCAATATAAAAAACTATACAAATTTTTGAGTCAATAATTAGGCATAAAACTTTTGTTTTGTATCAGTAAAAAAACCCCCAAAAGATTTCTCCTCTGTGGTCCTTCTTTATCAATATGTAAAATAAGTTAGTATGTTAGTACTGGATTCAAAAATTCATATTCAAATATTGCATTTGCCTTTCCTAAAAAACCATTCGGATCGTTTTATCAGTACTTTCGTAAACAGAGTAATTTTCATTTCTTTAAATTGGGATTTTACATCTAAGTTTCATATTCTGAATTTCTGAATTTCTGAATTTCTGAATTTCTCATTTTCTTATTGGATTTTGACGAATTAAGATAAACATCATAAAACCTAGCACCACTATGCCAATAATACAAGAGTAAATCAATAATGAATCCAATACATGGTGTGGGTTATGGGGATCAAACCAAAGTACAACATTGTCTCCTATGTGTTTCCCAATTTTTGTAAACGCCTGTCTTTTTACTTCGTATAATCTATTTTGATAAATGAATTCGTATGTAACAAAATGTGCTTTGCTAGTTTGAGAGTCTCCCACCCCTTCGTAGACTTCTGTATCTAAGGAGATAATTTTTGCATTAATTTTCTGATACTTGAAAAAAGCAATTAAATTGTAGGCTAGAACCACAGCCAGTACTACGGCGCATATTAGTAGTATTCGAATTACCATATAAGGTTTAATATTGATCCTAAACAAATCATACACTTCCTCATCGTAATAATTTAGTAAATATCATCTCTTTTCATAATCATTATCTCCCACTGTAAGTTTTAAAAATGAATGGCTGGATAACCCTTTTTTCTAATCCTATATTAAATAACTGAATAACTCAGATATAACTCCTCCCAACTTAAGGCTACCCTCCTTCCATATCCCTTTTTTGGTTTACTAAATTATACCAAAAAAGCATTTCTATTGTCAACTTTGAAACAAGGAATTTTATGCTAGGCACTTAATTCTTTAATTTATTGGATATTCAGATATATTACATGAAATAAATAAAGATAAAATAATGAAAGATGTAATTGAGTGATTGGATAGGCATAATAAAAAAGTTTATCTAAGCATTAATTTTAAAAACCCCAATGGATTTTAATCCATTGGGGTTTTTTTATCACATAGTAATTTATGCAATATTCTTGCCAATACTACTTTAGTACAGTATCAAGCTCCTGTCGCTTTTGGAGAAAATAAAGGCCTTTTTTTAAATTAAATTCATCCTACCCTTTTGTCAAAAAAATCTACAATTTTTAACAAAAAACTTTAATATTTTTCATATTGTCATATAATATGATATAATATTGCTAAATAATTCTAAAAGGTGATTTTAAATGAAACTAATTAATAATCGATATAGAATAGTAAAAATTCTAGAACAAAATAGAATGTTTTCAAACTACATAGCTTTAGACATGTGGAATAAAAATCAAAAAATGCAATTAACTATTTTAAATGCTGAATTTACACCTAGTTCTCTAATAGATTTTTATTCCAATGAATTTATATCCTTAATAAATCTTAAAAGTAATAATATAGTTAAAAACTATTTCTTCAATAGAGTTTCATATATTAATAATAAAGAAAATACAAAAGAACAATATTTTTATACCTGTGAATATATTGGAAAATCTAAAGATTTATTAGAATATATTAATGATATGAATCTTTTTGAAACTATAGATGTTTTTATTGAAATATGCAGAGCTATAAACTATCTTCATCTAAAAGGATATGTTTATAGTGAACTAAATTTAAACAATATATTTATCATAAAAAACAATGAAAACTATAAAGTAAAACTCAATGATCTAGCAACAGTAGAATTACAAAAAAATTATTATACAAATGATAAAATAGATAATTCCTATTTTAAATCCCCTAACGCTCTAACTGATGAAAACCCTAATAGGGAAATAGATATATATTCCTTAGCTGTTATATTATTAACCATGCTTAGAAAAGAAATTTCCGAATCGAATCCTAGAGATGAATTAGCTATTTTTAGGGAAGAACTAAAAAACAATGCTAATAATAATTTTACTAGTAGCGAAATTGAATACATAATTCAAATACTCCATATTATAGAAAAATTTATTACCTCTGATAAACCTTATGATAAAAATTATGTATATGGTTTTATTTCTCAATTAAATAGCATCTTAGATAAAAACTATGAAATTTTCTGCAAAAAAGAACTTGAAAAACTTAATTTTCATACAAAACTAATTGGAAGAGAAGATGAAATCAATAGTATAATAAAAGCTTATAACTCCATGATGGAATTCAAGCCTAATAATAAAATTTTTTTGATAAAAGGAAACTCTGGAACAGGTAAAACTCGTTTTCTAGAAGAAATAAAGTTCCTGCTTCAACTAAAAAAAGCAAATATTTATTCTAGTTTTAGTTTGAGTAGCTCAATTGATAGCAATGATAAACTTTGGACTGAAATACTTAAAAAGCTAATTTCAGAAACTGATAACGAGATTATTAATAAATATCAGTCTGAACTTATGAAATTTTTCCCAGAAATAGTTGACAGAAAAAGTACTACCCCTTTAGAATATCTAGATGAAGACACAACTAAATATAGATTATTAAACAGAATCGCAGCATTTATCAATGATAGCATACAAAATAAACCTACTGTATTTATAATCGATGATATTCATTTAGCAAATGAATTTACAATTGATATACTTACCTATTTATATAAAGAAATTATAAATAATAAAAACATAATTTTAATTTTTTCCTATAAAGATGGGAAAGCCTTAAATGACGAAAAGTTCTCAAAGTTCATAACTGATATAAATAAAAGAAAAGACTCCGAAATTATTCATATAAAAAATTTAAATAAAAAACAAACTGCAGAAATGATAAAAGAAATGACATCTATGCATTATACTACTGTAGTTTTTTCAAGTAGAATATATTCTCAGTCATATGGTAATCCACTTTTTATAAGCGAAATTATGAAAGAACTATTTAATAGTAAAATGCTATATATAGATGATAAATCTGGTTTGTGGCATATTGATATACCTGATTCCTGTAATGAAGATGATTATTATAAATATTTAAGTATACCTGATAACATCGAACAATCTTTATTAAATCAATTAGATGATATTGATAATATTAGTTATGAAATCCTAAAGACAATTTCAATTTGTAATAATCCTATATCAATAAAAGATCTATCAATACTTACAGGTATAAAATTTGATGAACTTGAACATCTAGTTCAAACATTAGTTAATAATGGAATCTTAGCCCAAAAAATTGAAGATAGAGGTTATGTTTATGAAATCAATAATGAAATATTAAAGGATATTATTTATAAAAAAATTAATAAAGAAGAAAAAATTCAAAAACATAAAATTGTAGCTAATTTACTTGAAAGTGAAAATGATTTTACTGGAACTTTCAATATTGACGAATTAATATTTCACTTAGAGAATTCAAACAACAAAGCAAAAGCAAAAGAATATTGTATCAAAAACGCCGAAAAAATGAGAGCTTTAAAAAACATTAAAGGTGAAATTAAAAACTTAGAAAAAGCACTTTCTATGGTTGATAATGCAAATCTAATTGAAAAAAC
>CAZHOG010000026.1:0-4617 GCA_964533935.1 uncultured Muribaculaceae bacterium | reverse complement strand
TACATATTCAATCAGTTTCCTGACTCCAAGAAACTGATATAACATGGCTTTAGCTTGTGTTTAATCCTTATTTGTTTCTTCCTTTTTCTTACCTTTTCTTCCATTAGGATTATGAATCGGATATCTATCTTCATATGTAAATGAGCTTTCTGGTATAACATCATATTTATATTTAATTATAATATTTCTGTCTTTATCGATTTGAATCTTCTCAATTAACATATCATATAATTCTTTTTTTGATTTTTTTAAATTTAATAATTCCTTAATCTTTTTAGTATAGTCTGGAAGAATATTAGAACTATTTTTAATTCTATATACTTCCATTTTTTGTTTTTCAATTTTATCATTAACTGCTTTCAACTTATCATCATATTCTTTTGATAATTCTTTATACATTTCAGCAGAAATAACTTCTTCACATCTATCTTCATAAAGTGTTGATAATCTTTTTGTTAATTTATTTTTTTCTATTTCATATTTTTTTATTACTTTATAAATTTCATCAGTACTTTTACCTACTTTTTTTGAAACTTCAGCATTTAATTTTTTTATATCTAATTTTTTTATATAGATTTTAATATTATTATTTATTACTTCTAGCAACTGTTCTTCTAAATAATCATACGGATAAAAATGTGGATAACATCTAACCCTTTTGGGATCTCTAGAATATCTATTACAATTAATTTCCCAATAATCTCTTTTTCTTCTATAATAAATAGATAATCTATTACCACATTCTGCACAATATATTTTACCTTCTAACAATCTTTTAGGTCTATTTACTTTTATATGATAATTTCTATCATTATTTTTCCTTATTGATTGACAATATTCAAAGGTTTCCTTATCCACTAATGCTTCATGCGTATTTTCAACTACATCCCATAATCTTTCATCTAATGTTATTTTTTTCTTTGATTTATAACTAACTTTTGTTTGTGTATGTTGAATCATATCACCAGTATAAACTCTATTTTGTAAAATTTTTCTAACTGTAGATATATTCCAATGATCTCTATCAATTAATCTTGTTGAATAATTAGTCTTTTTATAAGCACTAGGTGTTGGTACGCCTTCTTCATTTAATCTAGTAGCTATTTCTGATGGTCCAACTCCATTTGCTCTCCATTTAAATATTTTTTTAACTATTGGTGCTGTTTCTGTATTTGGGAGAAGATGCCCTTTATCTTCTGGATCTCTCGTGTAACCATAACTAGGTAAACTCCCAATAAATTTACCTTTTTTTCTTTTTTCATTTAATACATTTCTAATTTTCACAGAATTTTGTTTACTATAATAATCATTACATGCAATTATAAAAGTTGAAGAATCATTACTAGCTTGATTTTTAAAACTATCATATGACTCTAATATAGATATAAATCTAATATTATTTTCAGGAAAAAATGTTTCAATATAATATCCTGTCATAACATGATCTCTACCTAATCTGGATAAATCTTTAACAATTACACAATTTATTTTTTTATTTTTTATGTCTTCCATAAGTCTTTGAAATCCAGGTCTCTCAAAATCAGTTCCAGAAAATCCGTCATCAACATATTCATTAACCAAATTATAATTATGACACTTAACATAATCTCTTAATAACTCTTTTTGATTAGTAACACTTTCACTATCTGATTCATATTTTTTATCTTTGTCTCTATCTTCTTGAGATAATCTTATATAGATTCCTACATCAAAATTTATATCAGTCAAGTAATTATTATACATTTCAACCTCCAATCTTAATTACTCGATTAAAATTAAGACAAATGTATAATAACACTATATACAAAATAAAACAAAACTGCGATTTAAGTAGCATTATAGTTTTGTTTTTCCTTCATTATTTCATCTATTAGATATCTCAAAATAAGATCTTCAAAAGTTATTTTTTTGTTAATACTTTCATTCATATCAACACCCATTAAAATAATATGTCTGCATCAGCAAAACATTCACCTGTTATATTAAAAGATTTAATAATACCAATATCTAGTTTTTTTATTTCTTCTTTTGTTAATGTGTCAACATAAGATATTAATCTTGATTTATCTAATACTCTTATTTGTTCTAAAAGTACTATTGAATTATGTTTTATATGCTCAGATTTAACTAGTACATGAGTTGGTAAATGTGGTTTAGACTTAACCCTACTTGTTAAAGGTGCCACTAATACTGTTGGACTATATTTATTTCCAATATCATTTTGAATAATAACAACTGGTCTAGTTCCATTTTGTTCACTTCCAACAATAGGATCTAAAGAAGCGTAATAAATATCTCCCTTATTTATCGTATTCATTTTTAATCTCAACCCTATATATAGTTTTTGGTTTTGTATTATTAAATAAAGACCTTAAATTCAAATTATTATTTTTATCTAAATAATTATCAATTAATTTTTGTACATCAGCCTTAGCTTTTTTCATACTCGTTTGAGTATGATCCATAGTTATTTCATATTCAACTTTTACAGTTACTCTATATCTTTTTTTCATCTTAAAAATCCTCCTATGTAAAAAACACAGAATTTCTCCTGTGTCTAATATTTCTTTATTTTTATAACTGACATTTTTCTAAGTACCTTCAGCTGAGGATTTCATCAAACGATTGAATAGCTATTTCAATCTCACAGGAATTTCACCTTTCCGAGGTTCTCTCCGAACTGTCCCCATTGCTTTAGACTGTGGCTAGACAGGAGTATCTTTAATTCTATTATTAGTCATTGCAAATTAAATGCTATTTAATTTTATAACCAAATATTAATCGACATGCGTATTTGTTAAAGTGCTCTTAATAATAGGAAAGTATTTGATGAATGAGTATTTAATTTTCAAAGAACCTCTGTTTCAATCAAAAAAAGAAACAGTGAAAGGTTTTACTCCCTCTCAACTGTTTCCTCACTAAATTTGAAAAATATACCCACTTAAACTAATTTTTTTAAAATTTCTTTTAAATTATTTTCAGCAACAGTTAAACTTTTTGAAATATTCTTTTGTGATATATTTTCTAACTTTGCTATTTCTTTTTCAGTTAATTCATCAAAGTAATATAATTTAATTCTTCTTCGTTGCACTTCTGGTAACATGTTAATTGCTTTTCTTAAATCTTCTAATGATGTTTTTCTTATGATTAAGTCTTCTATAGATTCTTGTTTAAATAACATTCTATTATTCAAAGTATGTTCAGTAAGTTCAGAATGTTCTATATGTCTATCAAATTCATTTAATTCTTTCAAATCATCAAGTTCAAATCTATTCATCAAATCAAATACTTCTTTAGTTACCTCTACTTCGTTATATTTATTGTTACTTTTAAATATTATGTAATAGTTATTATTAATTATTTTTAAATTATATGGATTATCCATCTTTTTTCTTCTTTTTGGTCTATCAACCATTTTCTTATCCTCCAATCAATTCATTTTTTGAATTGATTAGTGGTGGACCTCTACAATTTAAAATTACATTTATACAAACAAAAAAGACGTCAGACAAGGTAATCCATTTAAGGACTCCTAATCTGACGTCAACAAAACTAGGGCTAGTAAAATTAGAAAAGACTTTTTTACTAGCAATATATATTATTAATTTTTTCCTTTTATTTTTTCTAAAAACTATCCAATAATATTTTCGATTTATCTTTTTCATAGGCAAAAACTCCCCTGAGCAAATGCCTTTTATGTGAGAGTTTTGTCCTATTACATAATTAAAACGAAATATACATATAATACACATAAGTTATAACATCATCTTTTTAAATGACTAATTATATTCAACCAAAACAAACCCCTATTACAATATCACAGATGTTATATGTGGCATTGCAAACATTAAATTCCCCTTAAAATTTAATTGGTTGCTATAATAACACAAACATAGTGCGAAATATGTCGAATTATGTCTAAAAGGTAGTTTTTAAGGTGTGAAATGTCATTTTAGACGCAAAAATTGACTTTTTAAGCACAAAAAAGCAGTAAACTTAACATTTACTGCTATAATTTAATGTTCACACAAACATAATTTGCATAAGTCCTTTTTTTAATAAGATTAATTTGGATAATTTATTATTTTCTTTCTCAATAAAATTATCAATTATAGTTAAAGTTTTAGAATCTCTTTCTTGCTCTTTTATAGATGGTAAAACTAAATTTAAACTTAATATGTCATCTTTTTTTAAATTTGTTTGATTAACACCGTCATCAAATCTTAAATAGTAAGAATTCCTATTTAATAGATAAAACAAATACTTAGAATTGATTATACTATCATCTTTTACTTTTATTTTACAAATTCGCTGATTCAAACTATATTTATTATTCTCATCAATGTAATAACATTTAGCTAGAGCTTTTCCATTAGGAAGATCACTCATAACCATTGTTATATCATTTTTAAATAATGGAGTTAATTGTTCAGAACATTTCTTTGTTACATTACCTTCTGTAGATATAAACTTTGAATTTATTAGAATATATTTTCCATTTTCATCAATTATATTTTCATGTCCTTTTCCATTTTCAAAAACTGCAATATCTGATAGTAAATAATCATTCCCAGTAACCTCATTAAATAATTTATCATGCAGTCCTTTTTTAAATAA
>CAZHOG010000025.1:685-5434 GCA_964533935.1 uncultured Muribaculaceae bacterium | reverse complement strand
TATTTCATTATCACTATATACTCTAACTCTATTCATTAATCTCTACCTCACTCTTAATTAATTTATCTTGTTCTTGATAATATTTATCAAATCTTTCTATATACTTTTCATATCCTATTTCAATAATATATGTAATCATTTTATTAAAACTAAGATTATTTTTTACTGCCAACAACTCTAATCTTGTTTTTAAATTATTATCAATTCTTATTGTTGTTCTTGATATTCCTCTTTTCATAAAACTCTCCATTTCTTTATTCTTCAAGTAGCCACTTTCTACATATTTGTAGTAGTATTTATAATAAAAATATTGCATATTTTTAATGGGCATAAGGGAAACGACACCACAATGCTTATTTTTCTTTGAAAAATAAAACATTTTATATGGTGTCTTACTTTTTTTGCACTTGCAAAAATGACTTCTATTTTAGATAGAAGTGGCTACTCATATTTATTTTTTATTTATATATCAACAAATTAGTTGACTACTTTTTTATTTGAAAGTGGCTACTCTTAACTTTTTATGGTCTAATCAGTGCGTCATTAGGATTAAAACCAGTTGTTCTAGTCATATTAAAATCTATAAATTGCATTCCATCTAATAATTGTTTGTTACTGTCTTGAACTTGATAATGTAAATGATTACCAGTGGAAGTTCCTGTTGTTCCAACTAATGCAATTTCAGTCCAATGATTTACTTTATCTCCTACTTTTACTTTTGATGAATTAGGA
Source organism: uncultured Muribaculaceae bacterium (assembly GCA_964533935.1). Classification (GTDB taxonomy): domain Bacteria; phylum Bacillota_I; class Bacilli_A; order RF39; family UBA660; genus RUG14121. The sequence continues at coordinate 4,702 of CAZHOG010000025.1, read as the reverse complement.
TAAAGATGAGCAAACACAACATAATATGTATCACTATAATCTTCATCACATTTAATGGTAATTGTATTACCAATACTATTACCACTTTGATCGTAAGATATATTTTCAGTTTGGGTATAATTAACTTTTTCTACTGTTCCACTGCAAACTGAATATACTGGTGTCTTTGCTGGTACTGCTAAATCCCAACCATTATGAACATTGCTCTTACCATAAATAACTCTTTGTTCATTAAAGAAACTTGTAACTGTATAACTTGCATCTAATGGAAAATTAAAATGTCCTGTGCTAACAGTTAAAAAACTTTCATTTTCTTTTAAATTAGATTCAGTACAAGCACCATGATTTTTTACTCTTTGATCTTCACATACAGTGTTAATCTCTTTAGCAGTTTTATTCTCGCTATTTTGATTCATTTGATATAAAGTATCTATTGTTAAACTACTATCTTCTAAATAAAAATATAATATTCTTTGTAAAGGTACATATCCATTTTTTAAATGTTTATTTACTGACTCAATATAAGCATCGGCATATTCTGCATTATCCATAACTTTATCTTTAGTCAAACTCGTCCCAAAAAAATCAAATAACATTAAAATGCAAACAAGAATAATCATTATGAAAGCTATTGTTAAAATAGAACTACCACCAATTATTTTTATAAGAATATTTTTCTTCTTTTTATTTTTCATTACTTATATTTTTTTAAAAGAAAATAAAAATATTTATTCCCTTTCTTTAAAACTTCCTCTAATTTTTCTTTTGATATTAAGTCTAACAAAAAGTCCATAAATGATTCATTTGGATCATTAAATTCATCAAAATACATTTTTTTGAACTTTGTTTGTAGTTCTTCAGTTGCCTTATCAATCTTCATTATTTAACTTTCTCTCCCATTAATTCTACTTCAACTGGAGATGCTAAAATTTGTTCTCTAATTCTTTTTTTAGAATTAATTGTAAGTAAGAATTGTCCTTGTTCTGCTTTCATTAAGAATTCTTTTTGTGTATCAGTTAGAGGATTTTCATAAAACAATTTCAAATAAGTTTGTAAATCATTTTCTTTAAGCATACCTACTAATTGATACTGGCAATTGTTAAATATAGCCGTAGCACTTCTTACTGAATCATCATCTCCTAAAAAGTCATGAATACTTTGTGTGGCAGGAATAAATGAACCATGATATTTTCTGATTCTCCTTGCTATTTGTTCGAAAGTTAATATTACTTCACTATCAGTATTTTTTAAATATAAATGAAATTCATCAACTATAACTGCAATATTTTGTATCACAGGAGTTTTACCTTTATCATTTACTATCTTATTACAAACAATAATATTGTTAAGGTATGTAAGTAAATTTACTAACTGTGTTGTAATAATTCTTTTATTTTTACTATATAATAAATCCTTAACATTAAATGCAATTAAGTTAGCATCAAGATTGACTGATGTATATCCATTAAATAACATTGCATCAGTTCCTACTTTGAATCTATCAAGTAATACTTCGAGTTTATCCACTATTTTTAATTGTTCTTTATTAGTAACCATATTTCTATAGTCGGGAAGAAAATCAATTAAATCCGAAAAAATTGGATAATCAGTATTCTCTAATTTTTCTAAACTAGATATTTTTGTATTCTTTGATATTCCAAATCTTTTATATAAACTTTCTATCATATTAAGTAGTACAACTATTTCGCTTTCTGATATTTCTTCAAAAGCACATTTTAAAAAAATTTCAAGTGATCCTAAATGTTTTGCGAGTGGACATTCTTCATAATTAATTTTTTCAATTACTTCATCAGTCTTTTCTTCATTATCACTCGGTAAAAATCTAACTTGTAATGGATTAATTATTCCACCACTTGATGAATACATATCAATGTATTCTCCTTTATTTTTTTTAACTAATTTTTTATATTCACCTTCAGCATCAAAGATAAATACTTTATTACCTCTATTAATTTCATTTATAATCATTTTCTTTAAGGTGAAACTTTTACCACCACCTGTTGATGCAATTAAAGCAAGATTACTTGATGGTCTAGTTGAATCTTTATGAAATAAATCAAATATTGTAGGCAATGCCGTATGAATATCAGTTCCTATCATATAACCTGTTTCATCATTAAAATGAGTAATAGTTAAAGGAAAAGATGCTGCTAAAGTTAAACTTGGCATATATTGATGATAATCATTAAAACCATCTTTTCTTATATCAAATGATTGCCATGCCTCATATTGCCTCATTCGTGGCACATCTAATTTTATTTGATAGGCATCTGCTATTTTCTTTAATTCCTTTACTTTTATTTCTCTATCTTTTTTATTTCCATTTATAACTATTATTAGATCAACTTCTTTTATTTTTTCATCACCATTTTTGATTTGTGTCATTAATGCTTGAAAGTTATCTTTTTCTGTATCCATTTCAGTAGCGTCACTTAATTTTCTTGTCGTAGTTCTTTCAGATAATAAAAATTCATAGTTATTATCTAATCTTCTTATTAATTCTTCAGTTGGTATTGTATCTTTTATATGAATACAACATCTAGTATCTGGTACATTAAATAATTCTTCAAAGAATAACTCATCAATAAATGGTGGTATTCTTTTTATTGTTATTATTTGAACTTCATCACTATCAACTTTAAGATAATTCATATTTTCTTGAACAAAAAAAGGAGTTACTAGTTCAACTAGATTGCTCCACATTAATTGTTCTATATTACCACTATTCATATAAAGATTTATTAGGAATTGATATATTTCTAATTTATTTGTTATCTTTTGAACTAAAAGTTTTGGTGTCATATTATAACACTGAATTTCTAATTCTTCAGATATATGTTTTAATGCTTTATCATTATCACTTACTATTGTAAAATAATATCTACTTGTTGTAGTTAAATTCTTTTCTTCTAGTATTTCTAATCTTGAAACTCTTTCATGTAAAAACTTTACCTTATCATCATCACTTTTAAATCTTTCTATTAACGAATTATAATAATCTTTATTAGCATTTAAATCAATTTTATCATCTAATTTATATATTCTTAAATTTAAATCTTTTAATTGATATAAATACTTTAATTGATTAAAGAAATTACTTTTTTGCAAGTTTGATGTTAAAGATAAATCAATAGCATCTACTGAATATGTTAAAGCATAATTTCCTTTTCTTAACTTAAGAATACCATCATCATTTATACTTTCTACATTAGTAAACGATTGAGCATTTTTAAACTTTTTCTTCATTATAGATTTACTAATATATATTGTTTTAGTTTTTTTCTTTTTCTTAATAAACTTTTGAATTATCTTATTTTCCTTGTTTTTCTTTTTTTGTATCTTTTCTTCATCAGTTTTCTTTTTCATTAATAAATACTCCTTTCTTTAAATTATCACTTTGATATACATATAATTTAGTTCTAAATATAAACTTAAATATTAGTATTAATACTTTATACATTCTATTTTTTTTACTTACATTAACTGGTAATAGACAAAAAATACCAATCATTAGAATTACTACTGCTGGTATCTTTAATGGAGTAAAAGCAAATAATATAATAACTAAAACTATTAGTGGAAAAGCAATTAATATATCAGATATTTCTATACCTTTAAAACCTAAATTTCTTTTTATTGTTTTTAATGTAATATACATTTTTACCTCCTATATCATATTTTTCTTTCTTCTGTAATAAGACGCATTATAACTTGAGCGAGGCATCACTTTTCTAACTGTATTATTAATACTATTAGTACCTGCATTCATAAAAGCATCACTAACTCCATGCCTATTTGGATCCGCACCTTTTTTCCTACTATTTTGTGCTGATGTGTACATTTTTGTACCTACTGCACTAGCAACTTTTTGAGCTCGTGTTTGTTCTCCAGTTTCTGCATTACCGACTCCATAAGTTCCTAATGTTGCACCAACTCTTGATACTGCTTCAGTACCGAATGCTTTAGCACCCTTTAATCCTGTACCAATTCCAAGTG
>CAZHOG010000025.1:0-675 GCA_964533935.1 uncultured Muribaculaceae bacterium | reverse complement strand
CAACAGTTGCTCCAATACCTGCCATTTTTCCGTAACCCATTAATGACATTAATTGTTCTCTACCACTAGCAGCACTTACATTAGCACCTATAAATCTATTAATAACTTGACTACCTGTTAAAACAAAAGTAGCACAACCTAAATATAAAAGTGCTTTTGTTGTTATATTCATAAAAGCATTACTAAAAAATGTTGTAGTATTTACTTCTTGCATTACCATAACACTTAAACTAACTATTAGCATTACCACTGCACTTTGTAGTGCTAAAGAAACTAATTGTTCTACAACTGCACCTCTTCTTTGTTTATTACAAACACTGGTCGCAAATACCACTGGTGCTATTGCAAATAAGAAAAGAAATTCTATTTGCCTTCTACCGAGCATTATACCTGCAAAAAATAAACTATATAAAAAGAAACCACCACATAATATTGCCATTATCCAATTGATTTCATATTTATAGTCTTTTTCATCAGAAAATATTATCTTTGATTTTGTAACATACTTTGATAAGTATAATTCATCATTATCAAATGAACCATCTTTTATAACTGTCTTTATATCTTTTGATTCGCTAAATTTATCACTATTTTTATAACCGTCTTTATAACTTACAAACATTGTAAGCATTGTATCACTCATAGATGCTTTATTACCACTTTCAAATAAATTAC
>CAZHOG010000024.1:0-6051 GCA_964533935.1 uncultured Muribaculaceae bacterium | reverse complement strand
CGCTCCATTGAGGAATCTGTTCGGAAAATCCGAACTTACATATATGAATCATTCGAAAGAATGATTTTTTTGTGTTTATAAATCATCCATCCAAAAAGAAAGGATGGTGAAAATAATGAGACAATTTAATACTTATAAGTCAACAATGAAATATTTAACAGATCAAAATTTATCTTTAAATGCTAAAGGTTTCTTAACTATTATTTTATTTAATGATGGAATTATTGGATTAGATATTCAAAAATATTGTACTGATAATAAAGAAACAATAAAAGATGCTTTACTTGAACTAAGAATCAATAAGTATATTAAGTACGATTCAGAAACTAAAAAATTAATAACTGCTCCTGTTCCATATACTGAATGGGATGAAAATTTAAGATAAGAAAGGATTTTATTTATGTTAAATATTATTACAAAAGAAGTTCCAATTGAAGAAGAACTTCAATCAAAGATTCAATTTATTTGTGATTTTTGTAATGTTAAACCAACTTTTATTAACGGTTCTATTCGTAAAATTGAAAAAACAAATATTAATTATATTGAGCCAAATAAAATAATAATTAAAAGCACTACATTTCTTGCATTTAATCATAACAAAGATGTATATGTAGAAAACTTACAAAAACGCATTAATATTAGTGACTTACAAGAATATGTTAAAAGTTTGTAAGCTATTGACATTATTTTCAAAAATGATATTATATTAACCAAATTAAAGAGGTATCATCTCTAGAAATGGAGGGACATCTATGATAAAATATACTTGTAAAGAAAATTTATATAATAATTATTTTGAGGAGTCGGTAGTATTTAGACTTTATTAAATACTACTGTCTCCTCTTTTTTTGTAAAGGAGTTGAACAAATGGGAATATTAAAAGATGATATTAAAGTTCGTGCTGGTCTTTATATGAGAGTTTCAACTGAAGATCAAGCTCGTGAGGGATTTAGTTTACCAGAACAAAAAGAACGTTTAGAAACTTATTGTAAGCTAAATAACTTTGAAATAATAGATTATTATGAAGATGCGGGAATTAGTGCAAAAAAAGGAAATTATAGACCTGAATGGGAAAGATTAAAAGAAGATATTAAAAACAAAAAAATTAATACTATGATTGCTTTAAAACAAGATAGAATTACTAGAAGTATTTATGATTGGGAAAACATTTTAAGTTTCTTAGATGAAAATGAAGCATACTTGGATTTTGTATATGATGATATAAATACTACTACTTCAAATGGCAGAATGATATCTCGTATTATGATGAGTGTATCACAAAATGAAATTGAAAGAACTTCAGAAAGAACTAAAGTTGGTCTTGCAGGTGCTATTAAACAAGGTCATATTCCACATCAAGCTCCACTTGGCTATAAACATGAAAATAAAATGTTAATACCAGATGAATCAACTAAAGATATAGCTATTAGAATATTTGAACTTTATCATAACGGTTTATCCTATCAAAAGATAGCTAATATTTATAATGAAGAACAAGTACTAGGAAAAACTAACTGGGGAGATAATACTATTTATCATATTTTAGAAAATGAAATATATAAAGGCGATTTTGTTCATGGTAAAAGAACAAAAAATCCAACTTACTACTCTGATGTAGTTGAACCTTTAGTTAGTAAAGAAATGTGGGAAGAATGTCAACATCAAAAAAAGAATAATTCAAGAGCTTATTCTAGAACTTTAACTTATGTATTTTTACAAAAATGTTTATGTCCTAAATGTGGAAAAATATTAGGTGGCAAAGCTTGCAAGAAAAAAGGACATGAATATTTCTATTATTATTGTCGTGATTGTAAATTAAATATTAAAGAATCTGATATTGAAAGAGGATTTAAAGAAGTTGTTGATCAACTATCTGAATATGACTCTATTGTTAATCAATTCTTTATACCAATGGTAATTAAAAGCTTTGATGAACCTAGAGAGAAAATATATAAAGAAATAGAAACTCAAAAACAAAGATTAGAAAGAGCTAAAATAGCTTATGTTGATGGTGCATTTTCTTTAGATGATTATAAGTCAAAAGCAAAAAATATTGAAGATACTATAAAAACTTTAGAAGATAAAATTAGCAATGCTGATAAATTTGAAACTTTTAATTACTCTGCCAAAGATATATTGTTATCGCGTGATGTTGCATTCTTAAATAGTAAAATTCATCCAGAAGAATATCAAGATAGAATTAAAACTTGGAATAAAAGAACTCGTGAAGAAAAAGCTAACCTAGTTATGAACTATGTAGATTCTATTGAACTTTTATCAGTAGGAACTGAATGTTTTGTTAATAAAATTAATTTCAGAGAGTCAATTGCAAAACCTTGTAATGAATTATTTGATAAAGGTTATATTGATAGACCTACTCCAGCTTTATTTGGTAATTTAGTTGGAGAACTTAGATTCAGTAATTACTTACCTGAAGAAGAAGTTGGCGAAATTATTATGAGGTTGAAAAACTTCTATCATGTATCTTATACTGAAGCAATTTATTATGTTCAAAAACAAGTATTCTTTTTCAACTTTATTGAAGATAATGCAGCTATCGTTAGAGTATTTCCATTAGAAGATTATTACAAAAAAGATCCTGATTTAAAAATGAAAGAATATAGATTTGGAATAATTTATATTAGAGAAGAAAATATAATTGTAACAAAAGACAAAGAAGAAATAGATAAACTATTTAACTTTATTCCTACTGATACATCTTATAAACCATTTAGAGAATTAAAAGATGTACCTAGTAAACCTATTAAAATGGAATTAATAAAAAAATAAAATACGTGGCACGTTTTGTTTCGAAGAAATGAAAGTGGCGATAGTATTTTGATAAAAGAAAATGTTTTATGATTATAAAATATTTTCATCAATACAATACGAAGTTTTGAAAGTATGTAGTACATAGTTTCATTACAAAGTATTGCATAAAGAATTCTAAGGAATATTCCTTAGCCCACTGATATCTTGATAGTATGTCAAGATATCTAGGGGGTTATATATTTTGACAAACAAAATAAGTCATAAAGAAAGGATGTGATTTATATAAATGAATTAGCTTACTCTTTCCATTTAGGAAGTAATAAAAATAGAAAAAACAGTGTTAGAAGTTCTGCTAAAAATAATATAAGTGGTACTACTTCAATGACTAATAATGGTATTCAAGATGCTAAAACTTTATCAAAATGTGATAAGCATAATTATAGAAAATATGATAATGAACAAGAACAAATTGTTATTGTAAAAGGCACATCTTCTCTTTATAAAGATGTTCAAGATTTTTACAAAAATGAATTTGAAGAAGCAAGATTAGAATACAATAATAAACAGATTAGAGACGACAGAAAAATAGATGATTACTTTAAAAAAGTAAGTGAGAACTCTAAAAGTGATCTAGCTTGTGAAATAATTATTGAACTTGGAGATAAAAGTTTTTGGGATACTAAAGACATAAATTATAAAAAAAGAATGACTAATGTATATCAGAAACAAGTAAATGATTTAGAATTAATTATTCCAAATTTCAAAGTATGTTCTGCAATAATTCATTATGATGAAACTTCTCCACATATGCATATTGTAGGTGTACCTATTAAATATAATTGTAAATCTGGTATGAGTATGCAAGTTGGAAAAACTGATGTATTTACTAGAAGTTCTTTAAAACAAATCCAAGATAAAATGAGGACTTTATGCATTGAAGAATATAATCAAGAATATGAAATGGATGCTACTTTAAAGAAAAAACTTAAAGGAAGAAATAAAGATATTAATGTTTCTGATATGGATAATTATCAAGAAACAAAAGTTTTAATTGAAAAACATCAACAAGAGATAGATTCAATAAGTAATAATTCTAATGAATTAAAAATTGATTCCTCTACTATTAAAAATGAAATTAATAACCTAAAAAAAGTTCCATTAAAAGATAATTTGTTTTTCATCTCTAAAGAACAAAAAGATAAATTAGATAATTATATTGATAAAGTTGATAAAACAACTAATAATTATTTAGATGTTAAAGAATTATCAGCTAATTTAAATAGTATATCTAAACAATCAAGACAAGATAATAGAAAGATTATTAATTTAAGACAAAATAATGAAGCTTTAGAATTAAGAGTTAATAAACTTACTGAAAAAGTTGAAAGTCAAGAAGAACAAATTGATGAACTAAGACAAGATAACTTTAATTTAAAATATAAATTGCAACAATTAGAACATCTATTTAAAAAATTAGTTAATTTCTTAAAGCAAATGATAAAAAGAAAAGATAAAGAAGATATTTATACAGAAGTTGTTGATGATATGTATAATAATCAAATTATAAGTGAAAAAACTTATGATGAAGTTTTAGGATACGATGAACAAAAAACTAAAGATAATGATTCATTTGAATTATAAAATGTTATAATAATAAACTAAGAACTTTATTCAATTGTAGAAAGGATGTGATTTATGAATAAAGATAATATAAAAGCTCAAATAATTGTTAAAAATAAAACAATAAATGTGCTTAGAATTGAAGATGAAGAATATATTTCTTTAACTGATTTAGCAAGATATGCTGATGAAGATGATCCAAGATATCCTATTCAAAACTGGATGAGAAATAAAGATGTTATTTCGTATTTAGGATTATGGGAAAGTATTCATAATGAAAATTTCAAAGGTGTCGAATTCGACACGTTTAAAAATGAAGCTGGTAGTAATAAATTTAAAATCTCACCACAAAAGTGGATTAAAGAAACTAATGCTATAGGAATCATTTCAAAATCCGGTAATAATGGTGGAACATATGCAAGAAGTGATATTGCACTAGAATTTGCTAGTTGGCTTTCTCCTGAATTTAAATTATATGTAATTCAAGAATTTCAAAGATTAAAGAAAAATGAAGCATACCAAAATAAAATTGATTGGCACGCTAATAGAGTTTTATCAAAAGTCAGTTATATAGTTCATACTGATGCTATTAAAAGTATAATAGTCCCTACTTTAACTGAAAAACAAAAGAAATTTATATATGCTGAAGAAGCTGATGTATTAAATGTTGCTCTATTTGGTATGACTGCTAAAGAATGGAGAGATAATAATCCAGAATTAGCTGAGGACGGAAATATAAGAGATTATACAGATTTACTTCATTTAGTAATATTAAGTAATTTAGAAAATATAAATGCTGAACTAATTGAAATGGGAATACCACAATCTGAAAGATTAGTTAGACTAAATGATATAGCAAAAAAACAAATGGAATTATTAAGAAAAAATAAATCTCTTAAAAATTTAGAGTATACTGAAAAGAATTTGATTGAAAATAGATAAAAAAACAACTTTTAAAAAGTTGCTTTTTTTATTGTGGTATTATTTCATCGATATTCAAATAGTATCCTAAGACTTCACCAACATCTGTAATTTTACCTTTTACAGTTATTGTTTGACCTTTAGATAGTGTTTTTACAACATCTTTAGTTGCTTGATTTTTTATTGTGCAATGAACACCAACCAGATCCCAATCATCAGTTGTAGATAAAAGACTAATATATTTTAGATCTGAATCAATTGTACCAAGACGTCCAGTAATTTCAAAATATTTACCTTTATATGTATCTTGTGCAGCAGCTGCATTATTTTCTAATGCATCTTCTAATTCATCTATATCCACTTTTGTGTATTCAATAACTTTTGTTTCAGATGGATTATTGGAATTGTTGCTTCCAGAATCAGAGGAAGAACTGTTACCACCTCCAGCTATAGCACCAATAACTATAACTACTAAAATCCAAAACCATACTGCTTTATAAAATGGTTTCTTATTTTTAGCTCCACAATTGGGACAAACTTTTGCATTACTAGCAATTTCTTTCTTACAAGACTTACAATTTATCATTTTAGCCATTTTAATGTACTCCTTTTATATCAATTATACACTAAAAAACAGGACTTGTGAATACCCTACAGGACTTTTCTGCTCCCGGACATAAAATTGTAGATTAAATCTGAAAGTGCACAATTGTTGTGCACTTAACTTTGTAATCGTTT
>CAZHOG010000023.1:0-7051 GCA_964533935.1 uncultured Muribaculaceae bacterium | reverse complement strand
AAAGTAATTATTTTACTGATAATCAATAAGTTAAATGTTTTCAAGGGACGACTAGATAGCGTTCTGACAAGACGAATGAAATGATTGATAACAAAGGTTCAAATCCCCTTTTTGATTAATTGCGTAAAATCTTGATAATCAATAAGTAAACACACGTTGAAAAATGTTTACACAAATAAAAAACAATTTCATGTTAAAAAGTGTTCGGAGTAAAAAGTGGGTCAAAAAGTGAGTCAAGAACTGGGTCAAAAAGTGGGTCAAGAAATATATGACGAGAAATAAAAAATCCCCAAGTTATTGAAACTTAGGGATTTAGTTCGCTACGCGAAGCGGAGAGATAGGCTCTCGAACCTACATATTCAAGAAATATCATAAAATTGCAAATCATTAATAATCAAGCACTATTTGGAGTACATAGTAAATCTAAATCTTTCTGAATATCTTTTGCTATTCCAAATATTGGGTGTATATTTGGGTGTAGAATTTCAAACACACCCAATTATGAATATCAAACGAAACATCATTTTTGCATTGGAAAGCCGGAAGAAGAACGGTGTGCCAATCGTGGAGAACGTGCCTATCCGTATGCGTGTCATATACGCAAGTCAGCGTATTGAGTTTACAACGGGTTACCGCATTGATGTAGCCAAGTGGGATGCTGACAAGCAGCGAGTGAAGAACGGGTGTACCAACAAACTAAAGCAAAGTGCATCTGAAATCAATGCCGATCTGCTGAAATACTATACCGAAATTCAAAACGTGTTCAAGGAATTTGAGGTACAGGAAGCCATGCCCACTACCCAACAGCTAAAGGACGCATTCAACCTGCGGATGAAAGATACAAGTGAAGACCAGGAAGACGTAAAGATAAGTTTTTGGGAGGTATTCGATGAATTTGTAAAAGAATGCGGCAACCAGAATAACTGGACTGAATCCACATACGAAAAGTTTGCAGCCGTTAAAAATCACCTCAAGGAGTTCAAGGAAGATTTAACCTTTGAATATTTCAATGAATTCGGACTGAACGAATATGTCAATTTCCTGCGCGACAAAAAGGATATGAGGAACAGTACCATCGGTAAACAAATGGGATTCCTCAAATGGTTCCTGCGGTGGAGCTTCAAGAAAGACTATCACCAGAATATAGCATACGATACGTTCAAACCGAAATTGAAAACCACCCCCAAGAAGGTAATCTTCCTGACATGGGAAGAACTGAACAGACTTAAAGACTATCAGATACCCAAAGACAAACAGTATCTGGAACGTGTCCGGGATGTTTTCCTGTTCTGTTGCTTTACCAGTCTGCGTTATTCAGATGTTCGCAACCTAAAGAGAAGTGATGTCAAGTCCGACCATATAGAAGTCACCACCGTTAAAACGGCAGATAGTCTGAATATTGAACTGAACAAGTACAGTAAAGCCATACTTGAAAAATACAAGGACATCCATTTTGAAAACCACATGGTATTGCCTGTTATCAGCAATCAGAAAATGAATGATTATCTGAAAGAACTGGGAGAACTGGCAGAAATTAACGAACCTATACGTGAAACCTACTATAAAGGGAATGAGCGCATAGATGAAGTTACCCCGAAATACGCATTGCTCAGTACTCATGCAGGAAGAAGAACATTCATCTGTAATGCGCTGGCTCTAGGTATTCCGGCACAGGTTGTAATGAAATGGACAGGACACAGTGATTATAAAGCCATGAAGCCCTACATTGACATAGCCGATGATATTAAGGCTAATGCAATGAACAAGTTTAACCAACTATAAAAGTATCAGTCTGTTTCACAGATTATCCATTATTAGAGTTATCTTTGTTAAGTAATAGTTAGTAATATGGAAAATAACAACGAACATAATATAAAGAAAGGTCATTTTGATGCCTTTGTCCATGCTGTCGGTTCGGAAATAGAACAGGCACAAGTCCGGCTCATTACCGCAGCCAATGCCCAGATGTTGTTCCATTACTGGAAAATGGGCAATTATATACTGTACCACCAACACCTACATGGGTGGGGTGGTAAAATTATCAAAAAATTGGCACAGGCAATCAGATTCAATTATCCTGAAAAGAAGGGATATTCGGAACGTAATCTTACTTATATGTGCCAGTTTGCCCGTTTATATCCGTTAAATGTACTTCGTAGTTTTATTGAAACAGATTCAATACTGTCAGTCCCTAATATTCAAAACATTACTAATGAAGTCCTTAAACTCAACAGCGGGCAATTTACGCAGGAGCTTACTGCGCAAATACAATCAGCTGATAATCAATCTTTAGAAATTACGCAGGAGGTTCCTGCGCAATTTCAGAATGTAGCAAAAACAGTAGCAACCATCTATAAAATAAAAATAGAGGATATAGAAGATTTATTCTTGGCGTCACCGATTGCAAGAATAAATTGGGCAAGCCATATGGTCATACTCAATAATCCGCTACCATTAGGTGTAAGGTATTGGTATATGAAACAATCTGTAGAAATGGGTTGGAGCAGTAATGTGCTGAAAATGCAGATTGAAAGTAATCTGTATGACAGACAAATCAAGAGTAACAAGGTAAACAACTTCACTGCCACACTTCCGGCACCTCAAAGCGATCTTGCCAATTATCTGTTAAAAGACCCGTATATCTTTGACTTGGCAGGAGCAAAGGAAAAGGCTGACGAAAGGGATATAGAAGAACAGTTGGTAAAGCATGTAACCCGTTACTTGCTGGAAATGGGTAACGGCTTTGCTTTTGTTGCCAGACAAAAACATTTCCAGATTGGGGACAGTGACTTTTTCGCCGACCTGATCCTATATAATATCAAGCTCCACGCCTATGTCGTCGTGGAATTGAAAGCAACGCCATTCAAACCGGAATATGCAGGGCAGTTAAATTTCTATATCAATGTTGTAGATGATAAACTGAGGGGAGAAAATGATAACAAGACCATCGGTCTTTTGCTGTGCAGGGGTAAGGATGAGGTCGTGGCACAATATGCCTTGGCTGGATATGACCAGCCGATAGGTATCAGCGACTATCAATTGAGCAAGGCAGTACCCGAAAATCTGAAATCTGCCCTACCGAGTATAGAAGAAGTGGAAGAAGAACTGACCTTATTCCTTGACAAGGACAAGAACCCATAATATAAAGTATATGGCAGGAAAGATACAGACGATGATTCCCCAATATGGAGAACTCAACAGAATATACAGAGACTATATAGATAATTACGCTTTTTCTTTTGACAGGCAGAAATTCATATCGGATTTCTATCAGGAGTATAATGACATGAAATCCTTTGAAGCCGCTATCCTTGAACTGGTGCTTGACAAGCAAAAAGAGCAATACACCTTGATACTCAACAGCCTGAAAACTGAAATAGAAAAGAGCATACAGGCTTATGAGATACGCCCGTTAAGTGACAGAGCCATAGAACGTGCTTGCTATCAGCACATGGAAAGGTATTCTCAGGAAATTGAAGCCCAGCTGGATGTTACAAGAAGTCTGAGCAAGCCGCTGAATGAAGCCAACAACAGGTATGATTCCATTGGTTACAGGGAGCATACAGCCGAAGAGGAAAAACAGGCAGAGAAAGAATATGAACGCTGCAAGGCTGAATATGACAGGGAAAAAGCCAAACTGAACAAACTCTATGATCAGCAAAAGGCTGCAAGAACAGAGGCATTCCAATACATGAAGAACTGTTGTGCGGACATATACCGTCAAAGCTGCCTTTTTCTGGATATATTGAAGAAATACATTCCTGACGGAAAGCAAGAGAATAAATCAAGCGAGCCAATCAGTCAGCAGGAAACGACAGAAGAACAACAGGAATATTTCAGCATGAAATTACTTTCGCTCATTCATGAGGTGTGCATAGGAGAACAGTTCGAAGAAATTTCCGCACCGGATTTCTATGCCAATATGAATCTTCACCCCTGCAACTGTAAGCTGAAAATAAAACCGAGAGAGAAAATACGTGTATGCTATCTGATATTCCTGATGAGCGAGAAACTCTCCAAACAGGACAGGGACAAATGGAAAGACAGAATACTGAAACTGCTGGATATTGACGACAGCTACTACAAATCCAAGTATAAGGAGCCTGTTTCAGATTTCCCCAGTGACAGCAACCAAAATTTCGCCAAGGAAATGGAACATATATTCAGATAATCCGTGATATATCCTGATACTTTACGAAAGTTCCACTTTTACCACTCAAAATAATTTTTGAGTGGTATTTTTATTTTCTGATATTCAATAAGATACAATGATATTCAGTTTGTACCGTCCACATCCTTACCACTCATAACCCTACCTAATTTTGCATCGTTCGAGAACAGAAATAACAGCCAGTGCGCAGGGCTGATTGTTTAACGACTAAATAGATTGGACGATGACAAATATCCAAGAATTATTATCAAAACCCGTCTGGCAGATGACAGGCGAAGAATTCATATTCCTGAGTAAGCACGCTTCAGGTCAGGCCGAAGCATTGCCGCAACCCGTTACAGACACGGAAAAGAAGTATGTGTACGGAATACTCGGTATAGCCAAACTGTTCGGGTGCAGTCTGCCCACTGCCAACCGCATAAAGAAAAGCGGTAAGATAGACAAGGCGATTACCCAGATAGGGCGCAAGATTATCGTAGATGCGGAATTGGCTCTTGAGCTTGCCGGGAAGAAAACAGGAGGACGGAAATAATGGGAGGTATGTTTATGGACTATATGAAAGAAATAAAGGAGATTTCGGCAGAACAGGCAATAATCCTTTGGCAAGCTTCACGCCTGAGCCTGTCGAAAATCTACGAAAAAGCACCTGAGATTCTAAAAGTGCAAGGTTCGGTCATTGGTACACTGGGCAATTTCAGTGCATCCATCGGCAAAGCCAAGAGTAAAAAGACTTTCAATGTATCGGCTATCGTAGCCGCCGCATTGAAAAACGGTACGGTACTGCGGTATGTTGCGGAACTACCGGAAGAAAAAAGGAAGATTCTTTATGTGGACACGGAACAAAGCCATTATCACTGTCTGAAAGTCATGAAACGTATTTTACGGCTGGCCGGTCTTCCTGATGACAGGGACAATGAACATCTGGAGTTTCTCGCTTTGAGGAAATACACGCCCGAACAGCGCATCAGGATTGTCGAACAGGCTATCTATAATACACCGGACATAGGGCTTGTAATCATAGACGGCATCCGCGATATGGTATATGACATCAACAGTCCGGGAGAATCGACACGTATTATATCCAAACTGATGCAGTGGACGGATGACAGGCAGATACACATCCATACGATACTCCACCAGAACAAAGGCGATGAAAACGCAAGAGGGCATATCGGTACGGAGCTGAACAACAAGGCGGAAACCGTTCTGCTGGTGGAAAAGGACAAGAGCAACGGGGATATAAGCAATGTTTCAGCCATGCACATCCGTGCAATGGATTTCGAACCTTTCGCTTTCCGTATCAACAACAATGCATTGCCTGAACTCATAGAGGGGTACAGACCCGAAGCGAAGAAACCCGGAAGACCGGAAGAGGAAAAGTTCGACCCTTACAGGCATATTACCGAACAACAGCACCGCATAGCACTGGAAGCGGCTTTCGGGCTGAAAGAGGAATACGGCTACAAGGATCTGGAAACCGCCTTAGTCAAGGCATATATGTCGGTAGGTGTAAAACTGAACCATCAAAAAGCAGTATCACTTATCACCATGCTCCGGAACAAACGGATGATAGTACAGGAGAACGGCAGGAAATACACGTTCAAGCCAGACTTTCACTATTAGACCGTCTAACCTGTAATCACTTCACTTTATTCGGCAGGTCTATATATTAAGGATAAAGCGAAGCGGTTGCAGAGAATGTAAAACCGCTTCACTTTATTACCGTATCCTATATATACGAAAATAAAGTGAAGTGATTATACAGACCGTACTTCATAAAAAGGTACGGGCGAAAAGAGAAATAAATATTCCAACCATTATTCAAACACTCATCTTATTATGGATATACAAACAGCAAAACAAATCAGGATAGCGGATTTTCTGTACAGTTTGGGACATTCTCCCGTCAAGCAGCAAGGTATCAACCTGTGGTATAAATCCCCGTTACGGGAAGAGACAGAGCCCTCGTTCAAAATAAATACCGAACGCAACCAATGGTATGATTTTGCAATTGGTAAAGGTGGAAATATCATTGCACTGGCACAGGAACTCTACTGTTCCGACTATGTACCTTATCTTCTACAGAAAATCGAGGAACAGACTCCGCACATCCGTCCCGTATCTTTCTCTTTTGGCAAGCAGTCATTTTCCGAACCGAGTTTTCAGGAGTTGGACATTGTACAGCTGACTTCTCCTGCCCTGCTTGCCTATCTACAGGAAAGAGGGATAAACACGGCACTGGCGAAAAGAGAATGTAAAGAAGCCCGTTTCACCCACAACGGCAAACGTTATTTCGCCATTGCCTTTCCGAACATATCGGGTGGATATGAAATCCGCAACCGATATTTCAAGGGATGTATCGCACCAAAAGAAATATCCCATATCAGACAGTCAGGAAAGCCAAGGAGTGCATGTTACGTTTTTGAGGGATTTATGGATTACCTTTCCTTTCTGACCTTAAGACTGGAAAGCTGTCCGCAATCACCCGACTTCGACAGACAGGATTACATAGTTCTTAATTCCGTAGCCAATGTTCCCAAGGCACTCTATCCGTTGGGAAGCTATGAGCGCATCCACTGTTTCTTTGACAATGACCGTGCAGGAATGGAAGCAATACAGCAAATCCGAAAGGAGTATGATGCTACCCGGTATATACGTGACGCCTCGCAAATCTACAGTGGATGTAAAGATCTGAACGAATATTTACAGAAACGAATAGCCGATAGGAAAGAGCAAGCGCAATCTGTCAAAAAGAGGAATGATACGCTATCCAAGAAACCGAAAGGCTTCCGGTTATAGCCCACTATAACTACACGCTTCGCTTACGTAGTTGTGGGCTCTCCCGAGGGGATTAGGGCTTTGCCCTAATGACCCACTCAG
>CAZHOG010000022.1:0-7239 GCA_964533935.1 uncultured Muribaculaceae bacterium | reverse complement strand
CAGACTTCCTACAATTAATAATCTTTTCTTTTTATTTATATTCATATACAATCACCCTATTCTTAATATCATTTTATAATAAATAAAAATTTAAGTAAATGTATTTTTTTGATTTTATGTAAACATAAATGTCTTTACTTCATTCTATTCATATATATTTTTTTATAAAAGCATAAAAAAACATATAATAATTACTTACATGTCATTTTATTCTTTTAAAGATTATGTTTAAAATCTTCATCAATTACATCTTTTAATTTTCTTAATGTTTTAGCTTCAATCATTTGAATTGTATAAGCTTTTACTCCATAATATCTTGCAATAGTTGAATAATTACTTGCTTTTTTAGTAAAAAAGGCAAATCTTTGAGCAATAACCCCTTTTTCCATATCTGTTAATAAATCAGAATTAAATACCATATCATAAATTTTTTGATTTTCTATTTTATTAATTGTTTCTGATTCAATGTCATGATTATCAGGATAATTATTATTAATAGTTTCATATAAACCATATTCTTGCATTAAACTATTTAATTTAATAATTGTTCGATTATTTAAGATTACATCTTTTGTATCGTTTTCTGAAAAAGACATATAACATTTTTCAATAATAATTAATATAATTTCTAACTCAAATTTAGCTACAAATCCAGGATAATTATGTGAAATCTTTTCAATTAAAGTATTCCATAACTCTTTAACATCTGTTTTGGGTGTTGTATTTCTTAATTCAAAATATATTTTAGCAACGTGATTAAAAAAATCGTTATATGATAATGTTTTATAAAACTTTAGCTCCTGATTAGAAGCAATCAATCTATTAGATACTTCATTTGCAAAACTGTTTCCTAATGCGAATGAAGCCTGTTTGCACATTAAAATTGAATAATCTTGAATTTTTTCAAACCACAATGTATAACAAACATTAAAAACATCATTTAAATCATAATTATAAGAATTCAAGTAAAAATGCTTAGAAGATTCAATATATTTTAATACATAATGTAAAGTTCCCTTAAATACTCTTTCAATTGTTTCTTTTTTCTTTTTATCATCTAATTCCATTGAAGATGATAAAATTGTTTTTGCATCTTCAAAAGATAATTTTTCAAAATCTTTTATTTGATTATTATAATAATCATAAATTCCATTTTTCATAATATTTCCCCCATTTATTAATTGAATACTATACATGATTAATATAAAAAAGTCAAATTTATAAATATTTTATGTTTTAGTAATTAAAAAGACATATAAGATTTCTTATATGTCTTTTCTATTATTTTGCTTCTTCTTGTGCTCTTGTTTCTCTTGTTACTGTTATTTTAATAGTACCAGGATACTGCATTTCATTTTCTATTTGTTCTTTAATTTGTCTTGCAAGTTTAAAACTATCTGCATCACTTATTTCTGAAGGTTTTACAATAACTCTTAATTCTCTTCCAGCTTGTAAAGCGTAGGCTTTATCAACACCTTCAAAGTTATTTCCAATTCCTTCTAATTGTTCTAATCTTTTAATATAGTTTTCTGCAGAATCATTTCTAGCACCAGGTCTTGCAGCTGATAAAGTATCAGCAACTTGAACTAAAACAGATATTACTGAATTTTGTTCTGTATCACCATGATGTGAAGCAATTGCATTACAAACAGTATCATCTTCTTTATATTTTTTAGCTAAATCTAACCCTAATTCAACATGAGATCCTTCTACTTCAAAATCAATAGATTTTCCTATATCATGAAGTAATCCTGCTCTTTTAGCCAAAGTAATATTTTCTCCTATTTCACTTGCCATTAAACCAGTTAAGTTTGCAACTTCAATAGAATGATCCAAAGCATTTTGACCATAACTTGTTCTAAAATGTAATTTACCAATTAAGAATACTAATTCAGGATCAACTTTTGTAAGTCCTAAATCAACAATAGCATTGTTCCCAATTTCAGTTATTTTTGTATTCATATCTTTTAATACTTTATCGTAAACTTCTTCAATACGAGAAGGATGAATTCTACCATCTTTTATTAAAGTTTCAATTGTAATTTTAGCAATTTCACGTCTTAAAGAATCAAAAGATGAAACAACTATAGCTTCTGGAGTATCATCTATAATTAAATCAACACCAGTAACAGCCTCAATAGTTCTTATATTTCTACCTTCTCTACCAATAAGTCTACCTTTCATATCATCACTAGGTAATGTTATTGTACTAACTGTTTGTTCAGTAGCAACATCTTCAGAATATCTTGCCATTGATTCAACAATTAAATTCTTAGCTCTTTCATGGGCAACCAATTTTGCTTCTGATTCCTTTTCTTTAATATATTCATTTACTTCTTTTGTCATTTCTTCTTCAACACGTTTCATTATTTGATCACGAGCTTTTTCTTTAGAATACTTTGATATATTTTCTAATTGCTTAATTTCTTCTTTAAGCATTTCTTCCATTTTAGCATCTTTATCTTGTAATTCTTTTTGTTTATTTAATAAATTATTATCTCTTTCATCTAAATTAGATTCTCTTTTTTGAAGCATTTCATCTCTTTTATCTAAGCTTGCTTCTCTTAATAGCAATCTACTTTCAGCATCTTTTGCTTCTTCTTTTTTTATTTTAATTTCTTTATCTAATTCTTGTTTTAACTTATATGATTCTTCTTTTATTTCTGCAAGTGAATCGCGACGATGTTTATCCGCTTCTTTTTTTGCTTCTTCTAATAATTTATTTGCTTTAGAAGCTGTACTTTTAGAATGTATTACAACTCCAACAGCACTTACTCCAACTCCACCAAAAATTCCGATGATAAGGGCTAAAACGGCTGTATTTGTCCAAACCATTTTATTTCCTCCTTATTTTTTCAATAGATTTTCTTATCTATATATTTATTATAAATTGATTTTATCTTTTTAGCAATAAAAATAATTTTCATGTTATAATTATGACAATAGAAGGTGAATAAAATGGCTAAGAGAAAAAAATTAAAAAAAGGTGTTTATAAATCTGGATTTGTTTTAATTTTAATAATAATAGTTTTAATTTTTGGAATAAAATTCTATAAAAACTATCAGTACAAAAAAACATTTGAATATAAGTTATTAGAAAAAGGTTGGTCAGAAAATCAAACAAAAGATTTATTAAATCTATATAAAAATAATTTAAACGATATTCTAAAATTAGATGTAAATGAAAATATTATTTCATTAGCAAAAGAAAAATATTTTATTTATAAGAATTTAAATAGTTATTTATCATATTACGAAGAAAATAATAATAAAACTCTTACTGATATTATTGCAATAATCAATGTTCATGCTAATAATAATTGGTATGAATATGATTTAGATACTGATACAGCTTTAAATGAAAGATTAATTGTTAATAAGTTTTATCATTTAAGCGAAGATTACGCACCAGAAGATTTAGTCGAAGTAAGTTCAAAATATGCTTATGATGGAAATAACTTACGTTCTAATGCCTATGAGGCATTTAAAGATTTATGGAATGCTGCTAATGAAGCTGGAATTAAATTTATAATCAATTCAACATATAGAGAATATTCAAAACAAGCAAGTATTTATGAAGACTATAAAAATTGGTATGGAGAAAAAAAAGCTGATGCCCAAGCTGCAAGACCGGGATATTCAGAGCATCAAACTGGTTTAGCAATAGATGTATTTAGTAGTGATAATCAATTATCAGGGACTTTTAAAGATTCTGAAGGATATAAATGGTTAAAAGATAATGCATATAAATATGGTTTTATTGAAAGATATCCTGAAGGAAAAGAATACTTAACAGGATATGAATTTGAATCATGGCATTGGAGATTTGTTGGTAAAGAAGCTGCAAAAGTAATTCAAAATGAAAAAATTACATATGATGAATATTATGCTTATTACATAGAAAAATGAAATAGTTAAACTATTTCATTTTTATTATGCAGTTCATTTATACATGTAAACTGATGTATATGGATTTTGAGCATCAATTGTTGCATTTTGATTCATTGAACCTGTCGAAGTAGATGAATATCCTAAATTAACCGCTCCAGAATTCGAACCAGTTGAACTAGTATAATAGCCTGTAGCATTGTAAATAGTTGATCCACCATGTAAAGAAGTAGTTGCGGCAAAAAGTGTTCTATTTTCAGAAAAATATCCAAAATCATTTGTTGTTCCTACGTAATTAACTCCACCAGATGAATACCAAGTTAATGGACTCTTATGTCTATGAGAAATAACTGTGTTATATGTTCCTGAAGTAGTTTTATCATACGTATGTGTATGATTAATACTTATATTTGAAACATTAGCATTACCACCTGTAGTATTAACTGGATATGATGCATTAGCTCCAACTAAAGTAGTTCCTTCACTATATTTTAACCCAAGTCCCACCAAAACGTTCTTTAACTTTATCCATTGTATCATCTGTAGTACTCATATATATACTTCCTATTGGATATGTTCTATCTAAAATATTATTTTCTATTTTAGTTTGAAATTCACTTGTCATTGATTCATTTAAAGCAATTAAATCACTTTTAGAATATGCCACTGGCGTTTCTTCATTTGTTTTAGTACTATCAAAATTTACTGTACATTTTGTACTTGTTGATGACATATCATCTATTATTAATCGCCAGTTTGTTGTATCCCATTCTCCTACTACACCATTACTACATTCTATACTTGATACTTTATAATTTGTTTCATAGGTTGGAAATGTATCTGTTTCTTTGCCATCAACAAGTGCTGATATCATTACATCACTACTTTTATATGTTCCTATTTCTGATTTTATTATATTAAATTCTTTTTGTAGGCTATAAATTGCAAATGTTCTATAAACACCAATTACTGCCATTAAGACAATTATTAAAAACATGCATAATATTACATTTTAGTTTTAATATTTCTCCTAAATATAGATATTTTTTCCATTTTAGCACTCCTATTTTCTCTTAAATTATATCATTAATTATTAAGCATGACAAATAAAAAAACATTGGATTAACAAATCTAATGTTTTTTTATTTTATTCATTAAATACAGGATATGTCCCATTACTTTTCCATGTTTTATAAGTGTATGTATTTGGTAATGATGAAATATTATTATTTAAAGTTTCTACAAATGATGATGAAGCTATTTCACTTGTAGTCTTTGATGTCGCTGGGTCAGGAGAAACACAATTCGTACCAATAGCACCATTACTTTTATAATATGAATTTGTCATTTTTATAGATGATAAATATTTATTACAATAAACTAATTGTTTTAATGTTGTTAACCCAGCACCAACTGAACTAATATCACCATAATTATAAACATTTGATATATCAACAATATTTTTTTTATCTGTTTCACCAGTTTGCATACCAATCATTCCTGATGATGAATTAGCTGGTGAAATAATACTTCCTGTGTTATATGAGTTATAAATATTTACCTTTCCTTCTACTCCATTGGAATTACTATAATATAATTGTCCAATAAATCCTCCAGCTTCTCCTTGAGTGGCATTCACTTCACCAATATTTGCTGAATTAATAATAGTTATATCTGAGCCAACATTTGCCCCGACAAAACCTCCAATATTACTTCCAGTTGTTATTTTTCCTGAATTAACAGAAGAATCTATAAAAATTGTGCTTTTAGATGTATTACCAACCATTCCACCAATTGAAGGCCATGCTGTAGTCAAAATATTTTGGTTATCCGTTGAAATAATTCCAAAATTGCTACATGATTTAATGTTTAAAACTCCTTTAGTATATCCAACTATTCCACCAGCATTATATCCTCCAACAATATTTCCTTTATTTGAGCTATTATTAATTTCTACAATTGAGTCAACATCTGCTAAGCCAACCATTCCACCAGAATGTCCACCATTTGATAATCCATCGAGTACATCCTTTTTATTTTCACAATTCAAAATTGTTAAATTTTTTGTAGTAACGCCAACTATTCCGCCAGCCTGCATTTCGCCAGAAACAGTTTGAATAAGACCATTGTTTATAGAGTTTTTAATAATTGCATTTCCATATAAAGTTGAAGCTATACCAGCTGTTCTTCCCCATGAAGATGATATTTTTATTGTTCCTTCATTATTTGCATTATCTATAATCAAATTTGTTCCAGTATAGTATCTAATTATTCCAGCTGTTGAGCTTGCTCCAGAAATTGTTCCAAAATTTGAACAATTAGTAATTGTTGACTCCCCATCAAATCCGCCAGCTATTCCGCTTGCTTGACCTGCAGTAGAAACTATCGTTCCATAATTTTTACAATTATCAATTGTTGTTTCACCAGATTTTTCCCAAACAATTAATCCTTGAGCTGTTTTAGTACTATTTACATCTGCATAATTATTAATATTATAAATTTTATTATTTCCTGTTAATACATCTGCAAGAACCCCAACTTCAGAATCAGTACTATTTACATTACCTTTAATATTCAAATTTTTTATAGTTGAATCATTTAAATATTGAAATAATCCTGACCATTCTCCTGATGTATTGATATAAAGATTATTTAATGTATGATTTTGTCCATCGAATGTTCCCTCAAACGGTTTTGATTTACTATAATTTCCTATTGGTCTTAATCCACTTTTTGTTGTTACTTCTTTTTTTATGCTTTCAACTGCTCCATCGTTATTTATATCTCCAAACTCTGTACTATTCGGATTTCTATAACTACTGTCTTCATTAAAATCTATATCATTCATTAACAAAATATTATAATCTTTATATGTTATATCATTTTCTACATCTATATCCATTTGAACTAAATCTTCTACTTTATAAATGTTTTTATCTGTTTTTAATGAACTTACATTTACTTCTGCTGCAAATGATTCTATTGTTTTTATTTCATTTTTTGTATCCAATATTATTTCATATTCTTTTGAATCCCCTGATGATAATATTTGATCTTCTGCTATTGGTTCTTCTATTGTTGTAAATGTTCCTGTTTTTAATACATCATCATCTACTTTAACTGTGTATGTCAAATC
This sequence comes from uncultured Muribaculaceae bacterium, assembly GCA_964533935.1. Lineage (GTDB taxonomy): Bacteria > Bacillota_I > Bacilli_A > RF39 > UBA660 > RUG14121. The sequence goes on along the minus strand of CAZHOG010000022.1, from coordinate 215 downwards.
TTCTAATGAACTGCTTGTTATATTATCTAAATTAACATCATATTCAATATCATGTTTATTATCATTAGTTACTATTATATTTGTTTTTGCTTCTGATACATCTATATTATCAAAACTTACTAAATCGTTTGATAATATAAGTGCTTCTGCACCTATTACTTTATTGGTATCTACACCTAATGTTGCTTTAAAAGATAAACCTTGTAAATCATTTT
>CAZHOG010000021.1:1368-8327 GCA_964533935.1 uncultured Muribaculaceae bacterium | reverse complement strand
TCCTATTGCAGATGATTTTGGAGACAATAGTTTTTCAATTTTTAATACTGATAAGACAGATGAAATAAAAATGAATAACGGAATTGTTGAAAATTACTTTTTATCTACATTAACGAAAGATAAAGATTTTTCAATATCCTTTTCCCCATCTTTAATACATATATTTTGGCATAATTTTGACGAAAAGCAATTTGACTTAAATATATCAAGTACAAAACAAGTATCGGAAAGTGATAAATTACAAGAAGAATTAGATAATATTGATAAAGAAATCTCTTATAAGATTGATGAAGTAAGTATCATTCCAACTAATAGTGGAATTGAAACTACTAATCCAACTACAACATACTATAATGAAAATGGTATTGAACAAGAGCAAAAAGAAATTAATCCACCAATTAATTATCATATTAGTGATGATAAAATTGATAATAGTTTTGGTGCTAAAAGTAGATATGAAGATAATATAAAAGCGATTGAAGTATTAAGATCATTAGAAAAAGAAAATAGAAATGCAACAGTTGAAGAGCAAGATGTTTTATCAAAATATGTAGGTTGGGGTGGAATTTCTGATGTTTTTGATGAAAGAAAAGATAATTGGATTAAAGAAAGGGAGAAATTAAGGAGTTTACTTAATGATGAAGAATATAAAGATGCTAGAAGATCAACTACATCTTCTTTTTATACTCCTAATATTGCTATTGATTGCATTTACCAATCATTAGAAAAGTTTGGATTTAATAAAGGTAATATATTAGAGCCATCATGTGGTATTGGAAACTTTTTTGGAAGAATACCAGAGATTATGAAAGAGTCCAATTTATATGGTGTAGAAATAGACAGTATAAGTGGAAGAATTGCTAAAAAGTTATATCCTAACTCAAAAATAGAAATAAAGGGATATGAAGAATCTACTGTACCAGATAATTTATTTGATATTTCAATTGGTAATGTGCCTTTTGGTAGTATGCCAGTATTTGATAAAAGATATAAAGAAAAATTCAAGATACATGATTACTTCTTTCAAAAGACATTAGACAAAGTAAGAGATGGTGGAATTATAGCTTTTATAACAACGGATGGTACTTTAGATAAAAAAGATAAATCAGTTAGAGAATACATTGCAAAAAGAGCAGAACTTGTAGGTGCTATAAGATTACCAAACAATACATTTACTGGCAATGCAAATACAAAGGTAACAACTGATATTATTTTTCTTAAAAAAATTGACGAATTAAAATTAGATGTAAGTGATGAAAATTGGATTTATACAAGCGAATATGATGATGGAATAACTATTAATAATTATTATATAGATAATCCAAGTATGATGCTTGGTAAAATGGAATTAAGGACTTCTCCTTTTGGAATGGAAAATACTTTAAATCCTAGTGATGTATCAATAAATGCATTAATAGAAAATGCTATTAATAATTTACCACCTAATATATATGAAAAAGCAACTTATGAAATGAGTGAGCAGAATAGTGAATATCCGATATTAGATATTACTGATAATATAAAGAATAATGCTTTTATTATTAAAGATGTTGATAATAAAGAAATTATATATCAAAGACAAAATTCATCTTTAATTCCTTATTCAATACAAGATGGTATGACTTCTAAAAGAATTATATCGTTATGTAAAGTTAAATATGCATTAAGAGAAGTTTTTGATGTACAACTTAATGATGGTACTGATGAAGAACTTGCAAAAGCACAACAAAAATTATCAACTGAATATGATTTGTTTCAAAAGAAATATGGATACATAAATGATAATGTAAATGCTAGAGCATTTGACAGTGATCCAGATTATTATTTATTAACATCAATTGAAAATAAAATAAGCAAAGATGAAGAAAATGATAAACCAATTTATGTTAAAGGTGATGTATTTAGCAAAAGAACAATAAGAAAAAATAAAGAAGTAAGTAGTGCTGAGAATGCAGAAGATACTTTGAAGTATTCGCTTAATAATCGTGGCTGTGTAGATATTGAATATATGAAAACAATATATCCTAAACAAGAGAATGAAATCATAGAAGAATTAGGATATCTTATTTATCAAGATCCAGAAAAAATAAATGATTTTAATAAAGGATATGTTATAGCTAGTGAATATTTAAGTGGTAAGGTAAAACATAAATTAAATTATGTTAAAAGTATAAATGAAGATAATAAGTTTGATAATAATATCCTTGCTCTAGAACAAGTGCAACCAATTCCATTAGACTTTGACGAGATAAGTGTAAAACTAGGTTCAACTTGGATACCAGAAGATATATATCATCAATTTTGTATAGAACTTTTAGATATACCTAGATGGAATTCTAGTATTTTAAAAATAAAATATGCAAAAGAGGCAAATACATGGTTGTTTCAAGCAAGTGGTTTATATGGTTATGGTGTTAAGAATACTAATACTTGGGGAACTAATAGGGCTGATGCTCTATCGATAATAAAGAATACATTAAATCTACAAACAGTAACAGTTTATGATAAATTAGATGATGATAGGCGAGTTGTAAACCCAGTAGAAACTGCTAATGCTAGAGAAAAGCAAGAATTAATAAAACAAGAGTTTAAAGAATGGCTATGGAAAGATGAAGAAAGGCGAGAAAGGTTAGTAAAAATATACAATGAAAAATTTAATTGTATCAGGGAAAGAGAATATGACGGTAGTCATTTAACATTTGATGGAATGAATCCTTCCATTGATTTAAGAGAACATCAAAAAAATGCAGTTGCAAGAGTGATATATGGTGGTAACACTTTACTTGCTCATGCAGTTGGTGCTGGAAAAACTTATGAATGTATTGCAAGTGCTATGGAAATGAAAAGATTAGGTATTGTTTCAAAGCCAATGTTTGTTGTTCCAAATCATTTATTAGGACAATGGGCTAATGAGATTTTGAAATTATATCCAACTGTTAATATATTAGTAGCAACTCAAAAAGACTTTGAAAAAACGAGAAGAAAAAAATTGATGGGCAAAATTGCAACTGGAGAATGGGATGCAGTATTAGTCGCTCATTCAAGTTTTGGACTTATTCCGATGAGCAAAGAATATGAAAAGAAACATATTGAAAATCAAATTGAAGAAGTAACTCAAGCAATAGAAAGAATAAAAGCAGAATCTAATGAAGGATTAAGTGTTAAAAAATTAGAACAAATTAAAATGTTTATGGATAATAAATTAAAAGCATTATTAGATGATACTAAAAAAGATGATGTTGTTAATTTTGAAGAATTGGGTGTTGATCAATTAATAGTTGATGAAGCACATATGTTTAAGAATTTACCAATGTTTTCTAAAATAAGAAATGTTGCTGGAATAAATAATTCTGAATCTAAAAAAGCAACTGATTTATTTATGAAAATAAGTTATGTGTTAGAAAATAATAATGGTAAAGGTGCAGTATTTGCAACAGGAACACCTATATCTAATTCTATGGGTGAATTATTTGCTATGCAAAAGTATTTACAATTAGATAGATTAAGAGAAATGGGTTTAGAACATTTTGATGAATGGGCATCTACTTTCGGAGAAATAGTAAATAGTTTCGAAATATCTCCAGATGGAAATGGATTTAGAACTAAAGCAAGATTTGCTCAATTCTTTAATATTCCAGAACTTATGAGTTTATTTAAAGAAGTGGCTGATATTAAAACTTCAAAAATGTTAGATTTACCTATACCTAAATTAAAAGATGGTGAGTATAAAACAATCGTTGCACCTAAAAGTGAAGAATTGGGAGAGTTTGTCGATAAACTTGCTGAACGAAGTGAAATAATAAGAAATGGTTGTGATCCAAGAATTGATAATATGCTTCTAGTAACAAATGATGGTAGAAAAGCAGCACTTGATTTAAGAATGATTGATTCAACACTACCAGATTTATCTAATTCAAAAATTAATATTGCAATTGAGAATATATATAGGATATGGTTAGAAAATAAAGAGGACAAGTTAACGCAACTTGTCTTTTGTGATTTATCAACACCTAAAACTGATGGTACATTTAATGTGTATGATGATATAAGAGATAAACTGATTGCTAGAGGTGTTTCAGAAGATGAAATAGAATATATCCATAATGCTAAAACTAATCCTCAAAAGTTAAAATTATTTGAAGATATGAGAAGTGGTAATAAAAGAATATTGATAGGATCTACTTCTAAAATGGGAGCAGGAATGAATGTTCAAGATAAACTGGTAGCACTACATCATCTAGATTGTCCTTGGCGACCATCTGATATAGAACAAAGAGAAGGTAGAATATTAAGACAGGGTAATCAAAATGAAGAAGTAGAAATATATAGATATATTACTGAAGGTAGTTTTGATGCTTATTCTTACCAATTAATTGAAACGAAAGCAAACTTCATTAATCAAATAATGTCTAATAGTAATGGTGGTGGAAGAACTGCAGAAGATTTAGATAGAGACACTCTTACTTACGCAGAAGTTAAGGCTCTAGCAAGTGGTAATCCATTAATATTAGATAAGTTTAAAGTTGAAAATGAATTGAAGCAATTATATTTGTCAAAAAGTAGATATGATAAATCTCATATTGATTTAGAGAAAAAATATAATTTTGAATTACCTAGGCAGTTAAAATATCAAGAAGAATATTTAAAAGGATTGGAAGAAGATATACCTAAAGTTAAAGATTTGTCTGCTGACAATTTTAGAATAACTTTAATGAACAGTTGTTATGATTCAAGAAAAGATGCAAGTACAAAATTTTATCAAAGTCTAACTTTATTAAAAATAAGAGAAGAAACCAAGATAGGAGAAATAAGTGGATTTGATATTATTGGTACTAGAGAAAAATTAAGATATACACCTATTGTGTATATAAAAGGTACTGGAAGATATAAAGTGGAAATTAATAATATTGACGAAATAGGAAATATACTAAAATTAGAAAATATTTTAAAGAGTTTTGACAATAAAAGAAATAATATCAAAGAAAATATTGAATACACAAAAAAACAATTAAATGATATAAAAACAGATCTTGATAAACCATTTACAAATTCAGATAGAATTAGAGAATTGCAAAAGGAAAAAGCTCGTATAGATAGTGAACTTGATTTAGATAAACAAGAAGTAACATCAGAGTTAGAAAATGATGAAAAAGATACTGAAAGAGAATGCTAAAAAGAAATTTAATTTTTTTTAAAAAAACTCTTGCAAAATTTACTTTTTTAAGTGATTAATTAAACGAAAGAAAAATGCCATTAAACATATTTAATTTAAACTATATTAACTTTGATAGTGAAGTTTATATAGATGTTTGAATAAAAAATAAAAGTTGCTTAAAACGGCTTATTTCGTTAATTAGAAAGGGTGATATATTTGCAAGAAAGTTTTACAATGAATAATAGTTTGAGCAATTATCTTATGGAGAATATTCAAACTGTAATGGAAAATGATGTAGAAGAAAAAATGACACAGTTTCCTTATACAAGGTTAACCAGTGAGTTTTTTCAAAAGTTAAAATTTATGTATGATATAGATTTTAATGAAAAATTAATAAGTGAAGATTTATTAGATAAAATGATTGATGAAGTAGAAAGAAGTTTACCAAGGTAAAAAAGGAGGAATAAATTATGAATATAACAAATACCACAGAAAAAGTTATAAAATTATTCGAAGAAATTGAACTAAGAGATGATATAAGTAAGGAAAGAATTCTTTTATATATCTTTAATGAAGTCAACAATAATCAAATAAATAGTAAAAATGAGTGTAATCCAGATTTAGTAGAAGATGAAGATATGATGATATTCAACTTCGAATTAATAGATTACCCTAATAATTATGGAACTATTTTTTTACAGTATAATGTAATGGTTTATAATTTGCTAACAAAAACAAAAGATTTATATGAGGATAACGGAAATGTAATTGGTTTAAAGTTTGATGAAAATGAATCAAGAATTATTTCAGACTTTGAAAAATTCGATTATAATGAAAAATTAGATGTAATTAGTGAAATAATTATAAGATATGATAATGAAACATACTTTCAAGATAGAATTACTATGATAACATTCAATTCCAAAGAAAATGGTTTTGAAATAGCAAATAAGATTCAAAAACTTAAGTTTAAATAAAATTATGGAAAAAAGGGAATATGAAGTATTGTGGAATTATTATTATGGTATGAGTAAAGTTGAAATGATATGGAATGATAAATTAAAAAAATTAGATGATTTAAGGATAATTAAAAGAATTTATGAAGTAATAGATAAAGAATATGAAGAAACTTGGTATTTAATTAGAGATACAAAAGAAACTAGTTATATTATTAAATCAAAAAGAGGTAATTACTATTCAAAAGATTTTATGAAATTATATAAAAACAGATATAAATTTTATCAAATAACAACCGATTTAATTAATATGTACGACGATAGTATATATCCAATAGTATTTAGGCTAAAAGACGATACTTTATATGAATTTTATAATATAGATTCAAATACAAATTACGCTTTTTTTAATAATTATTATTGTTATCATAATAATTTATATATTGGTGTTCGAATTTATAGGAATAAAGTAGAGAGTGAAAGATTTGAAAAGGAAGAAGATGCAATATATTGGTGTTCAAATTATGCTTTAACAAAAGAATATATATTAAGTAATAATAAAAGACCATTAAATATAGAAAAAATGGTTTACAAATATGAAATTTAGAAAGGAGGTAGTTATTTTGGATAATAATAAACAACTTGTTTGTAATACGATAAAAAAAATGACATTAGAGGAATTCGCTACTTTATTAGGGAGTTTAAATTATTCTGGTAATCAAATAAAAGAAGAATTTTCAACTGAAAATGAAATGAAAAATGAGAAAATAATTTTTAATACAGAGGAATTAATTAATAATTATTCTTTTTTTACTCTAAATGTAACAGCAACTCCTTTTTCTCCTGCT
>CAZHOG010000021.1:1056-1358 GCA_964533935.1 uncultured Muribaculaceae bacterium | reverse complement strand
TATTCTTTTTTTACTAGATATAATATTAATAAGGCAATTCAAAAAGATGGGTTGCCTTTTTTTAAAATAGGAAATAAAAAAATGTTTAATAAAGAAGAAATTGATAAGTGGATAGAGAAAGAATCAAAGATTAAGAATATAAAACAAAAATTTGATATTTGAGGTGATAATAATGCAGGAGAAAGTTGATAAATATATTTATAAAGTTAATGAAACAAAATACAGAGTAAAGTTTTTGAAAGTAGATAAAAAGCAAAATATAAAAATTAATTTTGATCAGTATATTATTGGTACTTTAGATG
>CAZHOG010000021.1:0-1046 GCA_964533935.1 uncultured Muribaculaceae bacterium | reverse complement strand
GTCATGCTCAGTAGCAGGCTTAATCCATTGGTCTTTAGATGAAGCAAAAAAACTAAGAAATATTAAGTTAGAAGAAAACGGTTTGTCTTTAGAAAGAATAATTGAAAAAAAAGATATATTTGGGAAAACTGAAGAAACTATCAAAAAAACTAAAAAAAGAAAAAATTCAAATAATATAAAAAATATTTCATCTAACCCAGATAAAGTTGATAAATATATTTATGAAATTGATAAAGGAAAAAAATATAGAGTCTTTATTAGAAAAGGTGGAAGTAATGGACAAAAAGGGGATTATTTTTCTTCGGTTTTTGATGGAACATTAGCTCAAGCAAGAAAATTTAGGGATAAAAAACTTGCAGAATTAAAATTAAAAAATGGTAAAGGTGATAAAGGAAATATCAAATTTATTGAATTTGCAAGAATTTATTATAAAGAGTATGCCGAAAAAGAACTTAGCCCTACTACAGTAACTAGTGGTAAGAATGAATTAAAAAATTATGTGTTGCCAGAAATTGCTAATGTTTCACTCAATAAAATTGATGCATTAACTATTCAAAAGATAATAAACAATTTAAAAGTGAGAGATAAGGAAAGAGCAGATAAAAATGGGAATATAACAAAATTATCTATTACGAGTGTTAATAATGTTTATAGATTGTTAAGAAAAATATTAAATAAAGCAATTGCGTGGGATTATATAGATACTAATCCAGTTAACAAAGTAAAAGCACCTGGAGTATCAAAAAAAGAAAAACAATCTTATAATAGAGAAGAATTATTAAATATACTTGAAATACTTCAAACTGAAGATCAAGTAACTGAAACTATTTTTACAATAGCGATATGTACAGGCTTAAGAAGAGGAGAAATTGCTGGTATTCATTTAGAAGATATTGATTTAAATAATAATTTAATATCTGTTAAAAGAGCTGTTGTTTGGGATTCTCAAAATAAAAGAATACTTGAGAAAGAAACTAAAACAAAAGGTAGTGTTAGAGATGTCCCAATACCTTTGTTTTGTTCTGAAATAATAAAAGAATATCTTA
>CAZHOG010000020.1:0-8670 GCA_964533935.1 uncultured Muribaculaceae bacterium | reverse complement strand
TCTTCTACATGTTTCACGCATGGATTTAATACCATCTATGTATTGAATAAAAACTTTTTATTAAATAATAAAGAAGATATACTACTTGAAGAAAAAATAATATCTCTAGGAAAACTATTAGAAGAAAAAGATCTAATTAAAAATCATAAAATAAAGTTTAATTCAATTAAAGATAAAAAAATAAAAGAGTTAACTAAAGATATTAAGAAGCATTTATTTAATAGCAATAATAATGAATTAAAATTAGATTATAAAGAGTTTAAAGAATCACTTGAAAAGATTAATGACTATTTTATAGATGTTTCAAAAAATAATCATAGTAAAATTGTAGATACGTCTTTAATTGTTAGAAAAGAAAAATATTTAGATAATTACATATTAAATGCAATTGTTAATCATGCAAGTTATAGATACAAGAATCCAAAAATAACTGAAAATGAATTGATCCAAAATATTGTTTATCAAAATTATATGATAAATAAAAAACAAAATAAAAGTACAATTCTAATGAATTATTTATCTTCTTTATCTAATCATGAAAGATTTAAAAATCGTCATAGGATTAATCAAGCTGTAAAAAATATTAATGATGAATTGGAGGATGCAGAAAAGGAGTTTGATAAGCTTTTTAAATATGATGAGAAGGATTATTATTTATAATATTTTATACCAAATTAAAATATAGATAAAATGTATGATGATTTTAAAAAAATAAGTTGTAGATTTTTATATGAAATAGATAAAAATATCAAAAAGTATGATATAATTAATAATAGAGGTAGTTATATTATTATGGAAAATAAGAATGATAATTATTATATTGAAATAGCTGAAAAATATTTTAGTAGTGTTTGTGATGATGACAGTTTCAATAATAATATAAACTTAGCCAAAAGTCTTTTTGGTAGTACATCATTGGGTTGTATTACTTATTGTTATATAATTAACTATTCTATATTTTTGTACAATTACGAAAAAGTAAATAATAGTGATTTTAACAAGAATAATTATTTATCATTAAAACCAAATGAAATGAATGAATTGGTATTTGAATGTAAGCAACTTAGCGGAGAAAATTATACTCAAAAGGAATGGAATAGGTTAAGATTTTATAAAACAATTAAAAATATCGTTATAGATTATTGTATAAAGATTTATGAATCAGATGATATATTTAAATTTGGTAGTAAAGAAGAATTGATAAAACAAATGGTCGATATTTTTAACTCATTTAGAGATATAGGACAATATAAATCAAAGAAATTATTTCCAATGTTTGAAGATATTGTTGGCTTAGATGAAGCAAAGTTAAATGTTAAAGAAAAAATAATTGATCCAGTTTTATATAAGGACATTTATTCTAAATATGATATATCAATTGGTGGTGGAATATTACTATATGGTTTACCTGGAACGGGTAAAACAATGTTTGCACAAGCAGTAGCAAATGAAATTGATGGACACTTTATATCTATTAAATCTTCTGATTTGAAATCGAGATATTATGGTGATACAGAACAAAAAATAAAAGAAATTTTTGATGAAGCTAGAAAATTTGAAATTTCTGTCTTATTCTTTGATGAATTTGAAGCAATAGGAGTATCTAGGGATAAAATGGGGGCTGAAATAACAGCTGAAACGATTGTCCCGGAATTGTTGGCACAAATGCAGGGATTTGAAAAAAATGAGCAAACAATTTTAATAATAGCAGCAACAAATAGACCTTGGGACATAGACTCTGCACTGCTTAGACCAGGAAGGTTTGATTCATTAATATATATTGATTTACCTAGTGAAAAACTAAGATATGAAATGTTTAAAAAGAATTTATCATCAATTAATGTAGAAGATGATATAGTTGAATATTTATCCAGTGCGACAGAAAATTATAATGGAGCTGATATTAAAAAAATTTGCGATGTATTAATTCGTAAAGTTATTGATAAAGAAATTAACAATGTAATGAATTATTCAATAACATTCGAAGATTGCGTTGTTGCTTTAAAAACAGTAAAATCATCAGTTTCTTTAACTGATATGGCTCAAATGAAAGAGTTTAAAAATAATAATTTATAGGGAGTGAGTTTATATGATAATACATAAAAGTTTTGGATTAGATTTAGGTACTACTAACAGTACTGCTTCAATAATTAAGGATGGTAAAGTATTATATGCGGAGGAAAATCCTGGCAAGAATAAGACTATTCAATCTATAATTGCTGTAAGAAATAATGGAAAAGAAGTATGTGGAACATTAGCAAAAAATGAGTTTTATATTGGAAATGAAAATTCCAAAAAAAGTATAAAAAGAGAAATGGGAAAGAAAACATCAATAAAAATTGGAGATAACAACTATTCCCCAGAAGAAATATCATCAAAAATTATTAATTATTGTAAAGAATGTTTGATTGATACAATTGGAAAAGAAGAAAATGTAATTTATGATAAAGTAGTTATAACTGTCCCTGCTTATTTTAATTTAGCTCAAAAAGATGCTACAAGAAAAGCAGGCGAATTAGCAGGATTAGATGTTCAGTTGTTGCTAGAAGAACCAACTGCCGCTGCAATTAATTATGCTGTTTCAAACAAAATAGAAAATGGATTATTTTTTGTATTTGATTTAGGTGGAGGAACATTCGATGTTTCTATTCTTGAAAAAACAGAAAATATTCCAACTGTATTGGCAACAGCAGGAAATAATTTCTTAGGTGGAGATAATTTTGATTTGATTTTGGCTCGTCATTTCTTAGATGTGTTAAAAGAACGTGGTAATGCAGTAGATGACATTGTTGCTTCACCTGATGACAAAAAATTCAGATTATTGATGTTTGCGGCAGAAAATGTAAAAAAGCAATTGAGTATAAATGAAACATATAATATTTATTTTCCAGATATATTTAAAGATAATACAGGAATCGAATTATCTATTGATGACTTTAATAGAAAGCAATTTAATGAATTTATTAAAGATAAAGTTGAAAAAGATATAATTAAAGAATGTGATAAGGCATTAAAAATATTGGAGGAAAACCATGGCAAAACATTAAATGATATTACCCATATCTTAATGGTTGGTGGTTCTACTAAAATTCCTTACATTAAGGAAGCTATTCAAAAGCATTATTGTATAACTGATAAATTAAAAGAATTAACAATATTTGAACCAGATTTGTCTGTTAGTGCTGGTGCCGCTTTTGTTGCAAATACAAACGGATATTCAATTGAAGATGATAAAAATAATATTTTAATCGATATGAATGCTTCTTATGTGATTGATAATAAACTTTATCTATCTGGAAAAATTGTCAATGGAGATATAGACAAGGTATCCATAATTCTTGATGAAGAAATATTTGCTAAAGTAGAAAAAGACAAGACTTTTGTGTTAGAGGTTGATTCGGATAAATACAAAAATCAAGAGATAAATTTATATAAAGGCGATCAATGTATTAATAAGTTAGCTACAGAAGATGATGGTTCAATTGATATTATTGCACCAACTCCTATTCAAAATGAAACTATAGCAGTTACAATCATTGACGTTGAAAAAGGCAAAACAGAACAATTTCCGATTGTATATGAAGGAACTTATTTACCTAGTGAAACTACAGAAACATTTAAAATAAATGAGTATAGTAATAAACAAATTGTATTACCTATTTGGGAAGGATCTAGGAAAATATTTAATTTTATAATTAAACTTCCAAAAGATGCAAAAATTGGTAGTAAGTTATCAGTAACTACATATGTGGATACAATTTCTAATATAACTTTATCAGTTGATATGGATGGAGAAAAACTAAAAGGTGAGTATGAATATATTACGCAAGAAGAGATTAATGTAGAGGAATCAAATAATTTAGACGAAATATTTAATGAACGTATTAAGTATGTTGAAAATGAAGAAGAAAAAGAAAAAATAATAACTCAAAGAGATGATATAGTTAGAGAACTAGAGGAAGCTAAAAATAATAATGATGAAACTCATTATGCAAATGTAGCTCAACGATTTGAAAAAACGATTTCTGAACTTCCAACATCCCCTGTTTTAACAGAAGAAAAATTTGATGAATTGGCAAAAGAAATTAAAAGTAAATTAAATGATGATAGTAAAATTTCTTCATATGATGTTGATAATCAATGCTTTTATGGGAAAAGATATTTAAAGAAAGATAATTTATCAGAAGCACAAAAATGTATGGACAACTTGTTATCTATGAAGGCATCTGTTGATTTAATATCTAATCCTAAAAATTATTTCGATCAAATTAAAACTATTGTAACAGTAATTATTGCTGTTTCGTTAAATTGTATTAATGATCCAAATACCAGTCCTTCTTTAAAAAATGAAATCAACAATGAATTGAATTTGAAGTTTAAAGAAATTGATGAAATACTTAAGAAATATGATGAAGATGATAATAAACCAGAAATGATTGAGGACGCTGATAGACTTGTTGCTTTGACAAGTAGATTATATCAATTAATAGCAAATGAAATGCCTGAAGAATCGACAAATAATGCATTGTTCAATGGTTTGGTAAGTAAAGCATAATGAATAATGTATCATTTCTAAATGTTTTTTCTGGCAAAAATGACCAAATTGAATATAAGTGTCCTTCATGTGGTAGTATTTGCAATGAAAAAAACAAAAAATGCAATGTATGTGGATATAGTCTAAAAGAGTTTAAAAGTATCGTATTATCTAAATATGTTTATTATAATAATGCTTTAGATTATATTGCAAAAAAAGATTACTTTAATGCTTTACTTGAAATAACTCGTTTCCTAACTTTATTACCTAATGATGAAAAGGGAAATGAGTTATATGTATATCTTTTATATAAGAATGGAAGGGATAATGATTATAAAAAACAATTGGATTTGTTTGAACAAAAATTTAGTTGTAGTTCATTTATTATGAGTGTTGAAAATGAAGGGATTGATAAATATAAAATTCCTTCAAAAATCGATGTTGATGTAGAATTTAGTGAAGATTCGTTTGATAAATTAATTAATTTATATGAATCAAATAGATATAAGAGTATAAATGATATATTGGAATTATCACAAGGCTTCTTTGAAATTATGCAAGCAAGTAAAGAAAAACATAAAGAAAAAATAATTCAGGATTTTTATGATAAAAGATTTTTGCAATACTTATCTAAACAGGAAATTTCTATAGAGTATTCTGACGGAAAAAATTATGAATCTTTATCTGATGATGATAAGAAAAAAATAGATGTTAAGGGTCATATAGAAGCTAAGAAACCAGTTAATACTATAGTAACTTTAAATCCAGCTGTTTATATAAGGAGCAAGCTCATTGCTAGGGAGCAGGCATTTGTTGTTAATAAATCGAAAAGTGGTAATTATGGAATATAAAAAAACTACAATATTTGAAAAATACAATATTGAACCGAATGTAGAAAAAGAAAAATTAAGAGTTTTATTTCAAACTGATCCAAACAAACGAAAAGATTTACCAGTTGTCTTAAAAATCATATCATCTAATGAATTATTATATGAAGAAGAACTTTTTACTACTCATATTAATAATGAATCATTAAAAGAACTTAATAAAGTATTAGAAATATTAGATAGTACTAAAAAAGATTATATTTCATCAGAAATAAAGAATTTGTCTAAATATTTAATTAATATTTCAAATGATATGGATTTTTATAAGAATTTCTATTATTCATCAAAGATAAATGATAAAAATGCGAAAAAGATATTTGACGATTTCCTTGAATGCATTTTTATTAAAATAACAAGAGAGTTTAATAGTTCAATTGGAGAAATAGATAATCAAGATTTAAAAAAAATGTACAGTTCAATAGCTAGTATATTTGAAAAGGTTGAAAGGTTTTCTGATAAGAAAAAAGATTTTGATGAAGATTTGTGTGATTTTTTAAATAACTCTTTAACACTTGATACAATTGGAAAAGATTTTACAAATAGAATAAATGCGTTTATTTTCCTAAAAAATGTTATTAAAGATGATTTTTATTCAAATTCAGTAAAGTATATTATCGAAAAAATGACTAAGGATTATAACAAATATGGAGATACTTTAATTGATTTATATGAAGAAATTTCTAATGCTTTCAAAGGAAAAGAACTTAAAGAAGTTTCTTCATTTATAACACCATATATATCAACTAACTTATACTTAAGAGCAGATAAAAGTGTTACTGAAAATAAAAAGAATTATAAAAAATTAAAAAAGATTCAAAAATGTTGTTGGTTGTATCAACAAAAGAAATCTGTTGAAGATGAACAATTTGATAATTTTTCAGAATTATGTGATTATTTTGTATATGCAGGAGAGGAATGGATAACATCTTATAATGGTGCCTATAAAGCAATGATTGATGATACCAATAAAGATACAATTTATAATCTTTTAGAAATAATTACTTCAAAATTACCTTCATCTGAAGTTTTAAGGGTTTTTTCTAATGTAATTACAGATATAACTGGATTTAATCAATTACTTGGATACATTTTAGATACTCATCAAGCATCTGTTGAACATACATCAGATAAATATATAAATCCAAAGGATGTTGATGATTTTATTGCAAAATATTATTGGTTAGTTTATACAAATTTTGATTCAAACATTAATAAAACTTTCTTTAATAATATACGTAATATTGGTTTCGGTATTTTAGCAATACATAATCAAGATATGGAAATACTTAATAATAGATATACAGATTATGGTACAAGAATGTTAGTTAGAAGAAAAGTTTTGAATACATATCAATTATTTCCTGGTGATTGGGTTATGGATGATGGTAAAACGATTAGAGCCATGTTTAGAGAATTAGGCGAAACATTTACTGGTTATGATGGTGATTCCAGTGATATGATTAAAGAATATGATTCACTATTTAAATCTATGAAAAAAGAAATAAAGTCAAGTTATACATGCCCAGAATGCGGATTTTATGTTGATGAAGATACTGAAATATGCCCAAAATGTCAAACTGAAATCGAATGGTCAGAAAATAATCAGACAGATCAAGATTACGATAATGACGACGATGATGAATATGAAGATGAAACAACAACATCAACCAATTATGTTTCATCAAACCAATCAGACAATTCTGGATGTCTTGTTTGGGTTATTGTAGGAATAATAATTTTTATTTTATTATTAGGTATTGCTGCTAATAGTTAGGAGGATTATGAAAAAATATAAAGGTCTAATTTTAGCAACTGGGATTATTCTTTTTATTAGTTGCTTGCCAATCAGTTCCTATGATTTTTACTCAATTCTTAGATGGTTTATCTGTGGAGTAAGCATCTTTTTTGCTTATACAAGTTATAATGATAATAAAAAAATTCCATTTATAGAAATAGCCATAGCCATTCTTTTTAATCCGATATATCCTATATATATGGATAAAAGTTCTTGGGTTATTTTTGATATTATTTGTGGAATATATTACATATATTTGTTTTATAAAGAAAGTAAATAATAATTAATATAAAGCAGTTTTTCTGCTTTTTTTTATGGAAGGAGGATACATGAACATACCATTAATTATTTTATTAGTTGCAATGCTAATATTTCTTTTATTTTTTTTATATATTGAGCCAATCTTAATGAAACATAAGGTTAAAAATGATAACGAATATGGTTCGGCTAGATTTAGTACTAACAATGAAATAAAAGAGAATTTTAAAAAAGAAAATGTTAATCATATAAAAGAAGCTGGGTTTCCAGTTTCTTTTAGCAAAGATTTAAAGCATATATATTTTGATAGAGAAACACCTCATTATGTTTATTTAGGTTCAACAGGTTCTGGAAAATCGGTAACTGCTGTAATTCCTACATGTACTTTTATATCAGCTGCTAAGAAAAAAAGAAGTGTATTTATAACAGATCCAAAAGGTGAAATATATAATGCAACTTCAAAAATGTTTCAAGATAGAGGATATAAAATTCTTACAATTGATTTTAGGCATCCTGAATTATCAAATAAGATTAATATATTAGATCCTATAATTACAGAATATAAAGAATATATGGAATATGAAAAATTAGCTAATGAATCAAAAGATGACAAAGAAAAACTAGAACATAACAATTTATCTATGTCAGCTTTAGCTGAAACTAATAGATTAATATCTTCACTAGCTACAATGGTAATGCAGGAAAAACATGAACAAAAAGATCCATTTTGGAATGAATCAGCTAAGAATTTATTAGAAGGTTTAATTGGATTCTTTTTAGAAGAATTTAAACTAAAAAATATAAAAGAAGAACAGATTACAATGACTTCAATTAGAAAGTTTCAAAATAGTACTATGGAAACAGCAAATAGTAAAAAGTTTAAAGATTATATTAATAAGAGATTACAGTAGATATCAAGATCCAAAATCTTTTAAGCATATTGTATTTTGTTATAGGGCTGAATCTAATTCATTTAATAAAAACCGAGAAAAAAATACAACTTTACTTGTTTTCGGATTAAGGTAAAAAACTTCCAAGATAATAAAACTAGGACAAAATCCTGGTTTTCATATGAAATTTCCACCTAAAATTGGGTGATTGAATAAAATCAATCTCTTTGATATAATACTTAAAGCCGAACAACGTTTATTTTATTAAATTTGTTTTATAGAAAGAGTGATAATTTATGAGTAAAA
>CAZHOG010000019.1:0-9338 GCA_964533935.1 uncultured Muribaculaceae bacterium | reverse complement strand
CCCCCTGAAGGAGCACTACGGTGCTCCACTTTTTTTGTATTTACAGGGCTTTTCAAGATATAGTAGAGAACGCTACCCATCATCTACCCATCAAATTTATAATGGGTTAAAGTTTATTTTGATTTATCTGAAGACTTTTCATGAAAGTCTTTTTCTAATGTGTCAAAGAATCTTGGAACATTTGCCATATCTTTTTTTAACATATGTGTATAAGTTTCTAGAGTTTCTGTTGTTTCAGAATGTCCCAAATAATTAGATACTGCTGTAATAGGAGCAGAGCCTGAAATTAAGGCTGAAGCACATGAGTGTCTGAAATCATGAATTCTTATATGCTTAACACCGGATAATTCAGTATATTTATCTCTTACACTATACATATGACTATTTGTCATAGGAACAACATCTCCAAAAACAAACCAAGTATTTTTAAATTTAGAATATGATTCATCTGTTTTCTTTAATTCTTTTAAATCAGTAAATAAAACATTTGGAATAGGGATAGTCCTATTAGAAGCTTCTGTCTTTGGACTAGATATATACCATTCACTATTTGCATTACTAGTTGATGGATTTAATACTTGCTGACATATGGTAAGCATTTGATTTTTAAAATCAATATGTTTCCATTGTAAGCCTCTTGCTTCAGATCTTCTTAGTCCACAGTAATAGAGTATTTCAAAAAAGCATTTATCTTTTAAATCATCTATAACAGATAAAAATTGATAAAATTCTTCTGGTTCAAAAAATTGCATTTCTTTTTTTATTGCTCCAGGAGTTTTAAATGGTTCTAATTTATTGTAAAATTTTCTTAAGTTAAAATCCCATTGTTTTTCAGCAAAGTTTATTACTTGTTTAATAAACTTTTGAATATCAGTTTTATATCTATCACATAAAGTTAATTTATTAATTTCTTTTCTCCATTTCTGATATAAATCCCAATTTAAATTTACTAATTCCACATTGTCGAGTAAACCCATATATACGATTCTATCTCTATAGGTTTTTAGAGTAGAATCTTTTATTTTATCTCTTTGGTATTCATAATAGATAGTATAAGCTTCTTTAAAAGTCATATGTGGATTAACTTCTACATCTTTATATTTATCTAAATATATATTTTCAGCATCTATTGCTTCTTTTTCAGTCATAAATGCTTTTGACTGATACTGATGTCTTTTACCATCTAGACCGGTATTATATTGAATAAATACCCATGATCTTCCATCTTTTGTTATTTTATTATTATTGAGTTGTCTTACGGACATTACTTTATTACCTCCTTTGTAATCCGTAAAATATCGACATACAACGATATTTTACCATTATTTTATTATTTTGCATAATCTTTGCATAAGAAAAGAACAACTTTTGCTGTTCTTGTCAGTAACTTATTTACCTTATATCTTCATCGACATTGTACTTATAACTTTTTAATATTAATGCTTTTGTATATAAATCCAAATATTCGCAAAAAACATTTAAAAATGTAAATTCAACAATATTATCTTGTCCATTTACTTTTTCATATATATACCTCCAATGAGCAAAAACATTTGAAATTTTTTTAACTTTATCATCAAATTCAGAAACTGTAATTTTTTTAGTAGTACTGCTATTAATACTGATTATAATATCGTTTTTTAAGTTGCACTTTATTAAATTTAAGAGAGATAATAATTCATGCTTTTCATTTTTAGTAATTATTTTTTTCGTAATTAGTTCATCTAAATCTGTTTTTTCTGATTTTAGAATTAGCTTTAAATAAACTTCACAAGCAAATGCTTTATTTACTAGAAAAGGAAACATTTTATTTTTAATTTTATTATCGCTTGTTGAGAAAATATCAAACCCTGTTTGTTTTCCCATTGCTTTTATTAATTGTCCATTTATTGTATTGGGTAATGATACCATTTCGTTAATTAATATTGCATTTTTAAATTGTCTGGCTGTCACATACATATTAATAATACTCTTTCCATCATTATCAATTTGATTGTATACATTATTCAAATCTAATTTCATAATAGCTTCATCCTACTTTCTAAATTTATAAAATATTATATCATAATTCAAAGTCATCTGATTTATTTTTATCATATTTTTTATTAATATTTTTACTTATGTTTTTAAAAGAACTTTCATCATATTCTTGATGTTTATCAACATCAAATCCTAATGTTCTTCTCAATGCTTTATATAGATTTACTGCAACATCTTTAACATCTTCTAATTTATCATGAATAAAAGTCTTTAAATTGCTTATTTCTTGTTTTAAAGAGTATATAATTTTATCTTTTTCGTTTATAATATTTTTTTGACTTTCAATAATAATATCTTTTTCTTGCATTGTTTTTCCAGATTTTAATTTTTTTATTTCGGAAGATAAGTTTTTAATATATTGTTCCTTATTATCTATAATTACATCTTTTTGTTGAAGTTCTTTTTCCTTATTTAAATTATCCTTAGTAAGCTCTTTAGAGTAATTAGATAAGTAAGTTATATCCTTATCTTTATATCCTAAAATTTTGCCTTTTTCAGGGCTTAGAAGTGGATTAATATCAACACTTGATATTTTATCTTTATATTTTATTTCAAGACTGTTTAAAGCTTTATTTTGATTATATTCTTCTTTAACTAATTTTGTTTCTTCTCGAATTTCTTCTAAATATTTTTCAGCTTTAGTTGTATGATGCTTGTTAGCACCAATTTGACCTCTATCAAGATTAAAACCTTTATCACTTATATATTTATTATAATCATCTTGGATTTTAGCATAAGATGTTTTAAAACCTTTGTTTTTCCAAAATTGATCTGAGTTAAGAAATTTTCCTTTTTCAATAGTATAAATATTTTTACCAGTTTCATCTTTCTTTTGAATTGGTATCAATTTTTGAATACCATCTTTTCCAATATAAGATTTCATTATCTGTTTTCCATCATTATCAGTTTTAAATACTTTTCTATGAACTTCATTTACTATTGGAGTAAAGTAGAAGTGCATATGCGGAGTATCTTCATCAAAATGAACAGCAGAGTAGATAACATTTTCTTTTCCAACTAAGTTGCATAAAAATTGATGTGAAGCATTAAAATATTCTAATACCTTATCAGATATATCATTAGAATTATTAATAATCGCTTTTTCAATTGGCTCATTTTTATGTTCTCCTGTTATGTGGATTCTTCCTGTATCTTCAAATCTCATTCCTAAAGATTTAAAAAATTCTTGACCACTAGTTATTACACAACCATTTAATAGATTAATATTTTTGTTATTTTTATTAAATTCTACATTATTTTTATAAAGAGTTTTATAGGTGGAACTGGCTAAATTTGTACTACATAATGGAACATATTCTATATTAAATTTTGTTCTATTATTATCATAATTTCCTGTACCAATTCTTTCAGTTAGTTCTTTACCAAGACCTCCCATATCAGCAGATTTTATTTTATTTGTTATTGTTAATACTTGTTTACCATCGTACATTTATTATAATCCTTTCTTATTTTGTGACATTGTGACATTAAGAATAGGTATGGGTTTTATAGAAAGGTCAATTTATGACCTATCTCACTAGGGCATAGCCCATTTGTGAGTTAAGGGATACCCTTAAAATCCCGTTTACTTGTTTAATGCAAAGACTTAAGTAGTTACTTAAGCCTAAGCTAATAAACAAGCGATTATTTATTATGAAAATAAATAATCATCAGATGATTCATTATCGCCACTTTCATTGAACTTTGTTCAACAAAACGTGCCACATTACTCATCTTCATTTTGCGAAGGTTCAACAAAAACAGCATGATATGATCTAGTATCAGATGTTCTATTCTTTATAATATGGACACCTTCGCTTTCAAGCAGTTCAATACTATTATTTAATAGTCTGCCAAATCTCTTAGGGGACATTTGTATATTTGCTTTTAAAACAATTTCTGTACAAGTAAAATCTAATTCTTTTTGACTTGCAACGTACTTTATAAAAGATGTCATTTCATAAGATAGTACATCTTCTTCAATGGAATTGATTTTTTTAAATATTAGATTATCTAATTTTTTTAATTGAATATCTAAACTAGGAAAATCTCTATTAATGGTTTGTAATTTAATATATTTTAAATTTGTTTTATTTTCTATTAATGTTATTCTTCCATCTACTGTTGCATCTAGTGCAACGCTACCTAAAGTCTTACCATTTTTATTTAAATGATGTGTTACTAAAAATGTTACATTATATTTATCACAATAATATCGTAATTTAGGTAATACTTTTTGTGCTATATCTTGATAATTGTTAATATCATATTCAATACCAAAGTCAATATCTTTTAACATATCTATTATTATTAATCTTCCGTTATTTTCTTCTGAAAATGTTTTTATTTCAAGTTCTAAATCTCTTAAAGATATATTTATTTTATTTTGCCTATCAATAGGAAATAAAGAGCCTTTTTTAGGCTCTAATTCCATAAACTCTAGTCGTTCTCTCAATTGACCAGAATCTGATTCTGCGGTAATATATAGGACAGGTGAAGGATTTACTTTGTATCCTAAAAATGGTATTCCATTTGTAACAGAGCAGGAAAGTTGTAATGCTAACATTGACTTTCCTACTTTTGGGTTTGATACTAGTAGATAAACGCCTTTAGACTTCATTATGTGATTTATAATGATGTCTTTTTTTATGCTTGTATCTATTGATTCTATTGGATTAAGCAATTTTAACATCTCCTCTCATACTTTTACTTCTCGATTCTAGATAATCAATATCTATATTTAAATATCTAATGACTTCTTGCATTGGAACAGCATTCTTTGGTACATAGTATCCTTTATTTTCTAAATCATCTTTTATTTTTCCTTTTATTGATAAGGCTGAATTTCTACCAACATTAGCTAATCGCATTAAATCATTTAAGTTACACCATTGTTGTGAAATTATTTTTAGAGTTTCATCTACGTTCATTTATACACCTCCTTTACCTTTATAATTATCTGTAATTTTTGTCAACTATTTTTTTAAATTCATCAGTTGGTTGAACCGAAACCTTTAGTCCAATTGGTGAATATTTGTCTACACATTCTTCTAAATAGTTAAAACAAGCATAATCATGCTTTTCTAATTCATTAGCAAATTTTATGGTTTCCTTTTTTGTAGTAGGGTCAATTAATAGTTTTCTTAATATTAGAAAATATTTAAAAGAAGATAAGTTTAAAGTATTTTTATATGTATTAATTGTTGTAATATGTTGTATACCTGATGCATTATCTCCTGTAATTTGGGGTATTGCATTAGAAAAATTAATTGTAAAAGATATGCAACATTTTATTATAGCTATAGTATTATATGAAAGTATATATATATTAGCTTATGGAATTATGGAAAAGCCAAGGGGTATGCTTTATAATTATTTAGAAATAAAATTTACTAAAAATATAACAAAAGATTTATACAAAAAAATTGATTGTCTACCAGCCATAGCTTTTGAAGATATTGGTGTTGGTGAATTTACTAATAGATTATATACTGATCCTGAAAGAATCATGGAACTATTAAATAAATTAATTAAACTAACGTTAAGAGCAGTAGTAGCAATATTTGCAATAATAATTGCATTTAAGATATCAATCATAATAGGTATAGAAGTAATAATTTTTGCTATATTCATGGGAGTAACAGCCAATGTATTTTTTCCTAAAATTAAAGAAAATCAAAAACATATAAAAGAAGAATCTGATAAATATGTTAAGTATGCTACTGAAAATATAACAGGTATTAGAGAGATAAAATCATTGGGAATTAAAAGAATAATTGAAAATAAATTATTTAAAAATATTGATGATTTATATATTCATAATAAAGAGTGTGCAAGAAATGAAACAAATTACTATTGTATGAATAATTTATTATATTTTGCTTTACAAACAATTATATTAATTAGTTGTGCATATATGTTTATGAATGGTTATATAGCTTATAGCATGTTTATTATAATGGAAACTTATATTTGGAGAATAGATTATGTTGTAGAATCAATAAGTGATTTTGGAGTATCATTTAATAAAATTGCAGTTTCATTATCTAGAATAAATGAAATATTAGAAAATAAATTATATAAAGATGAAAAATTTGGAGATAAAACATTAAGAAATACCAAAGGGGTAGTAGAATTTAGGGATGTTGTATTTAAATATCGTGAAAATGAAGCACCTACATTACAAAAGTTGAATTTAACACTTGAACCAAATAAAAAAATTGCCATAGTTGGTAAAAGTGGTAATGGTAAATCAACAATCTTTAATTTATTATTAAGATATTTTGATGCTACAAGTGGCGAAATATTAATTGATGGAATTAATATAAAAGATTTAACAGAAGATTCACTTAGAAAAAATATATCTATTATTAGGCAAGCACCATTCTTATTTAATTTATCTATTTTAGATAATCTTAGAATGGTTAAGAAAAATGTTACATTAAAAGAAATAAAAGAAGTTTGTAAAAAAGCTTATATAGATGAATATATTGAAAGTCTTCCAGATAAATATAATACAATTATTGGTGAAGGCGGAATTAATTTATCTGGTGGTCAAAAGCAAAGACTTGCTATTGCCAGAACACTTTTATTAAACACAAAAATTATTTTATTTGATGAAGCAACAAGTGCTTTAGATAATCAGTCTCAAGATTATATTAAAAAGACTATTGATAATTTAGTTAAAGATCATACTGTAATTATAGTTGCCCACAGGTTATCAACAATCATTGATGCAGATAGTATTAATGTTATAGAAAAAGGTAAACTAGTTGCAACAGGTACACATAAAGAATTATTAGAAAATAATAAGACTTATCAAAAACTATATCAAACAGAATCTTAATAGGTGAAAATATGAATAAATTACTTGATTTTATTAAAAAATATTATAAATACATTATAGGTGTTTGTTGTGTAATAATTACTTTAGCAATAGTAGAAGATGTTTTTGAAAGAGAAATAATGCGTTGTGATATTATAGCTCATGAATTTTTTATTAATACTCTTAGAAATGATAAATTAACTAAGTTTATGAAAATTATTACTGATTTTGGTAGTGCTAGATATTTAATAGTAATAAGTTTATTATCTTTTCTAGTTATAAAAAATAAACGTAAATCATTTGGTATTTTATTTAATTTACTTTTAATAACTATATTAAATTTAGTATTAAAAAACATTGTTGAAAGACCAAGACCAGAAGGTTTTATGTTAATAGATGAAACGGGATATTCATTTCCAAGTGGTCACTCAATGGTAAGTATGGCTTTTTATGGATTTATTATTTATTTGATATTTAAATATTTAAAAAATAAACCTTTAAAATATATACTATGTTCAATCCTAGGAATATTAATTGTACTTATTGGATCTAGTAGAATTTATTTAGGAGTACACTATGTAAGTGATGTTATTGCAGGTGCTTTAATATCTATTACTTATTTATTTTTATATACTAATATTATTAAAAGATATATAAATAAAAAGGAAGTGTCATATGAAAAATAAAAGTTTAATTAATAGTTTTAAATATGCTTTTACAGGAATAATCTCTGCATTAAAAAAAGAAAGAAATATGAAAATTCATTTTGTAATTATGATATTAGTTATTGCAATGGGTATATTTTATAAACTAAATTCAATAGAGTGGATAATTTGTACTATTTGTTTTGCACTTGTTATTTCATTAGAAATGGTTAATACTGCTATTGAATTTTGTGTTGATTTGGCAATGCCAGAAAAAAATGAGTTTGCAAAACATGCTAAAGATATTTCTGCAGGAGCTGTATTAATTATGGCAATAGCATCAAGCGTCATTGGGCTAATAATATTTATACCGAAAGTATTTTAATACTTTCTTTTTTTTGAATTTCATTATATAATATCAAATGATATATAACATATGATATCAAAAGGAGAGATGATAATGCCCCCAATTAAAAAAATTCAAAAAGAAGATATAATTAATAAGGCATATGAAATTGTTAAATGTGAAGGCTATGAAAGTTTAAATGCAAGAAGACTTGCTAAAGAACTAAATTGTTCTATTCAACCAATATTTCATAATTTTAGCAATATGCAAGAATTAAAAGATACTGTTATGAATATAATTTTTGATACGTATCATGGTTATATGAAAAGAAATTTAGATAGTAAAACACCTTATAGACAATTAGGAATAAACTATATAGATTTTGCAAAAAATGAACCAGTATTATTTAAAATACTTTTTATGACTTCTACAAATTTAACACCAAATAATTTTATAGAATTTGATAGTAGTTTTCAAGACGTAGAAAAATATGCTGGTGCTTGTACTAAACTTTCCAATGATGAAATAAAACAATTCCATATTAAGATGTGGATATTTACTCATGGAATAGCATCATTAGTTGCAAGTAAAACATGTGAATTTACTGATAGTCAAATTAATGATTTATTAGTAGAAGAATATCAGGCATTAATGAAATTAGAAGGAGAATAATATGAATAATATAATTGAAATTAAAAACTTAACAAAAAAATATAAAGAATTAACAGCAGTTAATAATATTTCATTTGAAGTATATAAAGGTGAAATATTAGGACTACTTGGACCCAATGGTAGTGGTAAATCAACTACCATTAATTGCATTTTATCTTTACTTAAATATGATGATGGAAAAATTAAAATATTTAATAAAGAAATGACAGAATCTTCATATGATATTAAATCTAAAATAGGAGTAATCTTTCAAGATGTAGCTGTTTTTGATGAATTAACAGTTTACGAAAATATTGATTATTTCTGTGGTTTATATATTGATGATAAAAAGACTAGAAAACAATATGTAGAAGAAGCATTAGAATTAGTTGGATTAAAAGATTTTACTAAGTTTTATCCAAAACAATTATCTGGTGGATTATTAAGAAGATTAAATATTGCTTGTGGAATAGCTCATAAGCCTGAAATAATATTTTTAGATGAACCAACGGTAGCAGTTGATCCACAAAGTAGAAATAATATTTTAGATGGTATTAAAAAATTAAGAGATAATGGAGCAACAATTATTTATACAACACATTATATGGAAGAAGTAGAAATTCTTTGTGATAGAATTATCATTTTAGATAAAGGTGAAATTATTGCTACAGGAACAAGTGATGAATTAAAGAAACTTGCTAAAATAGAAGAAAAAGTAACTGTTGAAATAGCTGAATTAAAAGATAAATATTTAGATGAAATATTATCATTTGATAATGTTGATGAAGTTAGTTATTCTGAAAATAACTTATTAATAATATATAAAAAAGGT
>CAZHOG010000018.1:6386-11154 GCA_964533935.1 uncultured Muribaculaceae bacterium | reverse complement strand
ATGAAACTAATAATCATGAACAAATAATATTAAAAAATGAAGAAGGAGTTTATGTCTAGACACAAAAAAGTACTAAATAAAATTAAATGTTATTTAAGATGTATCCATTAATTATAGTGTATAAAGTATTTAAGCAAATATTAAAAGGTATTTGTTTTTATTTTGCAATAATTAGAAATGGAGGTAATATATGAATTATGCAATATTTAGAAGTGAACCTATTTATACTTTAAATGATTTAGCACAGATAGGATCACATAACAAAAGAGAAAAGAAAGCTTATAATTCTAATAAAAATATTAAAATAGAATTAAGTAAAAATAATATTGAACTTGTACCCTTAACTGATAAATATGTTAAGGGTTTTTATAATAAAACTATAGAATATAGAAAGCAACATGATGAAAAACAAAAGACAGAAAGAAAAGAGAGATTAAAAACTTTTAATCAAATGTTAAATATGTCAAAAAATGTAGTTGCTGATGAATTATTATTTACAGCAACAAATGAATTTTTTACTAATATGAGTAAAGATGATATTAAAAAATGGGCTGATACATGTATGGAATTTGTTTATAAAGATTTAGGCTATAAAAAAGAACAAGTACTACATGCTACTGTTCATTTAGATGAATTAACACCACATGTTCATTGTGTTGTAATACCACTTGTTAAAAAGTTAGATAAAAGAACTAATACAGAAAGATATACCATATCTAAAAAACAATTTATTAGAGATAAAATTCATTTATCAGAATTACAGGATAAATATCATAACAGATTAGCATCAAAGGGGTATGAATTAGAAAGGGGAATTAAAGGTAGTGATGCCAAACATCAGCGTGTCAGAGATTTCAAAAAAACAACTAGATATTATGAAAATAAGGTTGATACTATAAATAAGAATTTAGGTAATGCTATGAATGATTTTGAAGAAAAGTTAAAAACAAATAAAAGTATTCCTTTTGATAAGAAACATGTAATTGTAGAAAAGGATACCTTTGAAATTATGAATAATGTTATTAATCAAACAAAGAAAGCAATACAATTTCAACCAAAGGTAGATAATTTGTTTAATGAAGTTCAATCATTTACAAAAAGTCATCAATCATTAGAAAAAGAAAATCAAAGTATGGAAAAAGAAATAAGTAGATTAAAAAATAGAAATAAAGAACTAACCGAAGAAAATGATGGATTAAAAACATTTATAAATAATATCCTAAATATAATCAAAGAATTTTTTAGAAAATTATTAAAGATAGGAAATGAAGAAACAAAAGATGAAGTTGTGGAACAAGTAAAAGGCTATTATGATAATAAAGATTTTAATTCAAATGATATATATGATATTGCTAAACGAACTGATAAAGAAGATGAATTATTTTACTATGCTAATCTTCCTGACTATTATAAATCTAGAAGAAATAATAAAGATAAAGATGATTTTGATTTAAGTTTATAAAAGAAAAAAACACTTGACTTTTATTTTTGTCAGAGTGATAAATAGTACAAGGAAAAATTGGATTATTCCTACATATTATGGCTATATTCCAATCTTAACCTTACGTTTAATGAACTAGTATTAAAACAAAAAGAGGCATAAATGCCTTAAAATGTGAATTGGAGGGATAATGTGTTATTAGAAGATAATAGTTTAAAGGTATATAATATAATCAAAGATTTTGATAATTTAGAAAATGTGGATAAAGTTAGATTAGCAATTTATATATTAGAAAATAAAAATTTTTCAACTAATTATAATGTTGATAGTGTGATTAAAGTATTAAAGAAAGTATTAGTTATGCTAGAACCTAATTATATCAATACGATAACTAATTTATCTAAATATGAAAGTTTAATATTTTTATTAGCAAAGAATATGGAACTTGATTATAATGATAAGAAAAGAATTTCTGTTGAATTGCTATTTAATATATTTCAATTAGACTTTGAAAATGAAAATATAAATAAATAAATTAATGAAAAACTTAATATATTATGAATATTATTATTCATTAGATATTATAAAATAAATAAAAAGTAAGATATGTAATTTAATTAGCATATTCTCACTTTTTTTATTATCTAAAAAATAAATCCATTGATATTTTGTGATTCTTACAAATTGTGTATAGTGTTAATGTTGATACTAAATTCATTCCTATTTCATAATGACAATAAGTAGCACGAGATATAGAACATTCATCTGCAATCTGTTGTTGAGTAAGTTTTAATTTATTTCTTAAATCTTTAAGTTTTTTACCAATTACCTTTTTATCTGGTTTATCAAGTTTATGATATGAAATATTCTTTCTATTGAATCCAACAATAAAGTCTAAAGAATATTTATAAAGATTACAAAATTTAATTAGTTTATTTAATGGAATTATGTCGTACGCATTTTCCCAATTTGATATAGTTGCCTTTTTTACACCAAATATATAACCTAATTCATTTTGTGTCATTTCAAGTTCTTCACGTGCATATTTTAAATTATTATCTACCATACTATATCACCATCTTAATTTTCCCATTTAAAATGGTTTTGATACCAAAAGTATGGAACATATACCAAAAAGTGATATAATTGATTCAAAGAGGTGATATATATTGTGTACTTAGGGTTTAGAGACTTTTGTATATATGTGGTAAAATCACTTGTTTTTACATTAATTATTTTATGTTTTACTGGAATAAGTATATTCAATTACAAAGTGGCTATTGAGTTTTGTGTATTATTAAATATACCAAAAGATTTCTCCTTAACAATAATTAGCCCTGGCATGGCAATAGATGTAGCAATTATTTTATTAGTAATAGAAGTAATTATTATTGCCTACGTAATTTTTAAATGTAAAAAGTAAGACTATTTAGTTTTGTATTATGGTTTTTGAAGGGAAATGTTTATTAAAAAAACAAAATATGATATAATTGGTGCATAAATATAATGTTAGCAATTATAAATTAAGGTGTGAGAATATGAATTGTAAATTAGTTGGTTTTAGAACTAATAAATTGTGGAAAAAAATTATTGCTTGTATATACTATTTGTTTTGTATAATTATGCTTATAGTTGCAATTAGAGATGTTCCTGAAATCAAAGCAAATATTTATGATATGTTTATTTATAAAACTACTATGATACTAAATGCACTTTCATTTTCAATCCCAATCTTATTTATTTCTAATTTTAATATAAAGGATAATCTTCCGTTATTGAAAAGGAAAAAAATATGGTCTGACATTTTAGGATTTATTATTATTGCATTTTTAGTATTATGCTGTGGGAAGTTAATAAACATGTGTCATTCAAATAATTACTGGGAACGTATAGATGCACTTTCAGAAACAGAAATAATATATAAAGAAAAAAATCCTGATATTATTCCAATAGAAGACGAGTCAACACTTCCAGAAGATGAAATAAAAGATGAGATTGAAAATTTGATTAAGGAAGATACTACTAATCAGGAAAATAATTTTCAAGATAATGATGGCATAGCACCATCCAATCCACCGGTTGATAATGCCAATCAAGTTATTTCAAATAATATGTTAAAAATTCATTATATAGATGTTGGACAAGGTGATTCAATATTTATAGAATTACCAAATGGTATGGTAATGCTAATAGATGCTGGAGAATCTTCAAAGGGAATAATTGTTTCAAATTATATTAAAAAATTAGGCTATAAAAAAATAGATTACGTAATTGGTACTCATCCCCATTCTGATCATATAGGTGGTTTAGCTTATATATTAAATAATTTTACAATTGGAAATGTATATATGCCAAAGGCTATATCTACTAGTAAGACTTATGAAAACTTATTAAATACTATTTCACAAAGCGGATTAAAAGTTACAAATGCTAAAGCAGGTATTACTATTATCAATAATGATAATTTAAAGATAGATATAATTGCCCCAAATAGTGAAAGTTATAATAATTTAAATAATTATTCAGCTGTTATTAGAATGAATTATGGTACTAGAAAATTTTTATTTATGGGTGATGCAGAAACAAAAAGTGAAAATGAAATAATGTCAGATGTTTCAGCAGATGTTATTAAAATTGGACATCATGGGAGTGATACATCATCAGGACAATCATTTGTAAATAAAGTAAATGCAAAATATGTAATAATAATGGTTGGTAATAGTAATAGGTATGATCATCCATATCAAAATATTATTGATAGATGGACAACTTCAGGTGCTAAAGTTTATAGAACTGATTTTAATGGGAATATAATTGCGTTGAGTGATGGAAATTCATTGGAAATAAATTCATCAAGATAGTATGGGAGGATATATGAAAGTAATAATTGATAGATTTGAAGGACAATATGCTGTTGTTGAACTAGATGTTGGAAATTTTGTAAGCATTCCAAAGGTTCTTGTACCTAACTCAAAAGAAGGAGATATTGTTAAAATAGAAATAGATAAAGAAGAAACAGAAGAAAGGAAAAAACACATTCAAGAGTTAGTAAACAATGTGTTTGAGGATTAAAATTATGTTAAAAAAAGGAATTTATATATTGTTAGTAGCGTTATTTATGTTTAGTTGCCCAAGTGTAAGTGCTAGTAGTGGAAGATTGAGACAGGGATCAATCAAGACTTGTAATGGAGCAACATATGGGCAACATAGTAGTGATAATCATTGGCATGTAGCAGAGTCCAGAGATGGTACTTATTATGCAACTGGTAATCCAATTTACAGTGATCCATGTGCTTCAAATGAAACAAATAATACTCCAAGTAATAA
>CAZHOG010000018.1:0-6286 GCA_964533935.1 uncultured Muribaculaceae bacterium | reverse complement strand
TACTCCAAATAATAATACTCCAAGTAATAATACTCCAAATAATAATACTCCAAGTAATAATACTCCAAATAATAATACTCCAAGTGATAATAATACAAATAATAGTGTCATTACACCAGCTAAAGAAGAAACCAAAAATAATGATAATACTTTGAAATTAGTGATAATTGATGGCAAGGAATTCAAAGAATTTGATGATATAAAATTTACTACTACTAAAGAAAAAATAAGTATAGAGGTAACTACTAACGATACAAAAGCAACTTTTGATATAAAAAATAATACTAATTTAAAACTTGGGGAAAATAAAATTGTAATAGATGTTACTGCGGAAGATGGAACGCAAAAGAGTTATAATATAAATGTTATTAGAGAATTAGTATTAAGCTCTGATGTAGGGATTAAAGTTATTATTGATGAAGAAGAAGTGAAATTTAGTGATTATAAAGCAACTGTATATGCTAGTTCATCTGCATCAAAAATAACAATAGATTATAAATTGAATGATGAAAAAGCAACAGCAGAAATTGATAAGATTGACAAATTAAAAACTGGTGATAACTTTTTGAAAATTAAAGTAATTGCAGAAGATGGAAGTGAACAAAATTATGAAATTACTGTTCATAAATATAGTAAAGTTGAGGAAACAATTTCAACTATATTAGCATTTGTTTTTCTTGGTGGAATTGGATATGGTATTTATTATCTTATTAAAAAAGTAAAAAACAGAAAAAAATAAAATTGTCTATAAAAAATAATAATCCGAAAGAAATTACATAACTTACGAATTTTTACTTTTATGAACTAAAATGACATTTTAGTAACACACTACCAAGTTGGACAAGCCAACTAGGATTGTGTGCAAAGGGAGAACCCTTTTGATACCCCTTAAGCAACATATTACAAACTGATGTAAGTAATATTGTTGCTTTTTATTTCAATTCAATTGAAATGAAATAAAAAGACTATCGCCACTTCCATTCCTATGGAATAGAACGTGCCACGTCTTTTTAAATGAAAATAACCTTAATACCTAATCTAATGAAAAGGTAAAAAGGTTATTTTTCTTTTGCTTTGCAAAAATAATAATTATTTATTTGATAATAATTTTTCTGTTTCTTTTTTAGCATTATATATTGATAAACAAATAAACAATTCATAAATCATTGTTATAACAAAGAATCCAATTATTAAATAAAAGTTATCTCTTATATTATTGTTTAATATATCAAAAAATTCAATTAATAAATATATAAGTCCATAAAATACAGTTGCTATTGTTGATGAATCATTATAAGAGCTTTTAATTGTTTTTGATTTATTAATGTCAGTATCAACTGTTCCCTTATCTACTTCTCTTATAAATAAAATAATTAACAAAATTAAAAATGGTGTGATAGTCCAATATAATGAATAAGTAAATTTGGTTTTTAAAGTTAAAACTAAAATTAAACATATAGTAATTAATATATTTGCTACTACTAATAATTTTTTTAATATATTACTTTTTTGCATTTTTATTTCTCTCCTTTACTTTCATACTTTGAATCAACTTAATAATTTGTTTTGATGATTCTATTTGATATGTATTATCTTCAATCGTATGTATTAATATTTCTTTTTGAGCTTCCAATAAACTATCATTATCCAGTTGCTTTTTACACGACTCTACTAATTTTTCGGAATTTTCTATACTACCTAATACATTTATTTCAGCAGTTTCAAGTTCGTCAGCATTTAAATTTGAATAATGACTTTTAATAAAATAGTTAAGAGGAGTAACTTCTAATCCTAATCCAATACTATACATTAATTCACTATAATTAACATTTATAATAGAGCTTATCTTACGAAGTATTTTAGGACTAGGTTCTTTTCTTATTCCAGCCTCTATTTTTGAAAGTTCAGAGTTATTAATATTTGCTAATTTTGCAAGTTGTCTTTGAGATAATCCTTTTTTTTCTCTAGCATCAGCAATGATTTCTCCAATACTTTTTTCTGGCATATTATTTCACCTCACAACCTAATAATATACTATATGGGTAAAAAAGTCAACAAAAAATGTACAAATGAGTAAAAAAGTAGTTGACAACGTAATAATTACTATGATATATTAAGTGTGTAAAAAAGGAAACATTTTAATATAAAATAAATAATATTGGAAAAGGAGGGATTAAATGATATATCAGAACAAGAATATTTGGAAAGATAAAAAAATTCCAAAAGAAGCTAAATATATTTATGAATATATATATTCCAAAGGAATAGATAAATATATTGTAGATATAAATGTAGGTGAATTACAACATGTGATTAAAATCAAAAACAAAGGTTTACAAAATAATCTAAATATATTAGAACAATTAAAGTACCTAATATATGAAGAATATGATAATGGAATGTATACTATAAGAATTGTATAAATTATAAACTTAACTAAATGTTTGCAGACGTTAGTTATAAGAGGCACAGTAAGATGAAAGGCTTATGTTAGTACCTATCCTAATATAATAGGATAAATTACACAAAGAAAAGTGTTAAGCATTAAAGTATATGGAGATATAATGAAATACGCAAATGTACCAGATTATATTTTATCCTATAAAAAACTAAATGCTACAGCAAGACTAATGATGGGAATGATTTACTCATTATCTAAAATGTCAGGAGTTTGTTTTGCCTCTAATGAATATTTTTCAAATAAATTAGGATTTAGTACAAAAACAATTTCCTCGACTATTTCATCTTTAAAAAAAGAGGATTTAATTATAACTAGAAATGTTGATGGTAATAGAAATATATTTATAACCGATAAATTTAAAAACAATGTAGAAGAATAATTCATTATGAAGTTGAAGAATAGTTCTATATTAAGTAGAAGTATTCTTCCAATATAAAGTAAATATTAAAATAAATAATAAAATAAAATATATAAATTATATTTAAATAAAGGAAGTGATTATGAATAAGGATTATATTAATATAAATGAAACTATTATATCTGGAAAAATTAATTCTATATGTGAAAGTGATATTGGAAGTGTTTATATTAAATTTGGAATGACATTAAAGAAATATTCTAACTCAAATGAAAAAGTTTATATAAGTTTAAATATAAAAAAAGATCTTTATAGTATATATAAGGATCTTTTTTATAAAGGAAATATAATCTTTATTAAAGGATATAACAATTCATATATAGATAAAAATAAAAATATTAAACCATTTATAACAGTAACTAATGTATCAAATAATTATGAAGAATTAATGAATGGTAGAAAATCACCATATATCAGATATGATTCAGATGGAGTAATGGTATGGAATGGAAAAAGATGTGAATCTAAAGAGGCTACACCAGAAGAACAAAAAGAAATGGAAGATTTATTAAAACAATTTTAGATAATTGAAAGGAATGAATAATATGTTAAATATGTTTAAAACGTAATTTAAAAGGAGGGATTTAATGGATATAGACAAAAAGACAGAAATTATTTATTTATTCGTTGCATATCTTTTAGGGGAGGCAATTAATGAATAAATTCAAAGTAAATAATATTTATAATGATAATGGAAACACCTTAA
Source organism: uncultured Muribaculaceae bacterium (assembly GCA_964533935.1). Taxonomy (GTDB): domain Bacteria; phylum Bacillota_I; class Bacilli_A; order RF39; family UBA660; genus RUG14121. Next base: position 2,701 of record CAZHOG010000018.1, on the reverse strand, counting down.
ATGAAATAATTAGTAAATTTTTATCAAATTTTCTAGATGAAGAATTAAATTTTTTAGATTTTAATGGTATAATTAAGTCGGATACAATCTTAAATAACTAGATTGGAGTACTAATGAAAGATTTAGAGTACAAAGTAGGAATTTATTTAAGATTATCTAGAGAAGATGAAAGGTTAGGTGAGAGTGGTAGTATATCTACCCAAAGGGAGTTGTTGCTATCTTATATAAGGGATAACAATTTAATATTTGTTGATGAGTATGTTGATGATGGAGTATCAGGAACAACATTCGATAGAGCAGGATTTAATAGAATGATTAAAGACTGTGAAGATAAGAAAATAAATATGATTATTACAAAAGATACATCAAGGCTTGGTCGTGATCATATTGAATTTGGATTTTATGTTGAGAGATATTTTCCAGAACATGGCATACGTTATGTTGCAGTAAATGATGGAATTGATACTTTTTCAAATAGTAGTGCTAATGATATGTTGGTATTTAAAAGTGCATTTAATGATATGTATGTTAAAGATATATCTAACAAACAAAGAAGTTCATTATATGTCAAAAAGAAAAATGGACAATTTGTTGGAGCCTATGCACCCTATGGATATAATAAATCAGATGAAGATAAACATAAATTAGTAATCAATGAAGATGAGGCAATTATAGTTAAAAGAATGTTTAATATGTTTGCTAATGGAAGTTCATTAACTAATATATGTGATACCTTAACTAATGAAAAAGTACCTACACCGAGTATTTCTAAAAATATGAATATTGGACAAAATAATTTTCACTATGGTGTTTGGTCAACAAGAACTGTTGGAGATATTTTAAAGAGTCCAAACTATATTGGTAATTTAACACAATGTAAGCAAAAGAAAATAAATTATAAATCAAAAAAAAGAATTCATAATAGAAAGGATAATTGGATTATTGTAGAAGGCATGATACCTAGAATTATTGATGATGATTTATTTAATTTAGTACAAGATATGTTTAAAAGTAATAGTAACAGGATAAAGGGTAATGGAATAACGGACAAACTATTACTTAGAGGTTTAATCTATTGCAAAGAATGTGGACATACATTTGGCTTTAGAGCTCAAGAACAAAATACAAAGAAGTATGGATTGGTTACAAGAATATATGGAAATTGTAATTACTGGTCAAAAAGAAAAAAACAAAATGTTTGTACACCACATAGTGTTAAATATAATGAAATAGAAGGATTAGTCATAAATGAATTAAGAAATATGTGCAATAAATATATAGATGCTAATAGTTTAGAAGATAGTTTTAAAAAAGCTAATAAGATACAAGCAAAAAAAGATAGGTGCAATGTAGAAATTTTAAAATTACAAAATTGTATTAAAGTATTAAATAAAAAAATAGATGCTTGTTATAATGATAAACTTGATGGTAATATAACTTTAGATATGTATAAAAGAGCATATAATAATTTCATTACTGAAATAAAAGAAAACGAACATAAAGTTAATGAATATAAAAAAGAACTATATAATATAGATAATAACAACAATATAGATGAGAAACAATTTATACAAAAAATACAAGAGTTTTTAAATATGAATAATCCATCTAGAAACTTAATAGCTAGTTTAATTGATAGGATAGAAATAACTGAAGATAATAATGTAGATATTTATTATAAATTTAAATTAGTTTAAAGAAAACTTAACACTTTTCTAGTATATTAATAGTAAAGGAGGTAAATAATGGAACAAGATAAAATGCATTTAATCAATAAAATATTTAATAATGAAACAATAAGAACCATTTGGGATAAAGAAGATGAGAAATATTACATTAGTGTTGTTGATATAGTTAGTGTTCTTTCTGAAAGTGAAAATCCTAGAAAATATTGGAGTGTATTAAAAACAAGGCTAAAAAAAGAAGGAAACGAGATGGCTACAAATTGTAGTCAACTGAAATTAAAATCACAAGATGGCAAATATTATAATACTGATGTTGTTGATATTGAAAATATGTTTAGATTAATAGAGTCAATCCCTAGTAAGAATGCAGAACCAATAAAACAATGGCTAGCCCATTTAGGTAAAGAAAGAATAGATGAAGTATTTGATCCATCATTAACTGTTCAAAGAGGAATTGATACTTATAGAGCAAAAGGTTATGATGAAGCTTGGATTCAAAAAAGAATTAAAGGAATGCAGGATAGAAAAAGATTAACTGATGTATGGAAAGACGGAGGAATAAAGGAAAACAGGGAATATGCTATTCTTACGAATGAAATATATAAAGGTTGGTCTGGAATGTCTGCTAAAGAATATAAACAATATAAAGGATTAAGAAAAGAATCTTTAAGAGATAATATGAGTGATATTGAAGTAACTCTTGCAGATTTAGGAGAAATTGCTACACGTGAAATTGCAAAAAAGAATAATCCACAGGGTTTAAAACAAAATATTGAAGTAGCTAAACGTGGTGGTAAGATAGCGAATAATACTAGGGCTGATTTAGAACGTGAAATTGGTGGCTCTGTTATTACAAATAATAATGCTTTAGATTATCAATATATAGAAGAAGATAAATTAATAGAAAATAAATAAAAATAAAGACGCTATAATTAAAAAAATTAAACTTTTGTGTGTCTAGGTAGTAACACCAGCATTAAATAAAAGTTTTAAATTTCAAAGTGAGTGGCCAAATA
>CAZHOG010000017.1:0-14507 GCA_964533935.1 uncultured Muribaculaceae bacterium | reverse complement strand
CTTTTATTCTTCATATATTCACCATCTACTATGTACTTATAGTATAACAAAAATATATTTGAAATTAAATAAAAAAAAGAATTTTATATAAAATTCTTTTATCTATTTTTAGAATCAATTATTATTGTTATTGGTCCATCATTTGATATATTTAGTAGCATATCAGCACCAAAAACACCAGGCTTTATAACAATATTATCATTTAATTTATTATTAAATTTATTATACAACTCTATTGCTTCATCACCATTTAATGCTTTTATATATGATGGACGATTACCTTTTTTAGTATCCGCATATAAAGTAAATTGACTTATCGATAATATTTCACCATTGTTATCTAAAATACTTTTATTCATAATACCATTTTCATCATCAAAAATTCTTAAATTTAATATTTTTTTAACACAATAATCTATATCTTGTTCATTATCTTCCTGAGTAAAACAAACTAGCAAGCATAACCCTGCATCTATTTCATTATAAATTTTATTATTAATTACTACATTTGCTTTTTTAACTCTTTGAATAACAACTTTCATTATTTTACTCCTGCATATTTAACAAATGAAAAGTTATTTAAATCTACAATAAAACTATTTAATTCTTCAGCATTTTTAATTTTAACAGTTAATTCATAACTTACTTTAGAATCATATTCATGAGTCTTTATTGATTCAACAAATACATTTTTAATACTTGCTTTTTGAACAATATCTAATAAATAATTACCACCTAGAATAACTTCAACAATTAAATCAGAATAATAGAACTCTTCTGTATCATAATTCCATTTAACATCAATTAATCTTTCACTTTTATCTGTCATGTTGTAACAATCTTTTTTATGAATTGTTACTCCTTCTCCTTTAGTAATGTATCCAATGATGTCATCACCTTTTACTGGTTTACAACATTTTGCTAAACTAACACGAATATCATCTGTACCAGCTACTATTACATTACATTTATAATTCATTTTATTAATTGAATTATTATTACTAACTCTTTCTATTAAAGCATCTGTTACAGTCTTTTTATCATTTTTAGTTAAATTAATTATATAACCAACTGTATATCTAACTGTACCAATTGCAAAATATAAATCATCAACAGTATCTAATTTTAAATCTGTTAAAATCTTTTTTAAATTATCTTCATTTAATACTTCGTTAAAACTTAATTTCTTCTTACGTAATTCTTTTTCTAATATATTTTTACCACGTTCAATATATTCTGTGCGATCTTGTTTACTAAAATATGATTTAATTTTATTTTTTGCATGAGATGTTTTAACAAAATCCAACCACTCTTTACTTGGAGTAGAATTATTATTTGTTCTAATAGAAATACTTTGACCGTCTTGTAATTCATAGTTTAGTGGAACAATTACATCATCTACTATAGCACCAACCATTTTGTCTCCTACTGCTGAATGAATACGATATGCAAAATCTATTGGAGTTGCTCCTTTTGGTAATTCTACAACATCACCTTTTGGAGTGAATACATAAATTACATCATTAAGAATTTCATTATTTACATCAGTCATAAATTCGTTATCGTCTTCTTTAGATGTTTCAATAATATTCCTAAAGATTTCTAGTTTTTGCTCCATGATTGTCTGAATCTTTTTAGTTCCTTTTTCTTTATAAGACCAATGTGACGCAATACCTTTTTCAGCCATTTCATCCATTTCATATGTTCTTATTTGAACTTCAAATCTATTGCCACCTATACCATAAATTCCAGTATGAAGTGATTGATACATATTTTCTTTTGGTTGTGCTATATAATCCTTAAATCTTCGTGGAATAGGATGATATTTTGAATGAATTAAACCTAATGCCCCATAACAATCACTTTCGTTTTCCATTATTAATCTTAAAGCTAGGATATCATATATATCATTCCATCTTTTACCAGTGCTTAATTTCTTATATATACTGTAAACACTTTTTACACGAGATTTAATTTTAAATTTCAATCCATGTTCTATTAATAAATCAGAAATATCATCTTCCATTTTATCTAAAACTTCTTTTAGATTTGTTTCACTTTCTTCTAATTTATCTTCTATTTCTTTATAAACATCTGGTTTAGTATAATAAAGGCATAAATCTTCTAATTCACTCTTAAAATAATTAATTCCTAATCTATGAGCTATAGGAATCAAAACCATTAATGTTTCATTAGCTTTTTTCTTTTGTTTTTCTGGTTCTAATGCCCATATTGTTCTCATATTATGCAATCTATCAGCTAATTTAATAAATATAACTCTAATGTCTTCTGCTAAACCTACCAATACTTTACGTAAATATATTGCAGATGATTCAGATTCATTAGGTAATTCTAATTTATTAATCTTAGAAATAGTATCCACTATATTTCCAACTGTTTCTCCAAATTCAGTTACGATTTCTTCTTTAGTTACATTGCCATGATTAATAGTTTCATGTAAAAGTGCTGAAATAATAGTAATGTCATCAACATTTAAATCAGTTAATATATAAGCTACATTTAATGGATAAGTTATATAATCTTCATTAGATAATCTCTTTTTTCCTTTATGAGCTTCACTAGCAAATTCATATGCTTTTTTTATTTGAATGATTCCTTCATCAGATATATTATCTCCTATTTTTTTAAGTAAATCTTCAAATGTAATAATAGGATTATTTTTTTTCATTTTTATTCTCCTTTAATCATCAATAGATGAATCCTCTCGTATATCACTTACCATGCGAGCAACATATGCTCCAATTTCATCATTACTTGTATTTAGAATATCACTAACCATATCAAATAATGTTAAATTATGCATATTGCACCATTTATTATCTTTTATATAATTCCATATGTCTTTTTCACTAACATATAAATACTTCAATTTATGCATTTCATTTTTTTTAGTTTTTAATGCTGGAAGTAATCTATTATATAGATCAGTTAATGTATTAATTTCATCATTATAGTTCATATTTCATCACCACAGTCTTAAGTTTATTTTGTTTTCATATATTTATTATATATCATTTAAAAAAATAATTAAAGGAGAATATATGAAAAGCAACAGGTTTATAGTGTCAACATTAATACTCGTTATTGGTGGTATGTTTACTAAATTTTTAGGTTTTATAATAAAAATTATTTACACAAGAATAATTGGTGAAGAAGCAATTGGACTTTACATGTTAGTTATGCCAACTTATTCTTTATTAATAACTATTGCATCTTTAGCTCTTCCTATTGCCATTTCAAAACTAGTTGCAGAGGGCAAAAACAGTATTAAATTAGCAATTAATACTTCTATAATAATATTAATAATTAATATATTTTTAATAGTTATTGTTTTTGCATCGTCTAACTTTATTGCCAATACATTGTTAAATGAGCCAAGACTTAAATATCTTCTTAGGGCATGCGTTTTAACATTACCATTTATAAGTATTTCATCACTTATTAAAGGTTATTTTTTTGGTAAACAACGAATGTTACCCTACACTACATCAAATATTATTGAACAAATTATTAGACTAATATTAATAGCTATTATACTTCCAGTATTAATTAAAAAAAGTATTATGTATGCTGTATTAGGATTAATTTTATTATCAATAATATCTGAAATATCTTCAATAATAGTATTTTCATTCTTTCTGCCTAAAAAAATCACTATAACTAAAGATGTATTAAAACCTAATTCGAAATACATTAAAAATATTCTAAATATTTCTCTTCCTACTGTATCATCTAAAATAATAGGAAATATTGGTTTTTTCTTTGAACCAATAATCCTTACTAATTTATTATTATTCAGTGGTTATTCTTCTAAATACATTTTACTAGAATATGGAACTTATAATGCGTATAGTTTAGCATTATTAACAATGCCAGGATTTTTTATAAATGCTTTATGTCAAGCATTAGTACCAGAAATATCAAAATATAATCATAACAATAAAATGGTGAAAAGAAGAATTTTACAGTCTGTTTTCTTTTCACTATCTTTAGGTTTAATATCTTCAACTATTATTTATATATTTAGAGCTCCTCTTCTTCAATTAATATATAATACACATAATGGTTCAAATTATATAAAATTATTAGCACCATTTTTTGTTTTATTTTATTTAGAAGCACCATTAATAAGTACTTTACAAGCATTAGGAAAATCTTTTCTGACAATGAAAATAACAACTATTGGAGTTGTTATTAAAATATTATCTTTAACTATTTTATCATTGTGTCATATAGGAATATATAGTTTAGTTATTTCAGAAATAATTAATATAATAGTTGTTGTCATTATTAACGCTTATTATATTAAAAAAATAGTTTTTTAATTTTTACTGCGTGGATGATTTTTTAAATATTCTCTTCTTAGAACATCATTAGTTATATGAGTATAAATGCCTGTGGTAGATAGTGATTCGTGTCCTAATAATTGTTGAACCGTCTTAATATCTGAACCTCCATTTAACATATGCGTTGCAAATGTATGTCTTAAAACATGGGGTGATATTTTATGTTTTATCGATGCATTATTAACTATTTTATCTATTATTCCTTCTACGCCCCTTATGGTAATCTTATTACCTCTATTATTTAGAATTAAATAATTATTATTTTGATGATCTAATAATATATTTCGTGAATTATTCAAGTAATATTTTAAAGTATCAGCTAAATAATCCCCATAATATACAATACGTTCTTTACTTCCTTTACCAGTAATTCTAATAGTTTTAGTATTAAAATCTATATCATCAATATTTATATTTATCATTTCACTAACACGTATTCCGGTATCATATAAAATCTCAATAATACATTTATTACGTATTCCAAGCGGAGTATCTATCTCTATGCTTTCAAATATTTTATTAATTTCTTCATAATTAAGAAAGTTAGGCAGTTTCTTATCTTTCTTTGGATTAGAAATAACTTTAAATGGATTTATATCCATTATTTTTTCTTCACATAAATATTTGTAAAAGCTTCTTAATGAACTTAGATTACGAGAGATAGATGCTTTACTATACTTTTTTTCATCTAAGTATTTCAAATAATTTCTAATATTATCACTATTTAATTTTTTATAATTTAATTTATTATTATTTAAATATGTAATAAAATTATTTATTTCAATTTCATATCCTCTAATTGTTAAAATCGAATAATTTAATTCATATTCTAAATAATTTAAAAAAGATTTTAAATTTTCTTTCATATATCATCACTATTTTAATTATAGTATAAAAAAAATAAAGTTACTATAACTTTATTCATTTTTTAATTTTAATTGATTCTTATTGCTTTTCTTTTCTTCTATTTTATATAAATAAGTCTTTAAAAATCTTTTATCATTATAATTCAAATTAGTATAAGCAAGACTTATTTTGCTTAAATCATGAGAATATCTTAATAAGAAAGAAAAATCTTGAATTTCTTGAGATAAATAGCTTTTATTTGAAATAAAATTATATACCTGATTTATAAAACTTACTTCATACCAGTTATTTGAATTATAAGTCATTACATCAAATTCTAAATATTTTAAGTCATCTTTAGTATATACTTTTAATTCTCTAATTTTACCAGATTCATTATATATAATTACTAAATCAAAGAATGATTCATTATCATTAGCTTTATAATTAAAATGGTTTTCAGTTAAAACATTACTTCTTTTTATTGATTCTTCTATTTCATCTCTACTAAATTTTGCTGTAAAACTATCTATAGCTTCTAAGGAATCTAAACTATCATCACTTGTCATTATATCTATAAAATCTGAACATAGTGGATAATAAGAATTAGTATTAAGTTTAATTGCAAATTTCATAAACATCACTTCCCGTAAGGAATATTGTAGCAGTTTTAAATATTTTAGTCAAATTATATATTAAAATTACCATTTCTAAAAATAATTACTTCTCCATCTTCACATTCAGCAGTAATTTCTAAATCTTTTGTTCCAATCATAAAATCAACATGAGTTTGTGACTGATTGACTCCTCTTTTTAATAATTCATCACTACTCAATTTAGTACCACCCTCAAATATTTCACCAAAGCCTTCACCTAAAGCAAGATGACATGATGCATTTTCATCTAATAAAGTTGTTCCAAAAACTATATTTGTATTTGATATTGGTGAATCATAATTAACTAATGCAACTTCTCCTAAATAACATGAGTTATTATCGCTATTAATTATACTTTTTAGAATATCATATCCTTCTTTTGCATCAAAATTAACTACTTTTCCATCTTTAAACTCTAAATAGAAATCATCTATTTTTCCTCCGCCATAAATAAGCGGTTTAGAATTATATACTATACCATTAGTTTTTGTATAAAATGGTGATGAGAATATCTCATAACTAGGCAGATTAACAAACATATTCATTTTTTTATCATCAGATGCACAACACCATTTGGCATCATTTGGCATTTCAACTACCAAATCTGTACCTAAACTATTTTTATAATGCATTTTTTTGATTTTTAAATCTATTAATTTATTTTTTAATTTATCAAGATTATTTAAATAATTATTCCATGATTCTATTGGATTTTCTGTATTAATCATACACACATCATAGATTGCATTTTCTAGCTTTTCATATGAATTTAAATCATTATTAAATAAATCATCAGCCCATATTTTATTAGGTAATGCTGCTATACACCATGGTATTTCATATGTAATTTCTTTTTTTCTAAATAATGGACGAGTCTTTCTATTTACTTCATGAGCTTTAGCAACTTTTTTTGAATCTATGTCATCAAATAAATGGGGAAATTCCGTTTCAAACATTAAAAATGCTGCATCTTTTTTTGCATATTCATCCCATTTACTTTTATTAAAATAAGAATTATTCTCAATATCTTCTAAATCTAATTTGTTTAAAAGTTCCATTTTTTCTTCATTATTTTCTTCGTCTAAACCAATATCATTAACTCCCATTAGTTTTACTTTTTCAATCAATTTATTTATAAAATCTTTATTAACACTATTGTAACTAATAAATAATGATTTGGATTTATCAAAATTAATGCAATGATTTAAAATTAAATCTATATATTTTTCTTCTTTATTCATTCTTTTAATCTCCTTATAATTTAGTATAGTCTAATAATATTTTTTTATCAATTAAAAAGAGTTTTAATTCAAACTCTTTATGCTTTATAGTCACAACTATTACAAACTATTTCATTTTTCTTTTCAACTAGCAAATCTTTGTTACATGAAGGACAAATATCACCAGTAGGTTTATACCAAGATGCGTAATCACATTTAGGATAATTACTACATCCATAAAATGGTTTCCCTCTTCTAGTTTTTCTTTCAATTATATTTCCTTCACATTTAGGGCATTTAGCTAAATTTATTATTTCTTTTTCTTCTTTTTTAATATATTTACAAGTTGGATAATTTGAACAAGCTGTAAATTTACCATATCTACCATTTCTAATAACTAAATCACTTCCACAATTTGGACAAGTTTCTCCAGTTTTTTCTGCTTCAGCTTTCTCCATATTTGTAAAAGCTTCTTCTACTAGAGGTTCAAATTCATTATAAAAGTTTTTTAAAACTTTAATGTTATCTTCTTTGGCATCAGCAATTTCATCCAAATTATCTTCCATTTTAGCAGTATATTCTACATTAATTATTGAAGAAAAATATTCTTGTAATTTATCAGTAGTTTTAATTCCTATTTCAGTAGGATGAAATTTCTTTTCTAATAATGTAACATATGCTCTATCTTTAAGTGTTTTAAGAGTATTTGCATATGTACTAGGTCTACCAATGCCTAAAGCTTCCATTTCTTTTATTAAAGAGCTTTCTGTATATCTTGGTTGAGGCTTAGTAAAATGTTGTTCTTTATTTATTGAATCAGCAATTACAGTATTACTTTTATAATTTGCAAAATCAGGTAAAATAACGTCTTTACTATCTTCAAATGGTGCAAATACTTTTAAATAACCATCAAATGTAACTACACTACCATTTACTTTAAAAGTATAACCATTGTTTTCTAAGATAACTGTAGTAGCATTGGTTTTAGCATTTGCCATTAATGAAGCTAAGGCACGATAATAAATTAAATTATATAATTTATATTCATCATTAGATAAGAATTTTTTAATACTCTCTGGAGTTCTATTGATACTTGTAGGTCTTATACCTTCATGAGCATCTTGATCTGTTTCTTTTTTCTTTGTTTTTTTAACAAATCCAACATAGTTTTCTCCATAATTTTTTTTGATAAATTCAAATGTTTCATTAATAAATACAGGAGATACTCTTTCTGAATCAGTTCTCATGTATGTAATTAATCCGACAGTTTCGCTTCCTACATCAATACCTTCATATAGCTTTTGAGCAACACTCATAGTTTTAGATGAAGCAAAGCCTAATTTATTAACAGCAGCTTGTTGCATAGTTGAAGTTTTAAATACAGGTCTTGATAATTTATCTTTTTCTTTTGTTTCACAACTTTCAATTTTAAAAGCATTAGAAAGTTTTCCAAGTATTTCATTAGCTTCTACTTCACTAGAAATCTCAACTTTTTTACCACGATATTTATCTAAATCAGCTTTATAATCTTTAAAATCCGCATCTATTGTCCAATATTCTTCTTCTTTAAATGCTTCTATTTCTCGTTCACGATCAACAATAAGTTTTAAAACTGCGCTTTGAACACGCCCAGCTGATTTACCACCAGTTTTAGATTGCATTAATTTTGATAATCTAAAACCAATAATTCTATCTAAAATTCTTCTAGTCTCTTGACTTTTAACTAGATCCATATCTATTTTTCTAGCATTATCAAATGATTCTAATACAACATTCTTTGTTATTTCATTAAATACAATTCTTTCGTAATCTTTATCTGCAATATCCAAAGCTTCTTTCAAATGCCATGAAATAGCTTCTCCTTCACGGTCTGGATCGGTTGCTAGATAAATTTTATCGCTATTTTTAACATCTTTAATTAATGATGTAATAAGTTTTTTCTTTCCTTTAATTGGAATGTAATTAGGAGTAAATTCATTTTCAACATCTACTCCTAATCCAAATTTACCACTAGTTGCAAGATCTCTAATATGTCCTACACTAGCCACTACTTTATAATCTTTTCCTAAATATTTTTCTATTGTAACGCTTTTATGTGGAGATTCCACAATTACTAGATTTTTCATATTATCCTTTCTAATTGTTTCCAACTTCTTCATTATCCGTAGATTTATTTTCTTCAGGAACTGGATATTTCTTTAATTCATTACTTAAATGCTCAAAATAATTTGTTGTTATAGCCAAATTACTATATTTAATCATATTATTAACATCAGCATTTATAGCAACTATTTCTTCATTACTGTATGATTCACTTCCAAAATATGATATTCTTCCAGATGCAGCATTATAGAACCCTAATGGAGTTTGCCATGAACCATCTGCAAATACTACTTTATTATCATAACTTTCAGATAATAAATCTGTTCCCATATATAATCTTGGATCATAATCTAAATCAAATAAATTTGCAATTGTAGGTAATATATTAACATAAGATGTATATTCAGTAAATGTTTTTGCTTCTAAAGAAGAATTATATATTAAGAAAGGTGTTCTATCTACTTCATTATTAACACTAATATTATAATCAAATGCCTTTTGTAAATCAGTATTTGTTAATCCATATGGATAATGATCAGCATATAGAACAATAACTGTATCATCTAGAATATCTTTATTTTCTAATATAGTTAATAATTCTCCTAGAGAATCATCTAGTACTTTTAATTTTGACATATATCTTTTTAAATTAGAAGAATAATTTGTATCACTAAAAGTATCATAATAAATCTTTGATAATTCACTATCAGAATAATATGGTTGATGAGGACTAACAGTAGTAATCCATGCCATAAATGGAGAATTTTGAGTAAATATTTCACTAGCACTATCCATTAATTTAACATCACTTGGCCACTCTTTGTAAGCTTCATCATAACTTATACCTAAGTCACTAACTCCATAATATTTACTACTTCCCATGTTTTTATGGATTGTAGAACGATAATAATACTTTTCAGTATAATCATGATATGAAGTTGTAGTATAATTTTCTTTATTAAATAAACCAAACATACTATCTTCATATTTATTATTTTTATAAACATTAGCTGTACATGTTCTATATATACTATATAAACTTGTCATACCAGTCATTTCGTTATTACCAGTAGAACATGAATTTCTTGGAGAATATGAATTTTCCCAATACCATCCGTTATTCATAAGTTTTGCAAAATTAGGATAATACTCTTCATTTAATAATATATTATCTACTGATTCTAACATTATAACTATAAGATTTTTATCTTTAAACTTTCCAGTATATTCATTTTTATCAGTAATATCACGAGACATAAAATAATTATTTAAAGTTTTATAATTAGTATTTGTTTCGTTTTCAGCAACTTTTTGCCAAGAATAATCATCTATAGTTCTAGTCATGTCAGTTATTGGTTCATTTTCTTCATTAAGATTATTAAATGTAACTTCATTATTCACTTCATCAGAAGGTAAAAAAGCTGTTTTAACGTCTAATATTCCAAACATTTCTATACCAAATTGTGTAGCAGTAATGTTAGGATTACTAGGATTTTTAAATAATGTTTTATTATCAATTAATTGCAAATCGTTTTGCATAAAATCTACTTTTAATGTAAGCCCATAAAAAACGCAAAAAACAATTGCTAATACTCCTGCTGAAATTCTTGCAATTAAGTTTTCTTTATTTGTATGTTCTATTACTATAGCTTTTTTAAAATATATTTTGTCTAATACTTTATAGATTATCAAAATAATTAAAGGAATTAAAACTAAATAGAATTCAAATTTAAAACTCGCAAAATAATCCCTAACATACTCTTTTACGGCTCCTAATTGGCTTGATGTATTAATTGATACATATACACCTAAAAAGTTCTCAAAACCTGCTTGAGCTACACCATAAATAGATGCTGCTATAATTAATATAAAAGTAATTATATTGCTAATCCATCTCTTGCAAAAAGACATAATGATACTAAAGACTAATGAAATGATTGATACACTAAAAAATATTCTTAAAGTTGACCAATCAAAAACAGTCATATGTTCAACTGCCTTAAATATTATCTCAACACTAAATAATGAGATAAATAAAATAATAAAATTTTTAACTACTTTGTTTGTTAGTACTCTTTTCATTCTTTACTTCGCCACCTCTTATAATTAAATCACTAACTGGTTTATATGTAAACCTATAATTTTCTAAAGGACCATATTTTTTTAAATTTTCTAAATGTTCTTTTGTTGGATAACCCTTGTGTCTTTTAAAACCATATTCAGGATATACTTCATCTAATTCATACATCATCTTATCTCTTGTAACTTTGGCAATAACACTTGCTGCTGCAATAGATAAAGATAGTGCATCACCATGTATAATACTTGTACTATTTATATCTAAATTAAGAGGCATAGCATCAATTAATACATGTTGTGGTTTTATTTTTAATTTATTTAAAGCTTCTAACATTGCTAACTTACTTGCTTCATAAATATTAACTTCATCTATTATTTGAGGTGATATAACACCTACACCAATTGCAATAGCATCTTTAGATAGAATTTCAAAAAATGCATCACGTTTCTTTTCAGATAATTTCTTAGAGTCAGTTAAACCATCTAATTTATAATTTTTAGGAAGAATTAATGCAGCTGCAACAACTGGTCCAACCAATGGGCCACGTCCTACTTCATCGACACCAGCAATTAATGTAATGCCTTCTTTATATAATTCTTTTTCATATTTTAATAAATCTACTTTATCTTTTATCATTTTCTATCAAACGTAATTCCTTTAATATATTCATTTTTCATATCATTGACTATTCTAGTACTAACTTTATCATAGTCAACTTCGTTGCCCCTTAAAGCACCAATTCTTTTAGCAATAGTTTCATAAGCAAGATCAACATCTATAACACTTGTCAAACCATATCTTTCTTCTAATATTGAAGGATAATAATCATGTAACATATTTAAAATATGACAAGCAATATCATCAATAGGTAATATTTCTTCTTTGATTGCAGTCATTGAAGCAAGATTTAGTGCAACTCTTTCATTATCTAATTTAGGCCATAAAATTCCCGGAGTATCTAATAATAGAATATCACTATTAGTTTTTAACCAAGTCAAACTTTTTGTAACGCCAGGTTTATTACCAGTTGAAGCAACTTTTTTACCAGCCATTTTATTAATTAATGTACTCTTACCAACATTTGGTATACCAATAACTAAAGCTCTAATCTCTTTTGCTTTAAGACCTTTATCTGCTCTTTTTTCTTGAACAGATGTCATTAATTCATGAGTGACATCAATTATTTTTTTATAATCATCATTATTATTTAGATCAACTAATAACACTTTAGCACCCATATTTTCATAATAAGATATCCAATAATTTGTTGCTTTTAAATCACATAGATCTTTTTTAGTCATAATAATTATTCTTGGTTTATCTTTAATTAAATTATATATATCTTTTATTTTAGATGAATAAGGTATTCTAGCATCTACTAATTCATAAACAATATCTATTAATTGTTGCTTTTCTAAAATTAATCTTCTCGTTTTAGCCATGTGACCAGGATACCAATTGATATCGATTTTATTAACCCCACTATTTTCGCCACTATTTAATTTTTTTTGCTTTCTTTCTTCTCTTTTTTGATACATACTTTTTGCCATAATTTCACTTCTTTCTATTTAACATTTTTTACTTTTTCAAGTTCTTTAAAATCTTTTTCTTATATATTATAACATACTATTTACATTTTGAAGATACCCCAGAGCAAATTCATATTGATCTTTGAACCTAAATTTAATTTCTACGTTTTTATTATCATCAATATAGATATTTTCTATAAAATTATCTACTATATTTCTATCAATACAATTTATTCTTCCATTTTTTTTAAATTGATTCATCCAATCTAAGTTATACATATTTATTTTACTTTGTGTCATTTTTTCTTTTTCTAAATTTAATTTATTAATTTCATATAAATATTTATTTTTAAAATCATCATAATCCTCTTGTGAAATATAATCACACTTATAATCATCTGATAGATTATTAATTAAGTCTTTAAGCTTATCTAATTTTTTATTTACTTCAATTAATTTAATTTTTTTAACTTCATTATTATATTCAATTTTTGAATATGAAATTTCATTATCAATTTTTTTATCTATTTCACAAACTAAATCAATATATTTATTTATTGATTTAATAATTATATCATCTAACTCTTTTTCTAAAATATAATGCTTATTACATTTCTTTGATTTTATATATGTACTACAATAATAATAAATTTGTTCTTCACCTTTTTTAATTCTAGCCATTCTATATAAATTATTTCCACATTCAGAACATTTCACGAATCCTGTATATTTATGAAACTTTCCTTTTTTATTAACTCTTACATTCCTATTATATAAAATACTTTGTACTTGATTAAATACGTTTTCACTTATTATAGAATTATGAGTATTTTCTGATACAATCCATTCTTCTTCTGGTTTTCTTACTATATTATGATTTTTATGACTTATTCTTTCTCTTTTTCCTTGTATTAAAGTACCTGCATAAATTTTATTTTTTAATATATAGTCTAACATTTTAACATTCCAGATTTTACTAGTTTTGCAAACACTAATATTATATTTATCTTTAATGTAAGTACTTGGAGTAATAATATGATTATTATTTAATTCAATAATTATCTCTTGTTTGCTTTTTCCTTTTAATGCTAACTGAAAAATTCTCTTAATAATTTCTTCTGCTTCATTATCAATAATCAATTTATGAATATTATCTGGGTCTTTTAAATAACCAAATGGAGCAATTTTACCAATAAAATTTCCATACTTTTTACTTGTTTGAAGCGAAGTTCTCATTTTCTTTGAAGTGTCTTTTGAATAATTTTCATTCATAAGATTTTTAAATGGTATTTCCAAAGAATTCATAATATTGGGATTTTTAAATGAATCCACATTGTCATTAACTGAAATAAATCTTAATCCATACTGTGGAACTATTTCATCTATAAAATTTCCAACTTCAATATAATTTCTTCCTAGTCTAGATAAATCCTTTACAATTACACCATTTATTTTTTTATTTCGAATGTCTTCTAGCATTTTCTTATATCCAGGTCTATTAAAGTCCGTTCCAGTATATCCATCATCTGGATAACTTTTATATATAATTATATCATCCTTGTCAACTAGGTAATCTTTCATCATTTTTATTTGAGTTGATACACTATTAGATTCTTCTTCTCCTCTTTCATCAAATGAAAGCCTTGGATATAAGCCTATTGTCCATTTTTTCATTAATCTTCACTCCTTCACTTTCTAAATATTTT
>CAZHOG010000016.1:0-18338 GCA_964533935.1 uncultured Muribaculaceae bacterium | reverse complement strand
TGTTGATGAAGTTAGTTATTCTGAAAATAACTTATTAATAATATATAAAAAAGGTAAAAACAATTTAGAAGACTTAATTGATTATTTAAAAGACAAGAAAATAAAATATAATAATATTTATTCTGAAAGACCTACATTAAATGATGTATTCTTAGAATTAACTGGTAAGGAACTAAGAGACTAATGTTTTTTCATAACTTTAAATACAGTTTTAAAATTTTATTGAAAAATAAAACTCTTGTCTTCTGGTCTATTATTTGGCCACTTGTTTTAGGAACACTTTTTTATATGGCATTTTCCAATATGGTTTCTAAAGAAAAATTAGAAATTATAAACATTGGAATTGTTCAAAGTGAAAACTATGAAAATAATATATATTTAAAATCTACATTAGAAGAATTAAGTAATTCTAAAAATGAAGATCAATTATTCAATGTCACTTATGATAATAAAAATAAATTAAATGATCTATTAGATAATAAAGATATTGATGCATTTATTGATGTTTCTGATAATGTTGAAATAATTACCAAAGAAAATGGTTTGAATCAAACCATTGTTAAGAATGTTGTTGATGAAATAGAACAATATAAATTATTAACAACAACATTAACTGAAAAAGAAATAGAATTAAGCATTGAAAAAGGTGAAATACCAGATCCAACAGCAATAGCAACAAATATTATTACTAAATTAAGTACTAGTAAAGAATATCTAAATAATGTATCTAGTAAAAATATGGATTATATGATGATTGAATATTATACATTACTTGCTATGACATGTTTATATGGTGCTTTATTATCAAGTGAAGTAATTAAGAATTATTTAGGAAACTTAAATAGAAAAGGTTCTAGAATATCTTTAACTAAAGCTAAAAGAATTACATTAATTTTTAGTGGATTATTATCTTCATTTATTATTCAATTAATAACAATTGGATTATTATTAATCTATACAAAATTTATTTTAGATATAGACTATGGTCCTAAAACAGCATTAGTATTGCTATTATCTATTATTGGATCATTAGCAGGTTTATGCTTAGGATTATTTGTTGGTTCCATTCCATATAAAAATGATGGTACAAGAATTGGTATTACAAATATAGTTGTAATGTTAGGTTGTTTTTTGCAGGAATGATGGGAGTAACAATGAAATATATTATTGATACTAATGCCCCAATAATAAATAAATTGAATCCTGCTAATATGATAACCGATGGTTTTTATTCTCTATATTATTATGAAGATTTATCTAGATTTTATTTTAATATTATAAGTCTTTTAATAGTATCAACCATCTTATTAATTGGAGCCACAATATTCTTAAGGAGGAAAAAGTATGATAGTATTTAAAAATTATTTTAAAGTATTAAAAAAACAAAAAGGAATCATATTTTTATATACTGCAATACTTTTATGTTTTACTTTATTTAGTACTGGGTCAAATGCTAATAATACAGTATTTAAAGCATCTAAACCTAATATAACAATAATTAATTATGATAAACAAACAAAGATTATTAAAAATATTAATAAGTATTTAAATAATGTTGCTAATGTAAAAGATTTTGAAGAATCTAAAATAGATGATGCATTATTTTATCAAGATATAGATGCTGTAGTTTATATTTATGATGGATATACAAATGATTATTTAAATAATCAAGAAAAAGAGTTAGATGTTAAATATTCCACTGGCTCTAATTCAAGTTATGCTGTAATGTTATTAGAACAATATTTTAAAATAGCAGATGTATCTAATGATATATTAAATAATGAAGATGAAATAATAAATACAATAAATGATTCGATTAAAACTAGTACAAAAGTAACTATTAAAAGTGAATTAGATGTTGATTCACTTGATAGAGCCAGTTATTTTTATACATTCTCTAATTATTCAATATTATCTATTTGTATATATATAACTGCTCTTATGCTATTAAAATTTAATCAAGAAAAGATTAAGAAAAGAAATATTATAAGTAGTAAAAAAAGTTCATCAATTACAATGGAATTATATTTAGCTAATGTTTGTTTCACTTTAATTGTATGGGTTGCATTAATAATATTAAGTATCATTATAGTTGGAGATGTTATGTTTACTGCTAATGGAATACTATATATTATAAATTCATTAATATTTATGTTATGCGCTTTATCAATAGGGTTCTTAACAGGTAATTTAATAAGTAATCAAAATGCTATTAGTGCAATAGTAAATATAGTAGGACTTGGTTCAAGTTTTATATGTGGAAGTTTTATTCCAGTTCAATATTTACCAGATATAGTTGTTAAATGTGCAAAAGTATTACCATCTTATTGGTATATAAATAATAATTCATTAATTGCATCTTTAGAAACTTATAATTTTAATTCACTAAAACCATTAATATTGAATTGCTTAATAGTATTATTATTCATGATTATATTTATAGTAATAAACTTAATAATAACTAAAAAAAGTAGACACATAAAATAATGTGTCTATTTTTTTATTAACAAACAATAACTTACACCAACTGGGGTATATATTTTATTTTTATTTAAAGTATTATAAATTTTAAAGTAGTTATTATCAATATCTGAATTACTCATATGTTCATAAATTAATAAATCATTATCTTCAGCGATTTTCTCTATATCTTTATATGAATAATTAGATTTCATTTTTTCATTTACATTTCCAGCTAACTGTTTATTTATTTTTTCTTTTTCAGTTTCTATTTCATTTGGATAATCAAACACGATAGCACTTTTACTTGTAATCATACTTGAAATATTATGAATTAAATTATTGAATTGTTCTTTAGTTAAATAGTAACTAATTCCTAAAAGGGTACAAAAAGATTTATCATTTTCTTTAAAACCTTTATCTATTAATTCATTTTTCCAAGTATCATCATTTAAATCACTTTTTATAAAATTAACACTTGAATAATCTATATTAGCTTTAACTAATCTTTTAATTTTATCTTCGATTATGTCGGATTTATCTATTTCGAATTTTTTTAAATTGCTATTTATTCTAAAAGATGATGCGTCATAACCTGAAGCAAATACTAAATATTGTTTAACACCTAATTTAATTTCAATATCTAACTTATCTTTGGCAAATTTACTTCTTGCTAAAACTGTCGGTGCTAAATTATTATTAACTATGTATTCTAATTTATCATTATCACTTCCAATAAACTGGGGATTAAATAAATTAATACTTTTAATCATACTTTTACTAATATAATCAAATTCTTCTTTAGCTAATATTTTTATAGCCAGTGGGTCATTAAAGATTTTACATTCATTAAATTCATTATGATAAGCTCTTGCGAAGCAAGTTATTAATGCAGTTATATTTTTCATTTTTTTCTCCTTATATATTCTTAATACGCTCTTTTATCAAATGATTCAAGCCTTGAAAAAATATGCATTTTGTGGTAATATAAATATATATTTAAAAGAAATTTAAATGAATTTCTTTTTTATTTTTCTTTTTATTAGTATATTAATAAGGGAGTTGAAAAAATTGAATTTAAATGAATTTTATAATAGTTTATTAAATATTAATCCCACTGGTAATATTGATACTGTTAAAAATATAGTTGCTGTGGAAAAGAATAAATTAACAAATATTAACAAAGATTTCCAAGGATTTTGCAAATATATGGCTGACCAAATAAGTTGTCAGTTAGATTTATGTCATATTAAAAATTATTTAGTAGATTTAAATTCTTTTGGAATAGATCATGTAATATTAATTGCAGAATATTCTATAGAAAATAAAATCAATAGAGTTTTAATAGATCCTACATTTATTCAATTTACTAAAAAAGATAATTTAAAATTATTAACTTTAAAAGAGTGGCCGAGTGAAATACTAAATAAAGAATTAGTAGATGAATTGAATAATAGTGGAGTTATAAATTTAGACGATAAAGTATTTAATAATTATTTGAATGCTTTTGGAATTAAAGAATGTATTAATTTAGAGGATTATTTATTAGAATTAAATTTAAATAAAAAATTATAGGGAGTGAAGAAGTGCCATCATTTGTAGTACATAATATAGCAGGTAATTCATTAATAAAAAAAATATCATTAAATGAAAAATACCATAAACAATTTTTTGCAGGTAACTTATTACCAGATTCTAAAAATATAGTAATAGATTCTAATTTATCTGAAATGGAAAAAAGACATTGTGTTCAAAGCGAAAAAGAAATTACTCATTTTAGAACTAATTTAGAAGAAATTTTAGAATATCCAAATATAGATTTATTTTTGCAAAAATATGAAGAAGAATGTAAGTCAAATATTGTATCGTTAGCTTATTTTTTTCATTTATATACTGATTACTATTATTTTAAGAATTTTTTGCCTAAACAGATTACTTTTTTAGACAAAGATAATAATCCAACAAATAATAAAAAAGATTCATTATATGTTCATATCAATAAAGTAAATCAAACTATCTCAAAGCAACAGTTTTGGAGTAAACAAGAAAACAATGGTTTATATCAAGAATATTCAAGATTAAATTGTTATTTAATAAAAAAATATCCTATACCATTTTTATGTGATGATATGTTGGATTATTTAAAAAATAATATAATTGAAACTAATATTAAGGAAGTAAATCCATCTAATGATATTAAAGTTTTTGAAAAATTAAAAATTTTGTTAGATGAAGTATCTTCAATTGAAGATAGTAAGTTATTAGTTTTTAATGAATTGGATATTGATTTATTTATTAATGAAGTAGTTGAGACATTTATAAATAAATATAATTATATTTTAAAGAATTTTATTTAATATATGATATTTCATATATTTTTTTATGATATAATTAGTCTCGTAAAAGAAGTGATTAAATGAAATTTAATTTTAATATAAAAAATCTAATTATTAATTCAATAATAATTTTATTTGGTATTTTAATAATATTGTTTGCTAATTATGATTCTTTTCTATATAAAAGTAATATTATGAAGATTACTAAAATAGAAGAAAAAAAGACAATGGAAAACCAAGGTGTTGGATATATAACTGAAAGTTATTATGAACAAAATATAACTGGAGTTATTCTAAATGGTAAAAATAAAGGATTAGTAGTAAGTGCAATAAATGAAAGAAGTACTTCAAATGTATATGATGAACATTATCATGAAAAGGATAAAGTATTTGTTGAAATAACTAGTTCTAAAAATAAGACTGTTAATATAACAAATTATAAAAGAGATACGTATTTAGTTGCTATTATTGTAATATTTGCTTTAGCATTATATTTTATTGGTAAGATGCAAGGATTATTTTCTTTATTTGCATTAGTAATTAATATTATAGTTTATTGTATGGCATTACATTTATTTACAACTAGAGGAGTTAATTTATTATTATTAACTTCTATATGTACTGTATTATTTAGTATTATATCTTTACTCTTATCTGTAGGTGTTAACAAAAAATCATTTGTAACTATATTATCAACATTAATAACTACTATAATTACTATTGCCATTGGTGTTTTAGTAATGTATTTAACTAAAGAAAAAGGAGTTAGAATTGAACAAATAGATTTTTTATTAACACCATATAAACAAGTATTTATTTCAGAATTATTATTAGGTGGCCTTGGTGCTATAATGGATATCGCTATTACCATTTCATCAACAGTTAATGAACTAATTGAAAAGAATAATAAAATATCAAATAAAACATTATTTTTATCATGTAGAGAAATTGGTAAAGATACAATGGGGACAATGTTAAATGTTTTATTATTTACATATATATGTGCCTCAATACCTAAATTTGTTTTATATTATCGAAATGGTTTTACGGCTTCAATGATTATGAAAAATTATTTATCAATAGATATTGTCAGGAGCTTAGTCGCTGGAATTGGAATTGTACTAGCTATACCAATAACTAGTTTTATATCTATAAAATTATTAAAGGGGGCTAAAAAATGATTACAGTACTTGGATTGATATTATTTATCTTATGTGTTTTAGTTGGAGGAAAAAGAGGACTTAAATCATTTATAGTTCTAATTGTTGATATATTATTTTGCATGCTTAATATTATTTTAATAGGTCTTGATTTTCCAATCATCTTAACAACATTTGTTTTATGCGTAATATTAACATATATAATTTTATATTTTGTAAATGGTTATAATAAAAAAACAATAGCTTCATTCAAATCAACAATAATTATTTTAATTCTATTAATGATTGGAGTAGCTATATTTACAACATTATCTAAAATTCAAGGATTTGGTGTTGAATATATTGAAGAAATAGGTTGGTGTAATTATGCTATTAATATAAATTTAGTTGATGTAGCAATATCTAGCATTATCATTGGATTAATTGGAAGTATTGTTGACACATCAACAGCAGTATCAACAGCTGTATTTGAATTATATGATAAGAATCCACAGCTTAAATTTAAAGAATTATTTAAAAGTGGTAATACTATTGGAAAAGATGTTATTGGTACAGTAACAAATACTTTGTTCTTTGCATTTTTAGGTGGATCATTAACTTTATTAATATGGTTTAATTACTATAGTTATGATGCAGGATTAATATTAAATAATAAAGTATTTGTTGGGGAATTTTTATCAATAATGTTTAATGCCTTAGGTAGTTTATTTATAATTCCAGTTACCAATTATATTACATGTTATTTACTATTAAATAAAGATAATAAAATAGTTAAGAAAATAGAATATAGTATTAATAATAGGAATGAAGAATAATGAAAGTAATTACTATTAAACAACCATATGCATCTTTAATAGCTAATGGCTATAAACAATATGAATTTAGAACTTGGAAAACTAAATATCGTGGAGAAATATATATCCATGCTGGATTAGGTGTTAACAAAGAAGCGATGAAACTTTATCAACACTTAAATTTAGATTATCCACAGGGTAAAATATTATGTAAGTGTAATATAACTGATTGTATTCAAATTAATAATTCATTTAGAGAAGAATTAAAAAATAATATAATTTATGATTTTTTAAATAATAATATTGATTATAAAGGCTATGCATTTAAATTAGAAAACATTGAATTAATTAAAACAATAGATGCAAAAGGTAAATTAGGTTTATGGAATTTAGATAAATGAAAAGAGTTGTCAAAAACTCTTTTTTTAATTATAATAAGCAACTAAAGGAAGTGATTGCATGCCAGAAAATATTAATTTATACACAGAAAAAATGGAACATTTATATTTAAGATTTGAAACTTTAAATGAAATTAAAGATGAATTAGAATATATCTTATCTTTGTTTAATGGCGATACACTTACTTTTGCTAAGAAAATAGTTTTTGGAGCTGAGATTAAAAATAATAATCTAGTAGAAGGATATAATGAGGATTTAACTTATATTGATAATTTACTAAAAAATAATTATCGTAAAAAAAATATGAGTGATGTTAAATCTCAAAGAGTTATTAATTTATTTAGAGGGTATAAATATATTTTTAATAATAAAGAAATAAATACTCAAAGTCTTGATGAATTATATAAAATACTATCAAGAAATTTATTATGTAATTATGATTTAGAACATATGGGTAAATATTATCGTGAAGACAAAGTATTTATTTATACTTCTTCAAATGTAGCAGTAGAACCTGATGAAGGAATGGAATTTACTAAAATCCCATATTATATAGAAAAGCTAATTGAATTTATTAATGAAGATAATCATTTTGATAGTAAAACAGATTATTATATTAAGTCTCAAATTATGCATTATTATTTTGTATATATTCATCCATACTTTGATGTTAATGGAAGAACCAGTAGAACATTAGCCATGTGGTATTTATTAAATAATAAAGCATATCCATATTTATTATTTAATAGAGGAATTAACTTTGACAAGAATACTTATTATCGTGCTATTTTAGAAGTAAAAAAATATGGTAATATAACAATATTTATAAAATATATGTTAGAGAATGTTAAAGCAGAATTAGAAAAAGAATATGCTATTTTAGAAATAGAAAAAAATGCTGGAAATATATCTAATCGAGAAAGCCAAGCAATTAATTATATTTTAACAATGAAAGGAAATAAAACGGTCAAAGATTTTGCATCTTTTTATAGAAGGTTTAATGATGTAACTAAAATGAAAGATATTAATGAAAATATTATTGAACCACTAATTAATAAAAACATTATTTTAAGAAAAGAAACAACAAATTCTAAATTATATAATAATGAACCAAATTTTAAATTTGAATTAAATGAAGATCTAATGGATAATTATAATAGATTAATAAAAAAGAAATAGATAACTATTTCTTTTTTGCTTTAATGCCTTGATATGAATCTCTTCTAACCATTTCTTTATCTATATCATTAATAACACAGAATTTCTTTAATAACCAAACTGGTGCAACTAAATCTTCTTTAGTTGGGTCACCAGTTATTCTATGAATAACTATTTTTTCATCGAGTAACTCTAATTGATCACATACAATATCAATATATTCTTCTTTAGTTAATACATGAAAATTTTCTTTTTCATATATGTCATTTAATAATGTATCTTTTAAAATATGTAACATATGAATTTTGATACCATTGATTTTAAGATTGTTTAAATATTTAACAGTTTCTAACATCATTTCTTTTGTTTCATATGGCAGACCATTAATTATATGAACTACAACATTGATATTTCTTTTTTGAAGTTTTTTTACACAGTCTTCAAAGCTTTTTAAATCGTGGCCACGATTTATAAATTTAAGAGTTTCATCATGCATTGATTGCAACCCTAATTCAATTGTTAAAAATGTTCTTTTATTAAGTTCTTCTAAATAATCCAGACAATCATCACTAATTGCATCACTTCTTGTAGCAATAGATAAACCAATAACATTGGGTAGGGCAAGAATACTTTCGTATTTTTCTTTTAAAACTTCAACGGGTGCATACGTATTTGTGTTGGCTTGAAAATAACCAATGTATTTAGCATTCGGCCACTTATGTTCCATCATTTCTTTTACTTGATAAAACTGAGTTACTAAATCATCATTTTTGTCACCAGCGAAATCTCCAGAACCATGACTACAAAAAATACAACCATTTCCATTTTTAAAATTAGGACATGAAAAGTTTCCATTCAAGCTAACTTTAAAAACTTTTGAATTGAATTTTGTTTTATAAAAATAATTTAATGTATGATATCTTTTATTATCTAAAGTATATTTAAACATACCTATCACCAAAATATATTTTATCAGATAATACTTTTTTCTACAAATTTATATTATTGTTCTTAAATCTTGTTTGTGCTATTATATTAATAGATAATAAAAGAGGGTGTTAAAATGGCCGAGATGAATGATCATTTTAAATATGACGTGGAATTAGGAAAAAGTGATCCTAAGGTGACTTTTGCTGGTGCAAATTATCGTATTACAGTATTAACAGAAAGATTAATAAGACTTGAATATAGTGAAGAACAATTTTTTTATGATGGTCTTACTGAAAATGTTATCAATAGAAAATTTCCCATACCAGAATTTAAAGTTAATGAAGATGAAAAGTATTTAGAAATAACTACTAGATATTTTAAATTACAATATCAAAAAGGAAAGCCTTTTGTTGGTCCTAAGTTTGCTCCTGATGCAAATTTAAAAGTGCATTTATTAAATACTGATAAATTATGGTATTTTAATCATCCTGAAGCTAGAAATTTTAAAGGTGCTAGTTATGGCTTAGATGAAGATTCAACAAAAGTAAAAATGAATAGAGGATTATATTCTACTGATGGTTTTGCATCTATTGATGATAGTAAAACGATGCTTTTTGATAATGATGGATTTTTAAATAAAAATGAAGTTAATAGAACAGATACATATCTATTTATATATAGAAGAGATTTTGGACTTTGCTTAAAAGATTATTTTATGTTAACTGGAAGACCTCCATTAATCCCAAGATATGCTTTAGGTATTTGGTGGAATAGGGATAAAATATATTCATTTGATGATACTAAAAAAATATTAAGTAATTTTAATAAAAATCAAATTCCAATGTCTGTATTATTACTTGGAGATAAATGGAATAAGAAACCTATTATAGAAGGAAAAGAAAATCTTGATTATAAAACTGGTTTTACATTTAATTCAGATTTATTTGCTAATCCTCAAGAATTTACTAAATACATGCATGATCGTGGAGTAATGGTAGGAGTTAATGTAAATCCAGTTGGTGGAATAAATAATTATGAAGATAATTATTCTAATATTGTCAATACTTTAGGTATTACAGATAATTCTCCAATTCCATTTAATGTATTTAATAAAGATTTTGTTATAGCATATTTTGATAATATTATTGCTCCATTAAATAGTTTAGGAATTGACTTTTATTGGATAGATTATAATAGTAGTGATGATTTATATTCTTTAAGAGCACTTAACAACTATCATTTTAATGATTATAAAAAATATCAAAGTCAAAGAGGACTTATAATGTCAAGAAGTGGATTAGTAGCTGCACATAGATATCCAGTTCATTATTCAGGTCAAACTATTGTCAGTTGGGATACATTAAAATTACTTCCATTTTATAATTCACAAGCTAGTAACATAGGTGTTTCTTGGTGGAGTCATGATGTTGGTGGATATAAAGATGGAGTAGAGGACTTTGAATTATATACTAGATATGTTCAATTAGCTACTTATAGTCCAATTTTTAGATTTAGTGCTAAATATGGCCATTATTATAAAAGAGAACCTTGGAGATGGGATAGTAATACATTAAATATAGTTAGACATTATTGTCAATTAAGACATAGATTGATTCCATATTTATATTCTAATGCATATCGTTATTATAAAAATGGATTACCTTTAATCCAACCATTATATTACGAGGTTCCTGAAATATATGATGAACCAGCATATAAAAATGAATATTATTTTGGTAGTGAATTATTTATAGCTCCAATTACAACAAAAAAAGATCCTGTAATGAATCGCTCTGTTCAAAGAACTTATTTACCAGCAGGAACTTGGTATGATTTTAAAACTGGAAAGAAATTCCCAGGAGATAAAAGATATGTAACTTTCTATACTGATGAAGATTATCCAGTATATGCAAAAGCAGGATCTATTATTCCCATGTCTATACTTGGTAAAAATATTAATGTAACAAATTCTCCGGATTCTATGGAAATTCATATTTTCCCTGGAAAAAGCAATATATATAAATTATATGAAGATGATGGCTATAGTTCATTATATGAAGAAGGCTATTACATATTAACAACTATTGATTACAATTATCTTGCAAATAATTATACTGTTATTATTAGACCAGTTGAAGGAAAATCAGGAATTATTCCTCCAACAAGAAATTATAAAGTAAGATTTAGAAATACACGTGAAGCAGAAGATGTTATTGTTTATGTTGATAAAGAAACTGTTGAATATGAAAGTTATGTTGAGGATACTGATTTTATTGTTGAAGTTAATAATGTTAAAACAATATCTCAATTAACAATTAATTGTAAGGGTAAAGACATTGAAATAGATGCAGTTCGTTTGATTAATGAAGATATAGATTCTATTATAAGTGATTTAGAAATAGAAACTCGCTTGAAAGAAATGATAGCTTCAATTATATTTAATGAAGAAATGGATATTAAAAAGAAACGTATTGCTATTAGAAAATTAAAATCAGCAGGATTAAAACCAATATTTATTAGAATGTTTATTAAACTTCTAGAATATGTTAGTGAAATTTAAGATGAATTATATTCATCTTTTTTAATTGACTTTTCGCAAATTAGTGATATCATATGGGCACAAATGGAATTTCTTGCTTAATGATTAAAGAGGAGTTTAACATGGAAAAAGAAGAAATGGTAAAAGTTGCAAAAGAAAAATCAAAAGGAAATATTGTTTTAGCAAGGTTGTATTTATTTGCGTTAAGAAACAATTTAAATCCTATTGATGCTAAAGTAAGTGAACATAATAATGATAAATCATTTATTACTTTTAATATTAATGATGAAAATAGTAATATCATTTTTTCATTAGCAAATGATATTTTAAAACAAAATTTAGGTAATACTATTGAAATGTATTCAATGAATGGTAATGTATTTTTAAAAATCAATTCTAAAGAAAATGATAATGGAAATATATTGAATGGTTATGCATTAAGAAGATTAATGGCCTATATAAATGGTGCTGAAACTATAAATGATTCATTATTGGAAAATACTTATCTATTATTTAATGAAAAAAATAATGATTTTTTATTAAATCAAACAGAATTAGAAGCTGCAGAAATTTATTTAGTAGAAAATAAAAATATTGTTGACTCAGAAATTGTTTTTGATAAAAAAGATATAGAAAACTTTTTACATAAGTTTAGTAAGACTATAAAAAGATAATACTTGAAAATATATTTTAAATAATCTATAATTAATTTAAGCGTTGAAGAAAGAGTAGTAGTAATAATTTCTTATTAAGAGAGTTAGTGGTTGCTGAGAACTAACTAAGAAATGATATGAACTTGCTTTTGGAGTGTTGGAGTAACTTCCCTTAAAGAGTTTTCAAAGCTAGTTTATAACTAGGAAATAAGGTGGTACCACGAGTAGTTTCGTCCTTTGGGGATGGCTATTCGTGTTTTATTTTATATTAAAGGAGGATTATAATGCCTGATTCATTTTATATTTACTTTTATATTGCATTATTAGTTGTAGTTTTTTTAGTTACATACATTATGGATTTAATTAAAATTAAAAAAAAGAAAACAAATAAGATTGGTGAAATGCAATATTTAATTTCTAAATTTAAATTAGATAAAAATAAAATAAATTATAAAAAAAGTTGCATGATTATTTCAATAATTAATGCATTTATAATTGCAACTGTTATTACAGTGATATCAATGATTAAACTGCATATGACAATTCAATTAGCAGTAGGATTTATTTTATTATTTTCATTGATTTATTCAATGTATGAAATATATGGAAGAATACTTGCAAAAAAGTATTACAAAAAAACTGGAGGTAAGAAAAATGTATAATCATATAGATATAGAAAAAAAATGGCAAGAATATTGGGAGAAGAATAATACTTTTGTAGTGGATAATAAAGATAAGAAAAATAATCCATATTATGTATTGGTAGAATTCCCATATCCTAGTGGTGCAGGATTACATGTTGGACATGTAAGAAGTTATACTGCTCAAGATGCTCTTGCAAGAATGAAAAGAATGCAAGGATATAATGTTTTATATCCAATGGGATGGGATGCTTTTGGTGCACCAGCTGAACAATATGCAATAAAAAATCATATTCATCCAAAAGATGCGGTAAAAGAAAATATTAAGACTTTTAAAAAACAAATGCAAACATTAGGATTTTCATTTGATTGGACAAGAGAATTTTCAACAACTGATCCAGAATACTACAAATGGACTCAATGGCAATTTTTACAATTTTATAAAAATGGTATGGCTTATAAAGATACTATACCAGTAAACTGGTGTCCACAATGTAAAAGTGTTTTATCTAATGAGGATGCTGCTGGTGGAATTTGTGAAAGATGTGGAACACCAGTTGTTCAAAAAGAAAAATCTCAATGGATGTTAAAAATGAGTGAATATGCTGAAGATTTATTACAAGGATTAGATGATACTCATTTTGCTGATAAAGTTAAATTAGGTCAAATCAATTGGATAGGTAAATCTACTGGTGTAGAATTAGATGTTAATATAGTAGGTGGTGGTAAATTTTCTGTATTTACTACTTGTATTGAAACAGTTTATGGAATAACTTTCTTTGTTATTGCTCCTGATGGAAAATTAATTAAAGAATTAATGCCACGTGTTGAAAATAAAGATGAGGTTCTTAAATATATAGAAGATACTGCTAAAAAATCAAATATGGATAGAACAGAACTTAATAAAGATAAAAGTGGCTGCGAAGTTAAAGGGATTAAAGCAATTAATCCAGTTAATGGTAAAGAAGTACCCGTTTTTTTAGGAGATTTTGTATTAGGAGATTATGGAACTGGAGCTGTTATGGCTGTTCCAACTCATGATCAAAGAGATTTTGAATATGCAAAGGCTCATAATTTAGAAATGATTCAAGTTATTGATGGTGCTGATGTAAGTGAAAAAGCATTTGAAAAATATGATTATTTGAATAAGGGATGTAAATTAATTAATAGTGAAGAATTTACTGGTCTAACTGTAGAAGAAGCAAAAGAAGCTATAACTGATAAATTGGTTTCTGATGGAATTGCTAGAAAAGTAAATAATTATAAAATGCGTGATTGGATTTTCTCAAGACAAAGATTCTGGGGTGAACCAATTCCAATGGTTAATTGTCCAAAATGTGGTTGGGTTCCAATGGATGAAAAAGATTTACCTTTACTATTACCAGATGTTGCAGAATATGAACCAACTGATAATGGAGAAAGTCCACTTGCTAAAATTACTGATTGGGTTAATTGTAAATGTCCAAAATGTGGTAGTGATGCTAAACGTGAAACAGATACAATGCCTAACTGGGCTGGATCATCATGGTATTTTTTAAGATTTATGGATTCTCATAATGATAATGCTTTTGCAAGTATGGAAGCTATGAAATATTGGAATAAAGTAAATTGGTATAATGGTGGAATGGAACATACAGCAAGACATTTATTATATGCAAGATTCTGGGTTCAAATGTTATATAATATGGGATTAGTTCCTAATAAAGAAATGATTGATATCAGAGTTTCTCATGGAATGATTCTAGGTTCTGATAATCAAAAAATGAGTAAATCAAAAGGTAACGTAATAAATCCTGATGATATTGTTAAAGAATATGGTGCTGATACTTTAAGAGTCTATGAAATGTTTATGGGAGATTATCAACAAGACGCAGCATGGAGTATCGATTCATTAAAAGGATGTAAGAGATTCATAGACCGTGTAATTCGTATTGGTGAAAAAATAAATGATGATAATGTTTATCATAATGAAACATTAATTAATAAAACTATCAAAAAAGTAACTGAAGATATATTGAATTTAAAATATAATACTGCAGTAGCAAGTTTAATGATAATGCTAAATGAATATGAAAAATATGAAAATGGTATAAGTAAAAATGAATATAGATTATTCTTACAATTATTAAATCCAATTGCACCACATATTACAGAAGAATTAAATGAACAATATAAGTTAGGAGAAACTATTTGCAAATCTAGTTGGCCTACTTATGATGAATCAAAAACTGTTGATGATACTGTTAAAGTAGGAGTACAAGTAAATGGTAAAGTTCGTGGTGAAATTGAAATAGATTCAAGCGATACAGAAGATACTATTAAAGAAAAAGCTTTACAAGATGATAATGTTAAGAGACATATAGAAGGAAAAGCCATTGTTAAAATAATAGTAATTAAAAATAGAATAGTTAATATTGTTATAAAGTAAGTAGTAATACTTACTTTTTATTATTTTATGTGCTACAATTTTATTGACAGTAGGTGATTTAATGAATATAAATTCTAGTAAAAAAGGAGAATTTGGTTTAATCAATTTAATAATTACTATTATAGTAACTTCTATAATTACTAGTTTAACAACAGGAATAATAATATATAACAATAATAAAGATAATGAAGCTTTAAATGCAGATAAATTAAAAAATGATGAAACTCTTCAAGAATTCTTAACTGTTTATAGATCAGTATTGGATAATTATTATGAGGATGTTGATAAAGAAAAAATGGTTGATGAAGCAATTAGTGCGATGCTTAATTATTTAGGCGATGACTATACAACATATTTAAATGAAAATGAAACTGATAGTTTGACAGAAAAATTAGCTGGTATATATAAAGGTATTGGAGTATCACTAACAGAAGGAAACAAAATATATTCAATATTTGAAAATTCTCCAGCTGCTGAAGTTGGACTTAAAATAGGAGATGCAATAATTAAAGTTAATGATATTGATGTATCTACTTTTACTGCTTCTGAAATAGCAGAGAAAATTAAAACTAGTGATCCTAAAATTAAAATAACTGTTTTAAGAGGAGAAGAAGAAATTTCTTTTGATGTTGAAAGAAAAGAAATAATAATTCCAGCAGTTAGTTCTAAAGTTATAGATAATCAAAATGTTAAAACTGGTTATATTTCTATATCAACTTTTTCAAATACAGTTGCTAAACAATTTAAAGAAGAATTAGAGGAAATAGAAAAACAAAATATTGATAATTTAATAATTGATGTAAGAGATAATACTGGTGGTTATTTAAAAGCAGCTTCAGATATTGCAAGTTTGTTTTTGGAAAAAGGCAAAACGATTTATTCTCTTGAAAGCAAAAATAATAAAGAAAGTTTTTCTGATGAAACATCAGAAAGAAGAAACTATAAAATTTCTATCTTAATTAATGGCAATACTGCATCAGCGTCAGAAATATTAGCTGCAGCTTTAAAAGATAGTTATGGTGCATCTTTGGTTGGTGCTAAGAGTTATGGTAAAGGTAAAGTACAACAAACCCATTCACTTGAAGATGGCAGTATGGTTAAATATACTTCAGCTAAGTGGCTAACACCATCTGGAACTTGTATTGATAAAGTAGGTTTAACACCAGATTATGAAGCATCTTTAATATTAAGTGAAGATGGAACAAGCTATGAAGATGGGCAATTAAATAAAGCTCTTGAAATATTAAGAAACTAACAAATTTTGTTATTTTCTTTTTTTTATGATAAAATCATTTAAGAAGAGACGTGATTACATGGATAATATTAAGGTAGGAGATAAATTAACAATTAATTGTTATAAACATAATGGTAATATTGATAGAGTATCTGATGAAGCAATAGTATTAGATGTTACAGATGATATGTTAATTGTTGCGAATTATAAAGCGAAGTTAATAGAAAGTGATGGAAGAAGTCATAGAACAAATGAACCAGCAATTATATTTTTTTATAAAGATAGATGGTTTAATATAATAGGACAATTAAAAACTCATGGATTATTTTATTATTGTAATATTGCTACACCATATGTAATTGATGAAAATATTATTAAGTATATAGATTATGATTTAGATTTAAGAGTATTTCCAGATGGTGGTTTTAGAATATTAGATAGAAATGAATATAAATATCACAAAAAGATAATGCACTATTCTGATGATTTAGATTTAGTTATAAGAAGTGAATTATCAAAATTGATAGAAATGAAAAGAAAAAATGAAGGACCTTTTAATAAAGAAACAGTATTAAATTACTATGAAAAGTATAAAGAATTACAGAAAATGTAATTCTTTTTAATTTTTTTACATATATTATTAAAAATATGTTGCATTTGGTTTTAAATAGTGTATAATACTAACTACGCAATTGAAAAAAAGCACATATTTTTATTAAAAATACACAATTTTAAAAAAAATTAAAATTTTGTAAAAAATATGTTGCAAATAAAAAATAATTGTGTATAATAGTAAATGTACTTGAAAAAGAAAGCCCTTACAAAGGCCTTAAAAGCCAATGTAAAACACTTTTACAAAAAAATAAAAAAATTGTAAAAAAGTGTTGACAAGGTATTTCAGATTTGGTATATTGGTTATGCACTTCGGAAAAGCGAAGTGAGATAATGATCTTTGAAAACTAAGTAAAAAAGTCAATTTTGAGTAGCTTAGATTAAACTTAAATTATTAGATTGAATAAATCTTTTTTATTGAGAGTTTGATCCTGGCTCAGGATGAACGCTGGCGGCATGCCTAAGACATGCAAGTCGAACGAAGTGGATCGACGATAATTTTATGCTTGCATAAAATTTGAAACGAATTCCCACTTAGTGGCAGATGGGTGAGTAATACATAGGTAACCTACCTTAGAGACTGGGATAGCAACTAGAAATGGTTGATAATACCGGATAATATATAGATAGATAACTAGCTATATTAAAAGGAGCTTCGGCTTCACTTTAAGACGGGCTTATGCTGTATTAGTTTGTTGGTGGGGTAATGGCTCACCAAGGCAACGATGCATATCCGAGCTGAGAGGCTGATCGGACACACTGGGACTGAGACACGGCCCAGACTCCTACGGGAGACAGCAGTTAGGAATATTCGTCAATGGGGGAAACCCTGAACGAGCAATGCCGCGTGAATGATGAAGGCCCTTTGGGTTGTAAAATTCTGTTGTTTGGAAAGAATAGTAAGAATAGGAAATGATTCTTGCCTGACGGTACCATTCAAGAAAGCCACGGCTAACTACGTGCCAGCAGCCGCGGTAATACGTAGGTGGCGAGC
>CAZHOG010000015.1:0-20834 GCA_964533935.1 uncultured Muribaculaceae bacterium | reverse complement strand
ATAAAAAAACATCTTTATTCTTATGAATAAAGATGCCAACACAAAGTGGTAAGCATCTAGTCCGAAGACTCTTTGCTTCTCACAATTTAATTATAACAAAAGAAATATATAGTTACAACAGAAAAAGTAATTATAAATATAGAAAGCAATGTAAAGCATGGCTTTTTTTTGAATAAAACTTGTAATAAAGCGAAGTTTATTATATAATACAAGGGATATTTTGAAAGGAAAGAATTATATATATGAAAAAAAATGTTCATGAAATTGAAATTACTATTGAAGGTAAAGAATGGGAAGAAATTCTAGATAAATCTTTTAAAAAGAAAAATAAAGATGTTAAAATTGATGGATTTAGAAAAGGTACTGCTCCAAAAGATGTTTATATTAAAAAATTTGGATTAGAATCATTATTTATGGATGCTGTTGATATGGCTGTAGAAAGTGCTTATAAAAAAGCTATGGAAGATTCTAAATTAATTCCAGTTATTGAACCAAGTTTAGATGTTAAAACTATTGATAAAGACAAAGTAGTATTTAAATTTACTATTGTATCTAAACCAGAAATTAAATTAGGAGAATATACTAATTTAAAAGTTAAAAAAGATGCTGTTAAAGTTTCTAAAGAAGAAATAACTGCAGAAATTGATAAATTAAGAACTCAATTTGCAGAAATTGTTGTTAAAAAAGAAGGAACAGTTAATGAAGGCGATACTGCTGTAATTAACTTTAAAGGAATTGTAGATGGAAAAGAATTAGAAGGTGGATCTGGAGAAAACTATCCTCTTGAAATTGGTTCTCATACATTTATTCCTGGATTTGAAGAAAATGTAAAAGGAATGAAAGTTGATGAAGAAAAAACAATTAACTTAAAATTCCCAGAAGATTATGTTGCAGAATTAGCAGGTAAAGAAGTTGATTTTACCGTTAAAGTTGTTGAAATCAAAGAAAGAATTTTACCTGAAATAAATGAAGACTTATTTGCTGATTTAGGTTTTGACGATGTTAAAACAGTTGAAGAATTTAATAAAAAAATTGAAGAACAATTAAAAGAAAGCAAAGAAGCACAAGCTAAAGAAGCTTATTCTGAAAAATGTTTAGACAAAGCTGCTGAAAATATGACAGTTGAATTAAATGAAGAAATTATTGATGATGAAATTCATAGAATGATCCATCAATTTGAAGAACAATTAAAATCTCAAGGTTTAAATCTTGAACAATACTATCAATTTACTGGTACTACACATGAAGATTTACATAAACAAATGAAAGCTGAAGCTACTAAGAGAGTTAAATATAGATATCTTTTAGAAGAAGTTGTAGAAGCTGAAAAAATTGAAGTTTCTGAAAAAGAAGCAGACGAAAAAGCTGAAGAGTTAGCTAAAAATTATGGTATGACTAAATTAGAATTAATTGAAGCATACGGAGATATAGAATATATTAAATATGATATGAAAATGCGTAAAGCAATTGAAATCATTGAAGCTTAATAAAAAGAGTATTTATACTCTTTTTTGTTTTTGATAAATTGATTTATCAATAATTTGAAGTTATACTTAAATATAGAAATAAGGTGAAAATACATGAATAGATTAGAATTAAATACTAAAATTAATGTTAAGACAATTCTTTTTAGTTTATGTATTATTGTTTTAGGATTAATAATAATAGTATCTTATAAACCTTACGCTATTTATAAATTAGAAAAGAAATATGATATATTGGAATCTAAAATTGGAACATATAAAAATAGTGATGTAGTAATATCAGCACTTGTTGATGGGGAAGAAACTAATACATTTCCAACTTATGAAACAAATTATAAAGTATCAAGTATAGAATGTAGTAATGGCGTAGTAGGTGAATGGGATACAACAAACTGGCGATTAATAATAGATGATATGTCATCAACAAGTACAAAATGTACAGTAAATTTTGATAGTACCAAAACAAATGAAGAAACGCCAGTTGCATATTCTAAAAGTGATTTAATTGCATTAAATGAAGAAATAACTAATACTACTTATGAAAAATTAAAAACAAAATTATTAGATGATACATATCCTGTTGGAAGTATATATATAAGTACAACAGATGATACAATAGATAAAGTAAAAGAACGTTTTGGTGGAACTTGGGTTAAATATAGTGAAGGAACAACTTTAGTTGGTGCTAATGCATCATATGCAGTAAATTCTACAGGAGGTAGTAGTACAGTTAGCTTAAATGCTGCTAATCTTCCAAATCACACACATACAACAAAAAGTGCTTCATTACAAAATGGCGTAACTTCATCAAATGGTAGTCACTCTCATAATGGAACTTTTGCTGGTACTAATATTAAAATAATATATGCTGATAATAATAATGTTTCGACAAATGACGTTTGGGGATTTATAGATATGTCAAAAGTTTATTTAACGAAATATCATAGTATTTTAACAATGGGAGCTAGTGGCGAACATACTCATTCAGTAACGGGAACAATTCCCTCATTATCAACTGAATCATGTTCAAATTGTAGTAGTACAGCATTTAGTGTTCAAAATCCATATACATCAGTATATATGTATAAAAGAACTGCATAAAAACAAGATTTTTAAATCTTGTTTTATTTAATTGACTAAAATATCCATAAATTGTATACTTTAAATAGTGAAAATAGGTGATAATGTGCGAATGAATAGATTAAAAAAGAAGAATCATAATAATAAAGTAATATACTATTTAATAGCAATTATTGCTTTAGTATCTATAATTGGTGTATATAAATCATATGCAATATACAAATTAGAAAAGAAATATGATATATTGGAATCTAAAATTGGAATATATAAAAATAGTGATGTAGTAATATCAGCACTTGTTGATGGAAAAGAAACAGACACATTTCCAACTTATGAAACAAATTATAAAGTTTCAAGTATAGAATGTAGTAATGGCGTAGTAGGTGAATGGGATACAACAAACTGGCGATTAATAATAGATGATATGTCATCAACAAGTACAAAATGTACAGTAAATTTTGATAGTACCAAAACAAATGAAGAAACGCCAGTTGCATATTCTAAAAGTGATTTAATTGCATTAAATGAAGAAATAACTAATACTTCAGCAAAAGCATTAGCAGATTATTTATATCCTGTTGGAAGTATTTATACATCAACAACAGATGATACAGTTGATAAAGTAAAAGAACGTTTTGGTGGAACTTGGGTAAGATATGCAGAGGGTACAATGCTATTAAGTGCAAATAGTACTTATCCAGTAAATTCAACTGGAGGTAATAGCTCTGTTAGTTTAAGTACAGCTAATTTACCTAATCATACACATAATTTAACTCCTAATGGATCTGTTTCAAGTAGCTTTTCAGGAACTAGTACACCAACTACAACTAATGGAAATCATTCTCATGTTCTTACTGGACCTGCTGGCCATCGTTATGGAATTACAATGAATGAAGGAACAGTTCAATCAACTGGTGTAAATTTTGTAATTGCAGCGGATAGAATAAATAATACAAGTTATTATGGCCAAATGGTTACTACAGCAGATGGAAATCATTATCATACTGTAACTGCAGCAGGAACAGTTTCTTCAAAATTTACTGGTTCTAGTACCACAACTTCATCATGTAATAGTTGCAGTGGAACAGCAGTAAATATCCAAAATCCATACACATCAGTATATATGTATAAAAGAACTGCATAAAAAAACATCTTTTTATAAAAGATGTTTTTAATTTATTAAAATTTTCTATATAAACCAATGGCTTTTCCTAAAATAGTAACATTATTAAAAATAAAAGGAGCCATAGTATCATTTTCAGGTTGTAATCTAATATGATCTTTTTCTTTATAAAATATTTTTAAAGTAACTTCATTTTCTTCAGTCATAGCAGCAACGATATCTCCGTTACGTGCAGTACTTTGTTTTTGGATAATTACAACATCACCATCAAATATACCAGCATTTATCATACTTTCACCACTAACTTTAAGGGTAAATATAGTTTCTCTTGCAGGAATTAAATTAGCTGGTAAATCAAAAAAATCATTTGGTTGCTCAATTGCTTCAATTGGATTACCAGCAGTTATTTTACCAAGCATAGGTACTTTGATAACATCGTCATTTTTTTCTAAATATTCGTTATCTACTAATAATTCAATAGTTCTAAATTTATTACTTTCATTTTTTATGTATCCTGCTTTTTCAAGATTTTTGATGTGTGCATGAACAGTAGCAGGACTAGATAATCCAACGCCTTTACATATTTCCCTAATAGCAGGTGGATATCCATGAGTTGCTGTATATTTTTTAATAAAGATTAAGACTTCTTCTTGTCTTTTTGTTATTTCATTCACATTAATCATCTCCAAATTAATATTAACATTTGAAATGTAAAATGTCAAACATTTGTTCAAATTACGATTGACACGAACAAATGTATTTGCTAAGATAGTTTTAGAAAGTGGTGATAATATATGGAAAAAATTATTAGAAAGTATGGAGTTATTATTTTGTTTTATATAACAATTATTTGTGGAGTATTTA
Source organism: uncultured Muribaculaceae bacterium (assembly GCA_964533935.1). GTDB lineage: Bacteria > Bacillota_I > Bacilli_A > RF39 > UBA660 > RUG14121. The sequence continues at coordinate 16,283 of CAZHOG010000015.1, read as the reverse complement.
TGTTGAGTACAAGATTAAAAACTTTAAATAATAGTAATGCTTTAAATTCAAATCAAGGTATTATTGCTGTAAATAAATAGTATTTAGAAATATAGAAGATTATGCATTGATAATTCTTATCAGTGGTAATAACTATATTCCTAAATATTTTGATTGCTTATCTTTAATAATTATTATATATTAGATATTAAATTAAAGAGGTAGTATATGGAAAAAAATGAATTAGCTAAACAAATATTTAACGATATTAATAAATTGATATATGAGATTAAAAGATGTAAATCAAAATCTATGTATAATGTTTTACTTATAGATTATGTATCATTAGTAGAACTATGTGAAGAAATTGGTATAACAGATTATCCTGATTTAGATGATTATAGTGTAAAAACACTTGATGTAAGTGATATTAATATATTAAATGCTAAAAAAGAAATTTTAGAAAAGAATGGTTTATATTATAAAGAAATTTCAAAATTAGGAACTAGATTTATTAATAAATATGATATTGATAGAAATTTAAGATATGAAAATTTTTTGAAAAGCAAAATTTCTATTAATGATACTATTGATTTAACATATGATTTTTTGAAACAATTTGATAAAAAAATACTTAAGTCTTTAGAAAACACTATGAATTTAGGAAGAATAATTGCTGTAAAACAAACTGGAAACAAAATTACCGACTATGGGGCTACTTATTATAGTAGTGGAATTTTTGAGCCAATTATATATATTAATTACGAAGAAACATTGTGTGATAGTGCAACGCTGATCCATGAAAATGGACATAATTTTTTGTTCCAAAATTCTTCTTCTTTATCCAATAAAATTAAAATTAAAAGGGAAGTAAATAATTTCCCTGAAGTTTTACCCCATTTTTTAGAATTAGTATATTATGATTATTTGAAAGAAATGAAAATATATGCTGATGATGTCAATATATTAAAAAGAAGTTATGATGCGACTACTGCAGTTAATTTAGAAAATTTTAATCATATATTAAATAAAGAAATAGACTTGAGAAAAGATTATAACGAATATTCTTTTATTGAGACATATGCACTTGGAATGACGATTGCTTATTATTTTTATGACAATTATTTATTTGATCCTGAAAAAACAAAAGATAATATTATGAAATTTATTTTTAATGACGGCTTATATGATATAGATTATTTATTAAATAGTTATGGATTAAAAAGTGATGAAATTGCAAAACCTTATCTTTTAGAAAAACACTTTAAAAATAATACGGATAATTTTAATAAACGTAATCATTAATTAGTAAAAATACTTGTTATTTAGCATATAATTTGCTAAAATATGAAGTGGCTTATGAAAAGCAAATAAACATGTTTATGGAGGATATTTATCGAGTGCCGAAGAGGTGATGAGTATTCTATGAAGTAGGCAGAAGTTTTAACGAAGGAGGGATTTTTTATGGCCGTAGTTTCTATGAGTTATTTATTAGAAGCTGGAGTTCATTTTGGACATCAAACAAAAAGATGGAATCCAAAAATGAAACCATACATTTTTACAGCAAGAGACGATATTTATATTATCGACTTAGACAAAACTGTAGCAAAAATTGAAGAAGCATATGTTGAAATTAAAAACATTGCTGATAATGGAGGTACTTTCTTATTTGTTGGTACTAAAAAACAAGCTAGTGAAGCTGCTTTAGAAGAAGCAACTAGAAGTAATTCTTATTATGTAACTGAAAGATGGTTAGGTGGAACTTTAACTAACTTCAGAACAATCAGAAGAAGAGTTAAAAGATTAGAAGAAATTGAAAAAATGGAAGCAGATGGTACATTTGATGTATTACCTAAAAAAGAAGTTGTTGGACTTAAAAAAGAATATGAAAAGTTAAACAAAGTTTTATGTGGTATTAGAGAAATGTATAAATTACCTCAAGCTTTAATTATTGTTGATCCTAAAAAGGAAATTAATGCAATTAGAGAAGCTCGTAAATTAAGAATTCCAGTATTTGGAATTGTTGATACAAACTGTGATCCAGATGACGTAGATTTTGTTATTCCAGGAAATGACGATGCAGTTAGATCTGTAAAAGTTGTTTTAGGAGTTTTAAATAATGCTATTTGTGAATCTAGAGGTTTAGAATTAGTTGACTATGTAACTGAAGAAGACAAAAAAGCTAAAAAAGAAACTAAAGAAGAAAAAGTAGTAGAAGTAAAAAAAGAAGAAAAAGTTGAAGAAGTTAAAGAAGAAACTACTGATTTAACAACTAAAACATTAGCTGAATTAAAAGCAATGGCTAAAGAAGCTGGTGTTAAAGGATATTCTTCAATGAAAAAAGAAGAATTAATTGAAATTTTAAGTAAATAAGAAAGAGGGATATTAATGGAAGTAACTGCAAGTATGGTTAAAGAATTACGTGAAACAACTGGTGCAGGAATGATGGATTGTAAAAAAGCATTAAGTGCTTGTGATGGATCTATTGATGCTGCTATCGATTGGTTACGTGAAAAAGGATTTGCAAAAGCAACAAAAAAAGAATCAAGAATTGCTGCTGAAGGATTAGCTAATATTTTCGTTGATGGAAACAAAGCTATTATTTTAGAAGTAAATTCAGAAACTGATTTTGTTAGTAAAAATGATGAATTCAAAGAAATGATTGAAAACATCGGAAAAACTATTTTAGCTAGTGATGCTAAAGATTTAGAAAGTGCATTAAATGTTTCTTTTGAAGATGGTACTATTAATGATTTAATAGTTGCTAAAACTGCTAAAATTGGAGAAAAATTATCTCTTAGAAGATTTGAAGTAATTGAAAAAGATGATAGTGAATCTTTCGGTGCTTATTTACATATGGGTGGTAAGATTGCTTCTTTAGCACTTGTTAAAAATGCTAGTGAAGAAGTTGCTAAAGATGTAGCAATGCAATCTGCTGCTATGAAAGCTCAATATTTAAATATTGATAATGTTCCTGTTGATGTAGTAGAAAAAGAAAAAAATGTTTTAAAAGAACAAGCTATGGAAGAAGGAAAACCCGCTGATATTGCTGAAAAAATGGTTATTGGAAGAATAAATAAATTCTTTAAAGAAATTTGTTTATCAGAACAAGCATTCATTAAAGATGGCGATATTAACGTTAGAACTTTCGTTGCAAACAATGGTGGAGAAATCGTTGATTGCATTCGTTATGAAGTTGGTGAAGGAATGGAAAAAAGAACTGAAAACTTTGCCGAAGAAGTAATGAACCAAGTTAAAGGTGAATAATAAATTAGACACAATTTTACAAGTGTCTTTTTTTATGCATAAGATTTAAAATTATATATGATATAATAATAAATAAGGAAGTGTTTTTATGAAAAAGAGGACAATAATTGATTTATTTTTAATGTTTTTATTATTAGTATTATTAATATTTTTAGGAACAAGAGATTTTACCAAAAAAGAAGTGAAAGATTCAATTAAATTCTCTAAAGAATATTCTTTAGTTAAAGAAGATAATGTTTTTGTATATAAAGATGAAGAAGAAATATATGATGCTTTAAGTAAAAATGCAATCATATTTATGGGATTTAAAGATAATGAATGGTCAAATTATTATGCTAAATATTTAAATGATGTTGCTAAAGAAAACAATATCAAAGAAATATACTATTATGATTTTTTAACAGATCGTGAAAAAGATTCAGTTACTTATGAAAAAATTATTGATAAAATCCAAGGCTTTTTAAAAAGAAATGACCTAGGTGAAATAAATATATCAGCTCCAAGTTTACTTGTTGTTAAAAATGGTAGTATTTTAGCTTATGATGATGAAACATCAATTGTTTATGGAAATACAAAACCAAAAGATTATTGGAATGAAGAAACAATAAATAATAAACATGAACAATTTAATATAATATTTAAATCATATTTAGGAGGAAATGATGGAGGAGAAAACTAGAGCTTTAGTTGGTTGTATTTCTTTTCTAATTATTGTTTTAGTAATTGGCATTGGTGGTTATTTTTATACTTTTAAAAATGATAAACATCTTAGTTTGAAAAATAATAAAGAGGAAATATCAATAACTGATGATAATAAAATAGATAAAAGTAAAGATTTTATTTATTATTCAAACGATTTTGTTGTATCAAATGATTTAAATATTGCTTATAAAAATCCGATAATAAATTTATCAAATAATCAAGCTGAAGAATTAACTCAAGAATTATCAAATAAAAATGACGAGTATATAAATAATGTAAAAAAAATATCATCTACTACTAATGACACTGGAAAAGAAATTGCTTTTGATACGGATGATATTTATAGTGCTACAGTTAGAGATTATGAAAATTATGAATATTTACAATACATATCATTGGTTGTATCTAACTATGAATATGATTGCTTTGATGGTGTTAAGGAACATAATTTAATAGAATCTTATGTTTTTGATGTAGTAAATAATAAAAAAATATCCAATATAGATGTTTTAGATATATATAATATATCTTTAGCAGAAGTTAAAACAAAAATAAAAGAAAAATTAGAGAGTGAACAAACAATTGAAAATGATGTTGAAACTATAAAAATAGATGAAACAATAAATAATTTTGAAAATGATAACACTTATGGCATATATATTAATAATAATGGTAAGTTAGTTATAAAATATATTGTTAAAACCAATGTTATAAATTATAATGATATTATAGAAATTGATTAATGAAAGAGAGAATGTTATGAATACTGAAGAAAAAATGAATAAAGCTATATTAGCTATGGAAAATAAATTTATAAATATTAGAGCTGGAAGAGCAAACCCAGCAATGTTAAATGGAATAATGGTATCATATTATGGTACTGATACTCCTATTCAAAGTTTAGCAAATGTTACTGTTCCTGAAGCACGTCAATTATTAATTAAACCTTTTGATAGAAGTACATTAAAAGAACTTGAAAGAGCTATTAATGAAGCTAATTTAGGAATTACTCCAATTAATAATGGAGAGGTTATTATTTTAACTGTTCCTGAATTAACTGAAGAAAGAAGAAAAGATTACGTTAAACAAGCAAAAGCCATTGCTGAAGAAACAAAAGTTGCTCTTAGAAACATTCGCCAAGATGAAAATAATGCAATTAAAAGAGAAGAATATAATGAAGACGAAGAAAAAAGAATGCTTGAAGATGTACAAGAAGCTATTAATAAATACAATAAAATAATTGAAGAAAAATTAAAAATTAAAGAAGATGAATTAATGAAAATATAATTAAAGATTTATTCTTTAATTTTTTTAAGTTTAGATAGGAATGAGATAATATGGATATAAAAAAAGATGCATTTGAATTTGCAGTGAAGGCTCACAAAGGCCAAGTGAGAAAATCAGATACTGATAAGTTAATGATTTTTCATCCGATAAATGTTGCAAATATTTTGAAAGATTATGATTTTGATGAAAATGTTATAGCTGCTGGATATTTACATGATGTTGTAGAAGATACTAAATATACAATAGAAGATATTGAAGAGTATTTTGGAAAAGACATAGCGTCTTTAGTTTATGGAGCTAGTGAACCAGATAAAAGCCTATCTTGGGAAGAAAGAAAACAACATACTATTGATACTGTAAAACTATTAGATTTGAGACACAAAGCAGTAGTATGTGCAGATAAAATAAGTAATTTAGAAGATATAAGAATTTTAATGGCTAAAGATAAAGACTTTGATTTCAAATATTTTAAAAGAGGTTATGACAAGCAAAAATGGTATTACACAAATATTTATGAAAGTTTAATTTATAATGAAGATGAAGGACAAGAAATATTTAAAAAATTAAAAGAAATAATTGATTATGTTTTTTATGATAAGAAAAATGATGAATATTTTAAGGAAGTAATATTTAATGATAATATCCTAGAATACGATTCTTTAGTAAGATTACATTATAAAAAGCAAGAAATATATAAATTATCTCATTTATTACCTGGTATGAAACCGTATGTAATAGAAATAACTGGTACACCAAGAACTGGTAAAACTTCAGTTATCAATGATATTTGTGATTTTTTAGAAAAAGGGAAATTTAAAGTTTCGTTGATTGAAGAATTTACTTCATCTAAATATTATAAGCAAACGATTAAAAATAATTATAAAAGCGATTATAAAAAATTAATATATGATATCATTCCTGAAGAAATAAATAATATTTTAGATAATGAATTACAAACAAATCCAGATATAATTATAGCAGATAGATGTTTATTAGATAGAATTGTTTGGATAAATAGATATTATTTGAAAAATGGATTATCAGAATATGAATATGAAGAATATATAAATAATTATATTAGAAAGATTAAAGATAAAATAAATCTTATTATTGCTTTTCACACTGATTCTTTGGTTGCTTTAAAAAGAGATTATCATACAAGTATTGCACTTGAAGATAGAAATTTTTTAAATTGTAAAAATTTAGATGAATATAATGAATCTTTAAATAATGTTATAAAAATTGCAAAACAAAACAATTTTAATTATTACTATATAGATGCTACTGAAATATCCAAAAGAAATTTAGCGATTAAAACTGCAGATTTATTATTAGATAGTTTAAGAAAATTTTATATTGAAGAATTAAAAGAAAAATTAAGTGAATTTGACAAAAATTAAGAAATTTGCTATTATATCCCTCAAAAGGGGTTTTTTTATGAAATTTAATGATACATTTACTAATATAAAAAATGAAAAATATAATATAAAAGAAATGGCTTTTGCTAAAAATGACCTATATGGAAATTTAGGAGAATTTGTTTGTCAAACTAATCGAGATAATGATTGTTTCTTTTCACCTGATGATTTTGATACAGAAGGGGTTTATATTTATAAAAGAAATGCACAATTAGCTCTAAGGGTATATAAAGCTTTTGCTGAATATAAATTTAATGGGAATCTTGATGATCGATTAATATCAAAATTACAACAAAAACAATCAAATGTTAAATTAACTGATTTTCCAACTGGAGTTGTTACAGTAGATCATAGAATAATTGGGCAAATTATCCCATATTATAATGATTATTTAACATTAAACGATAGTATTTATAAACATATGGTTAATGAAAAAAATATATTAACTATTTATAAAAAGATTATAGAAATATTAAAAGAACTTGAAAAAAACAACATTATATATACTGATAATCACGCAAAAAACTATATGATTAATAATAATCTGGATGTTAAGTTAATTGATTTTGAATATAGTCAAATTGGAATAGATGATAATTCGGGATACTATAATAATCTAGCATTAATGACGTTAAAAAATATGATAAATAGATTAAATTCATTTTTAAATATAGATTTTCACATTAAACAAGAGATGAATTTGGATAATATATTTAATGAAGTAAGTGAATATGAATTAAAGTTAAAAAAATAATATCGTAAGAGATATTTTTTTATAATTAATAAATGATTTTCATAGTGCAAATATGATTGTAAAATTCATCTTCAAATGATAAAATTATATAAAGAATAGGAAGATGTCATGTGGTAGGAAATAATACTTTTTTAATTGGTAGTTTTTGTTATAGCTTATTAATGACTATTTTATATTTTTCAAAACCAAGAATGAATGGCTATGAAAATAGAATATATAAAAGAATAATTTACGCAAACATTTTTAGTTCATTATTTGCAGTTATTAGTTATTATTCTATAGATTATTTTGGAGAAAGCAATATACTTGGATTATTTCTTTCTAAAGGATTTTTAATATTAAATTTTTTATGGGTATTTTTATTAACAAGATATATTTATGTTCTTACTCATCCAATTAAAGATATGGATGATTATGAAGTAGCTTATAAAAAAAGGAGAAATATTGTTTCAATTATTTGCCTTGTTGTAATGCTAATAATTTTAATTAGTCCGTTAAATATATATAATAAAAGTAAAGTTATATATACATTTGGTATAGCTCAAAAAGTTACAAACGGTGCTATTGGAATTAGTTGTTTATTATGGATATATTATTTTTTTAGAAAAATTGATTTAATTCCTTGGAAAAAAATGCTTCCTTTTATAATCTTTTTAATAATATGGCCAATAATTACAATAGTTCAAATATTTTATCCTGAATTACTAGTATTATCTTTTCTACAAGGATTTGTTACATTGGTTCTTTATTTCACAATAGAAAATCCAGATATTGAAATAATTAAACAATTAAATGTGGCAAAGGCACAAGCAGAAGTGGCAAATAGTGCAAAAACAGATTTTTTATCAAGTATGAGCCAAGAAATTAGAACTCCTTTAAATGCTATAGTTGGATTTTCACAAGCACTTTTAGAAGAAAAAATATCTGATGAATGCAAAGATGAAGTTAAAGATATTGTTTCTGCTTCTGAAACATTGATTGAATTAGTAAATGGAATATTAGATATTTCTAAAATAGAAGCTGATAAATTAGAAATTATAGACAAAGAGTATTCTTTTAAACTAATGTTTTATGATTTAGTATCACTAACAAAGGCAAGATTAGGAGATAAGAAATTAGATTTTACATATTTTTATGATAATGATATACCACCAGTTTTATTTGGGGATAGTGTAAGATTAAAACAAATTATTTTAAATTTATTAACAAATGCTATAAAATATACACCAGAGGGATTTGTTAGATTTGAAGTAAAATCTTTTATAAGAGATGATGTTTGTAAAATGATTATTTCTGTAGAAGATAGTGGTAAAGGAATAAAACAAGAAAATATTGATAGATTGTTTTCTAAATTTGATAGATTAGAAGAAGAAAATTCAGCAATTGAAGGAACTGGACTTGGCCTTGCAATAACAAAGAAACTTGTTAATTTAATGGGTGGCCAAGTTATTGTTCAAAGTGTATATGGTAAGGGTAGTAAATTCATTATTTTTATGGATCAAAAAATAACTAATAAAAAGAATTCTGAAGTTGCAGAAAATAATAGTAATAATGATTCAATAGATTTTTCAAATAAAAAAATATTATTAGTTGATGATAATAATTTAAATATAAAAGTTGCAGTAAGATTATTAGAAAAATATAATTTAAAAATAGATAGTTGTTTGAGTGGTGAAGAATGTTTGAAAATGGTTAAAGATAAAAAATATGATTTAATCTTAACCGATGATATGATGCCAAAAATGAGTGGAAAAGAAACCTTGCTTGAATTAAGAAAAATGGAAGGCTTTGATACTCCTGTAGTAGTTTTAACTGCCAATGCTATAAGTGGAATGCGTGAAGAATATATGAATTTTGGGTTTGATGAATATTTATCGAAACCAATTGATAAAAAGGATTTAAATAGAGTACTAAATATATTTTTAGGAAAATAATATATTGTTTACAAATGGTTGTCACTTATTTGCTAAATTAATGACAACCATAAAAACATGTGATAAAATTAAATTAAAGATAGGATGTGTTAGAAATGAAAGATATTTCTTTATTATACGGTAATGGCGTAGATGTACAAAAAAGTTTAGAACTTCTAGGAGATATGGAAACATATGATGCTACTCTTGAAGATTTTTTAGCAGCAGTTTATGGAAAACTAGCTGATATTAAGAGTTACAAAGAAGTTGGAGATATGGCAAATTATGCAATACTAGTTCACTCATTAAAAAGTGATGCTAAATATTTAGGATTTACAAGACTTGCAGATTTAGCTTACCAACATGAAATGGAAAGCAAAGCAAATAATATGTATTTTGTTGCAAATAATTATGATTTATTAGTTAAAGAAGCAACAAGAATTATTAATGTTGTTAAACAATATTTAGGAAAAGAATATGTTCAAGCAGCAGTTGCTGAACGTCCTAAAATTATTAAAGATAAAAAAATATTAGTAGTAGATGATTCTAATTTAATTAGAAATTTTATAGAAAAAATCTTTGCTGATAGTTATGAAGTTGTAATGGCAACCGATGGACAAGTAGCATTAAATATTATCGAATCAGATTCTGATGATATTGCAGCTGTATTATTAGATTTAAATATGCCTAATGTAAATGGTTTTGATGTATTAAATTATTTTAAAGAACATAATTTATTTAAAAAAGTACCAGTTTCAATAATAAGTGGAGCAGAAGAAAAAGAAACAATTGACAAAGCATTTACTTTTGATATAGTAGATCTTCTTGCAAAACCATTTAATGAAAGAGATATTAAGTCAGTAATTCAAAAAACTATTGATTATAAAAATTTATAAGCCTTTAAGGCTTTTTTATTTGGCAGTGTTTACAATGAATTTGTAAAAAATAAATATTTTTCTGATATTTATAGTATAATTAATGAAAGGTGATATTATGAAAATTATTGTTACAGCAGGTGGAACTGGGGGACATATATATCCCGCTTTAAGTGTGATTAATAAGTTTAAAGAAACAGAAAAAGACTTAGAAATTATATATATAGGTACTCATAATAGAATGGAAAAAGATATTATACCTAAATATAATATAAAATATGAATCAATCGAAATATATGGTTTTAGTAAAAATATTAGACAAGATATAAAAAATGTTTGGTTAATTGAAAAAGCATATAAAAAATGTTTGAAAATAATTCAAGATTTTAGACCAGATGTAGTAATTGGTTTTGGCGGTTATGTAACATTTCCAGTTATTAAAGCTGCACATAAATTAAATGTTCCAACATTTATTCATGAACAAAATTCTATTCCTGGTAAATCAAATAAAGCATTGGCTAAGTATGCTACAAAAATTGGAGTTACATTTGATACTAGTGAAAAATATTTTAAAACAAATAATGTTGTTTTCACTGGACATCCAAGAAGTGATGAAGCAATAAAAGTTTCAAAAGTTTCTAAGCAAACCTTAGGATTTAATCCAAGTGAAAAATTAGTAGTAGTTGTATTTGGTAGTTTAGGTAGTGGCTCTATGAATAATAAAATTATAGAATTAGCTCATATGATAAAAGATGAAGATTACGAAATGCTTTATATAACTGGTAAATATCATTTTACCAGTGTGAATCAAAAGGATTTACCTAATAATGTTAAAGTTTTGCCGTTTTATGATAACTTAATTGGATTATTTAAAGATACAGATGTTGTCATATCAAGAGCAGGTAGTGGAGTATTAAATGAAATAATAGCATTGAATTTGCCTTCAATTATTATTCCATCACCAAATGTTGCAAATAATCATCAATATTATAATGCCTATGATTTATATAAAAAGAATGCATGTTTAATGCTAGAAGAAGATAAATTAACAGCAAAAGATTTAAAAGAAAGTATTAATACACTTATATATAATAATGATAAAACAAAAGAAATAGTAAATAATTTAAAAAAATGTGAGGTTCAAAATAGTACTACATTAATTTATAATACTATTAAAGATATGATTAATGAAAATAATAAATAATGCTAATATGAAAGAATATACTACCTATAAAACTGGTGGTATTGTAAAAGAACTTATAATAGTAGAAAATAAAGATGAATTAAAACAATTAATATTAAAACTAAGAAAAGAATCAAAGAAATATTTTATTTTAGGCAATTGCTCAAATGTTATTGTTGATGATGACTATTTTGATGGAGTTATTATTAATTTAAAAGAAATGAAAAATATTTGTTTTGAGAATAATTACTTAAATTGTGAAGCTGGATGCATGATACCATTAATTTCTAAAAAAGCAATTGATAATTCTTTGAAAGGATTAGAATGGGCAATAAGTATTCCTGGAACTGTTGGTGGTTGTATTTATAATAATGCTGGTGCTTATAATAGTGAAATGAAAGATGTTATAGAAGAAGTAACAGTTCTAGATAAAGATTTGAATGAAATAAAATTAAGCAATAAAGAATGTGACTTTTCATATAGAAACAGTATCTTTAAAAATAATAAAGATCTAATAATTATTTCTTGCAAAATAAAGCTTAATTATAGTGATAAACAAAGTATGAAAGATATTGTTAATGACCGTTTGCAAAGAAGAATAGCTTCTCAACCTTTAGAATATCCTTCTGCTGGTAGTGTGTTTAGAAATCCTATAAATAATTTTGCTGGTAAACTTATCGAAGAACTTGAATTAAAAGGATTTAATATTGGTGGAGCTAAAGTTAGTGAAAAGCATGCAAATTTTATTATTAATACTGGTAATGCTACTAGTAAAGATATAAAAGATTTGATAAAATATATAAAAGAAAAAGTAAAAGATAATTATCAAATAGATTTAATTAATGAACAAGAAGAAATAAATTGGGAGTAAATAATAATGGCAAAGAAAAAAGTTAAGAAAAAACTTAATATTAAAGCATTTATAGTCTTATTATTAGTAATATATTTAGTGGTTATGGGAATATATTACTTTTTATCTATGCCAATAAAAAATATTTATATAACTGGAAATAAATTAATAAGTGATAATGAAATTATTACAGAAGCAGGTATTAAAGATTATCCTGCTATATTAAAAGTTAATTCAATAAAAATAAAAAAACGTTTAAAGAATATTGATTTAGTTGAAGATGTTAAAATAAAAAGAAACTTATTTGGTAAGATAACTATTATTGTCAAAGAAGCCAAAGTGTTATTTTATAATCGAAATAATAATAAAATAGTTTTATCAAATAAAAAAGAAGTTAAAGAAACTGATGATGTTTATGGCTATGCAACATTAATAAATTATGTTCCAGATAAGATATATAATAAATTAATTGAATCATTTAATAAAATAGATATAAATATTTTAAATAGTATTAGTGAAATAGAATATTCTGTAAGCAAAAGTGGAGATAAAGTAATTGATGATACAAGATTTATTCTTAGAATGAATGATGGTAATACTGTTTATATAAATTTAATTAATATAAAGAATTTAAATAAATATCAATCTATTTATGCAACATTAAATGATGTTTTAGGAGTAGTTTATTTAGATTCTTCAAGTAATGAAAATATATACTTTAAATCATATCAATCTATTGAAGAAGAAAAAAAGGCTTTAGAAAATACAGGGGAAAATCAAAATGAATGAGAATTATAATTCAAAGATGAAAGAGATTATAAGTAATTTAACTGGTAGAAAAAAATTATTGCTACATAGTTGCTGTGGACCTTGCTCTACCAGTTGTATCGAAAGATTAACTAAATATTTTGATATAACAATTATTTATTATAATCCTAATATAGAACCACAAAAAGAATATGAAAAAAGAAAATTTAATCAAATTAAGTTAATTGAAGAGTATAAAACAGATGGCATTTTAGATTATATCGATTGTGATTACGATAATAATATTTATCGTGAATATGTTAAAGGTTTAGAAAATGAACCTGAAGGTGGAGCAAGATGCAATAAATGTTATTTTTTAAGGTTAGAATATACTGCAAAACTTGCTAAAGAAAAGGGTTACGATTATTTTTGCACTACTTTAACAGTAAGTCCGTATAAGCATAGTAAAACTATTAATGAGATTGGGAGAACTCTAGAAAATAAATACAATGTTAAATATCTTTATTCTGATTTTAAAAAAGAAGAAGGATATAAAAGAAGTACAGAACTTGCGAAAGAATACAATTTATATCGTCAAGATTATTGTGGTTGCTTATTTGCAAAAGACAAACAATGAACAAAGTGAATACTTTGTTTTTTAAATATTAGAAAATTATGGTATAATACCTAGTAGGTGATCGTTATGTTCGTAGATGAAACAATTATTAAATTAGTAGCAGGAAAAGGTGGAGATGGATGTACCTCTTTTCGCCGTGAAAAATATATAGAAATGGGTGGACCTGATGGTGGTAATGGTGGTAAAGGTGCCGATATCATTTTTAAGGTTGATAAGAGTTTAAGAACGTTAATTGATTTGCGTTATAATAAAATAATTAAAGCTGATAAAGGTACCAATGGTAAAGGAAGTAACCGTAATGGAGCTAATGCCAAAGATGTTATAATAAAAGTTCCCGAGGGTACTACTATATACGATATGGATACTAATTTAGTTATTGTTGATTTAACTAAAGATGGTGAAGAATTTATTGTTGCTCATGGAGGCCGTGGTGGACGTGGAAATAGATCATTTGCTACTCAAAATGAACCAGCTCCAAAAATGAGTGAATATGGTGAACCTGGAGAAGAAAGAAAAATAAAATGTGAATTAAAAGTAATGGCTGATGTTGGATTAATTGGAATGCCAAGTGTTGGAAAAAGTACTTTATTATCAAATATTAGTGGTGCACATCCAAAAATTGCCGAATATCACTTTACAACATTAAGCCCTAATTTAGGCGTAGTAAAAGTAAAGGATGGCAGAAATTTTGTTTTAGCTGATCTTCCTGGTCTTATTGAAGGAGCGGCTGATGGTTTAGGACTTGGCCATAAATTTTTAAAACATGCAATGCGTACAAGAATTCTTGCTCATGTTGTTGATATGGGAAGCTATGAAGGAAGAAATCCGATTGATGATTATAAAACAATAAAAGCAGAATATGAAAAATTTAGTGATAAATTAAAAAATAAATTAGAAGTAGTAATAGCTAATAAATCAGATCTTCCTGATTTTGAAGATAATTTAAAAGCATTTAAAAAAGAATTTCCTGATTTAAAAGTATTTTCTATATCAGCTAAAAATAATGATGGCTTAGATGAATTAATGGTTTTCTTAGCTGATGAATTAGATAAAATATCAGAAACTAAAGTTTATGATGAAACAGAATTTGAATCATTTATTATGTATAAATTTCAAAATGAAAAACCTTATACTATTAGAAAAGAAGAAGATGTATGGATAGTTGAGGGTGCTGAAATAGATAAATTATTTAAAATGACAAAATTTAATGAAGATGAATCTACATTAAGATTTGCAAGAAAATTAAGAGGAATGGGCGTTGAAGAAGAATTAGAATCACTTGGTGCTAAACGTGGTGATGATGTTCAAATCAATGATTTCATATTCACTTTTAAAGAATAGGAGTTTTACATATGAAAAATATAATATTAACAGGTGATAGACCAACAGGCAGATTGCATATCGGACATTATGTTGGTTCATTAAAAGAAAGAGTTAGACTACAAAATGAATCTGATTATGATAAATTATTTGTTTTTATAGCAGATGCTCAGGCATTAACTGATAATGCGGGAAATCCAACAAAAGTACGTGATAATGTTTTGGAAGTAATGCTTGATTATTTATCTGTTGGATTGACACCAGATAAAACAACATTTTTTATTCAATCTCAAATTCCAGCATTAACTGAATTAACAGCGTATTATATGAATTTAGTTACATTACCAAGATTACTTAGAAATCCTACTGTTAAATCAGAAGTAAAAATGCGAGGATATGATGATAATGATCGTGGAATACCTGTTGGATTTGCTAATTATCCAATTAGTCAGGCTGCAGATATAACTGCTTTTAAAGCTAATATAATTCCAGTTGGGGATGATCAATTACCAATGATTGAGCAAGCACGTGAAATAGTAAGATCATTCAATTCTACATATGGTGAAGTATTGATTGAACCGAATCCTAAATTACCAGATAATGAAACTTGTTTAAGACTTCCTGGAATAGATGGAAAAGCTAAAATGAGTAAGTCTTTAGGAAATTGCATTTATTTATCGGATGATAAAGATACTATTGCAAAAAAAATTAAGCAAATGTATACTGATCCAACTCATATTAAATTAGAAGATCCAGGACATATTGAAGGAAATGTTGTATTTACTTATTTAGATGCATTATCTACTGAAGAACATTTTAAAAAGTATTTACCTGAATATAATAATTTAGATGAATTAAAAGCTCATTATCAAAAGGGTGGACTTGGAGACAGCAAAATAAAGAAATTCTTAAATGATGTTATGGAAGATTTATTAGAACCAATTAGAGAAAAAAGACATTATTATGAGCAAAGAATACCTGAAGTATTAAAAATGTTAGAAGATGGTACTAAGGTTGCAAATGAATGTGCTAATAATACATTAAAAGAAGTTAAAGAATCAATGGGGATTAATTATTTTGATGATGCAAATTTCATAAAAGAACAAGAAGAAAAATATAAAGGTTTACATGAGTAAACTTTTTTATTTTGTCTTGTTTTGTTGAATCTATTGAATAATAAAAAATGATTATATAATACATTTCTCGAGAAGCAAGAAAAAGATGTTTATCACTCTAAAAATATCGGACGAATTATTCAGGGGGATTATTATTAATTCTAAGGAGTGATTTATATGAGTAAAAAAGATTTTTTAATCACAATTTTACTTATTATAATTTTTATACTTTTAGT
>CAZHOG010000014.1:0-27702 GCA_964533935.1 uncultured Muribaculaceae bacterium | reverse complement strand
CTTTTATTCTTCATATATTCACCATCTACTATGTACTTATAGTATAACAAAAATACCTTATTAATTAAATAAAAAAATCGCTATAAAGCGATTTTTAATTTGTTACATCAATAATTATTTAATAATTTCAGCAACTACTCCAGCACCTACAGTACGTCCACCTTCACGAATTGAGAATTTAGTACCTTTTTCTAATGCTACAGGAGCGATTAATTCAACTGTCATATCAACATTATCACCAGGCATAACCATTTCAACACCAGCAGGTAACTCGATAACACCAGTTACATCTGTAGTACGGAAATAGAATTGTGGTCTATAATTTGAGAAGAATGGAGTATGACGTCCGCCTTCTTCTTTGCTTAATACATAAACAGAAGCTTTGAATTGATGATGAGGTGTAACTGATCCTGGTTTAGCTAGAACTTGTCCACGTTCAACATCTTCGCGAGAGATACCACGAAGTAATGCACCAGCGTTATCTCCAGATTGAGCGAAATCTAATGATTTTCTGAACATTTCGATTCCTGTAACAACAGTTTTCTTAGTGTCTTTTAATCCAACGATTTCAACTTCATCATTAAGTTTTAATACTCCTCTTTCAACACGTCCAGTAACAACTGTTCCACGTCCTGAAATTGTGAATACATCTTCAATACTCATTAAGAATGGTTTGTCAGTATCTCTTACTGGTGAATCAATATAAGAATCAACTGCAGCCATTAAATCTTTAATAGATTGAACAGCAGCTTCGTCACCTTCAAGAGCTTTTAATGCACTACCACGAATGATAGGACATTCAGCATCATAATTGTATTCTCCTAATAATTCTCTGATTTCCATTTCAACTAAGTCAAGTAATTCTGGATCATCAACTTGGTCACATTTATTCATGTAAACAACGATCTTAGGAACTCCAACTTGTCTTGATAATAAGATATGTTCTCTTGTTTGAGGCATAGGACCATCTGCAGCTGATACAACTAAAATTGCACCATCCATTTGTGCAGCACCAGTGATCATGTTTTTAACATAGTCAGCATGTCCTGGGCAGTCAACGTGAGCATAGTGACGAGTGTCAGTTTCATACTCAACGTGAGATGTGTTAATTGTAATACCACGCTCTCTCTCTTCTGGTGCCTTATCGATTGTAGCGTAATCCATAAATTCTTTACCAAAATATTTTGATATAGCAGCTGTTAATGTTGTTTTACCATGGTCAACATGTCCAATAGTACCAATATTAACGTGTTCTTTTGAACGATCAAATTTTTCTCTTGCCATATATAATTTCTCCTTCCATATTTCTATTATATTTTATCTAATGCTTGAATATTTTTCAAGTATTATTTTTAATTAGCGCTGTTTTTCTTTATGATTTCTTCAGCGATTGATTTAGGTACTTCTTCATAATGATCTAAGAACATTGAGAAGTTACCACGTCCTTGAGTATTTGAACGAAGTGAAGTAGCATAACCAAACATTTCTGCAAGTGGTACCATTGCGTCAATAGTAATTGCATTAAAGCTTGATTCTTGTCCCATTGGACGTCCTCTTCTGCTTGTTAAATCTCCCATAACGTTACCCATATATTCTTCTGGAATAGTTACGTCAACTTTCATAACTGGTTCAAGAAGAACTGGTTTACATTTATTTTTAGCTTCTTTTAAAGCCATACTAGCAGCAATTTTGAATGCCATTTCTGATGAATCGACATCATGGTATGAACCATCAAATAATGTAGCTTTAACATCTACCATTGGGTATCCAGCTAAAACTCCACCAGCCATTGCTTCTTGTAATCCTTTATCAGTTACTGGAATATATTCACGAGGAACAACTCCACCAACTACAGCATCAACAAATTCATAACCTTTATCTTTATTAGGTTCAAATCTAACCCAAACATGTCCATATTGTCCACGTCCACCTGATTGTTTGATATATTTACCTTCACATTCAGCCATTTGAGTTAATGTTTCACGATAAGCAACTTGTGGTCTACCAATATTAGCTTCAACGTTAAATTCATCTTTCATTCTTCTAACAAGAACTTCTAAGTGTAATTCTCCCATTCCACTAATAACTGTTTGACCAGTTTCTGTATCAGTTTTATATTTAAATGTTGGATCTTCTTCAGCTAATCTTTGAAAAGCGATTCCTAATTTATCTTGGTCTGCTTTACTCTTTGGTTCAATAGCTTCATCAATAACTGGGTCTGGAAATTCCATACCTTTCATTATACAGAAACTCTTTTCATCACAAAGTGTATCAGCAGTAGTAGTATTTTTTAATCCAACTGCAGCAGCAATCTCACCAGTATATACTTCTGTAATTTCTTTACGAGTATTTGCATGCATTTGTAAAATACGACCAATTCTTTCTTTAACATTCTTAGTTGAATTTAATACATAAGATCCACTATGTAGAACTCCTGAATAAACTCTAAAGAATGATAATCTACCAACAAATGGATCTGCCATGATTTTAAATGCTAAAGCTGTAAATGGTTCGCTATCACTAGGATGACGTTTAACATCATTTCCATCTTTATCTATACAATCAATAGCTTCAATATCAGTTGGAGCAGGCATGTAATCAATTACTGCATCAAGAGCTAACTTAACACCAATATTTGATAATGCACTACCACACATAACTGGGAAGAATTCAGCAGCTAAAACACCTTTTCTGATTGCAGCTTTAATTTCAGGAATAGTGATTTCAGCACCATCAAGGTATTTCATCATTAATTCATCATCATATTCTGCAGCAGCTTCGATTAATTCAGCATGTTTTTCTTCAGCTAATGCTTTTAAATCTTCTGGAATTTCGATTTCAGTAGGATTTTCATGTTCATCACCATCATAATGATAAGCTTTCATTTCTAATAAATCTATAACTCCATTAAAATCATTTTCAGCACCAATTGGCCATTGAATTGGAGCATATTTAACTCCTAATCTTTTACCAACTGTATCCAATGAAAATTGGAAATCAGCTCCTATTTTATCCATCTTATTAACAAAGATCATTCTAGGAACTTTATATTCAGTAGCTTGACGCCATACTGTTTCAGATTGAGGTTCAACACCTGCATTACCATCTAATAAACAAATAGCACCATCAAGTACTCTTAAACTTCTTTGAACTTCAATAGTGAAGTCTACGTGTCCTGGAGTATCAATTATATTATAACGATATCCTTTCCAGTGTGCAGTTGTTGCAGCACTAGTAATAGTGATACCTCTTTCCTTTTCTTGTTCCATCCAGTCCATTTGTGATTCTCCATCATGAGTTTCACCAATTTTATGAGTGATACCAGTATGGAATAAAACACGTTCTGTAAATGTTGTTTTACCAGCATCTATATGAGCCATAATTCCTAAATTACGTAATTTTTCAATTGAAACGTCTCTTGCCATGCTTTACACCTACCATCTATAATGAGCAAATGCTTTATTTGCTTCTGCCATTTTGTGAGTATCTTCACGTTTTTTAACAGCTCCACCTGTTCCAGCGGCTGCATCCATAATTTCGTTAGCTAAATTAATAGCCATTCCTCTTCCATTTCTTAATTTAGCATAGTTAACTAACCATCTTAATGCTAATGCTTGACTTCTATCATCAGAAACTTCAATAGGAACTTGGTAATTTGATCCACCAACACGTCTAGATTTAACTTCTAGTGCTGGTTTAATGTTTTCTAAAGCTTCATTATAAACATCAATTGCAGGTTTACCTGTTTTTTCAGCTATAACATCAAAAGCTTCATATAATATTTTTTGAGCTGTACCTTTTTTTCCATCTTGCATAATTTGATTTACTAATTTAGTAACAATTTTAGAATTATACACTGGATCTGGTAATACATCTCTTTTTACTGCTCTTCTTTTACGCATAATTATCTCCTTCCTTATTATTTATTATTTAGGTCTTTTAGTACCGTATTTACTACGTCCTTGTTTTCTGTTATTAACTCCTTGAGTATCAAGAGTACCACGAATTACATGGTAACGAACACCGATTAAGTCTTTAACACTTCCACCACGAACTAAAACAACACTATGTTCTTGTAAGTTATGTCCTTCTCCTGGAATATAAGTATCTACTTCTTTACCATTAGAAAGTCTTACTCTTGCATATTTACGTAATGCTGAGTTTGGTTTCTTTGGTGTTTTTGTTCCAACACGAGTACAAACTCCTCTTTTTTGTGGACTTGAAGTATCTGTTTGTTTTCTTTCAAGTGTATTAAATCCTACATTTAAAACTGGACTTTTTCTCTTTCTAGTTTTATCTTTTCTGTTTTTTCTAACTAGTTGGTTTATTGTTGGCATTTATTTTCCTCCTCCCATTAACACACATCCTGGTGTATCATAATATTTATTAAATCAGGTTCTACCTAGGCAGAACCAAACTTAAAATTCGTTACTAATATACCATTAAAGTATATTCAAGTCAAGTAAATTCTTATTAAAAAGTTTTTGCTTTTTATAGAATATATGTTATTATATTTTCCACGTGAGGTTTTTATGAAAAATAATATAATTGATGAAAATGAAAAAAAGAAGCTTATCCTAAATTCACAAGAATATATTTATCACTTTAAAGATAATGATATTAATAAATTGAAATTAATTGGTGAAGGAACAGATGCAAAAATATATAAATTAAATAATGATTACTTATTAAAGGTATATCATAAGAAAATTATTGAATCTGGTGAAATTACCAGTGATATTATTAAAACAGCAAAACCTCAAACTTTTAAAAATATAAAACAATTTCAAAGTTATTGTGTTGATGAAGATGGTGTTAGATTATCGTATAATGATATAGTCAATTTTGCTCAAAAAAAACAAATGAATATTAATCATACTTACCTACCAATTAATCCTTTATTTATTAATAATCATTTTAGAGGATGTATTATAAAATACCATAGACACTATTTACCAATAAGTTATTTCAATTTTCTTAGTGAAAAAAATAAATTAAAAATTGCCCAAAAAATATGTTTAAAAATAAAAGAATTAACTGATAATTATATTTATCCTATTGATTTATATAATAAACAAAGTTCTCTTAAACCACATAAAAATATTATTATTAATGGTCATTTTGATCCGCAAATAATTGATTTAGATGGAAAAAGCGTTGCCTATACAAGTACTTTTAATAAAGATTATTATGAGCAAACAATTTTTGGCTTAACAACTCTTTTATTAGAATATGTTTTTAATCAAGATTTAGAAGATTATTATAATGAATTTGAAGAATATCAAGATTATTATAAAGATTATTTCACCACTAAAAATATCATTAATAAAGAATATGTTGATAAGTTAATAACAGATGATA
This sequence comes from uncultured Muribaculaceae bacterium, assembly GCA_964533935.1. Taxonomy (GTDB): domain Bacteria; phylum Bacillota_I; class Bacilli_A; order RF39; family UBA660; genus RUG14121. The sequence continues at coordinate 22,341 of CAZHOG010000014.1, read as the reverse complement.
TACAACTATCTGATGTTGAAAACTTTATAGAGCATAAATTAAAAAAATAAATGAATTTTTTCATTTATTTTTATTTTGTTTTATTATAAGCTTCTACGCCAACTTTGCAACTGAAATTGCCATTCATTAAATCATTTTGATTAACAGTGTTATCATTTAATAAATACACTCTAATTTCTATTTCACTTTCATTAAAATCATCAAAATCAATTGCACTTGCTAATACTAAATTATCATAATATTTTATAGCATCAGTACTAGTTTTACTTGTTGAAATAATTCCTAAAGTATTAAGTCTTGAAAAATCACCGTTTTGAATAATATTTCCATCCATTAATATTTGATATTTAAAAGATGAATTTATCATACCTGTAGATATAGTAATATCTTTTAAATAAATATTAAATCTACCAGCATTATTCGTAGATGATTTTGATTGTACAGTAAAATTAATTTTATTAGATTTTTCTGTGATTTCACTTTCTTCAAGTAATGTCATATTTGTAGCATTAATTCCAGATAAATTAGTTAACGATGTAGCTATATCAAATGTTCCAGATTCAATTTTAGTTTGCGTTACTTCTCCAGGAGTATCAGTCAAAAAGAATGCATATGTAAAACTTGCTACTAAAGCAACTATTGATAATACCAAAAGAATTGCTAAAATATAATTTTTAGTATTAGTACCCTTCATTCTATCACCTACTATTATGTTCATTATATAAAAAAATAAAAAAATATACAACTAATTTAAGCTGTATATTTTACTACATACATTTTATTTTCATCTTTAACAATAGTAATAGTAACTTTTTTATCATAACCCATATCTTTTTCATATTCAATATCCATTGTAATATCATAAGATTCTTTTTTACTATTATCTATTTCATATTGAGATTCTTTTATATCACTTATAGTAACATTAGATACGGTAGGCAATTCTTGATTTCTTTTGCCATAACTATTATCCTCAACAAAATCATAAATTGTATCCATTATCTTACCTTTAAACATCTCTTTTTCAGAATCATATAAATATTCTAATCCACCAACATCATATTTATTTACTTTATTTGAAATAGTCAACAAATCTATAACAAATAACTCTGATAAACTTTTGGCATATTCTTCATAATTAATTTCATCACTAGTTAAATTTGTTTTTAATTCAAGATATTTTTCTTTAAATAAATCTGAATCACGATCATCTAATGTATAACCATATTCATCCATCTTTTCAACAACAGAAGAATATACACTTGGTTTTTCATTAGAATTTTTGTCATAAACAAATTTCTTGAAACATAATAATCCAATGGTAATTATTAATAAAATACTTACTATAATTAACGATATTTTATATTTTTTATTCACTAGCAGTCACCTCTTCATTCTTTAAAACATCAATCTCAGTACCCTCTTTATAAATTAAATTGTGAACAATTATTGCATTAGATACATCTAATAGTTTCTCTGCATAATTCTTATAGTTTTCAATATAATCATCATCAATTACGCTATTATTTCTCACAAAATATTCTCCAGTAGAATTATTATAATATACTTTATTAGTCAAATAATTCCCATTTGGAAATACAACAACGTTATTATCTTTTATATTAAAAATATCATGTCCTAAAGCATATTTATTTTCAACACCTAACATATTTCCTAATGTAGGCATTACATCATACATACCCATAGTATAATCTACTGTTTTATTTATTTTCTTTTTTAATGATGCATTCTTAGTCCAAATGATTAATGGAGTATTCTTGTTTAACTCATGATTATAAAAATTATAATCAGTGTAATTTGGATCTTCTTCACTATAAACTTCACCAGTTTTATAATCATAATTATATAGATAATTCAATTCTTTTCTTGTAAGTTTTGCATCATGATCTCCATAGAATACAAATACTGTATTATCAAAGTATTCAGAATTATTTATATAATTTATAAATTCGCCTAAACATTTATCAGCATAATGAGCACTCATAATATAATTTCCAACAGCAGTACCATTTAAATAATCTGTTTTCTTTGTAACACTTTCACCTGTTGTTTCATCTACTTCTGTATATGTAGAACTCATATCATATTCGCCATATTTATCAGTAAAAATAAATGGTGAATGGTTTGATAATGTAATAACTGTTCCCATATAATTTGGATGAGTTTGTTCAATAACTTCCATTTTAGGAATTAATTGTTCAAAGAATTTACTATCATTTATTCCTAAATTAATGACATCATCTTGAGTATAAGAATATGATTCTTCAAAGAACATATCTTCATATCCTAAACTTGGATGAGCCTTATCCCTGTTCCACATTGAAGCATAATTTCCATGTGTACTATAAGTATAATATCCTTTTTGTTTTAATAGTTTTTGAATTGTAATATAGTTTCTATCATAATAACTAACAAAAACTGTTCCACTACTTGCAGGCATTAATGATGATGCCAAAGTAAACTCTGTATCAGATGATGTACCAGTACTTATCTGTGGATAGAAGTTTGAAAAATACATTCCTTCACTTGCTAATTTTTTAACATTAGGTACAGCCTCTTGATTATTAAATTTTAAATTCATCAAATATGTTTGCATACCTTCCATATGAACAAAAACAACATTTGAACCATCTAATATATTAGTATACTCATTTTTTTGATTATACTTAGTTGATTCATCTTGATTATCAAAATATTCATCAAATAATTTAGCTGCATCTTCATACCCGAATAAACTACTTAATTTTGGAGTTAAACTTTGAATCAAGTCATTAGCTTGATAAGTTATGATACCAAATCTTTCAACTATATAAATTCTATTCCATTGCTTAGCTAATCTACTAAAATCTGTTTTAGTAGCAGTTATAAGAGTATAAGATAAACATATAAAAGATAAAATAATAGTTACTAAAAACATTTTCTTTCTTTTTTCAATCTTTTTAATAACTGTATAATAATAAGTTGAATGAATTTTACGATGAATATAATAAAAAATAATTGGTAACAATATATAAATAAAATCATAAATTTTAAATTTTTCATATAATGAACCAGTAACACCACCAACTTGGGATAAACTTGCTATTTCACCAAAAGATGCAAATGATACATAGAAAGTATAATAAACAGAATTAACTACTTCCATAATAGTAAATATAATCATAAGAATCATAAAATATTTATATCTTTTTTCCGGTTTAACAAAGTAGCTGAATGAACCTAACAGAAAAATAACAGCCAAATCTGCCATAATAGGTTTTATAGCGAAGGTATTACCAATGGTGAAATTTCTTAAAAGAATTGTACCTATTAACGATAAAATTAAATATGAAACAAATAATTTATTAGTAGATAAATATAAAGCAACATTTTTTCTAACACTTTTAAATATATTGTGAAACTTCTTTTTCATATATATTTCCTTCTTACTTTTATTAATTATAGCAATATTATTTCATTTTTACAATTTCTATTGAAAAATAATTTCAAATTTGATATTATCTAATTACGCAGGTGTGGTTCAATGGTTAGAATATAACCTTGCCAAGGTTGGGATGGGAGTTCGATTCTCCTCACTTGCTCCATATAAAGATTTAAGAATTTAGTTAAAGCTAAGTTCTTTTTTTATGTTCCACATAATCAATTTGGAAGAATCCTAAATGAAAAACTAAATTTTGAAAAATCACTAAGTTATCAATACAAACAACAATATGATACTTTAAAAGAAAAAAACGATTACTTAATAAAAAATTTTAAAAAGGTAATGAATAAACTACCAGAATTTATCTAAACAATAATGGAAGGATTATTTATATATAACAATATTGGATTACACTTTTTTAAAAGGCAATATGATAAAGAATATCAAGAAAAGAAAACAAAAGATTTAAAATATTTAAGTCTAAAAATAATGAATATGATAAAGCACTTAAAAATATAAAGAAATGGATGATTCAGCTGAAAAATTTTATTCAAACAAAAAAGAAAAAGATGATTTTGAGTTATAACACTCTTAATCATCTTTTTATTATTCTAACCATTAAATTGTAATTTGTTAATTAATTGCTTTGCCATTTACATATAATTTGTATCCATTAAAATCAATATTACTATAACTTGTATCTGTATCTATTAAGCTAGTAACATAACTATTAGCTGTCAATTTTATTTTTGATGATGAATCTAATTTTATGTTGATTTCCTTAGCACTATTATCACCATTAATTGTTCCTTCAAAATACGAACTAGATTTCATTGACATATCTAATGTTGATATTGAATCTATAACTATATTTCCTGTTGCTTCTTGTTCATTAAGATTAAGTATTACACTTCCTCCATTAGAACCACTTGTTCCCCAAGAATCTTTTTGAACTCTTAAAAAACTTCCTGTAGAATCGTTATTGATTATTTTATTGTTTGTTAAATTAATTATTGCAGTAGTATTTGTTACATAGAATGAATCACCTTTATTAGTAGTAATCGTACTATTATTTGCGGTAAATTCTGCATCTCCAGTATCAGCATCACCACTCATTGATTGATATAAAAATATGTTTTTATATGTTGTAGAATTTCCATTCAATTTATTATTTGTATCCGTTAATTTTACATTATCAATTGTTACTGAATTTTTACCTTCTACAACAATTCCTTCTGAAGCTGTCGCTATAAGTGTCGCATTTTTAACAGTTATATTTGCAGTAGAATAAATTGCAGGCGATCCTTGTCCTGTTGTTTTATAAGTACCTGAATCAACATTTACAGTTCCACCACCTCTATCAGTTCTTATTGCAGCACTAGATGTACCAGATGTATTAATTGTTAGATTTGTAGCATTAGTTATACCACCACCAGTAGTCATAATTCCACCTGAATTATCTTTTTTTGTAGTAATTGTAGAATCACTAATATTTATAGTGGTATTATCGCTACTTGAATTTGTTGTAGTCGCTGATCCTCCATAACTGAAAACTCCATTTGCTCCTGTTGCATTAGTCATAACATTAATATTTTTTAATGTTAATGTAGCACCATCTTTAGCTATAATAGCAGAATTAGTTCCGTAAAAACTTGTATTATCACCACCATCAGAATCTCCTTCTTTTGTTACAGTAATATTTGATAAGTTTACCCCAATATCGTCACTTACTAATAATGCATTTTCATCCGCAGTACTACTGCTATAATCACCACTAGTTAATGTAGTAGATTCAGTAATCTCATTTTTTGATGAATAAGATATATTGGAAGATGCATTCGGAGCTTTTGAACCTTGTGAATTACTATTGTTGTCAGTAAGACAATTTTTAGTGACATAACTACTGGTGAAAGTTAAAACACTTGTTAAAATTATAGTACATAAAATATATATTAATATTTTATCTGATGAAGATAAACTTTCTTTAAACCCTTTTTTATTAAATTTAGACATAACTAAATAAATAATTACAACAGATAGCAATAAACTTTCAACCCCAAATATAATGTAATAAACAAGATAATTGTTATCTTCTGAACTACTTGTTTGTGAATTGGAATTTGGCATATCTGGTGGTGTATTTCCTTGACCGTTTTCTCCACTTGGCATATCTGGTGGCGTTTTACTTTCACCAGTATTATCATCACTTGGTTTCTCAGGTGGGGTAGTACTATCACTATTATTCCCACTTGGCATATCCGGTGGTGTTCCACCTCCACTATTTTCCCCCATCTGTTGAGTAGAATTATTTGCACTTACATTATTTTTTGCATAAAGCATAGTGAATACAATACTACTTATTAATAATATAATAAGTAATATTGATATTAAATTTTTTCTTTTTCTAGACATTTTAATATTCTCATCTCCTTTAATTAATTTTACAATAGAATTGTACTATAAATATGTGATTATTATGTGAAACAATTTATATTTATATTATATAATGGTAAAACTGAAATAAAACTGAAAAAATAGATTTTATATAAATCTATCTCATAAATTACTATTTATTTGTTGATTACATTATACCATTAATATCAAAAAGAATATATAAATGTGTTTTCAATTTATTTGATTTATGTTATTATGTATATAGAAATTAGTTGTTTATCAACTTGTTCTTTTAGGGAATTAGTTTTGAATTATTATTTGCTAGTAGTTATATCATACCATTAATATCAAAAAAATTAAATAAATGTGTTTAATTCTATTAAAACCAAAATTATAATATCTTTCAAAATTATGACTAGGTTGTTATAATAATATACACTATTAGTATAATATTTTCATTTCAAGAAAAATACGTTTATTTTATAAATCGCCTTTATAAAAATAAATATGCATTGCATTTTCAGAATATTTTGGTTTAGAAACATCAATATCTAAAACCTTACCAATATAATATATAATAAATTGTGATGCAATAAGTAAGTCAAATTCTGCCAATACACCAACATATTTACTTTCAATCACTGTACAATTACTATCTAAATATTTTAACAATTCTCTTTCATATTCGGTGGTTGTTTTTTGCTTAAAATATATAGAAAAATCATTTTTTAAATTTTCGTAATTAATGAATCTTCCATGAGAAAAATTCTTTTTTTCATGAATAATACAATTAAATATTCCTGATTCAATAATTTTGCTTTCTAAATCATAGCATGCTGTATCAGTATAATCTCCTCTAAAAAGGTTAATCATATTATTCTTTTTTAATTTTTTTATAACATTCTTATCTATTAATTTTTCTATTTGTCCATTCCAATATCCGATTGATTTTGATATAAAATCATCAATGTTAATATTAAAATTCATCTTATCTAAATAATACTTAAAAAATATAGCAGCAGGTGCTACAGCACCTTCAAATGAAAGAAATCCTCTTTCTTTTCCTTTGTTAGAGGCAGTTCTATAACTCAATATATTTTTCTTTAAAGCACCAGTTTTTAATACTATATTTTGTAATTCACCCTTTGTAATTATATAAATATCCTTTTTGTCAAATTCTTTAACACTTTTTATGATATCGTTAGTTGTTCCTGAATATGAAAACAAAATAATTTTATTAATATTACTGTTATTTCTATATAGTACATCCCTTGGATATAATGAATAAGTATTACAACCATATAATAAGTTTATTACTTTTGACGAAAAATATGATCCGGCAAATGACCCTCCAGTACCAATAAATAAACAATTTGAATCGTTATTAAATCCAACTTCGTTCAATACATTACTTGCAGATGAATTAACAGCATTAATAATTCTTTTTTCTAAATTATTTATGTTAATATTGCATCTCTTTATTTTTTTTCTTTCGGTATAGCTAAATTCATCACAAGTACAAAATTCATCCATTTTTTTTATTTTGTACAATGCATTTAAATGCCCTCTAGCACCCATTTTTGATACAACTTTTGCCGTTAATCTATTTGAATTTTGATACCACTTTTCTAATATGTTAACATCATATTTAAAATTATTTTTTATACTATCTTTAATAATACTTGAAATAAATGCATCACCAGCACCTGTTGAATCAACAACTTTTCCTCTAGTCAAAAGTTTGTAATTATAAATATTATTATCTACTATAAAAGTTGCTCCTTTTTCACCTCTAGTAATAGTCATTAAGTTTGGCTTGATAATATTATATAATTCAGAATCATCCTTTAAATTTAGTTTTTTAACAAGATAATTACTTACTCTTTCATTAAAATTAATTATTTCAAATTTACTTTTTAAATTTTTCACTATTTCATTATTTGTCATATTTTCAAATTCAAAATACTGGCCAATATCAATTATTTTTTTATTGTTTGTATTATTAATAATTATTTGATTTTTTTCATTTAAATTATCAAATATCAGAATATCATCTGTTTTAATATTCGAAGGAATATAATCTGTATCCAATAAACTCTCATCATACCATTTTTTATTATTGCAAAATGGGCATCTTTTTTTAGAAGTAAAAGATAATTTACCATTTTCTTCTTGATAAGACACATGAAAACATCTTGTTCTAATACCTTCAATAATTTTTATATTATCAATATCTACATTAAGTTTTTTTAAACTATTAATTGCTATTTTGCCTTGAGCATCATTACCACAACAAGCAAATGCCGAAGTATTCAATCCCATCTTTGCTAAATTAGTAATTATATTGTGAGAAGTCATCCCACCATTTACACCTATTAATTTATCATTTAAGTAATAATAATCCGTTACAATATCTCCAATACTTACTACTCTCATTTTAGTACTCTCATTTTAGTACTCTCCTTTTATATTCTACTACTTCACTATTTTCATTATAGTCATGATTTTTAATCAAACACTCAACAATTTTTTGAAATAAATTATCCATGATAAAATTTCAACTCCTTAATTTTTTTCTAAATAAAGTAATCCATTACTATTTTAGTATAACATATTTGAACAACAATAATTGTTTATTTGTATTTTATCAATTGAGTTATACCACAGTTTATTTTTAAAAATTATTTCCATATATGGCACAAGAAAATACTCAGTTAGAATTTAAACAGACTTAAGTAAGTTTTTTGTTTTAAAAAAAGATTAACTATTAAAGCTAATCTATTCATTAATTTTTAATTTGCATATTATTTCAAATTTATTTTTACCAAAAACAAATTTTTTTATATTAATATCATTAGGCAATTCATAGACTTCTATATTACTGTCTTTAATATTTATAAGCAATTTAATATTATCTTTAACTGCCAAATAATATGATGAAACATCATTAAGTGCATCTGCAAATTCTACTGTACCTGAACCTACAAAAAAATCAAAAATACTTTCTAACTTATTCATTTTCTTTCCTCTCATCAATGAATAAACTTCCCAAGGCCTTGGATAGTATTCTTTTAAAATATTTTCATATAATGCAATTTTATTCTGATATTTTTCTTTATCTAATTGTTTTTTCATATGTAATAATGGTAAATCATTATTATTATTTAATAAATAATCAACAGTTAACCCAAATACATTAGCTAATTCTTGAATATTTAATATATCTGGCATCCCTTCATCTGCTTCCCATTTAGTTATTGCTTGTCTAGAAACATTCATTATTTCAGCAAGATTTTCTTGCGTTAATCCAAATCTTTTTCTTATTTCTTTTAATTTTTTTCCGAGTGTCATATTAACTCCTTCTTTCTGGCAATAATCATATCAAAAAACAAATAATATAATAGCAAGTTTGCTTTACATTCTTGCTACTTTCCGTGGCATCAATTAATAAACTACCTAGTTTGCATATATTAATTCAAATTATTAAAATAATATAAAATTCTTAATCACATTATTAATACTATTTTTCATTTATTCTCCACTATTAATTCTAGGATAACCATTAATATAAAAATCAAAAATATCATCTAATAATATCTTAATTATTTTAAAAGAGTAAACATCTATTTTTTGAGAATAATCATTTTTTATTTCTAAGTCAATTTTAGAATATAATTGTTCATAATTAACATTTGATTCTTTAATTTCTTTTATATTATTATTTATCTTATTTAATAAATCCATTTCCATATTAATCTTTTGATCAACATTATTTTCTATTTCTTCTAGCAATTCAAATAAAGAAACAGCTAAAAAATAAGAAGAACAATTATCACCAGATATTTTTTCATAATCATATAAATATTTTTTTAATTCTTCTAAAGAATAATTTCTAACATTATTTGAAGATAAAGATAAACAACAATTAGAATTTAATATATAATCTTTTAAAGAAATTTTATTTAATTTTATTGATTTCTCTATTTGATATAAATCATTAGATAATTCAACTAATTCACTTGCTTTAGTTAAATATTCAAATAAATCATTATGAATTTTTTTATTAATCTTTTCATAATTTTTATATATAATTGATATTTCTTCTATTAAATAAAAATCCATAAATCTACTCCTTAACTATAAAAATTATTTATTACAATAATAATCGAAATACATGCAATTAGAATTGTAAATAATATAAGTATTATATTTATAAATCCTTTTGTTGTATTACCATTTCCATTTGGATTTATCAATTGCTTTACCATTGGTTTATTTTGCATATTTTGATTTTCTTTATTATTTTTTATTGCTAAGTTTTTTTCTTTTATTTGTTGAGCAATTTCAACTTCTATTTCGCTTCTTTGGTCAAATCCAACTTTATCTTGTTTTAGTTGAAAATCATCTTTTTTTTTAGAAAAAATATTTAATGAATTAAAAGCAATTTTATTTTCTTCACTTAAAGAGTTATAAATATTATCAAAATTTACCATTTTATTTCCATTGGAATCTTTAATAAAATATTTCTTTTCAAATGTTTTAATTACGGGTAAAAGGCATTCATTTTCGTTATCATAGTCTGGTTCTCTACCATTTTTATTTTTAAATTCATTAATATTATCTTCTATTATAGAATCTGTATCTCTCTTAATATCATTCATTATTTTAACAACATTATTATTTTTCGAATAATATGAGATAACAGCTTCAGCCATCTCCCATTTTTTATCCATAATTTCCGGATCAGATTTTTTGTTTTTAACTCCCCATATATACATTTTAAATGAATCCATATACGTTTTAAATTGCTGATTTTTTGAATAGTTTTCTACTAAACCTAACTGTTTAGTTTCTTTTAAATAATTCAATAATTCTAATGCATTAAAAGAAACTTGTTCCAAAGGTTCAACTGATTCTTCTGAAACCCATTCTCTTGTTGGTGCAGAAGTCGCTGGAGCAATATATTCATGAAATTTAGAATCTGGCAATTTATAAATGGAAATATATTTAGAATTTAATGTTTCATTAATTGAATTTGGAAATATTTCCATTATTGCTCGTTTTCCATCTTTTTTCGTACGTGGAAAAATTGTTGATGATCTAAAAGATGCCATTGTCATGCAATTTATTGGGCTTATTCCTGCATAAACATAAGCACCCTTTTGTGTACTTTCTACTGGTCTTAAAATGTCAACACTTGGATCCAAAGAAGCATGAAACATATTAATACTTCCATTATTATAATCCTTAATCCAAGAGTTTAATAATTCATAATTATCAAGAATTTTATGTCCTGATTTTTTTTCACGATAAGCTATTATAGTTCTACAATAATCATTGTAGAACTCATCTGATAATTTCAACACATTTTTAGCTTCAGCTGTTCTTAATTTTTTTTCATCACACGTTCCAATTGGTGCTGGAAAATTCAATCTGTTTCTATCAAGTGCATCTGCATCCTTCAATATATTTGACATTAATTGAATAGATTCTCTTTCTTCAAAAGTATAATTATCATCAAATTCTATTTCATCTTTTTCAGAAGCATGTTGTCTAATTAACTTACAAATTATATCTATTGTTTTTGAATCTAAAGAACTTTCCATCCTCTGTTGAAATTCTTTTGCCCCAATTTCCCCATGTTCAATATTACTTGCACCGATTGATTTACCAATATCGTGATATAAACCGGCTGTTAATAAAATATTTTTATCAATTTTTGACTCGTTCATTTTATTCACTATCATTAATGTATATGACAAAACTTTTTCTATGTGTTTTAAATTATGTTTAAAATCAGTAGTTTCAGTATATAACTTTTCTACTTTTGCTTTCTCTATTAAAGTTTCAATAGTCTTTTTATCTGAACTTGATAATCCATATTTATTCAAATCTTCATTATTAAACATTGAAATATAACAATTTTCTTCCATCATAATCATCATCTCATATAATGAGTATATCATTATTAATGTTTTAAAAAGTATAATTAGTATCAATATTTACACTTTTTAGTGTCACTTTGATAATTTATATTTGCAAGACTTGCTTGTTTAGTTAAATCTTTGGTTTGCATTTTATACAATTTATTATCTTTTATAAAATTAGTACCACACTGTCTAAATTCAAAATTAACATCTTTTTTTACACATTGTTCTCTTATTTTCAAAACCCAATCATAATTTATAGGTCTTGCATTTACATCTGATTCTCCACCTACAACTACTAATTCTATATTATCTAAATATTGTTCAATATTTATTTCTTCTAATAGTGGTTGAGCAGTTATGCACTTATGTTTAATAGGCAAATCTTTAAATATATTTAATTTATAATCGGCATTCTTTTGGTTTTCTATTGTGCAGCAAACAACCACATTATCATATCCATCTTTCCAATCATCAGGTATTATATCTAAAAATCTATCTATTCTTTTAGTCAAAAATAAAAATGTACAATCTGATCTTTCTTTTATCATTTTAAAACATTCTTTGCGCCAAGGATCTGCTTCTTTAATTAAAAAATCAGTTGAAAATCCTAGATATACCAATCCGGATTTCATTTTATAATTTTCATTTTTTAATTTTTCTATTGGTTTATAAAAATCTTTTGTTTTAATAATTTCGTTTGTATTAATATTTCTCTTTAAATCTCCCTTATGAATATAACAATGCAAACAACCTTCACTACATTTTTTACACCCACGCCATGGATTCCATAATGCCATATTATCCCTCTATCTAATTTAATTGTAACATAAAAAAACAGAAATAATTTCTGTTTTTACCATGAGCTTCCGCCTCCACCGCCGGAACCACCACCAGATGATCCGCCACCAGAAGAACTTCCACTTGATGAACTTCCACCGCCAGAACTAGAATATGGAGTTGATGCCATTACATTTCTAGCACTTGTCATAGTTAAATTCATTGAAGTTGCAAATGTAGATACACTAAATGATGAGTTTGTTGAATACCATTCAGGTGGTGCAATTGCAATTGTTTCAAATTTCTTAATCCATTTATCAGATACTCCTAAAACATATGTATAAGGTAATATATTATAAAAATATGCAGGATCATCAAGTACTAATGCTTCTAATTTTTCTTTTTCAGCAGTTTCTAAGAATCTTTTAAATCCTCTGATTTTTCCAAGAATTTCATTACCAAAATCAGTTCTTTTTGCAAGAATTTTATTATATATAAATCCTATTCCAATAACTACCGCTATTCCAATAATAAATGGTAGTATATAATAAGAATCATCAGCTAGTGCTTTAAATAATGGAGTAGTTGCAAAAAATACTAATGAATGAGGAATTGTAACAACACCCCAAAATATTTTAAATACTTTTGGAATTGATTTCATAAATAATACCGCATAAAAAGGAATATAAAATAAAACTATAAATAATGTTGAAAATATTTCTACAGAATCCCCATATTCATAAATAGGAATTGATACTATTGCAAAAACAGTAGTAAGCATCAATAATAACATGATAATTTTTATGATAACCGGTGTTTTTGTAATTATTTTTTCTTTGAATTCTTTACAATTAATGTCAGATTTAATATCATTAATAACATGATAGAAACTATTTTTTAATTGAGAAGAAGTAACTTTAGTTATATCTCCTGGAAATAAATTTTCCATGAATTTTTTTTCATTTCCATTATCTCCATCATAATCTTTTATTTTTTCTACTTCAAAATCGCCTTTTTTAGTAAACATTTTACTATCATCTGATTCAATTATTTTAATATACCCTTTACTAGCAAGATAAATTAATAAAGATACTATATCATTATTATCAACATTGCCTTTATACAAAAATGCTAATTCTAAGCTATTATAATTTTCAGGTGGATAAAATTCAATTGTTTCAATGGCTTTTGAATTTCTTCCAAATAATAACCAAAAAACAAATGATGCTAATAAAGATATTAAAGGAATTAAAACTATTAATATTTTACTCATACTTTTTTTAATAGTAAAATACTCATTAGGCAATTCAACTCTTAAAGTTATTCCATTGTAAGAATCTAATATACCTAAATAAGATCCAGTTATAACATTATTTTCTACAGTATATATTATATTATCATTATCAGTTGAACCACTAACTCCTGATGAAAATCCTAAATTTGATTCATCAAAATCCTTAGGCATTGTTATACTAAAAGTTATATCACTAATTGAAGTATCCCATTCTGTTCCAATAATATTAAAATATAATTCATCAAAATCTTTATTCTTGTCATTACCTAAATCATATTTATATTTAATTTCATATTCTTTTGATCCAGTTAATGTATAATTAGAACTTCCTATCTTAATCTCTTTATTACCATCAGATACTGTAGTATTAAATGGTTCATTAACTTTTATATCTGTTATTTTAGCATGAACTTTTGAAGAAGTACCATCTAATCTATAAACAGTATTATCATAAGGAATTTTTCTAATTATTCCATGTTTTTCAACATTAAAATATGCAGTAATATTTTCGGTTATATCAAGAGTATTATCTTCATTAACAATTATATTAACATCATATTTATCAATATCATATTCTGATATTGCATCAACATTATTAACAAAAGAAATTGTCAATAATACACTAAACATTAAAAATCTAAATATCTTTTTCATAAACACCTATAATTCCACTCTAATATTATTTTTCTCTGAATCCGAAGCTTCAAACATTTTACTTACTTTAAATCCAAATATTTTTGCAATAATATTTCCGGGAAACATCTCTACTTTATTATTATATAATCTAACAACTGCATTATAATATTTTCTAGAATTAGCAATTTCATCTTCTGCTTCTGATAATTCACTACTTAACTTATTAAAATTTTCATTAGCTTTTAAATCAGGATAACTTTCTTTTAACATAATTAGTTTTGATATATTTTCTTTTAATTGTTCATTGCTTTTTAATTTATCATTTTTTGACATCTTATCATAATCTGTATTTCTCATACTAATAACAGATTCTAAAGTATCTTTTTCATGAGTTGCATATCCTTTTACTGTTTCTACAATATTAGGAATTAAATCCCATCTCTTTTTTAAATACACATCCATTGTAGAAAATGCTTCATTAACTCTATTACGTGAAGAAACCAATACATTAACCATTACAATTGTAAATAATACAATAACCCCTAAAATTATTAATAAATAAATCATATTTTGTACTCCTATCTATATAAATAATATCATAGATTTTTTTATTTATCACTAAACATTATGATATTTTTTATATAATTAAAAGAAGTGTAGCAACTATTATTAAAAATAATCCTAAAATAGATTTGTAGTTTAATTTTTCTTTTAAATATAATGATGAAAATAATACTGCAACAACTATACTTAATTTTTCCATTGGAAAAACTAAACTGGCTTCACCAAGTTGCAATGCTTTAAAATAACAAAGCCATGATAAGCCAGTTGTTATTCCAGATAATATTATAAATATCCAACTCTTTTTATTTATAAATTTTATATCTTTAAATTTGCCCTTGCTTATTGTAAATATCCATATAATTAAAAACACTATAATGGTTCTAATCATTGTTCCAAAATTTGATTCAATATTATTTATTCCAATTTTACCTAAAATGGTTGCTAAACTTGTAAATATTGCAGTTAATATTGCAAATAACAACCATTTATTATCAGTTTTATTATTATCTTTTTTATATGTCATTAAAACAGTACCAATTAATAATAAAATCATTGATATTATTTTTATATATGTTATTTTTTCATGTAAAAATATACTTGATAAAATCAAAGTTAATATAATACTTGTTTTATCAACTGGAGCTACTTTATTAACATCAGCTAACTCTAAAGCTTTAAAATAAGAAAGCCATAATAATGCAGTTGTTATCCCTGATAAAATTAAAAATAATCCTATTTTAAAATTTATTTTATAGATATCAACATATGATTTAACAATTAAAACAATAATTATAGTAAATATTAAAATTATTGTTGTTCTGATTGCTGTAGCTAGCGTTGAATCAACATTTGTAATACCAGCTTTTGCAAACACTGTCGTTACACCTGCAAAAAATGCAGCAAGAAGTGCAAAAATTATCCACATAAAAATCACCATATTTATATTATGGTGATTATTTAATTAATTATCAATTTATTATTTACGTACTAATTTATAAATTTCTTCATGAATATCTTCAATACTACGCATTTCATAATCTTCTGTACATTCTATAATATCCCAATTCAAATAATTAGCAACAAATAAAGAATTTTCATATACTTTTTTTAAAAACTCTAAATCTCTTTCATGAATATCATTTTTAATTCCATCGTTATCTTGTCTGTTATCTCTAAGTTTTAAGGAAGTCTCAAATGGTACCTGTAAAAAAATAATTGAATCAGGAATACCAATTCCTAATTTGTTAAATTCGTAATCAGTTACATAATCTATAAATTTTTTCTTTTCTTCTAAATCAGTAATAAATGCACTTTGATAAATCAAGCTTGATGTCATATATCGATCTAAAATAATAATATCTCCATTATTAATTGCTTTTTGTAATTTGTTTTTCCAAACAATAGCTCTATCAATTGCATACAAGCTATTAACAAAATATGGCGATATTTCTTTAGGATTACCATATTCTCCTTTTAGATAGTTTTCCACTAAATTTCCACTATCTTCTCCATAAGTTGGAAAATGATGAGAAACAATATTATATCCATTTTTTTCAAATCTATCTTTTAATAAATTTAATTGTGTAGATTTGCCAACTCCATCACAAGATCCTTCTATAACTATTAATTTACCTTTATTCATAAAACCACCATCCATATTCATTATAAAAAAAATAGACATAATTGTCTATTTAATTAATATGTTTCTATCTATATTTAGTGCAAAATTCAATATATTATCATTTCCACTTAAAAAATCTTCTTTTGTCTGTGTTACATAAAAATCTGGTTTAAAAACTATTGGCTGTAATCTCTCATTATTCATTTTTTCATTATACTCATTTTTACTTGAAATTTGATAATGTTTAAATGGATTAAAATATTTTGTAGCAATAGCAAATTCATATTTATCAATACTTATCCATGTATTATTGCCAAAGCTATTAATTGGAGTTGATATTTCTTCTCCAATTGCTATTGCATTCAATTCTAACAAATCTCTTAAAGCAATTCTACCACTAGAAAATACTCTATAATCTGTCAAAACATATAATGGTAATTTTTTATGCATTTTTAAAAATTCAATTAATGGTTCATTCAATCTTGAATCACCACCTATATTTCCTCTTAAATCAACTATAATTTTCTTCGCATCCGATATATCAGTATTTTTCATTAAATTATAATTATTAATTATCTTTTCTTTAAATTTAGGTTGAACAGAACTATGTTCAATAATTAAAGCTTGATCATTTATTTTAAAATTTCCAGGTTCTCCAAAAATATTTTTATCTTGCTCAATATTATTTTCATAATTTATAGTTTTATTTATCATTATCTTTTTTATAGTTTTATTATTATTTTCAAAAATCAATTCTAAATCATTAATTTTATTATCATGAAAAACAGGTAAACCAAATAATAGCATTCTATTAGATAATGCCTTTTCTAGTTCATATTTTCTTTTTCCAGGAGTTCCATAAATAATTACTTTTTCAAATTCATTAATAACATCTTTAATATTAATGTTATTAATTGTTAATAATTTATAACCATGCATATCTTTAGGCAAATCTATTAGTACTTCATTTTCAATTATTTTATATTTAATAGAATATGATGATTCACTGTGCAAATATGTATGGGCATCATCTTGTCCACATATTATTTTTAATAAGTAATTCATAAAATATGTAAAAGAATAATCATCATCAATCTTTAATTTATTAGTCAGTTGATTATAATACTCTTTTAATTTATCTTTACTTATATTATGCCAAGGACTAATATGTATTCTTTCATAATCTTCTAAGAATTTTTCATAAATATTTTTATATTTTATATCAATCATAAATCATCATCCATATTCATTATAAAAAAAATAGACATAATTGTCTATTTAATAATTTATTTTTATATCGCCAGTATTATTTTGAACTTTTAAAGTTACTTCTGAAAAACGATCAGAATCTTTTACTTTTACATCTCCTAAATCATTTTTAGTATCTATATAAACATTATTTGTTTTTTCTATTTTTATATCTCCTAAATTCAAAGTAATACTTGAATCTTCAGCTATATTAATCTTTTTGATTTTAATATCTCCAGTAGAAGAATTTATTACAAATTTATTGTTTATATTATCAACATGTATATCACCAAGGTCACTTGAAACATTTAAATTTTTAATGGTATCAATTTTGATATCACCACTATCATTTTCAATATTCAAATTTGCATTACTTAGATTTTCTACATGAATATCACCTAAATCAGATTTAACGTTAATAGTTTTATCATATGTTTTTGGTAAATAAATTGTGATATCTTCATTATTAAAACAAATACCTATACAAATATTTTTTTTACTTTTAACTTTAATATCTAATTTATCATTATCGTTAACTACAACGTCATCTTTATTTTTTCCACGAACAACTACTTTAATATTATTATCACTTCCATTAGCAAATTTAATATCCCCATAATCATTTGTCAAATCAATATCTTTAATTTCAAAAGTATTTTCAAATATTACTTTTGAATTATTTTTAAAACTTATTTTATTTCCAAAATTATAATTACCATTAAGTAATAATATCATTCCAACTATAAGTGCAATTACTAATATTGTTAATATAGATATTAATGTATAAATTAATCCTTTATTCTTCATCATTAATATCTCCTTTTAATATGAATATTAGTTTTACAATTTCACAAATTATTGCATCCACTATCCATAAAATCCATGTTATATGCCAAGCCATTGTTAAAAAACTTACTAATAAATATATTACTAAAATAATTGATGAAACAATACTTTGAATTTGTTTTAATAATTTATTATCTCTTTTTTCAGTTTCAGTTTTTTCCTTTTTAGGTAAACTAGTAAAATGATAAACGATTAAACATGTTGCAACTGCAATTATTGCAAAAAATATTCCTATTGTAATACCTTCATTTATATGGAATGTTTCTTCTGAAATAATTATCCATATAATTGATAAGAAATATAAAAATATAGAAACTGCTAAAACTAAAGCACCTCTTTTTTTAACATCTATTTCTTCAACATTAATTTTGTCTTTTGTTTTTCCTGTTAATAATTCATCTGTTGAAATTTCATATAACTTACATAACGGAGCAATTTTATCAAAGTCTGGAGTAGTTTGATTTGTCTCCCATTTTGAAATTGTTTGTCTTGTCACACTCAATTCAAATGCAACGTCCTCCTGTGATAATCCTTTTTTCTTTCTTAGTTCTAATAACTTGTCTCCCAAGTTCATAAACTCACCTCTTTCGTCAAAAATTATATAATTTGTTAAAGTTGCGTGCTACCAATTTCGCTTTGAAATTTGTCAACTATGCTTAACATTATTAATTATTTTTGCAGTATTTTCATAATTTTCATCAAATAACTCTACTCTGAAAATATTAATACCCATCTTTTTATAGTTACTAATATTATTTATTTTATCAATTGGTTTATAATGCATAATATGACTTAAACAAATATTTCTTATTAACGGATATTGATTACCAGCTGCATCTTTTAAACTAAAAATATCATTACTATTTTTACATTGTTTACAATAATTTAAATTTTCCTTTAATAAACAATATTTCATAACCATCAATTCTATACGACCATAAACTAACAATTCAACATTATTATAATCTTTAATAGATTCTATTTCATTATCACTTAATTCAATTGATAAACATATTTGTTTAAGGTTATTATCCGATAACAATTTTATAGTATTTTTATTTGCAACATTTAAGAAATAATCTCCAACTAAAATATTATCATGTCCATATTTTTGAATGCTTCCTATTTCTCCAACTAAAAGATTCTCATCTTTATAATTAATATAATTATTATTAACACGCTCTAATCTATAAAAAATATTATTATTTTTATATTTTTTGTATAAATTATAATCAGTTACATAAATATTATTTACATGATTATCTAAGCAACATTTTAATTGTTCTTCATTTCTTACTAAAACATTTATTTTAAATTCATCATTTATATCATTTATATTCTGATTAATTGTTTCGTTTTCAATTATTAAAACTTCATTAGGAATATAATTTTCTCTTATTTTTATTAATTCTTCCAATATATTTCTACGTAATTCATTAATATCTTTTAAATTAATGAATATACCATCATCTTTTTTAATTTCTAAATTTCTTATTACAAATGGTGTATTACCAACTTTAGATACTTGTCTTTCTATATCCAAATCACTTACTTCATGTTTAAGAGCTTTTGAAACAATTGCACCATTTAATTCTATTGTATTTCTCAAATCAGTAACTTTAATATTTATCGGTTTATCCATATAACAAGACACTTCTAAATCGATAGGTATTTTTTTATTTTCATCAATAGTTAAACTATTAATTAATTTTTTATCAATAGTCTTTAAAACTATATCATTAACCTTTAAGTCTACTTTATTATCAACTAAGCATATATCATTTTTATTTATACTATTAACTAATAGTTCTTTTTGATTATACAATCTATTAACAATCATTCCGGTATTTGAATTTTTAAATCTAATTCCATCTTCTTGATTCAAATCATCATTTAATAGTTTTATATAAATATATTTTTTATCAATTTTTATTACTTTACCTATTTCAACACCTTGATGATTTGGAGTTTCTATATTTGAAATACAATTAGTATTAAATAAGAACCCATCAGTAAAATCTCTATTAAATAATTTTTTTAAATTATTTGTAATTTCTTCTGAAACACTTTCATCTTTTTTGTTATAATAATTATCTATTAAATTACGATATACTCTTGTAACGTAACCAACATAATAAGGAGATTTCATTCTTCCTTCAATTTTTAAACTATCAATTTCACTTTCTAATAATTCTTTAATATGTTTTGTTGTATTTAATTCTTTCATACTTAATGGATAATCACCATCAAGATTTACTTCTATGTCATTTTTATATAATTTATATGGAAGTCGACATGAACCGACACACTCACCACGATTTCCACTTCTTCCGCCATTAAGTGAACTAAATAAACAACAACCAGAATAACAAACACATAATGCACCATACACAAATACTTCTTTTTCTAAATCTATATTAATAGATTTAATTTGATCTAATGACATTTCTCTTGCCATTACTACTCTTTTTACACCTAAGTTTTTCAAGAATTCAATTCCTTGTTCATTATGGTTATGAGCTTGCGTTGAAGCATGAATTTCAAGATTAGGACAAATTTTATGAACTAATCCAATCATACCAATATCTTGCATTAATACAGCATCAACATTGTTAATGTGAAGAAATTTAACATCTTCTATAAAATCATCTACTTCACTTCCATATATCAATGTATTTATTGTGACATATACTTTAACTCCATATAAATGCGCATACTTAATTGCAGAGACCAATTCTTCGTCAGTAAAATTTGCTGCAAATTTTCTTGCACCATATTTTATTCCAGATAAATAAACAGCATCAGCGCCATTATGAATTGCAGATTTTAACATATCCACATTACCAACTGGACACAATAATTCAACTTTTTTCACAGATATCACCACTAAATATATAATACAATCTTTTTATAATTAAAGAAAGTATTATTATCTAATTGACTAATTAAAGTTTTTTTTATAAAATATAATTGTATACAATATATAATAAGGAGATGTTAATATGGATTCAAAATATGAAAGAATGAAATTAGATAATCAATTGTGCTTTGCATTTTATGTTTGTTCTAAAGAAATAATTAGAAAATATAAACCACTTTTAGATCCATACAATTTAACTTATACTCATTACATTACTCTACTTGCTTTATGGGAAAATGATGATATTACTGTTAAAGAACTAGGAAAGAAATTATATTTGGATTCCGGTACATTAACACCATTATTAAAAAAATTAGAAAATAATGGCTATGTAACACGCTCTAGAAGTTTACATGATGAAAGAAACGTTTATATAAAATTAACAGCTGAAGGTTGGGAATTGAGAGATAAAATGTTAAATATTCCTGATGAAATAGAAAACAAAATATTCGAAAACGCACCTCATAAACCCAAAAATTCTAACTTTTTACTATCTACAGTTAAAGAAGTAAACAAAATAATGACAAAAAAAGAAGAAAATAGTTGATTTTCTTCTTTTTGTTATGTTATAATCTTAAGTGCAAAGACAAATTTGCGGGTGTAGTTTAATGGTAGAGCTTCAGCCTTCCAAGCTGATAACGTGGGTCCGATTCCCATCACCCGCTCCAT
>CAZHOG010000013.1:0-31538 GCA_964533935.1 uncultured Muribaculaceae bacterium | reverse complement strand
TTTCTATAGATGCTGGAGTAACAAAATCATATACATTAAAAATAACATTTAAACAAAGTAGTAGCAATCAAAATAATCTACAAGGAAAGTCATTTAAAGCAACACTTGGAGTAGATGCTAATAAAGTAAGTGGATTAGGTGCATTACTATTATCAAGAGAAACAGTACAAATAGAAAATTTAGAAGCTAATGAATTAGTAAAAACATTTACAATAACAAATGATAATAAAGAAGAAATGAAATATAATGTAAAACTAAGTGATATTACAAATGACTATACACAAGGTTTGAATTATTCTGTAATGTCTGATAATGTTATTTATAAATCAGGTGTAATTTCAGCAAGTGATATGTATATTGTTGAGAATCAAACATTATTACCAAGAGAATCAAAAACATATGAATTAACAATAAGTACAAATGAAATAGCAATGAATAATAATATTCAATTATTAGCTAATGAAGTAAAAAAATTTAGTGCAAATATCAAATTAGATAATGAAGAAATAGCAACTTGGAAATTAACAAAAGACGAAAATAGTAATGGCCATGCAGATGTGGGAGATTTGATAACAATAGGAGCAGAAAACTTTTATGTAATTGCAAATGATAATACAAATATAAAGGCATTAGCACAATATAATTTATATGTTGGCGGAACATTTACCGTTTCAACAAAAAATTATACTTTATATGGAGATGAAGCAACTGGAATGCAATCTAAAGCAATGGTTGGTTGGGTGACTGGCCAAGAATATAATAAAGGTGTAACACCATATGCTTCAGATTCTAAAAAAGGAGTAAATTATACTGATTATAATGGCAGTATAGTAGAAGAATATGTTAATACATATAAAACAAAATTAGAAATATTAGGTGCAAAAATAAATTCTGCTAGTATAATAACTAAAGAAGAAATGGATGTAATAGGATGTGATTCTGCTAATAATAATTGTTCAAGAGCTCCAAGTTTTATTAATTCAACAACATATTGGACAAGAAGTGCAGCAGATAGTACTATTTTACGAGTTTTTTGCGAAGGAAATTTTGGGTATGATTATTATACTAATCCTGCGGCATTAGGAGTAAGACCCGTAATAACAATAGATGCTAGTGAAATAGAATAAAATTAAAGACTTTTTATAAGTCTTTTTATTTGATATAATATTGATGGTGATATAAATGTTTGATTATATGGGAGATAGAATCTCAAATGCTATAAAAAATATTAAGGGAATGGGTAAAATAACTGAAAGCAATATTGGAGATGCAATGCGTGAAATACGTATGGCATTATTAGAAGCAGATGTTAATTATCAAGTTGTTAAAGAATTCGTTAATAAAGTTAAAAAAAAAGCTTTAGGTGAAGAAGTTCAAAAAAGTTTAAAACCTGATGAATTATTTATTAAAATAGTAAAAGATGAATTAGTAGAATTATTGGGTGGAGATTATGTTCCACTAGAGGTTAATAAAAAACCAACTATTATTATGCTTGTTGGTTTACAAGGTAGTGGTAAAACTACTACTTGTGGTAAGCTTGCTAATTATTTAAGAAAAAAACATTCTAAAAAGCCATTATTAGTTGCTTGTGATATTTATAGACCGGCTGCTATAGAACAATTGCAAACTATTGGAAAGAGCCTTGATATTCCTGTATTTACTAAAGGAAAAATAGCAGTAACTGAAATCGTTAGTGATGCTCTTAATTTCGCAAAAGAAAATAATAATGATTATATTATTATTGATACTGCAGGTAGATTACATATTGATGAAGCATTAATGGATGAACTTAAGGATGTTTCTGAATTGTGTCATCCTAATGAAACTATATTAGTTTTGGATGCTATGATGGGACAAGATGCTATTAATGTTATTAATGGATTTAATGATACATTAAAACTTACTGGATGTATTTTAACTAAGTTAGATGGAGATACAAAAGGTGGGGTTGCTTTATCTGTTAGACATTTAACAAATGTTCCAATAAAATTTGTAGGTAATTCAGAAAAATTAGATGGCTTATCAGAGTTTTATCCTGAAAGAATGGCTGAAAGAATTTTAGATATGGGCGATATAATGTCTATTGCTGAAAAAGTTGAAGGCATTATTGATGAGGATGAAGCCAAAGAACAAGCAAAGAAAATGAAAAAAGGAAATTTTGATTTAGAAGATTTCTTAACAAGTTTGAAGCAAATTAAAAAGCTTGGACCTTTAGAAAATATTTTAAAGATGTTACCACAAGCAAGAAAAATGGGATTGAATAATATTAGTATAGATCCTAAACAATTTTCACATATTGAAGCAATTATTTTATCTATGACTCCATATGAAAGAAAACATCCAGATGTTTTAAAGGCTACTCGTAAACAAAGAATAGCTAAAGGTAGCGGTACAAGTGTTGAAGAAGTAAATAGATTACTTAAGCAATTTGAACAAATGAAATTAATGATGAAACAAGTAAACAATGGCAATTTTAAAATGCCATTTTAGGAGAAAAATATGAAAGATTATATTTTTGGGAATAGAGCAATAATAATTACTGCTCGAAATATAGAAAATATTAATCATAGTAAAATAACTAAAGTTTTAGAAAAAGGAATTTTAGTATATGATAGATTTTTCGGATTACATCAAGATTGTTTTGATTCATTTGCTGATGAGTTAGATTATGAATGTGCAAGACCTGATTATTTAGCACATAATGGTAATATTATTATTTATATTATAGGACCTTCTGATGGTAAATATACTATTGCAGGTTATTGGCCAGAAAAGATTAATGAAATTCAATTAGCTGGTTTAAAAGAAGTAGTTAATTCTTTAGATGAAAGTATTATTAAAGGTTTTAATATTTATAAATATGAAGAATCCAATTTTGTGGATTATGAATATGAAAGTGATTATATAAATAATATAACTAATGATTTAATTAATGTTTATGAAGAAAAATTAAAATCTAAAAATTTATAGGAACTTTTATTTATTATTAAGAATATTATATAGTAATTGCAATTGATTAATATCGGAGGTAATTATGAATAAAAATATAATATTATCTAATGATGAAAGAATTTCTATAAATGAGTATCAAACATATTATGGAAATTATACAGAAATTATTAAAAGTTATTTTATTAATGGTGAATTAGAAAGAATTATAAATTTTTCAATGATAAAAGATATTTGTATTGAAGGAAAATTTTCAGGCTCTGAAAAAGAAATAAATGAAACAACTGAATTAGTGTTTAAATTCAAAAAAAATGATCCTATTTATAAGAATTTAATTATTTTATTAAATGGACAACATGAAATAATCTTAAATGATTATTATGAAATGAATAAAAATGTTTGTTTTTCTAGAAAAGAAGACGAAATAGATATTATTTTTAAAAATTATAATCAAGATGTTAATACTTCTAATAAATTCTATGTTGTTACAAGTATTAAAGATGAAGATTTTAAAATAAGATTTAAAGAATTTTTTCAATTATTAAAAATAAAGTTATTATATAATGAGTATAATGTGAAAAAATTAATTAAAAAAAATAATATTTTATGAGAATAACCTAAGCAAACATAATATATTAACATAAGATACACTATGAAAGGATAGTGTATTTTTATGTTAAGAGATAAAAGATGTTATGATCAAAATTTTATGAATCAAGAATATCCAAAAGCTATGGAAGATAAAAACAATAAATATATGGGAGATATGCAAACTCAAGATATGGGTATGCAAATGGGAATGCAATGTTGTCCATCTATGTGTCCTCCAATAATGGAATGCCCTCAAGAAAGATGTTGCCATAGATATATTTGCCATGAAGTTCCACATGTAATACCATGTAATACTAGAATAATAAATCATCATGTATATAGACATACTTTTACACCAAGTTATACTTGCTGTGAAGAAAATGAATTTTCTAATGTGTATGAACCAAGATGTTGCTAAATAAAAGCATATACAATACTGTATATGCTTTTTATTTTAATATGATATAATCATACTTGAGAGGTATAGAAGTAATGAATTTAGCTGTTAAAATCTATAAATAATATTTAATATATTTATGATAAATATTTTTAAGAATCAAAATGAAAGAAGTGATATAAATGATGAGTATTTGTAATACTGATTGTAGTAAATGTTCCAATAAAGAAAAATGTAAAGGATGTTTAGAAACTTGTGGTCACCCATTTTCTGGAGAGTGTGTGCTTGCGAAATGTTGTGATTATAAAAAAAGTGGAAAATCTTTAGAATTAATTGAAAAATATAAAGCTAAATTAATTAATGAATTTAATGACTTGAATATTGATAATATGCCTAAAGTTAATGATTTATATGCTTTAAAAGGGGAATTTATAAATATGGAATATGTATTAGAAAATGGATTGAAAGTAAAATTTTGGAATGATTCGGATATATATTTAGGAAATCAATTAGCACAAAATGATAGTGACAAATGTTTTGGCATTGCTGCTAATAACAATTATTTGATGGTTTGTGAATATGATAAAAATGGTTTAAATCCAGAAATTATTGTGTATAAAAAAAGGAAATAAATAATTGATGAATATATATCCTTTATTGTTTGTGGTAAACTTTATATGGTGATAATAAAATGTACAATGAATCTTTAGAAGAATTATATAAGAAATATGATACAGATGAACATGGTTTAAAAGAGAATAATGTTAAAAATAGTATTGAAAAATATGGATATAATATAATTGAAGAAGCAAAAGGAAAATCTAAATTAAAAAGATTTTTAGAACAATTTAATGATTTAATGATTATTGTTTTAATAATTGTTGCTATATTAACTTTTGTTTATGGTTTATTATATTCTCATGATTTTACTGATTCGATAGTTATTTTTGTAGTAGTTTTTATTAATGCTATTATGGGTTATTTACAAGAGCAAAAAGCAGAAGTTACTTTATCAAGTTTAAAAAAATATGAAATAACTAATTGCAAGGTTAAAAGAGATAGTAAAACTTTTTTAATAAAATCAGAATATTTAGTTCCTGGGGATGTTATTCTTTTAGAAGCAGGTGATAAAGTTCCTGCTGATGCAAGAATAATTGAATCAAATAATTTGGAAGTAGATGAGTCTCAATTAACTGGGGAAAGTATCCCTGTTAAAAAAATGAAAATGGAACTTATAGGAAAAAAAGAAATTCAAGAACAAATAAATATGATTTTTTCTGGTTCAAATATAACAATGGGAAGTTGTAAAGCCTTAGTTGTTAAAACAGGAATGAATACAGAATTAGGGACTGTTGCAAAATCTTTAAATACGCCTTATGAAGTGAGTACACCATTAAAAATGAAAATTAAAGAAATTAGTACCAAATTAACTTTTTTAGTGTTTATTATTATTTTGTTTATATTTTTTTATGGGTTAATAAAAGATTATAAAATAATGGAAATAATAATGCTTTGTGTATCTTTAGCAGTTGCTGTAATCCCTGAGGGATTACCGGCTGTTATTACTATTGCATTATCAACTGGAGCGGATTCATTAGCTAAAAAGAAAACAATTGTTAGACAAATGAGTGCTGTTGAAACTCTTGGGGCAACGGATATTATTTGTTCAGATAAAACTGGTACGATTACTCAGAATAAAATGCAAGTAAAAGATGCAGTTATTTCAGATAATGAAATGTTTAATTATATTTCAATTTTAGCAAATGAAACAATTATTGATCAAGAAAAATTGATTGGCGATCAAACTGAAACTTGTTTATTTGATTATGCTGCTAAATCTAAAATAGATGTTTTAAAATTTAGAAAAGAACATGAAAGAATTATTTCCGCACCTTTTGACAGTGAAAGAAAAATGATGTCATCAATTAATAGTATTAACAATAATACTTATTTATTAACTAAAGGAAGTTTGGAAAATTTAATTCATAGATGTAAATATATTAAAGTTGATGGACAAGAGAAAAAATTAACAGACAATATGATTTTAGAAATTATTAATACTGAAACAAGTTTTGCCAATAAAGCACTTAGAGTAATTGGTTTTGCATATAAAAAAATTGATACAATTCCATTAACTGTAGAGGATGCTTTAAAAGAAGAAAATGATTTGGTTTATGTTGGATTAGTGGGAATAATTGATCCTCCACGTGACAGTGTTAAAGAGGCTGTATCAAAGTGCTTTGCAGCAGGTATTCGTCCTATCATGATTACAGGCGATTCATTATTAACAGCATGTGCTATAGCAAAAGATGTGGGAATAATTAAAGATAATTCTGAGGGGATTATGGGAAGCGAGCTTGATAAATATAGTGATGAAGAACTCGTTTTAATAGTGAAAAAATATAATGTTTATGCTCGAGTTAATCCAAAACATAAAGAACGTATAGTAAAAGCTTGGCAAATGAATAATAAGGTTGTTGGAATGACTGGAGATGGTGTTAATGATGCACCAGCTATTAAAGATGCCCATGTTGGGATAGGTATGGGAATTACAGGGACTGAAGTTACAAAATCTGTTGCAGACATTATTTTGTTGGATGATTCATTTTCAACTATAGTTGATGCTGTAGAAGAGGGTAGAAGAATATTTTCTAATATTAGAAATAATGTAGTTTATTCATTATCTAGTAATTTTGCTGAATTATTTATTGTGTTAATTGGTATTATTACAGGTTATAATATCTTGCTGCCAATTCATATTCTTTTTATTGATTTAGTAACGGATACAATTCCTAGTATTTGTCTATCATTTGAAAAGGCAGAAAACAATATTATGAATAAAAGACCAAGAGGAATTGATAAACCAATTTTTACACCTTTCATTTGTTCTTGCATAATTTGTTCTGCAGTAATTGAAACAGTCTTTGCTTTATTTACATTTTTTGTTATTGCAAAATATTTTGATCGACAAACTGCAGCTTCTTTAACGTTATTGAGTATAGTTATTCAAGAAATAGTTTATGCAATTTCATGTCGTAATTTAAAAATTGGCATAATGAAACAAGGAATTTTTT
This sequence comes from uncultured Muribaculaceae bacterium, assembly GCA_964533935.1. Taxonomy (GTDB): domain Bacteria; phylum Bacillota_I; class Bacilli_A; order RF39; family UBA660; genus RUG14121. The sequence goes on along the minus strand of CAZHOG010000013.1, from coordinate 24,527 downwards.
CAAATAAACATATGAATATTGGACTTTTAATTGTTATTTTTATAGAACTAATTGTATTTATGACTCCAATTAGAAAATTAGTACATATTTCGGCTATTCACTGGAATATACTTTTAATAGTAGTAATATTTAATATTTTAGGATTCATTGCATATGAATTATTTAAACCAGTCTTAAATAGAGTTTTTAAAGATTAAAATCAAATAGTATTTCATAAAAATATTGATTTAGAAAATATAATATGATATTATCTTTATAGAATAAAAGGTGGTGGATAAAATGGAATTCCTATATAAATTATATGATACTGAATATTTTGGTATTGGTCTATTTATAGTAATTGCCGTTTTGATTTTCTTATTTCTACTTATTTTATTTTTTGGTAAAAAAGATGAAAAAAATAGAAAATTAGAAGAAACAAAAAAATTAGAATTAATGAAAGAAAATGATACTAAAGAAGTAAATGATGATTTAACAAGTGAAGAAATACCTGTTATTGAACAACCTACTTTAGATATTGAAAAAACTAATGAAAATAGTGATATTTCTATGGATAATACAACTATTAATCCTGTTGAGAATGAAGTAAAAGGAATTGAAATTCCAACATTAGTAGAAGAATCAGTTAAAGAAGAAGTTGTTCCAACAGAAGAAATTAAAGTTGGAAATAATAATGCTTTTGAAAACTTAGAAAATGATTCAAATTCTAGTATTAATTCTTTGAATTTAGATGAATTATTTCAAACAAATAATATTTCAGAACCAATAGAAGAAATAAAAGAGCCTGTTGTTGAGATTAAAGAACCAACTGAAGAAGTTAAAGAAGTATTTGAAAAGCCTTCTTTAAAAGTTGAAGCTCCATTTAGTTCTGTTTATACAAATGATGAAATTATTAAACCGTCAGTTCCTGAAATAAAAGAAGAAGTTGTTTCAAATTCATTTGAACTTCCAAAGAAAGTTGAAATGCCAAAATTAAATGAAGTAAAAGAAGAAATTAAAGAAATTCCTGAAGAAAAAGCTAAGGAAGTTGAACCAGTTTCTGATTTTGATAGTTTGTTTGGTAACATTGAACCAGAAATATTTAATATAGATAAATAAGCACATATGTGCTTTTTTTTATATTTGTGATATAATTTTTTTAGGAGATAATTATGGATAAAGTAATTAAAACTGTTTTAGATAAAATTGAAGATGCAGGTTTTTCTGCATATATTATTGGTGGATATGTTAGAGATATGCTACTAGGTAATAATAGTTTAGATATAGATATATGTTCTGATGCATTACCAAAAGATATTAAAAGAATATTTGATTTAAATATTGAAAGCGATGAATATGGTTCTATTAATTTTAGAATTAATGAATATAATTTTGATATTACGACATTTAGAGAGGATATTAAGTATTTTAAAAGAAAACCAGTGGAAATAAATTATATAAAAGATTTATATACAGATATATTAAGAAGAGATTTTACTATAAATATTATATGTATGAATAATAAAAGTGAATTAATAGATTTATTAAATGGAAAGGATGATATTTTAAACAGAAAAATTAAATTAATAGGGGATGTTTCTAAATTAAAAGATGATCCATTAAGAATTTTAAGAGCCATAAGATTCGCAACTATTTTAAATTTTAATATTGATGTTTATTTAAATGATGGAATTTTTATGTATAAAGAATTAGTGAAAACTCTATCTAAAAATCGTATAAAAAAAGAACTTGATAAAATATTAGTTAGTAAAAATTCTTATCGTGGTTTGGATTTAATAAATAAATATGGTTTAAAAGAGAATTTAGGCATTTCATATAATGATATACAATGTGTAGAGGATTTAAATGGCATGTGGGCACAAATAGAAACTACTGACGATTATCCTTTTACTAAAGCTGAAAAAAGCAATATAAAACAAATAAAAGAAGTTTTAACGTATGGTAAAATAGATAATTATATATTATTTAAATATGGATTATATATTTCTACAATAGCTGGAAAAATAATGGGAATAGATAAAGAACTAATTAATTCTAAGTATAATGAATTACAAATTAAAAATATAAGTGATTTATGTATTACAATTGTAGAAATTAATGATATACTAAATAGTAATAATTTTAATGTTGCTCATGATTATCAAAAGAAAATTATAGACGCGATATTGGATAATAAATTGAATAATAATAAAGAGGAAATAATTAGATTTATTAATTCGTAGGAGGCTTATTATGGATGTTAAAGAAATATTAAAAGAAAAAAAATATATTACAGGTAACCATCTTATTAAAGAAGCCGTTAAATTAGGATTATCTTTAGATGAATTTTTATTATTATTATATTTTGAAAATGCAGACACAAATATATTTGACGTAGATTTGATAAAAAATAATATGAGTGTTAGTGATGAAATGATTATGAATGCATTTAATAAATTAATGAGTAAAAATATAATTTCTTTTGAAACTGGAAAAGATAGTGAAGGAAGAATTGTTGATGGAATTTCATTGAATAATTTTTACGAGTTAATTGAAGATGATATTAAGAAACAAAAAACTAAGGAAACTGAGATTAATATTTTTGAAACATTTGAAAGTGAATTTGGTAGAACTTTATCTCCAAGCGAATATGAATATATAAATAAATTTTTAGAGGTAGGATTTTCTGAAGAATTAATTCTAGGGGCTTTAAAAGAAGCGGTATATAATGGTGCAACTAATATGAGATATATTGATACTGTTTTATATGAATGGAAGAAAAAAGGTTATAAAACAGTTGATGACGTAAAGAAAAATGTAATTAAAAAGGAAGAAGAAAAAACTGATGAAATATTTGATTTTGATTGGTTGAACGAAGATGAATAATAGATTTTTATTGGATAATTTAGATATAATGATTCCAAATCCTAAATGTGAATTGAATTACAATAAAGATTATGAATTATTAATTGCAACTGTTTTAAGTGCTCAATGTACTGATAAGAGAGTGAATGATATTACAAAAATATTATTTAGTAAATATGATATATTTACACTTGCAACTGCAGACATCAAAGATATTGAAAGTATTATAAGATCTCTTGGTTCATTTAGAAAAAAGAGTGAATATATTATTGATATTGCTAAATGTTTGGTGAGAGATTTTGATGGTACAGTCCCTAATGATAGAAGTTATCTTGAAAATCTTTCAGGAGTTGGGAGAAAGACTTGTAATGTGGTTTTATCTAATCTTTTTCTTGTTCCTACTATAGCAGTGGATACACATGTCGAAAGAGTCTCAAAAAGGCTTAAAATAGCTAATAAAAATGATAATCCATTTCAAATAGAGAAAAAGTTAATGAAATTTTTACCTAAAGATAAATGGAGTAGAACTCATCATCAACTTGTCTTATTTGGGAGATATATTTGTAAAAGCAGAAATCCTTTATGTGATAAATGCTTACTAAAAGAAGAATGTAATTATTATAAAAAAAATAAAAAGTTTTAAACTTTTTATTTTTTATTGAATTACTGTATTTGTAGAAGTTGTAGTATTAGTAGTATCAGGTTCAGTAGATGTTTGTGGTTCACTAGGAACTACTGGGTTAGAATATTTAGTTGAAATTGTAATTCCAGAACTTCTATTATTTTTAAAGATACTATATGCTGATTTAATAACAAATTCATAACTTGTCATACCATCACCATTATATGAATATGAATTAGAATTAGTATATCCAACATATGTTAGATTACCATTATTTTTAACATATACTTCATATCCAATAGAACCAATGTAACTATTGTTATATGCTAATCTTTTTTGATAATAGTCATTAGCCCATTGGCCATATCCTGTATTAAAGTATGTTGCTAATGCATTTTGATCAATTGCTTCAGGAGTTTTAATTGCGCTCCATGTTAAATTAATTGTATTACCAGAAGCAGTAAATGAACCATTTGATGGATTTTCAAGTTGACTAAATCTTGTAGAAGTTTCAGTTGGTTCTGTACCAGCTTTATATAATGCAGTCATTTTCATATCTTCAGGAGTATAATCACTTGAAAGTGTTGCTGGAATAGTTTCTTTTTCAACAGATACAGCTACAACTCCAGAAGGTTTATTAAACTTAGCATTTTTCTTATAAACTTTATTGGCAACTGCTGACATAATTCCACGTCTTGCTTTACCACCAGGAGTAGAAGTAATATAACTTCCTCCTTTAACTAATTCATCATATCCATACCATAAAGATATTGAATAATCAGATGTATAAGTATTATTCCAATGGTCTGGAGTAACTGAATCAGGGAATCCTTTTGCTTTTCTTGATGCAGCATCCATTGTTGTTGTACCACCTTTAGCGGCAACTTGAGTTCCACTTACATTAATGCTACCACCAACACCAGAAGAACCACCTTCTACTAATATATCTGTAATGATATAAGCTGTTTCTTCACTCATAACTTCTACTTTTTCGTATGAGTATTTTTTAGTTGCATCTGTTTCTAAATAAGTTATTTCAGTGTAAGCATAAGGAGCAATGTAATCGCCACCTCTAGCAAAAGCAGCATATGCAGCACTCATTTGTAATGGACTAACACCATCAAATCCACCAATGGAACATGATTCATATAATCCTTCACCATAGTCAATTCCTAAATTATGTGCAAAATCCGCAATTTTTTCAGAATCAACAGCTTGGAAAGCTTGTAGAGCAGGAATATTTCTACTATCTACTAATGCATCATCCATTGTTATTAATCCTTTATATTTATTATCGTAGTTCTTAACTGAACCACCAGATGTGTACGTATATGGTAAATCAAAGAAATATGATTTATTAGATCCATTTTTATATTCTATGTAAGGACCGTAATCGAAAATTGGTTTAGCAGTTGATCCAGGTTGTCTAGCAATATCAGTGGCTCTATTTAAACCTTTAGCTGCATAATTTCTACCACCTGATAGAGCAACTACAGAACCATCTTTTGTAGATGTAATTGCCATACCCATTTGAACTTTATCATCAACAAATGAATAACCACCTTGACCATTAGTAACATTATTTACGACATCTTGAATACTTCTATCAAGTGTTGTTTTAATTGCCATTGGAACTTTATATGGATTATCTCCGGTATTCTCTTCAACATTATCAATTACATAATCTATAAATGCTTGATAAGGGTTTTTATAAGTGTTTCCATCCTTTTTAACTAATAATGATTCAACTGAAATTGCATTAGCTGCATCTTTTTCTTCTTCTGTAATATATCCATGTTTAACCATTAATGATAATACTACTGATCTTCTTTTTGTAGCTAGTTCTGGATAATTATATGGATTAAAACTAGTAGGGTTATTAAACATACCAACTAATAAAGAACTTTCAGCTAAACTTAAATCTTTAACAGATTTTCCAAAATATGCTTGTGAAGCTTGTTCAACTCCAAATACACCATTATAATTTATATTTCCAGCACCTAACCATTGACTATTAACATAGAATTCAATTATTTCTTCTTTAGTATAAGTTTTTTCAACTTTAAATACTGCCATATATATATCAGTAAATTTTCTGATAATACCTTTGATACCATGTGCTTCTTTACCTGTATAAGTATTTTTTACAATTTGCATGGTAAGAGTAGAAGCACCACCTGCACCAGAATTGCCAAGAACTTGTCCAAGAGATGCTTTCATAAATCTAGCAGCATCAAAACCATTATGTTGGAAAAATCTTGAATCTTCTGTTGCTACTAAAGCATCAACTAAAGATTGTGGTAAATCATCATAGGTAACTAAAACTCTATTTTCAGCACCTAAACGAGTAATTTCATTTCCATCTTTATCATATAAAACTGTTGCTTCTTTTTTATATAATTCTGATGTATCAAAATCTGGAGCAGAAAAAATAATGTATAGACCAAAGATTAGAACAGTTGTTGCAATAACAATACCTAAAGTATAGAATGCAATAACAATTAAAGATCTTAATCTTCCTCCAAATTTATTTTTTGCTTTATTTTTAATATTATTGGTTTTTTCTTTAACTTTTCCTTTAACCTTATTTATATTTATTTTTTTTGCCATTTAAATGACCTCCTTAAAATATATATTATCTATTACTTTTAAATAATCTAATGATGGATTATATTTTTCTTTAACTTGATATCCTTTTTCTTTTATATAAGAATAGGGGATACTTTTTCTTTCGTTGTTATTAATGAAATTAATAAAATCTTCACCCATTAATATATAGAATAAACTATTGATCTTAATGAATAAAAAGCAAATACCACCATGCTTTAAAACATTAGATATATGTATTATTTGGTGATTATGAACATTTGATAATGGAAAAGAAGTTTTATTTAAAGTTTCTTTGGCATCAAATTCAATATATTTTCCTTTATATAATCCATTATAATCTAATGTAGATTGCTCTTTGAAATAAGCCTTATCAATTGATTTGCCTCTTTCGTTATAACTAACTTTAGCCACCCCAATTGGTGTAGGCTTTTTAAATATTAGAGCAATATCATTTTTTAAATAGTATTCATTCGTTTCATTAATAAGACTTTCTAAATCCATTCCACGATTACTATGACTAATATTATTTTTTATGTTTTTCTTAATATTATTAGGATATAACATATATATCACCTTTAATAATTATACTATATTAGATGAAAATATTCTATAATTTACAAACCCCTTTACATAATAAAAATGCATAAAAACTAACTTTATTTTTCATTATAATAGTGAAAGGAGTTTTATGGCAAATTATAAAGTTGAAATAACAGGAATTAATACCAATGATATTCCTGTTTTAAAGAGTTCAGAAACTGTTGAATTATTTAAACAATACCAAAGTGGAGATTTAAAAGCTAAGGAAAAATTAATTAATGGGAATTTAAAATTAGTGTTAAGTATTCTAAAAAAATTTAATAATCAAAAATATAATTTAGATGATTTATTTCAAGTGGGTGTAATAGGATTAATTAAAGCTATTGATAATTTTGATTTATCTTATAATTTACAATTATCTACTTATGCTTGTCCATTAATAATTGGGGAAATTAAAAGACATATTAGAGATAATACGACTGTTAGAGTTAGTAGAAGTATAAAAGAACTTGCTTATCAAATAATTAAATATAAAGATGAATATGAAAAAACTAATGGCAGAATACCAACTAACTCTGAAATAGCTAATGATTTAAATATTTTAGAATATCAAATTGATTATGCTCTGGATTCGCTTAAAGAACCAATGTCAATATTTGAACCCATATATAATGATGGGGGAGATACGATTTATTTATTTGATCAGATAGCTGATAAAAAGAATGATGATATTGATCGAGATATGTTAATCTCAATGAGAAGGGCATTATTAAATATTAAAGATAGAGAAAGAGAAATCATTACATCTAGATATATATATGGAAAGACGCAAACGGAATTGGCATCAGAATATAATATTTCTCAAGCTCAGGTATCTAGAATAGAAAAGAATGCTATTGATAATATCAGAAAACTAATAAAATAATGTGTAAAGTGTATTGTAAAATTATTGCATAGTAGTTTTTTGGTTTACACTTATGTGCTAAACTTGATTTAAGAATAGAAAAGAGTGATAAATGTGAATGTTCCTAAAGTTTTAGAACACTTAAAGCCTGCACACATTAATTGTGCAGCAGAATGTATTGCAGATACAGTAATAATGCCTGGCGATCCTCTGAGGGCAAAATATATTGCTGAAAATTTTTTGGAAGATGCTAAATTAGTTAGTGACACAAGAAATATGTTTGCATTTACAGGAAATTATAAGAATAAAAGGGTTACAGTGATGGGTTCTGGCATGGGTATGCCTTCTATGAGTGTATACGCGTTTGAACTATTTTACTTCTTTGGAGTAAAAAAAATAATTAGAATTGGAACTTGTGGTGGATTATTAGAAACAATGAATGTCCCTGATATAATTCTTGCAACTAGTTCATATAATGAAGGAGCTTTTGCTTATTCATATAATGGAGAAAACACTCATTTAGTAAAATCAAGTGATTCATTAAATGATAATATTAGAAAAGTTGCAAAAGAAAAAGGATTATCTATGCATGAAGGTGCGGTAATGTCTACTGAACAATTTGGTTTCTATTCTGATAATGAACATGTTCTATCAAGAATACCTGGAAACATTCAAGTTATTGGAGAAGAAATGGAATCATTTGCATTATTTCATATTGCAAATAGTTTCGAACTAGAATCTGCATGTATTCTAACTGTCGTAGACAGTAAGTATAAAAAAGATTTTATGTCAATTGAGGACAGAGAAAAATCTTTAAACACAATGATTACATTAGCACTTGATTCTATTTTATAATCTGGTTTATATTAATCAGTTTGAATTAAATAGTTCTTAAATGAACTATTTTTTTGTTGACAATTTTTTTAAATAAGCATATACTGATATAGTGGTTCACAAGTGAACTAATTGGAGTGAGAGATATGAAACACGATGAATTATTTGAGAAATTTATTTATTTAAATAAAAGTACAAAAAAATTTTTGGATAGAGCTGTAGAAAAAGTTGCAATAAAATATAATATGTCTAATGCAGAATTATTTGTTTTATCAATAGTAGCTCATAATCCAAATATGGAAAAATCTTGTAATATTGTTAAGCAACATCATTTTTCTAAAGCTTATGTATCACAATCAATTAAATCTCTAAAAAGTAAAGGATATATTGATTCAGAGATAGATGAAAATGATAAAAGATATCAAAAAATAATTTTAAAAGATAAATCCAAGAAAATTATCAAAGATTTAAATTTGGAATTTGATAATTGTATCAATATTATAAAAAAAGATATAACGGAAGATGAGCTAAATTGCTTATCAATTGTATTTGAAAAAATAGTTAATAATGTAAAAAATTCTAAGGAGGAAAAATAATGATTAAATTATTTAAAAATTTTAAAAAGAAAGACTTAATGCTTATTTTGTTATGTATTGCATTAGTTGTTTTTCAAGTTTTTTTAGACTTGAGATTACCTGATTATATGTCTGAAATAACTAAATTAGTTCAAACTGATGGAAATCATATTAAAGATATTTTAATTCAAGGATCTTACATGTTATTATGTGCCTTTGGTAGTTTAATATCTGCAATAATAGTTGGATATCTTGCTTCATTAATTTCAGCAACATTTTCAAAAAATATTAGAAAAAAATTATTTGAAAAAATTCAAAGTTTTAGTATGGAAGAAATTAAGATGTTCAAAACTAGTAGTTTAATTACTAGAACTACAAATGATATTACAAATATTCAAATGTTTATATCTATGGGACTTCAAATGATGATTAAAGCTCCAATTACTGCGATATGGGCTGTTTTGAAAATATTAAATAAAAGTTGGCAATGGAGTGCTATTACTGGCGCAGCTGTAGTTATTTTATTATCTACTGTAGTATTTTTAATGATTACAGTACTTCCAAAATTTAAAATAGTTCAAAAATTAATCGATAATATTAATGGTTTAATTAGAGAACAATTAACTGGTATTAGAGTTGTACGTGCTTTTAATGCAGAAAAATATCAAGAAGATAAATTCGAAGTTGGAAATAAAAATTTAACAAATACACAGTTGTTTAATCAACGAACTATGTCAATAATGTCACCAATAATGTATTTAATAATGAATGTATTAACACTAGGAATATATTTTATTGGTTCATCATTAATAAGTAATGCGCTATTAGTTGATAAGATTTCTTTATTTAGTGATATGGTAGTATTTTCAAGTTATGCCATGCAAGTAATTATGTCTTTCTTGATGTTAGCTATGATTTTTATTATGTATCCAAGAGCAGCTGTTTCTGCTGATAGAATTAATGAAGTATTAAAAACTAAAATTAAAATAAAGGATGGAAAAGGCGTAAAATCCAAAAAAGAAGTGGGAACAATTGAATTTAAAAATGTTTCTTTTAAATATCCTGATAGTGATGAATATATTTTGAAAAATATAAGTTTTAAGGCAGCCAAAGGGGATACCGTTGCTTTTATAGGATCAACAGGTAGTGGAAAATCTACATTAATTAATTTAGTAGCGAGATTTTATGATGTTACTGAAGGTGAAATATTAATAGATGGAATTAATATCAAAGAATACACTTTAGAACAATTACATGACTTATTAGGATATGTACCACAAAGAGCAGTAATGTTTAATGGATCTGTAAATTACAATGTATCTTATGGTAATAAAAAAATTGTTGATAAAGAAATTGTTAATGCAATAAAAATTGCTCAAGGAACAGATTTTGTTGAAAAAATGACTGATAAATATGAATCAAATATTTCTCAGGGTGGAACAAATATATCTGGTGGTCAAAAACAAAGAATTGCTATTGCAAGAGCAATTGCAAGAAATCCAGAAATATATATATTTGATGATTCTTTTAGTGCTTTGGATTATAAAACAGATTATTTATTAAGAAAAGAATTAAAAAAATATACAAAAGATGCAACTAGCTTAATTGTTGCTCAAAGAATTGGAACAATAATGAATGCTAATCAAATTATTGTATTAGAAGATGGAATATGTGCAGGAATAGGAACTCACAAAGAATTATTAAATAATTGTGAAGTTTATAAAGAAATAGCATATTCTCAATTAAGTAAGGAGGAATTAGAAAATGAATAATGGTAAATCTAATAATAAAAGACCAAAACATGGACCTGATGCAATACCAGAAAAACCTAAAGATTTAAAAGTAGCAACTTCTAAATTATTAAAATATTTACATAATTTTATGCCATTTATAATTGTTGCATTAGTTCTTTCTTGTTTAAGTTCTGTATTTTCAATAGTAGGACCTAATAAATTATCTGATCTTACGGATTATATATCAAAAGGTTTAATTGTTAATACAGATAATATTACAAAAATCAGTAAATCTATTACAGATGATTTAACAGAAGAAAATATTGGTAAAGTTTCTATGGAAGTTTTAACAATAAAAGAAGAAGATATTGCACAATTGCTTCAATCTGATATTGATAAAGAAGATTTAAATATTATTAATTCTTTTGTTAAAACAAAAGATATTACTTCATTAACAGAATTATCTTCAAATGCAAAAAAAATATTATATAAAGATATTACAATTGATAATGAATTAATATCTAGTTCAGATAGAATAGATTATCTAAATAATTTTTCTAAATTAAAAACTATAAATAGTGATAATTTAAAAGATGTATTAAATACTATTCCAAAAAGTATTTTTACTTTAATATTTCAAGATACAACAATAGATAATGTATTAATTACAGGAAAAGATAAAGCAGAGTACATTAAAGTAATGGGAAATATTAATGAAAAATCTGCTAATACTGAAATATATAAAACTTTAGATAAGGCACCTAAGAAAATAAAAAAATTAATTGAACCAAAAATGGATATTAAAAAAATTAGAAATTTATGTCTATTCTTATTAATATTATATATTGTGAGTGCAATTTTCAATTTTATTCAAAGTTTTATTATGGCAACAGTATCCAATAATTTTGCTAAAGAATTAAGAACAAAAATATCAAGAAAAATTAATAAATTACCACTTAAATATTTTGATTCACATGAAACGGGAGATATTTTATCAAGAGTAACTAATGATGTGGATACTATTGGTGTATCAATGTATCAATCTTTGGGATCTTTAGTTGGTGCTATTACATTATTTGTAGGTTCAATAATAATGATGTTTGCAACAAATTGGTTAATGGCAATTACTGCAATACTTTCATCTATAATTGGATTTGTACTAATGTTTATGATTCTCGGTAAATCTCAAAAATATTTTTTGGCAAGACAAGTTGAATTAGGAAAATTAAATGGTCATATTGAAGAAATATATTCTTCTCATAATGTTGTAAAAGCTTATAATGGTGAAAAAGATGCATCTAAAACTTTTGATGAGTTGAATGAATCTGTTTATGATTGTAATAGAAAAAGTCAATTTTTATCAGGATTAATGATGCCGATAATGATGTTTATTGGAAACTTTAGTTATGTAGCTGTTTGTATAGTAGGAGCCCTATTAGTAGTTAATAATCAAATTACTTTTGGAGTTATAGTAGCATTTATGATATATATTAGATTATTTACATCACCTTTATCACAAATTGCTCAAGGAATGACAAATTTACAAACAACTGCAGCTGCAAGTGAAAGAGTATTTGAATTTGTTGAAGAAAAAGAACTTGATGATGAATCTGATAAAAAGGAATATTTGAATCCTAAAAATGTTTTGGGAAATATAACTTTTAAACATGTTAAATTTGGATATAATAAAAATAAAACTATTATTAAAGATTTTAATTGTGATGTTAAAAAAGGCGATAAAGTTGCAATAGTTGGTCCAACTGGTGCTGGAAAAACAACTATGGTTAATTTATTAATGAAATTTTATAATATTAATGATGGTGATATTAAAATAGATGGAATATCAATTCATGATTTAACAAGGGAAAATATCCACGATTTATTTATTATGGTTTTACAAGATACATGGTTATTTAATGGAACTATAAGAGATAATATTAAATATAATAAAGATAATATTACGGATGAAGAAATTTGGGAAGCTTTAAAAACTGTTGGAGTGAACCATTTCGTAAAATCATTACCAAAAGGACTTGATTTTGAATTAAGTGATAGTGAAAGTATTTCAGCTGGACAAAAACAACTTTTAACCATTGCAAGAGGAATGATTGAGAATGCACCTTTCTTAATTTTAGATGAAGCAACTTCAAGTGTTGATACAAGAACAGAAGAATTGGTTCAAAGTGCAATGGACAAATTAACAGAGGGAAGAACTTCATTTATAATTGCACATAGATTATCTACAATTAAAAATGCTGATAAGATTCTAGTAATGAATGAAGGTAATATAATTGAACAAGGAAACCATGATGAATTAATGAAATTAAATGGTTTTTATGCTGATTTATATAATTCACAATTTAAAAAATCTAATTAAATCACTTTAATGGATTTTATAAAACACTTTATGAGGTACTAGATAAAACTGAATTATTTAAATATTCTTTATTAAATAATATTCATCAAACTGGAATATATAAATTATCTTTTTCAGCTAAATACGATAAAATTGTAGAACCAATTAAAATGGATGTTCAAGCTAATTATCCAAGATTAATTGAAAGCCAATTAAGAGTTATGCCAGTAATATTTCAAGGAGATGAGCCATTTATGATGAATGTTCCATCTTTTGAAGAATATTTAGCAGAAAAGTTATGCATAATTGTTGAAAGCAATAAAACAGATGTTTTAAATACAAGAGTAAAAGATTTTTATGATATATATCAACTTCATGGTGGTAAATCATAGAAGTCTTTGGAATACTACACAAAAAAGATATGATTTTTTAGATCGTGAAATAGAATTTGATGGAGCTGTATATTTTAAGAGAACAATTACAAAAAGCAGGATTGAATATGGAAAGTAATTTAAAAGCAACTCCATATGTTTTAAAAAAAGAATTATAATTAAATTGTAATTCTTTTTTTTTAATAATATAATTAAATAGGTGATGTAAATGGCAAACGTATATGACTACTTAAAAAAATATGGTAATAAAAGCTTTATTGAGAAAGAATTTAATGACATTGATAATATTGTTTTTAGTGCCTTGTCTTATCTTAATTTTTCTTCAATAGTATCTTCTAAAAATGATACAGTAACTCTTGAAAATGCCGGAAATATTTATTTGAAAAAATATTCTTTAAGACAAGTTGCTAAGTTAGGAATTGCACAAAAAGAAAGTTATAAACTATTAAAAAAAGTTATTGAGTGTGATAGATATAAAAATATTAGAATGTCTAATTATATTTATATCGGAGATGAAGATAAGCAATTTTGTGGTGTTAAATTCAAAATTAAAAAAGATTTAATATATATTTCATTTGAAGGAACTGATCATTTATTAAGTGGCTGGAAAGAAGATTTTGAATTGGCGTATAAATTTCCAACTGCTTCTCAATCTTATGCAATAAAGTATTTGAATAAACATATTAGTATTTGGGATAAAAATGTAATTGTTGGTGGACACTCTAAGGGTGGTAACTTAGCTTTAGTGTCATGTATGTATGCAAATTCTTTTTATAGAAGAAAAATAATTAAAATATATAGTAATGATGGTCCAGGATTACGAAAAGCTCAAATTGAATCAGAAAATTATAAAAGAATAAAAGATAGATTTATTCATATAATTCCAGATCATGATTTAGTAGGAATGCTTCTTCGCCATGATAATGATTATAAAATTATTAAATCATCAAGAAAAGATGTTTTAGCACATTCTTTAGTTACATGGCAGATATTGGATGATGAATTTGTAGAAGCACCATTAAGTGAATTTAGCAAAAAAATCGAAAAAAGTGTTATTTTATGGTTAGATAAACATAATGATTTAGAAAGAGAAAAAATGATTGTTTCAATTTTCAATGCTTTAGAAAAAGCAGGAATATATAATTTAAATGATTTAATAAATTTAAAAACTGCATTTAGAGTAATTAAAAATTTAAGTGATATAGATGATGAAACAAAAAAATTAATTGGGGATTTTATTAATTTTAATATTAATTACTTATTAAATAATTTTGAATCTATGAAATAAAAATGAATACTATTGTATTCTTTTTTTTATTTTGTTCAAACTATTTTTAGGTGATTATATGGCAAATATACATAGCAATATATCTTTTGCATTAGTAAATATTCCTGTGGTAATGAATCAAATAATTAAAAATAATGATACTTCATTTAATCAATTGCATAAAAAATGCATGCATCGAATTAAATATGTTAAGTATTGTCCGGTATGTAAAAAAGATATTAAAGAGAGTGACATTATTAAAGGATATGAATATGAAAGAGATAAATATTTAACATTTAATAAAGAAGAACTAAATGAATTAAAACCAGAAAATGAAAAAGAAATTGAAGTAGTATCATTTATAAATGAAGATGAAATAGATCCAAGTTTTTTTGAAAAAAATTATTTTCTAAATGTTGAAAATAAGAGTAAGTCCTATATATTATTTTATGAAGCATTAAAGAAAACAAAAAAAGTTGCTTTATGTAAAACAATTATTGGCAGTAAGTTTTATTATTGTATTTTAAGATTAAATAAAAATGGAATTATTATGACTACATTATATTTTTTAGAAGAAATAAATATTCCTGAGGTTGATTTAACAAAAGAAATCAATGATAAAGAGTTAAATCTTGCTATTAAATTAATTGATTCATTAACTGGTTCTTTTGAACCAGTTAAATATAAAGATGAATATCAAGATAAGATTAAAAATGCTATTGATGATAAACTAGATGGTAAAGACATTAAAAAAACTAAAAAGAAACCTAGAAAACAAATTAATGATTTGATGGAAGCTCTAGAAAAGAGTTTGAATCAAAAATGAAAGATTTATGGAATTCTAGTTTTCAACCAATGCTTTTAGATGAAATAGAAAAGCCATTTGATTCTGATGATTATATTTTTGAAATGAAATATGATGGAATAAGATGCTTGTTATATGCGTCAAATGATGGTGTTAAATTATTTAATCGTCATGAAATAGAAATAACTAATTTATATCCTGAATTACAAGATATTAAAACTAAAAAAGATGTAATATTCGATGGTGAAATAATTTGTATGGATGATAATTTACCATCTTTTTCTAAATTACAAAAAAGGGCTCATTTAAAAGATTTAAAAAAAATTAATCTTCAAAAAGAAAATAATCCAGTTATTTTTATTTGTTTTGATATTATTTATGAAAATAAAGATTTAACTTCATTACCATTATTAAAGCGTAAAGAATTACTTTCAAAATATGCTGATACTGATTTTTTTATTAAAACAAAATATATAAAAACTGATGGAATAAAACTTTTTAAGACAATTAAAAAAAATAATATTGAAGGTATAGTTGCTAAAAAGATTGATAGTAAATATTTGATTAACACAAGAAGTAAAGACTGGATTAAGATTAAAAATTTTAGGGAAGAAACATTTATAATTGGTGGTTATACATTTAAAGAAGAGAGTTTTGTTTTTTCAGTAGCATTGGGAGAATATATTAATAAAAAATTTGTATTTGTTGGTAAAGTTTTTATTTCAAAAAAAAATAAATTATTTAATGATTTAAAAAAATCTAAAAAAGAAAAAAGCAATTTTGAAAATTTTGATAATGATGAATATATATTTGTTAATCCTACAATTGAGATAAAAGTTAAATATATTGAAAGAACTAAAAATAATAATTTAAGACAACCATTTTATGATTTGAAAGGAAATAATGATGAAATTAGATAAATATAATAAAAAAAGAAATTTTGAAAAAACAAAAGAACCTCTAGGTGAAATAAAAAAATCTAATAAAAAATTACATTTTGTTGTTCAACACCATCTGGCACATAAAGATCACTATGATTTTAGATTAGAATGGAATGGGGTTTTAAAAAGTTGGGCTGTTCCAAAAGGGCCATCATATAATAGTAAAGATAAAAGATTAGCAATAATGGTTGAAGATCATCCTTTATCATATAGAAATTTTGAGGGAGTTATTCCAAAAGGACAGTATGGTGGGGGAACAGTAATGATTTTTGATGAAGGATATTGGGAAACATTTGGAAAACCTGATTTTTCTAAAGAAATTAAATTCAAATTATATGGCAAACGATTGAAAGGAAAATGGGCTTTAATACCATTTAAAGATGATAATTGGTTATTAATAAAAGATGCGGATGAATATCATGAATTTAAAGATATTTCTAAAATAAAGACAAGTATAAAATCAAATAAAACAATGAAAGAAATTGAACTTGGTATTAATGATGAAATTATATTAACAAATCCTGATAAAATAATATATGAAAAAGCAAAAGTAACAAAAGAAGATATTTTTAATTATTATAAAACAGTTGCTGATAGAATGCTTCCTTATTTAAAAAATAGAATTATTTCGACGGTTAGATGTCCTAGTGGTGTTGAAAAATCTACTTTTTTTAAAAAACATTTTGAAAATTTAAAGAAGTATTTAGGTAAAAAACGCATAGATACTGAAAGTAATAATTTGGATGATTATTATTATATTAAAGATATAAATGGTTTGTTATCTGAAGTTCAAATGAATAGTTATGAATTTCATATTTGGGGAAGTCTTGTAAATACCATTGAACATCCCGATATAATGATTTTTGATTTTGACCCTGATGAAAAACTTAGTCTAGATGTTATAAGGCAAGGAGTAAGGGATTTAAAGAAAATATTGGATGATTTAAATATTAAATCATATTTGAAAACGAGTGGTAAAAAAGGATATCATGTAGTAGCAAAAGTTTCATCACCTTCATGGAATAAACATAAAAAAATGGCTTTAGATATTGCAACATTAATGGAAATGCAATGGCCTGATAAATATACTACAAATATAAGAAAAAAAGAAAGAAATGGGAAAGTATTTATTGATTGGATAAGAAATACAAAATTTCAAACAAGTGTTGCTCCTTATTCATTAAGGATAAATAGTATACCCACTGTATCAATGCCAATAAAATGGTCAGAATTAGACAAAGTTAAGCCAGATGATATAACTTTAGAAGAAGCAATTAAAAGAATAGAGAGGGTAGACCCTTGGAAAGATTTTTTTATAGATTAGGAGAAAAAAGATGAATATAGCAGAACAAAAAATCCCATTTTGGGATACATTTTTACATTTTATTAGTGGATTTTTATTAATAATAATTGGTATATTTTTATTATATATTTTTAAAGATAAAATAAGAGTTAATCTTCTATTTACGGTAATAATATCATTTTTATTTACAATGTCATGTGCATTGTTTTGGGAATGTTTTGAATATACTTCTGATATGCTTTTTAAAACTGATATGCAAAGAGATAGAATAGTTACAACAATTAATTCAGAATATCTTGGTAAAGAAAATAATAAAAAAATAGAGAAAATTAATAATATTGATCATACAGTAATTTATGATAAAGATAATAACATATTATATAGTATAAAAAATGGTTATTTAGATATAGGGATAATTGATACTATGAAAGATATATTAGTTTTTATTTTAGGAGCTTTAATATCATGTGTTTGCTGTTATTTGTTTTTGAAATATAAAATGATTTTATAAATAAAGTATACTTTATATTTACATGAGAATAAAAAAATATTTTTTATGAAATTATATTTTTGATATTATATAAGTGGAGGATGTATACAAATGAATAAAGAACAAATATTAGCTAATGCGCTTAGCGTTTTAAATCAACAAAATCAACCATGGGAAGTTTCTATTGAAGGAGATAGTATTGTAGCTAGATGGAAATGGATGGATGCAACATTTTTTGCTCCAATAGAAGTAACTAATGATGTTAAAGAATACAAATTTGTTGTTACAATACTTGATAATGGAAAGTGGACTGAAAAAGATTATTCAAATGAAAAAAAGGCTAATGTAGATTTTGCTAATGGTAAAATCAGCGTGGGTACTTCAAGCTTTAGTGGTCATCAAGTTGGCAAATCAATGACAATAGGATTGGGTAAAAACAATCAAACTGGAGAAACTGGAATAGTTAAATTTAAATTTGAAACTAAAATTGTTAAAGAACCAATCAGACAATATTTAACAAATTGTGGTTTGAAGAAAAAAGGATTATTTTGGTAATGATAAAGAAAATAGCTAGAAATAGTTATTTTTTTTATGGAGATAAATATCATTTATAAAGGAGATAATTATGTTTTTTAATACTATTCATACAAGAATTAGATTCATATTTATTTGTGTAATTTTAGTTTTATCTATAATAATTTTAAGGGTATTTTATATTCAAGTCTTTCAATATAAAAAATTAAATTCTTTAGCAGAATCTTTATGGAGTAGAGAATTGCCTATTAAAGCCGATAGAGGAAATATTACTGATAGAAATGGTAAAATTATAGCAACAAATATAACTACAACATCTTTAGTTTTAATTCCAAATCAAATAAAAAATAAAGAGGATACAGCAAAAAAAATATCTGATATATTAAAAAGTGATTACAATGATATGTTAAAACATGTTAGTAAGAGAACATCTATTGAAAGGGTACACCCTGAAGGAAGACAATTATCATATGATATAGCTGAACAAATAAATAATCTGAATTTAGATGGTGTATATTTAGTAAAAGAAAGTAAAAGATATTATCCTTATAATAATGTTTTATCTCATGTTTTAGGATATGTAGGAATAGATAATCAGGGTTTATCAGGACTTGAATTATATTATGATAATTATTTGACTGGTGCAGATGGTGCTATTAAGTATTTTTCTGATGGAAAGGGAAATAGATTAGAATTATCAGAAGTTTATGAAGCCCCAACCAGTGGAATTAATATAGCTCTTACTATTGATTTAGATTTACAACTTTCTGTAGAAAAAGAATTAGATAATGTTGTAAGCATGTATAATCCTGATCACGCAATGATTATTGCTATGGATCCAAATAATGGAGAGATATTAGCAATGGCTTCACGACCGAATTTTGATTCAAATAATTATAAGAATTATTCTGTAGAAACTATAAATAGAAATCTTCCAATATGGATGACGTATGAACCAGGTAGTACATTTAAAATTACTACATTAAGTGCAGCTATTAATGAAAATGTTGTAAATCTTTTTGAAGATCATTACTATGATGGTGGGTCAATAAATGTTGATGGTGCGAGAATTAAATGTTGGAAAGCAGGGGGACATGGAGATGAAACATATTTACAGGTAGTTCAAAACTCTTGCAATCCAGGCTTTGTAACATTGGGACAAAAATTAGGTAAAGAGAGGTTAATGGAATATGTTAAAAAATTTGGCTTTGGTGAAAAAACCGGAATAGATTTAAATGGTGAATCATCTGGTATTTTATTTAACATAGATAAAATGGGACCGGTTGAACAAGCAACTACTTCGTTTGGTCAAGGAATAAGTGTGACTCCTATTCAACAAATAAGAGCTGTATCAGCAGCGGTAAATGGTGGAAGTTTATATAAACCATATATAGTATCTTCTTTGCAAGAGCCAGAGACAAATAATGTTATTTTGAAGAATAAAAAAATTAAAACTAATCAAGTGATTTCCAAAAATACTAGTGATTTAGTTCGATATGCTTTAGAGAGTGTTGTTGCACAAGGTACTGGAAAGAATGCTTATATTGAAAATTATCGTGTAGGTGGAAAGACAGGTACTGCCCAAAAAGTAAATGATGGAAAATACATGGTAGGAAATTATATAGTATCTTTTATGGGATTTATGCCAGCAGATGACCCACAAATAGTTGTATATGTAGCTGTAGATAACCCAAAAGGAGTTACGCAATATGGGGGAACAGTTGCAGCTCCAATTGCTAAAAATGTTTTGAAATCAGCAATAGATATATTTGGGTTTGAACCTTCAAAAGATGGAATGACTAGGAATTATACATGGTTAGATACAAAATATGTTTTATTACCAGATGTTGTTGGTCAAAGTTTGAATGAGGCTAAAAAAAATTTAAAAGGTTTTAAAATAGAATATTCAGGTTCGGGAGATAAAGTTATCTATGAGTCACCTAATCCAAATATGTTTGTAAAGGAAGGCAGTAAAGTAGTTTTAATGTTGTCTAACTAATGTAAAAAAATCAAAAATATTTTAATGAAATACACTAATTAGTGTATAATTTATTAGTAAGGAAGTGTTTCTATGTTATTGTTAGCAAAGTCAGCTATGGCTATGATGTTAGGATTTGTTTTTGCAATAGGGCTAGGTTATGTTTTAATTCCATTACTTAGAAAATTCCATTTTGGACAACATGTAAGTTTAACTATTGGTGAAAGACATCTTAAGAAAAATGGTACACCGACAATGGGAGGATTTATTTTTATAATACCTGTTATCGTATCATTATTATTTCTTTGGATAAGAGGTAGTATAGAAATAAATGCTAATTTAATTATTTTAGTGTTTGTGTTTTTAGCTTATGGTTTTTTGGGATTTATTGATGATTATATGAAAATTAAATATAAGAATAATAAAGGATTTCCAATCTCGACAAAGTTTGTTGCTCAAATGATAATTGCAATAGTATTCTTTTATATATTTATGTTAAATGGTGGAAAATCAGTTTTGGAGATTAGTTCATTAGGAATTAATTTGAAATTAGGATGGGTATTTGGTTTATTTATATTATTCTTATTAGTGGGTACCTCTAATGCCGTAAATATAACTGATGGATTAGATGGCTTAGCAGCAGGATTATGTGTAATAGCATTTTTAGCATATGGAGTTATTGCTTGGAATACAACATGGTTAAATGGCTATCAAGAAATTGCAATATTTTGCTTTATTCTTGTAGGAAGTTTAATGGGATTTCTATTATATAATACGCATCCTGCAAAAGTTTTTATGGGTGACTTAGGGTCTTTAGCTTTAGGTGGTGCATTAGCTACAATAGCTATATTAACTAGACATGAATTATCTCTTGCTTTAATTGGTGGAGTATTCGTAGTTGAAACTTTATCAAGCGGAATTCAAATTATAGCAATCAGAAAATTTCATAGAAAAGTATTTAAAATGGCACCTTTACATCATCATTTTGAACAATTAGGTTGGGCAGAAAATGATATAGTTAAATTATTTTGGGTAATTGGAATGCTTTTAGCAATGGCCGCAATAACTTATGGTGTATGGTTATAAAAAAAGGTTTGAAAAATTAAAAATTGTGTTATAATATTTATACAAATCGTTTATGGAAGAAAAGTAATAATTTAAAATTCTAAAGAGAGTTAGTGGTTGGTGGAAACTAATGAAAGAAAAATTATGAATCTACTTTCAAGAGAGTCTAATCAACTCCGGGTAACTACCGTTATTAGTAATTAAGTGATATATAGGATGGTACCGCAGAATTTGCTCCTTTAGGAATAAATTTTGTGGTTTTTTATTTAGAAAGAAGGAAAAGAAATGATAGATATCAATATAATTAGAGAAAACAAGGATTTAGTAAAGGAAAATATTAAGAAAAAATTTCAAAATGAAAAGTTAGTTCTTGTAGATGAAGTATATGAATTAGATATTAAATATCGTGATGCAAAAAGTAATGCAGATAATTTAAGAGCTGAAAAGAATAAATTAAGTTCTGAAATTGGTTTATTAATGCGTGATAAAAAAATTGATGAAGCAAATGAAATTAAAGCAAAAATAGCTGATATTACTAAACAAATAACTGATTTAGAAGAAAAAGAAGAAGAATTATCAACAGAAATTAAGAAAAGAATGATGGTTATTCCAAATATCATTGATTCTTCAGTTCCAATTGGCAAAGATGATAATGAAAATGTTGAAGTAGAAAAATTTGGAGAACCTGTCGTTCCTAGTTATGAAATACCTTATCATGCCGATATTATTGAAAAAGTAAATGGTATGGATAAAGAAGCTGCAGGAAGAACTAGTGGAGAAGGATTTTATTATTTAATAGGTGATATAGCAAGACTTCATGAAGCTATGATTGCATATGCAAGAGACTATATGATTAATGCAGGCTTTATTTATGCTATTCCTCCATTTATGATTAGAAGCGATGTTGTTACCGGCGTTATGTCTTTTGCTGAAATGGAAGCTATGATGTATAAAATTGAAGGTGAAGATTTATATTTAATTGGTACAAGTGAACATTCTATGATTGGTAAATTTAAAGATCAAATTTTAAAAGAAACAGAATTACCAATTAAAATGACTTCATATTCTCCTTGTTTTAGAAAAGAAGGTGGAGCTCATGGCCTAGAAGAAAGAGGACTATATAGAGTTCATCAATTTGAAAAGCAAGAAATGATTGTTATTTGTAACCCTGAAGAATCAATGGATTTATATAATAAAATGTGGAAATTAACTGTAGAAATATTTAGAAATTGGGATATTCCAGTAAGACAACTAGAATGTTGTAGTGGTGATTTAGCTGACCTTAAAGTTAAATCATGTGATATTGAAGCATGGAGTCCAAGACAACAAAAATATTTTGAAGTAGGTTCTTGTTCAACTTTAGGTGATGCTCAAGCAAGAAGATTAAGTATTAGAGTTAAGGGAGATAAGGGCAATTATTATCCAAATACTTTAAATAATACTGTTGTTGCTTCTCCAAGAGGATTAATAGCTTTAATTGAAAATAATTATCAAGAAGATGGAAGTATTTTAATACCTAAAGCTTTACAACCATATATGGGCGGTAAAGAAAAAATTGAAATAAAATAACAAAAAAGAATATCTTTTTTGTTTTTTTAATAATCATATTTAATTTACATATTCATAAGGTTATATTATAATAATTTTTAATCAGGAGGTTATACATGAAAAAGACTGAACAAATTAATCAAGTTAAGACTATTTTAGAAGTTTTGTCAAAAACTTTGTTAAATAGAGAATTATATTATTATATTTTAGAAAATGTTTTAGAGATAACTAGTAAAAAAATAGAAATTAAAGAGAATGGAATAAGTATTAAATCATCAAATAAAAATATGTTTGTTTTAACTTTTGAACCTAGTATGGAAAATATTCAAAAAATAAAAACATATGAAGAAAAATTTAATGGTAAATCAATTATATATAAAGAAATTGAATTTGAAGCTGATGATATAATTAATGTTATTGAAAAACAATGCGATGTTGTAAAGAATGAGAAAAATGAAATAGTATCAACTGAGAAAAATTATAGTAAAAGAAGATATGATAATTATTCTATGATTTTTAATGAATCATGTGAAATGTTTTTAGAAAATAGTTTACTTGAAAATAATAGTTATATGAAAACAACAAAAATTTATGTTTTGGAAGATAACAATGCTTTTATTAGAACAATTTTTAGTAATGAATCAGAAGATACTGTTATACAAAATAGTTTAGTAGATTATAGCTCAACTGAAAATTATAATGTTCCAAATTTCAATACAAGAGTTAATGATGAATATGTTTATATGTTTGGTACTCATGTTTCAAATGAAGAAGAATTTTTAATGGCGGAAAATGAATATATGAATAAATATTTTCGAAAAAAGGATACAAAAAGATTGATAAGAAAAATATAGGGTGATTAAATGGAAGATTATATAACTAGTGACATAAAGAAAAACATGTTAAAGAAGCTTGATAATGGCTTATTATTAAGTGATGCTCATATCGAGATTTTAGAACGATATGGTTTTGATTATAAAAAATATGGTTCAATAGAAGAATTGATTTATGAAATAGAAGATTATCTTAATGATGAAGGTGATAGTGATATGCAAGATTTAGATTGGGTATCGAGTGATCTTTCAGAAAGAAATTATTATGCTAATACTAATAAATAATTGTATTTTAAAACGTTAAATAAAAAGTAAAGTGCACAATAGAGTGTATGAATATTCAAAAAAGTGTA
>CAZHOG010000012.1:15651-32081 GCA_964533935.1 uncultured Muribaculaceae bacterium | reverse complement strand
GTAGTAACACCAGCATTAAATAAAAGTTTTAAATTTCAAAGTGAGTGGCCAAATAATAGTAGTCAATCATATTTATTGAATTCACTTTTAAATGATATGTCAAAAGATTCAAAGAGTGAGTTTATTGAAAAAGATGATATGTATATTATAAAAAATAATGTTTCATATCCTAATAATGAAGAATTAATATATGAAAAAGTATATTTTGATAAATCAATGACTTTAAAGAAAGTAGAAGTATATAATAATAAAGATAAAATAAAAATTAAAGTTCAATTTAATAAAATAGATATGAAAGCCAATTTGGATGATGACGATTTTAAATTAGATGATTTAATAACTGCACCTCAATGTGATAATGAATGTAAAAGTAAAAAAGATAGTGAAAATACTGAAACTAAATCAGAAGAAAATAAAACTACTAGTTCAATAGAAGATATAATTTATCCATTATATGTTCCAGAAAATACATCATTAAAAAGTAAAGATGTTGTTAATACTGAAGATGGTGAAAGAGTAATATTAACATTTGGTGGTGATAATAGTTTTGTGTTAGTTGAGGAAACTATGAATACAGCAGATGAATTTGAGATAATTCCTGTATATGGTGATCCTGCAATAATTAATGATTCAGTTGGGGCCTTATCTTCTAATTCATTAACTTGGACAAGTAATAACATTAATTATTATTTAACAGGAACCTCTTTAGATAAACAAGATTTATTAAATATAGCAACATCGTTAAATAATACAACTGAAGTAAATGCTGAAAAATAAAAGATTATTCTTTTATTTTTTTTATTAAGCGTGTTACAATAAATATGAGGTAATGATATGAAAGATAATTATGAAGTATTTGTAAGAATGGTTAATGCATTAGATAACTATGAAAAAGAAGAAAATAAGGATAGTGTTCAAAATTTATTTAATACAATTTTATTAAATAATATCCCAATGCCACTTC
Source organism: uncultured Muribaculaceae bacterium (assembly GCA_964533935.1). Classification (GTDB taxonomy): domain Bacteria; phylum Bacillota_I; class Bacilli_A; order RF39; family UBA660; genus RUG14121. The sequence continues at coordinate 31,117 of CAZHOG010000012.1, read as the reverse complement.
CAAGTGGAAATTTTGGAAATTCACTTGCAGTAGCCCTAGAAATGGAAAGATATAAAGGTGCTTTATTGATTCTTAAAAATAATGAAAAGTTGAATGTAGATACAAATTGTATATCATTTAGTATTAAAAATGAAGAATCTAATAATTTTATTGATTCGTTGATAACATCATTTTCTAACTATTGTAAAAATAATAAAGAAACAAAACAAGAATATGTTCAAGCTGTTTTAGATATGAAAGAGTATTATGAATTAAAAAATAATATTTTTAATAAATAAATATTTAAAATAATTGGTTTGTAAAAAATATTGTGTTATAATATGTGCTAAGGGTGATAAGAATGGCTGATTTAAAAGAAAAAACAATTAAAGATTCAAAGATTGATAAAAAGCAATTAAAGAAATTATCTAGACAATTGGATCAAACAGAAGAAAAAAGACAAATAAAGAAATTTTTAATTATACTTTTAATTGTATTAGTATTAGTTGCAGGATCATATTTATTTACAAGAATATTTGTAACTAAAGATTTATTTAATAAAAATGCTAAAGAAGAAACTCAAGAAGTTACTTTTGATTATAGTAAAACTATTTTAGGTTCATTATTGAATAGACCATATTCTGATTATTATGTATTAGTATATAATAGTGAAGATTTACAAGCTAACTACTATGCAAATTTAGTATCTGCTTATTCTAGTAAAGAAAAAGCAATTAAGATATATACTGCTGATTTAAAAGATTCAATGAATGCAAAATATTATGCTAATGGAGAAGCAACAAATCCTAAAGCTAAAACTGTTGAAGATTTAAAAGTTGGAGATTTGACTTTAATTAAAGTAAGTAATAAATCAATAGTTAAATATATTGAAAATACTGATTCAGTTAAAGCTGAATTAGGACTATAATTGTTGTAAAAAACAATTAAGTATGATAAATTATAAAACGAAATGGATGTGAATAATATGTTAGAAACAATTTTATTGATAGTTTCAGTATTATTAATAGCAATAGTATTATTACAAAGTAATAAAGCTTCAGATGCTGGTCAAATAATAACTGGTGGTGCTGATTCTTTATTTCAACAAACTAAAGAAAGAGGTTTAGAATTATTTATAAGTCGTCTTACTTTAGCTTTAGGAATTATTTTCTTTGTAATATCATTTATATTATTTATTAAATAAGGAAACTTTGTGACAACTAAAAGTATAGTTGTCTTTTTTTTTATTGTTTATCGAGTTATAATATAAATATGATAGGTGAGAATATGAATAAAAAGGGATTCACATTAATAGAACTAATGGCTACTATTGGAATACTTACATTAATGAGCTTAGTAATTGGGGCAAATATAGTAAGTATTTTAAGATCTACTGAAAAAAGTAATGATGATGCTTTAAAAGAACAATTGGAAAATGCAGCATGTGTATATGTTGATTCAAGTTTATGCAGTGATAAATATAATAATTGTTCAACGAGATCAAGTATTGAAATTTCTGATTTAATAGATAGTGGATTAATAGAAGAAACTAAAACAATAAAAGAGTTAACTAATAAATTTATTAAAGTAACTCGTGCTGATGGTGAAAAAAAATGTGAGTACTCACTGAATGGATAGGAATGATAAATATGGAAGAAAAAATATTAAATATATTAGATGATGTTCATGAAGCAAAAACAGTAATTGAAGTAAATGATATGTTAGGTTTAACTACTGCTGCAGAATATAAAGAAGTTCAAGATGAATTAGAAAGATTATCTGAAAAATATGTTATTTATAAAACTAAAAAAGAAAGATATATTTTACTTAAAAATTGTACTAATTTAAAAATTGGTAAATTAACTTTAAATAAAAAAGGTTTTGGTTTTGTTTTACTTGATAAAGAAGATGACTTATATATTCCTGCTGATGATTTGAATGGTGCTACTCATGATGATGTAGTTCTTGCTGAAATTACTCGTAATGGAATTAAAAAAGAAGGAAGAATTCTTCGTGTATTAGACCGTAAGTTAACAGATATGGTTGGAGAAATTTCAATTGTTGATGATATTGTTACTTTGAAGTTAGATGAAACTAAAAAAGATTTAGAAATTATTATTGATCAAGATAGTGCCAAAAATTGTGTTGATGGTCACAAAGTTGTTGTTAAAATAATTAAAGAATTAGGTAAGAAAAAATATCTTGCAAAAGTAAGTAAAATTTTAGGACATAAAGATGATCCAGGTGTTGATATTTTAAGTATTGCTTATAAATATTCTTTTGATCCTGATTTTGGACCAGAAGTCGAAAATGAGCTTAATGATATTCCTAATGATGTTGATCCTAAAGATTTAGTTAATCGTCGTGATTTAACTAATGAAATGATTTTTACTATTGATGGGGCACATACAAAAGATATAGATGATGCTATTAGTTTTGAAAAAGTAGGAAGTCTATATCGCTTAGGTGTTCATATTGCAGATGTTTCTAATTATGTTAAAGAAAATACTGCCTTAGGGGATGCAGCTTACCAAAGAGCAACATCTGCTTATTTGGCTGATACTGTTATTCCAATGTTACCACATAAATTATCTAATGGTATTTGTTCATTAAATGAAGGCGAAATTAGATTAACAATGAGTTGTGTAATGGATATTGATAGTAAAGGACATGTTGTAAATTATGATATATTTCCATCATATATTAAAAGTAATAAGAAAATGACATATGATGCTGTTAATGATATTATTTTAAGAGATATAATTGAGCCAGGTTATGAACCATTTGCAGAAACATTAAAAGAAATGAATAATCTTGCTCATATTTTACAAAAAGAAATTTCATCTCGTGGATACATTAATTTTGATTTAGATGAAGCAGAAGTAGTTCAAGATGAAAATGGAGTTGCTGTTGATATTGTCAAACGTGAACGTGAAGATGGAGAAAAATTAATTGAAAGCTTTATGATTGTTGCTAATGAAACTGTTGCAACTCATATTTATAATATGGATTTACCATTTGTATATCGTGTACATGGAACTCCAAATAGTGAAAAGATTGATGATTTTGTAAATTTAGTTAAACTTATGGGTTATGAATTAAAATCTAAGGTTGTTGATTTAACTCCTAGATCAATGCAAAAATTATTAACTGAATTAGGTGATATTCCTGAATTTGAAATATTATCTAGTATGTTACTAAGAAGTATGAAAAAAGCAGAATATTCAACAGATAATATTGGACATTTTGGTTTAGCAAGTCAAGCTTATACTCATTTTACTTCACCAATAAGAAGATTCCCAGATTTAACTGTTCATAGATTGTTAAAAAAATATTTAGTTGAAAAAGATATGTCTATGCAAACAATTAAGTATTTACAAAATTCTTTAGTTCCATTGTGTGAAAATGCTTCTGAAAGAGAAGTTGCATCTATTAATGCTGAAAGAGATACATTGGACATGAAGATGGCTGAATATATGGAAAGCCATATTGGTGAAGAATATGAAGGAATCATAAGTACTGTTACTAATTTTGGTTTCTTTGTTGAATTGCCTAATTTAGTAGAAGGCTTAGTACCAGTTAAATCAATAAAAGGTGATTATTATAATTATGTTCCTGAAAAGCTTGCTTTAATAGGATCTAGTACAAAAAAATCTTTCCGTATCGGAGATAAAGTAAAAGTAAAATGTGTTGCAGCATCAAAAATAACTGCTATGATTGATTTTGAATTAATTATTGAGGATAAAAAAGATGACGGAAGTAAAGAATAAGAAAGCTTATTTTGATTACTATATCGAATCTGAATTAGAATCAGGAATTGCCTTAAAAGGTACTGAAATAAAAAGTATTAGAAAAGGCTCTATTGATTTAAAAGATAGTTTTGTAGTTATCAAAGATAATGAAGCAAATATAATTAATATGTATATTGCTAAATATGAAGAAGGAAATATATTTAATCATGATGAAAGAAGAAGTAGAAAATTGCTTCTTCATAAATCTGAAATCAAAAAATTAAAAGAATATATTTCTATTGAGGGAAAAACAATTGTACCTCTAAAACTTTATATTAAAAATGGTAAAGTCAAAATCTTAATTGGAGTAGCTAAAGGTAAAAAACTATATGATAAAAGAGAAACAATTAAGAAAAGAGATTTAGAAAGAGAAGGAAGATATTGAAAAATATCTTTTTTTATTTTGTTTAAATTATTTATAATAAATGTTATAATATTAAATATAATAGGTGATAATATGAAAGAAAAGAAAAAGAAAATATTTATTATAATTGATATTCTAGTTGTAATACTTATTGTTATTGCAGTTTTAGCATTATGTTTAACTAAGAATAAAGATACAAAAAATAATTCTCCTCAAGAAGAAAAGATTGAAAGTAATATTGTTAATTTTTATACGAGTGAAGAATCATATTATATTGAAAATGATCCAGAAGTTAAACATATTAAAAATGAATTATTGATTGAGGCTGATGGAACATATATTTTTTCAAAATGTTCTGAAGCATGTATTGTTAAAACAGGCAAAGTTTCTAAAGTATCTGATAGTTATACATTTAAAGTTAGTAAAGAATATAGCAATAATTGTTTTAATAATAAAAATGATAAAATGCTTGGAGATTTTAATGGCGAAGAATTAGTTTTACAAGATGCTGAAGGATCTAAATTAATCTTTAATAAAGATGAAAATAAAGATAATTCAAACATTTTTAAATTTTCTAATGAATCATCTTCATATTCTGAATGTAAGAGTGAATAAAATAATAAATATCTTAATTTAAGTTAAGGTATTTTTTTTTATAAATAATAATGTTATAATTTGTTTAAGGATAGGTGTAAAAGATGAAAAGAAATAAAAGTAAAAAACATTTTTTTAGAAACTTAAGTAAAAAGAAAAAAATAATGTTAAGTATTATTGGATTGTTACTTGTGCTTGTAATAGCTGCTGGTGTATATTTTGGATTTTTTTATAAAAAAGAATTACCAATAAAATTTAACAATAAAAAACAAGAGGAAGTTGTTGAAGAATCTAAATTAAAAATTGTAGATGTAAATTCAAAAACTCGCCCATATGCCGTTATGATAAATAATATTGGCGTTGCAAGACCTTATCAGAGTGGACTACAAAATGCTTATATAATGTATGAGATGATTGTTGAGGGTGGTATCACAAGAATGATGGCATTATTTAAAGATGTAAATGTTGATAGAATTGGTACAATTAGAAGTTCAAGGCATTATTATTTAGATTATGCATTAGAAAATGATGCAATATATGTTCACTGGGGATGGAGTGAAATGGCTCAAAGTGATATTAGTACTTTAGGAGTTAATAATATTAATGGATTAACTTATGGAAATAAATATTTTTGGAAAGATAATTCGTTACCTGTTTCTACAGAACATACTGCATATACTAAAACAGAAATGCTAGACAAAGCTACTGAAAAACTTGGTTATAGAAAAGAAACAAATAAAGATCTATTATTAAATTATAGTGTAGATCCAATAAATTATGAAAATGATTCTTTAGTTAAAGATGCTAATAGTGTTGATATTGTTTATTCAAATAGTTTAAAAGATCATTATGATTATGATTCAGAAGCACAAGTTTATAAAAGAAGTGTTAATGGCAAAGCTCATGTTGATTATGTTACTAAAGAGCAATATACATTTAAAAATATAATTACTTACCAAGTAAAAAATACTACTATTGCAGGTGATTATAAAGGAAGACAAAATTTAGATAATGTAGGTAGTGGAGAAGGATATTATATTAGTAACGGTAAAGCTGTAGAAATAACTTGGTCTAAAGCTAGTCGTTCTGCTCAAACTGAGTATAAATTAAAATCTACTGGCGAAGAATTAAAAGTAAATGATGGAAATACATTTATTCAAATTCAACCAGTTGGACAAGAATTAACAATATCATAATATAAGATACTATTTAATATAGTATAATTAGGAGGAATAAAAATGGATGCTTTTACAAATTTTTTAGCAAATAATTATATATGGTTTTTAATCATTTCATTAATATTAATTTTTGCATTAATTGGATATTTAGTAGATTTAAAGGAAGCTAAGACTGGTAAAAGAATTAGACCTAAGAAAGAAGAAACTAAAGTTATTGATTTTACATCTGTTGAACAAGGAAAATCCCTTAATCAATCTTTAAAATCAGAAAGTAATAGTAATCTTGATTTAGATAGTTATTCTAAACAAGCATCTACTACAATAGATCCTGTTGAAGCTATTAAAGCTGATGTTAAACCACTAAAGCAGGAAGAAATTAATTCTTTTAAACCTGAAGTAAAAGAAAATGAATTAAGTTCTATTTCTTTAGAACCTGTTAATATGAATACTGGCGAAGAAAAAATAGAAAATAAATTTGACAAAAATAAATAATATGTAAATTAATAAAATAAGTATTGAATTACTTATTTTATTTTTTTATAATTAATTTAGGATGTGATGATATGGATTATAAATTTACTTCAAGAAGTGATCAAGACACAATGGAATTGGCTCAAAATATTGAAAGCGAAAAATTCCCAAATATGATCATATGTCTTAATGGAGAATTAGGTAGCGGAAAAACAGTTTTTGTAAAAGGGTTTGCTCAAGCTTTAGGTATAGATGATACTATAACTAGTCCTACATTTAATTTAGTTAAAGAATATTTAAATGGGGAAATGCCTTTATATCATATGGATGTATATAGATTAGAAGATGCATGTGAAACAGTAGGATTTGATGATTATTTTAATAAAGGTGCTGTTTCAATAATTGAATGGTCAGATTTAATTTGTGATTGTTTACCTAAGGAAAGACTTGAAATTAAATTTAAAGTAATAGATGAAAATACTAGAGTATTATATTTAAAACCAATTGGAGATGAATATGTTAGTTTAGTTGAATCTATATTGTAGTTTAATTATGAGATGAGTTGATTTATGAAAATTTTAAAAAATATTAAAAGTACATTATTTCAAAAAAACATAGAAGTAGGATATCTATATTTTTATGTTCATATGATAACTGAAATTTTGTGCTTTTTTTCTTTAGGAAAAATTATTGGCAATTGGACATTGTTATGGGTTATTCCATTTATATATGATGCTTTAGCATTTGTTCCACAATCTATTATAGGATATATAAATGATAGATATCCTAAATTAAATACTGGTTTAATCGGAATATCATTATTATTAATAGGTTTTATATTATTTAATTTAAATATTTTAAATATATATTTTATTCCATTAATCTTAATATGTTTAGGTAATGCCTTTATTCATGTTAGTGGAGCAGAATTAACACTTAGAGAAAGTAATGGAAATCTTTCTCATAGTGCTATATTTGTCTCTGGAGGATCTTTTGGAGTTATTATAGGTAAATTATTAAGTAAAACTAATTTGTCCTTTATAATCCTTATAATATTAGGTTTAACAATGATACCATTTGTATTGTTAGCAGAAGAACATAAAAATGATAAAAAGTATATTGCAAATAATTTTAATTATCATAATAAAAAGATAGATTCTAAAATAATTATTTTATTAGCAGTATTAGTAGTAATATTTAGAGGATATATTGGTTATGGAATACCAACTTCTTGGAATAAAACAGTTTTTGAAACAATATTATTATATGTGTTTATGGGCTGTGGGAAAGCTCTTGGAGGAATAATATCTGATACATTTGGTATTCGTAAAGTAGCAGTTATTAGTACTATTGGTGCTCTACCATTTTTAATATTTGGTAATGAACTAATGGTTGTATCATTAATAGGTGTTTTACTATTTAGTATGACGATGTCATTAACTTTAGGTATATTAGTATCTGTATTAAAGAATAAACCCGGCCTAGCATTTGGCTGGACAACCATTGGCTTATTTATTGGAACAATACCAATATTTTTTATTAGGTTTCCTTTATTAATAAATTGTATTATAATTATAATAGTATCATTGGTGTGTTTACTAATCTTATTAAAAATAATAAGGAGGCGCGATATAAAATATGAATAATATTAAATATATATTTAATCAAGTTATATTTAAAGAAAATATGGTTCCAATTATTATTTTAGGTATTGTAGTTATTGTTTTAATAATTATAGCTATATTTTTAACAAATAAAGAATTAAGGGAAGAAGTGAGAGAAAATGAAAAAAATAATTAAATTAATGAGTTTATTAGTATTATTTTTAATACTACCAACAATGGTTAATGCAGATATGGGTTCGCCAGAAATGTCACAATTTAAGGTTAGAGTAAGTAATCCAAATGGAATAGATGTTGTAGTTGGAGAAGATGATTCGACAAAGCATTATGATTATGATTCTGTTTTTAAGGCAGTATATGAATATAAAAAAGATGGGGTAGATTATTTTGATGTATTAGATGAAAATACAAATAACTATTATTCTGTTAAAAGTACAGATCTTGAGGTTGTTTCAAAAGACTTTAATTATAAAGATATGTATAAAAATGATGAAGAACTATCTTTATATGTTATTGGGGATGATTGTTATCTTTATAATGGACCATCTGAAATATATGGAAAAAAAGATAATATTAAAATTCCTAAAGGAACTACATTAAAGTATATGTATTCAGATGATTGTTGGGCATATGTATCATATAATGGAAAAACAGGATATGTTTTTAAATATACTTATGAAAATGAAATTATGAAATCTAATGTTGCTAATGTAACAGAAGCTTCAGCAATAGTTACAAAATACAATGTTGATATATATGATTCACCATTAACTTTAAATAAAACTGGTAAAACACTAAATATAAATGATTTAATTGAAATTAAATATACTTATATGACATATGGACATGAGGGTTATGTTTATGTTGAAAAAGAAAAAGGATGGATTAAATTAGATCAATTAAATAATAATTTTGCATATAAAGAAGATTGTATGACTCTTTTTGTAAATTCTTCAAATGGTATTAATTTATATGAAAAATCAACACAAAATTCTAAAGTATTAACTCAAATTCCTGCAAATACAGAATTAAATGTTTTATATAGTGATCAACCAGCTTATTCTAATATGGGGTTCGATTTATTTTCTTATTATTATGTTACTTATAATAATGTTTCAGGTTGGATTGTTATTAATGCAGATAATGAAGAAATATTTACATCATATGAAAAATATCAAATTACATTTGCTGATGGAATGCGTTTCTTTGAACAACCTAATTTAAAAAATGTTATCTTTACAGCATCTCCTTTTAGTGCTGGAGATATAATTGAATCATATTATATGAAATATGCAGAAGGTGATTTTAATTTTTACTACGTAAAAAAAGATGACTTTACAGGATGGCTTAAAATTTCTAAAGATATAGAAATTGAAAGTCAACAAGTATGTAGTAGAGTTAAAGATACTGTAATATCTAATGATGAAAATAATACTGAGTCTACTGAAAATGAAAATAATAAAAATACAAGTAAAGATAGTAAATTCAAATTAACTCCAAATGAAATAATATATTGTTCAATCGGAGGTGCATTAGTTCTTGCAGTAACTGCTTTGGTTACAATTATACTTATTAAAAAGGAAAAAAATAAAAAGTTAAAAAAAGAACAAGAAGAAATAATAGAACAAAATAAAATGTATGAACAAAACCAATTGTTTGCTCAAAATCAAAATATTGTTCAAAACCAAAATATTGATCAAAATCAATCATTAAATCAAAATGATGACAATGTTGAAGTGTTATCTATAGATAATACTGAAAATACTACTAATAATGACAATCAATGAACTTCCTAAATATATGCTTATATGTTTAAGTTTAACAATTGTTATTGAATGTATAATAGCATTTATTATTGGTATTAGAAAAAAAGATTTAGTTATAGTTTTATTAGTTAATATATTAACTAATCCATTAGTTGTATCTATTTCTTCATCTATTGATTTTAAGTACGGAATAAAATATAAAAATTATTCTATGATTATTCTAGAAATATTGGTATTAATAATTGAAGGATTAATATATAAGAAAAATTTAGACTATAAAAAAATTAATCCTTTTTTAATATCTTTAATACTTAATGCTTCTTCATATTTATTTGGATTTATTTTATGGTAACTGGCAAAATAAACTGCCAGTTTTTTTTTATGATAAAATGTGGTACAATTAATAACTGAAATGAAAGAAGTGATTCTATGTATTCTTTATTTATTGATACACATGATGAATATATAAATATTGTTTTATTTAAGGATGGAAAAGTACTTGATGAAAAACATAAATTATCTCAAATGCAACATAGTGTTTTTACAATGCCTTTAATTGATGAAATAATTAATTCAAATAATTTGGATATAAAAGACGTTAATGAAATATTAGTTGTTAATGGACCTGGTTCTTTTACAGGAGTTAGAATAGGTGTTACCATATCAAAAACATTAGCTTTTTGCTTAAATATTCCTATTAAAGTAATTAATGTTTTAAAAATGAAAGCTATAATGATTGATAAAGATAATAAAATAGTTAGTGTTTTAGAAAAGAATGGAGCATATGTTGCAAAATATTCCAAAACAAATGATTTAATCGATGATTATTTTTATTTAAAAAAAGATGAATATGAAAAGTATTTGAATGAAAATGATATTGAGTTAGTTGAAGATATTAATTATGAAAAAGTATATGAATATTTAAAAACAGAATCTGCTATTAATCCACATGCAGTTAATCCATTATACATTAAAACTATAGAGGTTTTAAAATGATTAGACTTGCAACTATAGAAGATGCAAAATCAATTAATGAATTAGGTTTGATTGTGAATAAAAATTTTACAAATGTTTATAATTTAGATGAAATGTTTAAATATGATTATAATAAAATATATCTTTATTTTGAAGATAATAAACCAGTAGGATTATTAATGGTTATCGAATTATACGAAACATGCGAAATATTAAATATTGTTGTATTAGATGAATATAGAAATAAACGTATTGGAACTAATTTGATGGATTTTATGATATCAAATTTAAATGATTCAGTAGAAATGATGACTTTAGAAGTTGCTGTAAATAATCTTAATGCAATTTCTTTATATAAAAAATTTGGTTTTGAAGTTATTAGTACTCGTAAAAAATATTATGGAGATACTGATGCTTATTTGATGGGAGTAAAATATGAAAGATGTTAATATTTTAGCTATTGAGTCATCATGTGATGAGACTTCAATGGCAATTATAAAAAATGGTTGTAAAGTTGAAAGTTTAACTATTTTAACACAAATGGATACTCATGCAGAATTTGGTGGTGTAGTTCCTGAAATTGCATCACGTATGCATACAGAAAACATTACTATGGTTTTAGAAGAAACAATGAATAAAACATCATTAACTATGGATGATATTGATGCAATAGCAGTAACATATGCACCAGGTTTAATGGGTAGTTTACTAGTTGGGCTTGAATGTGCAAAAGCTATTAGTTATGCCTATAAAAAACCATTAATAAAAGTTAATCATACTATTGGACATATCTATGCAAATAACTTGGAAAAGAAAATGCAATTCCCATTACTTGCACTAATTGTAAGTGGGGGACATACCGATATGGTTATTATGAAAGATGATTATCAATTTGAAATTTTGGGTAGTACTTTAGATGATTCCATTGGTGAAGTATATGATAAAGTAGCTAGAGTAATTGGAGTTAAATATCCAGGAGGACCTAATGTAGAAAAAATGGCTAAATTAGGCCAATGTTCATATCAATTACCAAAACCTGTAAATGATAATACTTATAATTTTAGTTTTAGTGGATTAAAGAGTGCAATAATTAATCTTGTACATAATGAAACGCAAAGAGGTAATGAAATAAATAAAAATGATTTGGCTTGTAGTTTTCAAACAGTTGCTATTGATGAATTAACAAGAAAAGTTGAATTAGCGCTTAAAAATACTGGAATAAAAAATATGATTATTGCTGGAGGAGTTTCTGCTAATAATTATTTAAGAGAAGAAATAAAAAAAGTATGTGATAAATATGAAGTTGATTTAACAGTACCAAATATATTATATTGTACCGATAATGCTGCAATGATAGGTTGTGCCGCATATCCATTATATTTAAAAAAAGAGTTTGCTACATTAGATACTAATGCTCAAAGTCAAATTACTTTAAACTAAAAAATTGTAGATTTTTAATCTACAATTTTTTTTATTTTATTAATATCAATTTTAGTAAGATTTGATATTTCTTCAGAAGATAAATTCATTTTTTTCATATTTATAATTATATCTTTTTCTTTTTGATCAATGCCTTTTTCAATGCCTTGCTCAATACCTTGCTCAATGCCTTGCTCGATACCTTTTTCAATACCTGCTTTGATGCCTTCAGAAAAGCCAGCTAATTTTCCAGTTTCAAAACCTTCTGCGTGACCTTGTTCTCTGGCATCACTTTTTTCAGCATTTAAGATACATTCAAAATCATCATCTTTATCAAAGAGTTTAGCTAAAAATTCTTCATCACTAATTAATTTTTTATATTTAGTCATAATATCTCTCCTTATTGAATCATCTTTAGCAAGTGTTTCCATCTTATTGATATCTGTACAACATAATATTGCTAAATCTTTTTCAATTTCCTTAAGATTATTATATTCGATATTTTTGAATTTGCCTAGATATAAATTATAAGTAATAATTCTATCATCTTTAATGTTATTTACAATGTCAAACATAGTCATAGCTGAACCTATTATATCTTTACTATCTGGACAATAAAAATTATTAATATTTATTTGCATAACTTTAAATTTAGTCTTATAATCAGCAGTTTTTTTAAATACTTTTAATATTATTTTAGCTTCATAAGATAAATTTCTGTTTTTGTAATAATTATTACTATTTTTATTTACTTCAATATTTAAATAGTAATTATTACTTTTATTAAATAGTAACAGATCAACTCTATTATTAATAGAATTTATATTTTCTATTAATAATTCTTCATCAGTCAGATAATAATCTAGAATATCTAAATCATAGTAATGTTTAAAAATTCTGTTTAATAAAATTCTAAAACTATTATTTGTTTTGAACATTGTTTTAAATATAATATCATTTAATAAACATATCATTTTTTTCTCCCTTCTACTAGTCATATACAAGAAAAAGTCTTGATTTCCTTTTTTTATTTAGAAATTTATAAGAAAATGGTATAATTTTATATGAAAGGGTTCTTAATATGAAAAAAATTGGATTTTTAATAATAAATTATAATGATTATAAAACAACCTTAAAATTGATAAATAATATAAAAGATTATCAAATAATTGATGAAATAGTTGTTGTTGACAATAATTCCACAGATGATTCTCAAAAGGCATTAAAAAAAATTAAAGAAATAACACTTATCAACAATGATAAAAACTATGGATTTGCCAAAGCTATTAATATTGGATGTAAGTACTTAATTGATAAATATAAAGATATAATAATTTTTGTTTCTAATTCAGATATAAGAATTAATAGTGAAAATGATATTAAAGAAATTATTAAAACATTTAAGTTAAAAGATGTTGCTTTAGTAGGACCTGTTTTAGAGGAACCTCAGGGTATTTCTCGTGGTTGGAAGCTAACTGGACCCAAAGATGATATATTAATGAATATACCGCTTTTAAATAGGCTTTATCGTAATAAATTAATGTATTATAAAGATGATTATTATAATACACCTGTAACATATGTAGATGTTGTTAAAGGATGTATATTTGCTATTGATTCACAGGCACTAACAACAATTAATTATTTAGATGAAAATACATTTTTATATTATGAAGAAAATATTTTAGCTACTAAATTAAAAGTTAGAAAATATAAAACTGTTATAAATAATAAAGTGACAATGTATCATGATCACTCTGTAACAATAAATAAAAATGTTAATGCTGTAAATAAATATAAAATTTTAAAAGATAGTTTTATGTATTATGAAAAAAATTATAATGATGCAAGTAATGGAGAATTAAAGATTTTAAATTTTTTGAATAATATTAATTTAAGAGTTAAAAAAATTAGAAAGAAATAGTGATAAAATAAAAAAAGTTGTTGTATTAGGTGGAGGAACAGGAATGTCTACTTTACTTAAAGGATTAAAACTATTTCCATTAGATATTACAGCAGTAGTATCAGTTTGTGATGATGGAAAAAGTACTGGACGATTAAGAGAAGAATTTAATATAGTAGCGGTTGGAGATATCAGAAGAGTATTAGTATCTTTATCTGAAACAGAACCATTAGTTGAGGAACTACTAAATTATCGCTTTGAAACTAGTAGTGATTTAAATGGCCATACAGTTGGTAATTTAATTTTGACTGCTCTGGCAAATATTACTGGAAATATATCTGATGGAGTATCTTTATTATCAAATATATTTAATCTTAAAGGAAGTGTTTTACCATTAACTGAAGATAATGTAGTTCTTATGGCTAAAATGCAAGATAATTCAATTATTGAAGGAGAACATAATATTACTGAATCTAGTAAAAAAATAAAAAAGGTGTATTATAAAGCAAAAACTAAAACTAATCCTTTAGTAATAGAAGAAATAAAACATGCTGATTTAATAATATTAAGTATGGGTAGTTTATTTACTAGTGTAATACCTAATTTAATATGTGATGATATGAAAAAAGCATTAGAGCAATCTAATGCAAAAATCATGTATGTAAATAATATGATGACTCAACCCGGAGAAACTGATAACTTTAAAGCAAGTGATCACATAAAGGCTTTAAATAGCTATCTAGGTAAAAGAAAAGTTGATGTTGTAATTGCTAATGATGGTGATATTGATTCAGAAATAGTTAAGAAATACGAAACATTAGAACAAAAAGATCCAGTTATCTTTGATAAAGATAATTTGAAAAAATTAGATTTAAAAAATGGAACTTTAAAACATAATGTTGAAAAACTTGCCTTAGACATTTATGCATATTTAATAAAATAAAAAATATTTCTATAAAGAAATATTTTTTTTATAACCAGAATTGATATAAATATGATAATTTGTAATATAGTAAAGTATTATATTTATTAATTCCTAAACTAAAATCACATGGAATTAATAATAAATTAAATATAATACTAATAGAGAATAAAACTAAAAATATTTTATATATTTGCTTTGCTAAGCCTTTATTATCAATTGAATTTATTTTATTAAAAATGGCTAGAAGACTTATGCTTGTTGAAATAAATAATAACCAAGAAAAATCTAATATATAGCGAGATAAGATTCCAGCCATTTGTGTATCAACAATAATTATTACTAAAGCTAGAATATTTGCAAAAATAGCAATTTTAAAAATACTGTTATTATTAATTATTTTTTTTAATTTATAGGATAAAATTCCAACTAATAAGATAATATTATTAAACAGTAATCCACCAAAAGTTGGTTCCCATATA
>CAZHOG010000012.1:0-15551 GCA_964533935.1 uncultured Muribaculaceae bacterium | reverse complement strand
GTTCCCATATATTGAGTTTCAATAGGATAATAATTTACGAAGGGAAATATTAATGATAATTTTGATGGTGCAAATAGGAAATAAAAGATTCCAAGAAAAATTCTATCAAACTTAAATCCACGAACTGTCATATCATTTGTTGTTAAATTATATTGTGCACCAAAATCAAATGGGGAACCAAATCTTATATAATTGTAATACATCAGTAATAATGCAATTATTATGTAAGGAAGACTAAAAATAATAAAGTCTTTTATTTTTTTATTATTTTTGAAATAATCTTTAAATATAAATATACAAAATGCAGAACCAACAAGAAGTTGTGGCCTACAACCGGCAACTAATGCCATAGATAATGATCCTAAACATAATTTTAAATAATTAATTTTATTATTATTTAAACAAGATATCCATAAGTATATTCCTAATAAGGAAAAGAATATTGCGGATATAATTGGGACTGAATATAAATCAGGTCTTTTAGCTAAATATAAAAAGAATGATGAATCTATAAATAATAAACTTATTAATAAATATTGAATGGTTGTAATATTTTTAAAATACTTTTTAATCAACAATGATATAAGTTTTAATATTACAACCATTGTTAATGATAGAAGAACAAATATATATGTAGTATTACTTAGAGTATAGTTAAACAATAAATACAATGGCAAATAAGCAATAATAACAGGTACAATTCCAAAATAAACATAATATTTATTATTGAAATAAGAATAATCCCATAGAAATTCTTCATTAGCTTTTGCCATTTCTTTTTTTCTAGTCCTATAATCGTATGGATTTTTTAATTTCTTTAAAGTATCATTAACTTTATAATCTATATCAAATCTTTTTTTACTTAAAGATTCAGTTAATTTATTATATTGAATTTGATTTAAACTATCTGGATTAACAAAATAAGGATTTGATGTAGTTAGAAGATAAAATAAAGAAACATGTATAATTATAAATAAGAAAATACTTATTCTTTTAAATATTTTATCTTTTTTATTATTTGATAAGAATAAATGTTTATGTAAAGAAGATCTTGGTCTAATAGCAAATATAAATATTAAGATATAAAATATTATTATTAATCTATATAGTGAAATAAACATTGGTTTTATAACATTTATTTTAACTTCATTAACCTTTATTATATTTGGATTATGTAATACTTCATCTTTATTTTTCTTCTCATATTCTTCTTGATCAATATATTCAAAATGAATTCGTAATGCTTTTGCATTACCTCCTAAATTCATTTTGATATATCTACTTTGTTCTAAACCATTGTAAATAGTTCTTTCAGGTAATTTATAATAGCTAGAATTACCACTGTCTTTTGCATAGACAGTTATATTTTTAAAAGTATCATTTACTTCATAGTCAATATATAAATTATTAACATATTCATAAATGTTTTTATATTCTAAATAATTTGATTCATCATTAATTGAATAAAGATTATCACCAACTTTTTCAATATTTTTAGTACCATTTAATTCTAAAGTGATATTTTTTTTAAATATTAAAGATTCATAATGTCTAAAATTAAATATAAATAATTCAAAAAATAGTGAAATGAATAAACATAATAAAATAATAATTTTATTATTATTTATTTTTTTAAAAGATAATTTATTAGCAATTATAAATAATAATGAATTTAAAATATAATAAATAATAATTTCTTTACTATATTTAAAAAATGTAATATTAACATTTATTAATTGTATTTTTGTTAAGTAATAGGCTGATATAGAAGAAATTATATATATTAGAAACAAATGTAATTTATTTATTTTTTTATTACAAAGAATAGTAATTAAAAATAATATAATTAAATTTATGAATAAAACCATAATAATCCCTCTCAAACTACTAAATATTTTAACACAATTATAGATATTTACAACGAGAAGATGGTATAAATATTAATAATATTTTTGAAAATAATAATTATACATGATATAATTATATAAGTTTATGGAGGATAGTTATGGCAAAAGAAAATGATATTGCAATAAAAGTAGAAAATGTAACGAAATCTTTTAAGTTGTTTTATGATAAGCCAAGTACTTTAAAAGAAAGACTTGTATTTTGGAATAAGAAAAAAGCAGATTTACATACAGTATTAAAAGATATTAATTTAGATATAAAAAAAGGTGAAACTGTCGCTTTAATTGGAGTTAATGGAAGTGGTAAATCTACATTACTTAAATTAATGACTAAAATTATTTATCCATCAAAGGGTAAAATAACTACAAACGGTAAATTGACTTCATTATTAGAATTAGGAGCAGGTTTTCATCCTGATTTTACTGGAAGAGAAAATATTTATTTTAATGCTGCAATTTTTGGCTTGACAAAAGAAGAAATCGATAAAAGATTAGATAAAATAATTGAATTTAGTGAATTAGGAGAGTTTATAGATTCACCTGTTCGAACATATTCAAGTGGAATGTATATGAGACTTGCATTTTCAGTTGCGATAAATGTTGATGCGGAAATACTTTTGATTGATGAAATATTAGCAGTAGGTGATCAACATTTTCAAGATAAGTGTTTTGCAAAATTGAATGAATTAAAGGATAGTGGAATAACTATAGTTATTGTCACTCATAGTTTGGGTGCCGTTCAAAGTTTATGCAAAAGAGCTATATGGATTTATGAAGGAAAAATCAAAATGGATGGTAACACTAAAAGAGTTACAGATGAATACTTAAAGGTGTGTGGATAAAATGTTTAAAGAATTATATAAATATCGTGAATTATTAAGAACAAATGTAAAAAAAGAAATTAGAGGAAAATATAAAGGATCCTTTTTGGGAGTATTATGGTCATTTGTAAATCCTTTATTAATGACTTTAGTATACGCCATAGTTTTTCCTTATTTATTGAGAAGTACAGAACCGCATTATGTAACATTCATTGTTATTGGTATTCTTCCTTGGAATTGGTTTACTACTATAATTGGTCAAGGAACAACGACATTTTTATCAAATGCTGGAATTATCAAAAAAGTTTATTTCCCAAGAGAAATTTTGCCTATTTCAGTTGTAACAAGTGGGTTAGTTAATTTTTTAATTTCTTTATTAATTGTTGCAATATTTTTGATTTTTAGTGGAATAGGATTTAGTTGGTATTTAGTATTCTTGCCTTTAATAATTATTATTCAATATTTATTTTCATTAGCAGCTGTATTTCTTACAAGTGCAATAAATGTTTATGTTAGAGATGCAGAGTATATAATAAACTTTTTGATTATGATGTTATTTTATGCAACTCCAATTTTATTTACAATGGATATGTTTCCTGTAAGATTTCAAAGTTTTTTAAGATTAAATCCAATGGTAACAATTATTAATTCATATAGGGATATATTGTTTTATCAATCTATGCCACAAATTAAAAGCTTATTAGTTGTTTTAGGTGGTTGTATTGTTTTACTATTTATTACATATAAGATATTTAAGAAAATGGAAAAAGGATTTGCTGAGGAATTATAATGAAACTTGCAGGTGTAGTTGTTTGGTATAATCCAAGTGATTTAGAAAAAGAAAACATCAAATCATATTTAGATAATTTAGATGAATTATATATTGTTGATAATAGTGAAGAAAAAAATATTGTTAAAAATAATGAAAAAGTCAAATATATATTTAATAATGGCAATTTAGGTATTGCTAAAGCTTTAAATATTGGAGCACATGAAGCTATAAAAGATAAATTTGAATGGATTTTAACAATGGATCAAGATACAAAATTCAAAAAAGACGATGTCAAAAAAATTTTTGAATATATTTGCTGTAATGATATGAAAAAAATTGGGATTGTTTCTCCTTGGCATAATACTAAATTACATGTTGAAAAACCAAAAAATATAATTGATTATCCACTAGATGTTATGACATCAGGAAATTTTTTGAACTTAAATATCTATAAAAAAATCGGAGATTTTAGAAATGATTATTTTATTGATGGCGTTGATATAGAATATTGTTTAAGATTGAAAAAAAATAACTTTAAAGTGATGAGATTAAATAATTTTGAAATAAAACATAATTTGGGTAATATAAATTATAAATATTTTTTTAAAAAAGAATTATTATGTTTAAACCATAATTATTTAAGAATTTACTATAGAGTTAGAAATTATAACTATATAAAAAAGGAGTATCATAATATTGCTCCCGAATTTTGTGATAGACTAGTTAAAATGAAACAATTAGTATGGTGTATTATTTTTTATGAAAAGGACAAACTAAAAAAATTAAAAAGTGTATATTATGGAAAAAAAGATTTTAAAAATAATATATTAGGAAAATATAATCATTAATTTAGGAGGATTTATGGGAAAGATAAAATATTTAGCTGGAAAAACTATTGAAACTATTAAAGATGAAGGTGTAATAGAGTTAGCAAAAAAAACTAAAAGATATATTTTTAAAGAAAATCAAAAAAATATTCAACAAGTAAAAGATATTCTATTTATCAATGGATGTTATTTACCACATCCTTCAAGATATCGTGTTGACCATCAA
Source organism: uncultured Muribaculaceae bacterium (assembly GCA_964533935.1). Lineage (GTDB taxonomy): Bacteria > Bacillota_I > Bacilli_A > RF39 > UBA660 > RUG14121. Next base: position 11,001 of record CAZHOG010000012.1, on the reverse strand, counting down.
ATGGAACAATTAAATTCTAATAATGTTTCTTGTGATTCTGTTTTTTATGAAAATTTAAACTTAGAGTTAGAAAAATATTATAGAGGATTTGTTTTTTTTAGATGTCCTATTACAAATGAAATAAAAGAATTTATAAAAAAAGCAAAATCTAATAATAAAGTAGTTTTTTATGATATTGATGATTTAGTTTTTGATAAAAAATATACTAAAACAATTAAATATTTAGATTCTATGAGTAAAGAAGAGTTAAGTCAGTACTATGATGGAGTTAATAGAATGCAAGATACACTTAAATTATGTGATTATGCAACAACTACTACTGAAACTCTTGCAAAAGAATTACAAAAATATGTAAAAGAAGTTTATATAAATAGAAATGTTGCTTCTGAAAGAATGTGTGAATTATCTTTAAAAGCAATAAAAAATATGGAAAAAGATAAAGAAAAAATAATACTTGGGTATTTAAGTGGTAGTATTACTCACAATGCTGATTTTGAAATGATACTTCCTGTCATCACACGTATAATGAAAGAAAAAAATAATGTTTATTTAAAAGTTGTTGGTGAACTAGATTTACCAAAAGAATTACAAAAATTTAAAGATAAAATTATTGTAGAAAAATTTGTTGATTGGCAAAAACTTCCTAATATAATAAGATCTCTGGATATTAATTTGGCACCTTTAGAAGAATCATTATTTAATAATGCTAAATCGGAAAACAAGTGGTCTGAAGCAGGTTTGGTAAAAACAATTACAGTTGCTTCTAATGTTGGAGCATTCAAAGTAATAAAAAATAATCATGATGGTATTTTATGCGAAAATACAGAAGAATCTTGGTATAAAAATTTAACTAATTTAATCGAAAATGAAGAGTTACGTAATATAATTGCAGAAAATGCTTATAATCGCGTTTTAAAAGATTATGTTACAACATATTCAGGATATGAATATGCTAAATTTATAAAATCTAAATTAACAAAAATAATAGCATTTGTTTTACCAACAACTAATATTAGTGGTGGCGTTAATGTTATAATTAAACATTGTAATATATTAAGAAATAATGGTTTTGATGTATTTATTATTAATATGGATAATAATTCTGATAATATAATAAATAATGATGGTGAAATAGATGTTGTTACAGCAGATTATGGTAAAAAATACCCTAAAATATTGTGTCATATTGACAAAATGATTGCTTCTTTATGGTCTACTTTATATTATTGTTTAGATTATAGAAATGTTGATAAAATTGCTTATTTGGTTCAAAACTATGAAACAAATTTTATGGATTATGGTAATTATATGAAACAACTTGCTAATTCAACTTATTCAATCGATAAAGTGGAATATTTAACAATATCCAAATGGTGTGAAGAGTGGCTAATAAATGATTTTGAAAGAAAAGTTAAATATGTTCCAAATGGAATAAAATTAGAGCAATTTCCAATTGTTGAAAGAAAATTTAATGGAAAAATAAAAATTCTTGTTGAAGGAAATAGTGATGATTATTATAAAAATGTTGATGAAAGTTTTAAAATAATTGAAAAATTAGATAAATCTAAATATGAAATCAATTATTTATCCTATCAGGGAGAACCAAAAAAATGGTATTATGTAGATAAATTTTTACACAAAGTTCCTTATGATGAAGTTGGGAAAATTTATGGTTCATGTGATATATTAATTAAATCAAGCATTTTAGAAAGCTTTTCTTATCCTCCACTTGAAATGATGGCTACTGGTGGAATAGCAGTTGTAGCACCAAATGAAGGTAATATTGAATATTTAAAAGATAATGAAAACTGTTTATTATATGAGCAAGGTAATATTACTGATGCAGTAAAAAAAATAGAGAGTATTAGAAAAAATAAGGAATTGAGAAATAAACTAATTGAGGGCGGTTTAAGAACTGCTAAATCTAGGGAATGGAAAAAAATAGAAAAAAATATTATTGGAATTTATAAATAAAATTGATAAAAATAATATTTTTATGTATAATAAATTTAAATTCAGCGAGTGGGGGAAATTAAATGAATTTAGGTAATTCAAATAAAAGTCAGCTTGGCTTAGAAAACAAAAAAAATAAATATAACGTTGTAATGGATGTAAATATTGAAGATAATTCATCTCATGCTAAAATTGTAAAACACGTAAATGAAAACTCAACAGTTTTAGATTTAGGATGCTCTAATGGTTTAATTGGAGAATATTTGAAAAAGTATAAAAAATGTGAAGTTTTTGGGTGTGATATTCAATCTGATTCTTTAAAAATTGCAAAAGAAAGAAAATGTTATGAGCAATTATTAAATGTTGATTTAAACACTGCTACAGATTTAGGATCTGCAATAAAAAAAGAATATTTTGATTTTATTATTTTGGGAGATGTTCTAGAACATTTAATTAATCCTGAAAATGTTATTAATTTAGCTGGTAAATATTTAAAGCCTACTGGTAAAATAATTGTATGTATACCAAATATTGCTCATAGTAATATAATATTAAATTTGATGGATGATAAATTTAATTATTCTGATATAGGAATTTTAGATAATACACATTTTAGATTTTATACAAAAAATTCTTTTATAGATTTTATTAATAATGTTAATAAAAATTCGAAAAACTATGATTATATTTGTAATTATATTGATAATGTAATTGTTAATGATATAAGTGATTTAAGAGAAAATAAAAACTTTTTTCAATTATTGGAAAAAAAAGATCAAAATGTATTACAAAATATTTTCATGATTGAAAAAATTCCAAAAACTGGTAAATCTTTGGTTAATAATTATTTAGATTGTTATAATAATTTTAATAACAATATTGAAAAAGATAAAATAAAAAATTTTGAAATTATTAATTATGAAAAAACAAATAATACAATATTGCAAAAAGAAAAAGAAGATATTCTTAGCAAAAATAGTGAATTGAAAAAAGAAATTGTTAAATTACAACATGAATTGAAATCTACAAAAGAAATATATAATCATAAAATTTATAAATTGGCGTCTTTGATAAGAATTTGTTTTGTTAAATTGATTCCATACAATAGTTTAAGGTATAAATTAGTAAGACTTGTTTATCATTTCTTTAAATTCATTTTACAAATAATAATGATTTTAATGAAAAAAATAATGAAATTATTTTTACCTAAAAAATTAAAATCAAAAATCATTAGAAATTTAGGGTATCATAGTAAATTATGTAATTTAATTAATTATAAATCTTATAATTCTTATGAAAAGGAAATAATATGTATTAATGATAAAAATGAAATAATTAATCAAATATTTTATTTAAATAAATCTATTGCTGTACATTTACATTTGTATTATGTGGATTTGGCAGATGAATTTATAGCATATTTAAAAAATATTCCATATGCTTTTGATATTTTTATTTCTATTTCAGATAAAAAGAATATAAATTATGTAAAAAGGAAATTCAAAAAAATTATTAAGAACTGGTTCATCACAAAATGACTGGCGAAAATACTTATTAGACTCATTATTATATGATAAATATAGAGTTGTAAATATATTAAGTATCATGGAACAATATAATGTAGGTATAGTTTATCAAGATACTTATGAATCTCAACCTTATTGGTGTCATACTTGGTTAGGAGTTTCACATTTAGCACATAAAATATATGATAAAATCGGTATGAAATTTGAAGATAAATATTTAGATTTTTCTGCAGGAAGTATGTTTTTTGCAAAAACATCGAGTATTAAAGATTTATTTGATTTAAATTTAACATGGGAAGATTTTGGCGAAGAAAAAAATTTGGATGATGGTACTTTAGCTTATGTTATGGAAAGAATAATGGTTGAATTAGCGAAAAAAAATAATTATGATTTTGCAGTTTTTAACAAAGATTTAAATAAATTTTTATATAATTCGCAAAATAAAAACTTGCAACAATATACTGTTTTTAACAAAAATAATGTTTCAAAATATTTAAATGAATTTAATATTATAAGTTTTGATATTTTTGATACCTTAATAACAAGAAAAATTTTAGAACCTAATGATATATATTATTTGATTGAAAACAAAATTGCTAATAAAATAAAGTTGAATGATGATTTGATAAATTTACGCAAAAAGTCCGAAGATATTGCACGTAATAAATTGAAAAAAGATGTAAATATTTACGAGATATATAATGAATTTAAAAATTTAACTCAGTTGAATGATAAAGATGTTCAAGAAATTATGAATTTAGAAATTGATTATGAATATTCTCTTTGTGTTCCAAGGCGGGATATGTTGGATGTGTATAATGAACTATTAAAAAATAATAAACAAATTGTTTTAGTAAGTGATATGTATTTAACTAAAGATATTATTGAAAAAATGCTTAAAAAATGCGGATATGATAATTGGTTCGATTTATTGATTTCATGTGAAGAAAATAAAAGAAAAGACAATGGTAGTATGTGGGAATTCTTTTATGAAAAATATGGAAAAGTAAAAACTATTCATGTTGGAGATAATGAAGAAAGTGATATTCATAAAGTAATTTGTTTAGGAAAAAATTCATTTCATGTTATGAATCCTAAAAAAATGTATTTATTATCAAAATATAATTATTCTAAGAAGCTTAATATGGATGAAAAATTAATGTATGGATTAATTATTAATAACAGTTTATATAATTCTCCATTCGATTTGAAACAAAAAATTAATATAAAAGATTTTGGTTATTCTGTTTTTGGCCCTATTTTCTTAAAATTTGTTTTATGGTTGGATAAAATTGCTGAAAATTATGATGATATTTTGTTTTTTGCTAGAGAAGGGCATTATCTACAAAAAATTTATAATTTAATAAATAAAAAGAATAATTCAAAATATTTCTATATTTCAAGAAGAGCTATTACTGTTGCTAATGTTTATTCAGAAACTGATATTTATAATATTTTAAAAACTCATTATAAAGGATCTTTAAAAAATTTATTTTTGAATAGATTAGGTTTTTATATGTATGATGAAGTTGATAGAGAAGTTGAACTTCCAAAAGACATTGAAGTTATAAAAAAATATATTATAAAATATAAAGATATTATATTAACAAATGCAGAAAATGAAAGAAAAAACTATCATAAATATATAAATGATACAATTGATGCAAACAAAAAAAATCTAGTTGTCGATTTAGGTTATAGTGGCACAGCGCAATTTGAACTTTCAAAATTTTTGCAAAAGAAAATTGATGGTGCATATTTTATTGTAAGTGATAATTTAAAACCAATTTCAATAGGATGTAAAGTATATTCATGTTTTAATGATATTGTTTATGATGATTCATTTAGTAATAATCCTATAGGTAAATATTCTTTGTTTTTGGAAGCATTTCTTACTGCACCAGATGGACAATTAATTTCTTTTGATGATTATGGGTTGCCAAATTTCTTGTTTGAAGGTAAAAAAAATATGAAAGATCTTGATTTGATATTTGAAGGTATTTGTGATTTTATAACGGATTATCTTGATTTAAATCCTAAGGATTTAAATATTATTGATTGCTCTAATCAATCAATAAATAATATTTTTGAAAGTTTTATTAAAACAGGATTATATGATGATAAATTATTACAAATATGTAAGGTAGAAGATTTATATTGTAGTAATAAAATTTTAAATGTATTTGATCATATTAAATAATATTTGATAAATTAATTAAAGGAATGGTGAAAATCATTCCTTTTTATTATTTTCAAAATAGAATAAAGTATTATTATATTTTGAGATTAATATTATATTTAGTTGTGAAAAAAAATATGTTATACTAATTTTGTAAGGATGTAGTGAATATAATGAAAAAAATAAATATGGATTTTTTTAAACAAAATAAAAAATTTTTGATTTTATCTTTTATTTTAATAATTACAAATTTTTTTATATGTTTTTGTTTTTCAAATAATAGTTTAAATAAAAAAATTGTTTTTTGTATAAGTTCAATAATATTAGAAATTATTTTTATGTTTTTTTTGATAAAATCTGAAAAGAAAAAATATAAAATCGAAAAAAAATTTTTTGTTATATATTTAATTTTAGGTATTATTTACATGATATCAATTCCAATTGGAAGAGTACCTGACGAATTTAATCATTTCTTAAGAGCTTATGAAATTACAGAAGGAAATGTTATATCCCAACAAGATGAAAAAACTAAATTAGCGGGCAATGATTTGCCATCTAATATTAGTTCGGTGGATAACGATAATTTTAGTGAATTGAAAAAAAATTTTAGTGTTAAATCAAATAATAAAAAGGACTTTATAAGTTTTACCAATACATCATTATATTCACCTATTAGTTATTTTCCACAATGTTTAGGAATTTTCATTGGTAAAATATTCAATTTATCTTTTGTATTACAAGCATATTTAGGAAGAATATTTAATTTTATTTTCTTTTTGGTAATAATGTTTTTTTCAATAAAATTTATGCCATTTAAAAAGAATTTATTGATGTTTATTTGCTTTTTGCCAATTACATTACAAGAAGCGGTGTCTTTATCACCAGATGCTATTACGATTGCTTCTGCAAGTGCTTTGATTTCGTTTGTAATGTATATGAAATATATTAAAACCAAAACAATGAATAAAATTGATTATATTTTATTATGTATTCTACCAATTTTTTTAGCTATGAGTAAAATTGTTTATTTACCATTATGTTTATTGCTATTTTTGATTCCTAAAGAAAGGTTTGGAAGTTTAAAAAAGAAAAATATTATTATAGGATTACTTGCTATTATTGTTATTTTAATGAATTTAATATGGACAAATCAAGTTTCTTCATTTTTAGCGGCCAATTTACATGGAAGTGATTCTTCAAAACAAATTGAATTTATTATAAATAATCCAATAAGATATGGAATGATAGTGTTTCGATCATTTGATATAAATGGAGATTTTTATATTTTTAATATGATGGGAAGATATTTATCATTTTTTGATGTTAATGTATTTTCAATTTATATTTATATTTCTATAATATTAATGATTTTTTTGATTTTTATAACAGAAAAAAAAGAGAAAAAAATTCAAAAAATTGATAAATATTTAATGGCATTTTGTTTTGGTGCAACAATTATTCTTATTTTTACATCTATATATATTCAATGGTCAAGTTATATGTTAAGTTTTGTTGATGGTGTTCAGGGAAGATATTTTATTCCTATTATAATTATTGTAGGTTTGATATTTTCAAATTTTATTAAAATAAAAAATAATGAAAATATATCTTTTAATTTAATATTATTATTTCTTATTTTTGAAAATATATCTGCAATAATAGCATTATTCATGAAATTTATTTAAGGAGAAAATTTATGAAAAAAAATAATTTTAAAAACATATTAAAAATTTTTGTTATATTTGCGTTAGTAATTTTAACTTTTTACAGAATATGCTTAGCTTTTAAAATTCCGTTATACGCCCAAGCTGGTGCTGATTTAGACGATTTTATGATGGTGAAATATGCTATAAAACTTATTGATTTCAAATGGCTAGGTGCTTTTGATTATTTAGTTCTAGCAAAATCTTGTTCTTTTTCATTATTTTTAGCAATTAGTTATTGGTTAAATATCCCATATTCTATTATGTTGATTTCAGTATACATTATAGCCATTATCATTTTACTTTTTGCTATTAATAAAATTATTAATAATAAAGTATTTTGTACGATTTCTTATGTAATTTTATTATATACTCCAGTAATGTTTCACATTGAAAATTTTCAAAAGATTTATCGTGGTGGTACAATTATTAGCTTTGCAATTTTGGTTGTGGCATCTTTTATTGGTTTATATGCAAGTAGAAATGAAAAGTTAAAAAAATTATGTTTTTGGTCAATTTTAGGATCATTATCACTTGGATTTTTTTGGTTTATAAAAGAGGATTCAATTTGGATTTTACCTTTTGTTTTAGGCGCTATTACATTATCAATTGTTTGGTTATTAATAAATAAAAAAAATATTACTAATATTAAAACAAGAATACTATTGCTAATATTTCCAATTTGTTTTCTGATATTAATCAACATTGGTTATAAAAGCATAAATTATTTTATTTATGGTGAATATACAGTAACAGATAGAAGTGGAACTTATTATAAAGAGGTTTTGAATGATTTATTGAAAATTAAAAATAGTAGAAAGGAAAATGTTTGGATTACAAAAAAAACAGTCTATGATGCTATGGAAGTAAGTCCAACATTTAAGACGATAAAACCTCAAATAGATGAAATGTATAAAAATTCTTGGGCTTTGATTGACGGAGAAGTAAGAGGAGATATTATTTTTTGGACATTAAGAATAGCTTTTTTTGAGGCAGGAATATATGATAATGGTGGAAGTCAAGTAAATGAATTTTATAAAAAAATAGATAAAGAATTAGATAATGCATTTGAAAACAAAAAATTAAAAGAAGAGAATGCTTTCTATTTATCAAAGGCAAGTAAGGGAATTACGAAACAGGATTTAAATTATTTTAAAAAAGAATCTTGGAATTTATTAAAGGTTTTAATAACATTTAGTGAAAATGAAATTAGTTACAATGAAGCTAATGGTAATTTTGATGATATTATTGTAATGCAACAAGTTACAAATTCACATTTTGCTTGGCCAAATACAGGAAATACAATTACAAATTTAAAAATGAAAGAAAGAGATTTGAATTATATTAACAAAGCAAATAAAATTGTAAATATTTATCAAAAATTAGGATTAATTATTTTCTTTATTTCAATTTTGGGAATGATTTTATTATTTATAAAAACTATTATTAATTTATTCAAAAAGAAATATGATAATTTATCTATTTCATTAATTTCTTTAGGTTTAATAATAACTTGCATAGTTTTGTTTGTTGGTGTTGAATGGTTTGTTAGTTGGTTTGGATTTACAAAGTATAGATATATGTATAATTATTGTTGCGGAATAATAGTATTAATTCAATTTATTGAATTAATAGGAGTTTATAGTTTGATTTATAATATTTATCTTTTAGCAAAAACATTAATAAAAAAGAAAATTTTGAAAAAATAGTTATAGTATAGTATAATTTTAAGTAATAGGAGTTTTGTATATGAAAAAAGAAATTAATGATAAAAAAATAGCAATTTTGATTCCTTGTTATAATGAATCAAAAACAATAGAAAAGGTAATTAAAGATTATAAGAAAGTATTACCAGATGCAGATATTTATGTATATGATAATAATTCAAAGGATCATACAGATGAAATTGCAAAAAAAGCTGGCGCTATTGTTAAATATGAATATCGCCAAGGAAAAGGCAATGTAATTAGATCTATGTTTAGAGATATAGATGCTGATTGTTATTTAATGATTGATGGTGATGATACATATCCTGCAGAAAATGCAAAGGAAATGTGTCAATTAGTTTTGGATAATAAAGCTGATATGGTTATAGGTGATAGATTATCATCAACTTATTTTACTGAAAATAAAAGACCATTCCATAATTTCGGTAATCGAATTGTAAGGTTATTAATTAATAAATTATTTAATAATCATGTTAAAGATGTTATGACTGGTTATAGAGCATTTAGTTATGATTTTGTTAAAGGTTTTCCAGTTTTATCAAAAGGATTTGAAATAGAAACAGAAATGACTATTCATGCTGTTGATAAAAATTATAAATTAGTAGAAATACCTGTTACTTATAGAGATAGACCGGAAGGCTCTGTTTCAAAATTAAATACTTATAGTGATGGAATGAAAGTATTAAAAACTATTGCTGTATTATTTAAAGAATATAAACCAATGGGATTCTTTGGAATAGTATCATTATTCTTAATGCTTATTTCATTGATATTCTTAATTCCACCATTTGCAGGTTATTTTGCAACTGGTGCTGTTGATAAGTTTCCATCATTAATAGTAGGATGTTTTATATTATTAACATCTATATTATCATTAATGTGTGGAATTATATTACAAGTAATTGTAAAAAAAGATAGACAACAATATGAACTTATTATGAATGAACTTAAAAATACTAGAAAATAGTATTTTTATTTGTCTTGATTTATTTCATGTTTCGACATATAATAATGTTTATTAAAGGGCTAGTAAATGACTTTATTGTTTTTTACTAGCCCTTTTTTTGGAGGAGTTTTTATGAAAAAAAGTATATTTTTAATTTGTTGTTTATTTGTTTTTGCTTTAAATGTAAATGCAACTAAAGGATGTTGTAGTAGGCATGATGGAGTTGATTGTTCAAGAAAGCAAGCTAATGGTAACGTTATTTGTAACGATGGATCAACAGGTTCATCTTGTTCTTATTCTTCAATGACAAAGTGTAAGGGAACATCATCTAGTACAAAGAGTGTTACCAAAAATACAAAATCTTCAACATCTAAAAGTACTAAATTCAATGTGGAATTAATTAATGGGTGTACTGATAAGAAAGCAAATAATTATAATTCAAAAGCAAATAAGGATGATGGAAGTTGTACATATGATATAAATGGATGTACTGATAAGAAAGCAAATAATTATAATTTAAAGGCAAACAAAGATGATGGAAGTTGCACATATGATATAAATGGATGTACTGATAATAAAGCGAATAATTATAATTTAAAAGCAAACAAAGATGATGGAAGTTGTACATATGATATAAATGGATGTACTGATAATAAAGCGAATAATTATAATTCAAAAGCAAACAAAGATGATGGAAGTTGTACATATAATATAAATGGATGTACTGATAAGGAAGCAGATAATTATAATTCAACAGCAAATAAGGATGATGGAAGTTGTGTTTATAATAAAAAAGAGAAAACTAAAAAAAGTGATTTTGAAGTGTTTGTAAATTATTTTATTTATTATCTTGGATATAATTTGATATTTTATTTTTAGCAGTTTTATTTTTGTAAATATTATCATAAAGGATTATATTTAAGTACTTCTAAATATCAAGATATTGAAAAGAAATTTACTGGACCTG
>CAZHOG010000011.1:0-34384 GCA_964533935.1 uncultured Muribaculaceae bacterium | reverse complement strand
TGGTAAGCATCTAGTCCGAAGACTCTTTGCTTCTCACAACTTAATTTTAACAAAAGAATTATTGTATTTCAATAATTATTTATATTTAAATTGTAATGTTTTGTCGAATCACTTGCAAATAAAAATAGTATTTGTATAATACATTTTTTGAGAAGCAAGAAAAAGATGTTTATCACTCTAAAAATATCGGACGAATTATTCAGGGGGATTATTATTAATTCTAAGGAGTGATTTATATGAGTAAAAAAGATTTTTTAATCACAATTTTACTTATTATAATTTTTATACTTTTAGTATTAGTTTATAAATTAATCTAAAACATAAAAAAACATCTTTATTCTTTTGAATAAAGATGCCCAACCTATAGTGGTAAGCATCTAGTCCGAAGACTCTTTGCTTCTCACAATTTAATTTTAACAAAAAATATATTAGTTTTCAATAACTATATTAAGTTTAGTATTCATATTTAGGTATTTGCCGTATCCTTGAGGTAATTCTAAAATACTAGCTTTATTTATAGGGTAATCTAATTTAATTATTTTATTTTTAGGCAAATTTTCATATTTATAAATAATATTATTATTTTCATCTAAACCAATAATATCAATATTTTCTTTCATAAAAAATGTATGTATTGAATTACATTTTTTAAATAACATTCCGTAATTGAAATTAGTTTTTCCCATCAAGCCATATAATCTTTCAGAAAAAGATATAGCATTTTTAATATTTATTTTTTTATTATTTATAATTACATACATTATCTTCACCTTATTTAATTATACTATAAAATAATGAATATATATTCTTCTTTTTTTATTATTAATAATAATATATAATTATATTAGGTGATGATATGAAAAAGATAGTAGTAGGAATACTTCCACAAATATACATAAATAATGATGATAATCCATATAATGATAAGTATGAATATTTAGATTTGTATTCAAAAAAAATATTTGAAGCAGGTGGTATTCCAATTGGAATTACATTGAATAATAAAAAATTAGAGGAATCTTCATTGGATATATGTGATGCATTTTTACTTCCTGGAGGTAATAAAATTGATAGATGTTATTACGACACAATTAAATATGCAATTAATAATAATAAACCTTTGCTTGGGATTTGTTTAGGAATGGAATCAATTGCTATTTTTAGTAAGCTAATTGAAGAAAATTCAAAGATTTTAGAAGATGAAGATTTTTATGAAACTTATAAACGATTAAAAGAACAAAATGATCAAACGCTTTTAAGGAAAATAGAAAGTCCTAATATTCATGGAGATATTGTTATTAAAAGAGATACAATAAATACTGCAAGGCATGCTATTTCAATAATTGATAAAGATTCTTTTATTTATGATATATATAATTCTGATAATATTACGGGCATTAGTCTTCATAGTTATACTCCAAAATTTATTGGAAAAGATTTTAAAATTACATCAAAGGCAAGTGATGGGATAGTTGAATAAATTGAATATAATAATAGTAATTATTTTATTGTTGGTATTTCTTGGCATGATGAACTTGAAGATACTAGTCATGTTATTAATAGATTAATTAAAGAGGGCGAAAAAAGAATTGAAAGATAAAAAATATTTGGTTTTAGTAAATAGAGAATATTCTATTAAGAACGAAAAAGAGTATGAAAAAGTAGTATGTAATTCTATTTATAAAAAAGATATTTTTCTAGAAAAAGAAACTTATGAAGCATTTTTAAAATTACAAGAATTTATAAAAGAAAATGGATATGATATAGAAATTGAAAGCGGTTATAGAAGTTATTCTTATCAACAAAGAATATGGGATGAATGTGTAAATAACAAAGGATTAGAACATACAAAGAAATATGTTGCAGAACCTGGACATTCTGAACATCAAACTGGTTTGGCCGTTGATTATTTATTATATGAAAATGGATTATTTTATGAAGAACATAAAATAAAAGACAAACCAGTTGTTGAATTAATTTTATTAAATGCATATAAATTTGGATTTATATTAAGATATCCAAAAGGTAAAGAAGATATCACTGGTTATGCATATGAGCCATGGCATTTAAGATTCATTAAAGATAAAAAAATTGCTAAGTATATTTATGATAATAATTTATGTTTAGAAGAATACATTGGTTTACACTAATTATTCTTTTTTAATGTCTAAATGATGTAAAATTTATACCTATTTCTTGTATTAAATATTTATGCTTTGATATACTAAAAAAGTGAGAATTAAGGAAGGTAAGATGTTATGCAAAAATATGTATATTTATTCAGCGAAGGAAATGCTGATATGAGAAATTTACTTGGTGGTAAAGGTGCTAATTTAGCAGAAATGACTAATTTAGGAATGCCTATACCTCAAGGATTTACTGTTACAACAGAAGCTTGTACAGAATATTATAAAGATGGTAAGAATATTAATGATTCTATTAAAGAACAAATATTTACTGCTCTTAAAAAAATTGAAGAAATTCAAGGTAAAAAATTTGGAGATAATAATGATCCATTATTAGTTTCAGTAAGAAGTGGTGCTAGAGCTTCAATGCCTGGTATGATGGATACAATTTTAAATTTAGGATTAAATGATGAAGCAGTAGAAGGTTTTGCAAATAAAACTGGAAATGCTAGATTTGCTTATGATTCATATAGAAGATTTATTCAAATGTATTCTGATGTAGTTATGGAAGTACCTAAAAGTTTCTTTGAAAAAATTATCGATGAAGTTAAAGATGCTAAAGGTGTTAAATTTGATACTGAATTAACTGTAGAAGATTTAAAAGAATTAGTAAAGAAATTTAAAGATGTTTATAAAAATGCGATGAATGGAGAAGAATTTCCACAAGAACCTACTGAACAATTAATGGGAGCTATTAAAGCAGTATTTAGATCATGGGATAATCCAAGAGCTATTGTTTATCGTCGTATGAATGATATTCCTGGTGATTGGGGAACAGCTGTAAATGTTCAATCAATGGTATTTGGTAATATGGGTGAAACATCTGGAACAGGTGTTGCATTTACAAGAAATCCATCAACTGGAGAAAAAGGTATCTATGGAGAATATTTAATTAATGCTCAAGGTGAAGATGTAGTTGCTGGTGTTAGAACTCCTCAACCAATTACAAAACTAGCTGAAGATTTACCTGAATGTTATAAAGAATTTATGGAATTAGCTACTAAACTTGAAAATCATTATCGTGATATGCAAGATATGGAATTTACTATTCAAGAAGGTAAATTATATTTCTTACAAACTCGTAACGGTAAAAGAACAGCACCAGCTGCTATTCAAATTGCTTGTGATTTAGTAGATGAAAAAATGATTACTGAAGAAGAAGCAGTATTACGTATTGAAGCTAAATCATTAGATCAATTATTACATCCAACATTTAATAAAACTGCTTTAGCAAATGGTGAAGTAATAGGTCAAGCACTTCCTGCATCTCCTGGTGCTGCTGCTGGTAAAGTAGTATTTACTGCAAACGAAGCTAAAGAACTAGGAAATGGTGGAAAAGGTGAAAGAGTAGTATTAGTAAGACTTGAAACTACACCAGAAGATATTGAAGGTATGGTTGCTGCTCAAGGTATTTTAACTGTTCGTGGAGGAATGACTTCACATGCTGCAGTAGTTGCTCGTGGAATGGGAACTTGCTGTGTATCAGGATGTGGAGATATCAAAATCAATGAAGAAGCTAAAACATTTGAATTAAGTGGACATACATTCCATGAAGGAGATTATATTTCTCTAGATGGTACTACTGGTAAAATTTATAATGGTGATATTGAAACTGAAGAAGCAACAGTTAGTGGAAACTTTGGAAGAATTATGGGATGGGCTGATAAATTTAGAAAATTACAAGTTCGTACTAATGCTGATAATCCAAGAGATACTAAAAATGCTATTGATTTAGGTGCTGAAGGTATTGGACTTTGTCGTACAGAGCATATGTTCTTTGATGCTGAAAGAATTCCTAAAATCAGAAAAATGATTTTATCTGAAACTGTAGAAGCAAGAGAAGAAGCTTTAAATGAATTAATTCCTTTCCAAAAAAGTGATTTTAAAGCTATGTACAAAGAACTAAAAGGATTACCAATGACAGTACGTTATTTAGATCCTCCACTACATGAATTCTTACCAACTTTAGAAGAAGATATTATTGCACTTGCAAAAGATATGGGTGTAACTGTAGAACACTTAAAAGAAAAATGTAGTGATTTACATGAATTTAATCCAATGATGGGACATCGTGGATGCCGTCTTGCTGTAACTTATCCAGAAATTGCTAAGATGCAAACTAGAGCTTTGATGGAAGCTGCTATTGAAGTTAAAGAAGAAGACGGATATGATATTGTTCCTGAAATAATGATCCCATTAGTTGGAGAAGTTAAAGAATTAAAATTTGTTAAAGATGTAGTTGTTGAAACAGCTGAAAAAGTTAAGGCAGAAAAGAATTCTGATATTGAATATCATATTGGTACAATGATCGAAATTCCTAGAGCTGCATTAACTGCAGATAAAATTGCTGAGGAAGCTGAATTCTTCTCTTTTGGAACAAATGATTTAACACAAATGACATTTGGTTTCTCAAGAGATGATGCTGGTAAATTCTTGGATTCATATTATCAAAATAAAATATATGAACAAGATCCATTTGCAAGATTAGATCAAACTGGAGTAGGTCAATTAGTTGAAATGGCTGCTGAAAAAGGTAGAAGTGTTCGTCCAAATATTAAATTAGGTATTTGTGGAGAAAATGGTGGTGATCCTGCAAGTATTGAATTCTGTCATAAAATTGGTTTAACATATGTATCATGTTCACCATTTAGAGTTCCAATTGCAAGACTTGCTGCTGCACAAGCTGCATTAAATAATAAATAACTTATAAATTTCAAGATTTTTATACAAAAAAATGCTAGAGTAATCTAGCATTTTTTACATCATTAATTCCACCCATAACTAATCTGTAATTATATTCAATTATCTTTTCTAAGGGAATAATTTTTTTATCTTTAATCCAACATCTATAAATAAATATAGTTGCCTCATTCATGTAATTTATAATAAATTTAAAAGTGTGTTCATCAATGTTGTCAAAAAATGGCGAATTTGGATGTCTGTCTTCTACTGTTTTAATCATTTGATATCTAATATAGTCATAATTAGGATCTGATGTAAGTTTTTCTAATAACACTCCTTTTTCTTCATGAAATAAATAAAATTGTTTTGTTATCTCATGAAAATCATTAAAAGTATCTAAACCCTTTACCCTTTCTAAAAATTCAGTAGTGTATTCTTTTTGTATTTCCTTTAAAAAATCATCAATAGAAGAGTAATGAGAGTAAAAAGTTTTTCTATTTATTTTAGCTCTTTCGGTTAATTCTTTAATAGTTATATTTTCAAAATTCATTTCTAAAGCCATATTGGTAAATTCTTCTCTAATTTTATTTTCATTTTTAATAAATCTTACATCATTTTTCATAAAAACCTCCTATTACTCATTTTTTTATCAGGTGAGTAATAATTAAAAATTAATATTTTAAATTTTTAAAAATATTATATAATTAAAATATGAAATAAGCAACACGTGAGTAATAACGTCACTTGTAATATGATGCAAATTTCTAAAAATTAATGGTATTTAATACTAAAAAAAGGAGAATGTAAAAATGGATATATGGAAAAGACTTCATAATGGAGAAGAAATTAATATAATGAAAGATGAGGATTTTGGTAAAAACTCATTGCCAGAAATGGGAAGAAGTTTAGGGCTATGTTCTAAAATCAATTCGTTAAGTCCATATGACGAAGAAACGAGAAAACTAATAGATGAATTACTTGAAGGAAGATTACCAATAACATCTAACATATTAGCACCTATGGAGATAGATTATGGTCATCAATTAAAAATAGCAGAAAATGTATTTATTAATCATAGTGTTTGTGTTAGCGCAGCAGCAGGAATACAAATAGATGAATTTGTTCAAATAGCACCGCAAGTTACAATTCTTACCGTAAATCATGATTTAAAAAATAAAGCAATTGTTAAATGTTCACCTGTACATATAAAAAAAGGTGCATGGATTGGTGCAAGATCAATAATACTTCCTGGTGTTACTATTGGTGAAAATTCAGTAGTAGGTGCAGGTTCTGTTGTAACTAAAGATGTACCAGATAATACAGTAGTTGTAGGAAATCCTGCAAGAATATTAAAAAAAATTGAGGATTAATTATGAAAAGAATTATATTAGGATTATTGATAATTACAAGTATATTTTATATAACTGGATGTGGTAATACTAAAGTTGATAAAAAGGTTGAATCTAAAGCAAATGATGTTTTAAATAGTGAGTCAAGTAGTGCAAAAGATTCGAAAATACTAGTAGTATATTTTTCAAGAACTGGTGAAAACTATAATGTTGGCAATGTAGAAGTTGGAAATACCGCAATAATGGCGTCATATATTAAAGAATATTTAAATGCTGATTCTTTTGAAATAGTACCTGTTAATAAATATCCAGAAAATTATAATGATTGTTTAGAAGTTGCGACAAAAGAAAAAAATGAAAATGCAAGACCAAAAATAGAAAATAAAATAGATAATTTTGCTGAATATGACACTATATTTATAGGATATCCAATATGGTATGGAGATTTTCCAATGATAATTAATACATTCATGGAAAGTTATGATTTTTCAAATAAAAATGTTATACCATTTAATACTCATGAAGGATCAGGATCTTCAGGAACATATAGCAGTATTAAAAATAAATTAACTAAAGCCAATGTAAATACAGATGGTTTACCACTTCAAGGAAAAGTATCAAGAACAGAAGATGGAAAAAGTAAAACTATAGAATGGCTAAAAGAATTAGGCTATTAAAATGAAAAGAATAATTATTGATTTATTAATGCTTATTATTATGCTTTTAGAAATGTCTAAAATATATACTGGCACATTAATTCATGAAATTTTAGGAATTATCTTATTAATACTAATTTTTTATCATTTATTCTTGAATAGAAAATATTTATTTAATATTTTTAAGGCAAAATATAATTTTAAAAGTATATTTATGTTAGTAATTAATATTATGCTCTTGTTATCAATTATTATAACAATATTATTTGGTATATTATCATCACAAGAATTATTTAAACAATTTAATCTAGATAGTTTAGAAATAATAAAATTACATAAGATAATTAGTTATATTTCGTTTTTAATAATGGGTGTTCATCTTGGAATAAATTTAAATGCCATGATAGGTAAGTTGTCAAAGAAGAAGCAAAATAAAAAAATAAATACAATAAAGGTAATTGCAATCGTTTTTTGTGGAGTATATTCATTCATAAAGGTGGATTTTTATAAACATTTAATTGGTGAATACGGTTTTGGAATAAGTACAACAGGATTATTAATAAATTTAATTGAATATTTATTTATAATTCTAGGAGTAGCAATAATAATTAATATTTTTTATAGAAAGATAGGAGAAAAGAAAAATGAAAGATAAAAAAAGTTTAATAATATATTTTAGTAGAGCAGATGAAAATTATTTTGGCGGTTCCATAAAATATGTGGAAAAAGGTAATACTGAATATATAGCAGAGTATGTAAAAGAATTTACAAATGCTGATGTGTTTAAAGTTGAACCATTAGTTCCATATTCAGAAGATTATACGACTTGTACTAAGGAAGCTAAAGAAAGAATAGGAAATGCACCTATTAAAGAAGTTATTAATGATATTTCCAAATATGAAGTTATTTATATTATGACTCCTATTTATTGGGGAACATATGCCCCAGAGTTAGAAACTGCAATTAAAAACTTGGATTTTACTAATAAAATAATTAGAGTTGTAACAACACATGAAGGCTCAGGACTTGCTAATGTATTAAAAGATGTTAGAAAAATTTGCGTAGGAGCAAATGTTTTAGATGATGCACTTGCAATAGTTGGTTCACAAGCAAAGGATTCAAAAGAAAAAGTAAAATCATGGTTGTAGTACAAAAGGATAGAGAAGAAACTTTTAATGTTTAACTTTTTCTTTTTTAAATAATATAAAAAGTTAAGAGAAATCTTGATTTTTTTATGTTATAATAAAAAACACGAAAAGAGAAACAATTATGAATGTTAAAGAAAAAAGTAGAATTCAACAACAAATATTTAGTAAAGATTATCAACAAATAAATAATGCAAAAAAATATTTGTTTAAGTATATGAGTGTAGAAGATGAAACAGAAATATCAGCTGAAATTTTATTAGCTAAATTATTTTATGAAGAAGGTAAATATGATTTAGCTCGTGATTTATTATTAACAGCAGAATCTAAAGATAATTCTTCTAAAACAATATATTATTATTTATTTAAAATATATGTTAAACAAAATAAATTTGATAGCGCTTATGATGAATTATTAATCTATCGTATTATGAATGCAATAGATACGATAAAAATGGATTTATCTATATATGAATTATTGACATATATATTAAAAATATCTGATATAAATCCATTAGTATTAGAAAATAAAAATGATATTAAAAATACATCTTTAATAACAACTGTAAAAATATCTAACAATGAATTAAAAAAAATATATGATGATTTAATTAATTCGATTAATAATGCTAATTATGAATTGGCTTTAATAATTAGTGATAAATGTATTGAAATAGCAGAAAAAAATAAAATATTAATAGATTTCAAGATAATAAGTGATTTATTAAGTAAAATAGCGGCAAAAAGAGAAAAGATATTAGCAACTAATAAGCAAAACATTTTGAATAAATTATACCAGGAAGAAAAGAATAAACAATTTGATTTGCTTGAAGAAGATCTAATAAAATATTTGGATATTTTAGATGTTACAACTATAATGAAATTAACTATGATTTTAATTAAAAATAATTATCGAAAATATTCAAAACAATTATTGGATGCAATAATAATTAAATCAAAAAATATGAATAATCAAGAAATAGAGTTCATAAAAAAATCTATAAATAATGATGAAACACTGATAGAACAAGAAATCGATTGTTATAATTTAGGCAAAAAGCATTTAGAAGAAAGTAATTTTCCAGAAGCAATTAAAGTATTTGAATCAGGCTTTTATTTGAATAATAATCCAATATTTTTATATTATTTGGGAAAAACTTTATATAAAGAAAATCTTTATGCTCAATCACAGAATTTATTTTTACATTATTTAGAGCATGGTACTTTGAAATCTGATAAGGCATATCTTTATTTATCAGCGATAATGCTTAAGATGCATAAAATAAAGAAACATGAAAAATATGTTAATCAATCCAATTTTGTATCAAAAATGTTATCGAATGAAATATATATTTATTCGAAAAATAATATTTTGGAAGAAGATAACCATAATAGAGAAAAAGGAATTGATAATGAAACATTATTCGAAAATAGTCTAAATAATTATGATGAAATAAGGCAATTATATATTAATGGTGATATCAAAAAAGCTGATCGATTATTAAAAGAATTAGAAACTAAATCAGATAAAACTAATGCTGATAAAAAAGAATTATCATTAATAAAAAAAGATAAAAAACTTTTAATTAATAAGTTTAATAATAGCAATTAAATTATTTATGATTTGATTGCTTTTTTTTGAGAAAATATATTATTATAAATAAGTTATGGTATAATAATATATATAATAAAATACAAGAAAATGATAAAATTAAAATAATTTATAGTGGTAAGTTATGATGTAAGGTGGATAATTAATGGATAAAGATTTAGTTTATAATAATATTTTTGAATTAATAAATGAAGGTTTCTTCTTTGAAAAATATAAGGAATTAACTAATGATGTTAATGAAGAATTAACAGAAGATAATACTAAGTATTTAGAAAATATTTCTGCTAATATATTTAACGCTATTTTAATAGGTTGCCAATTATTTGATGAAAAAGATAAAATAACAAAATTTGTTGATATGTTTGCATTATATTTAAACTCTGATTTGTTAGAAAATTTTTTGCCTGAGTTTGACATTAGTGAGCAAGAAGCTTTAGAAAGATTAAAACATGGTTTTGGAATACATTTTACAACTATTAACATAGCTTCTGAAATTCAAAAAAGTGGTGTTTTAAGTGGATTTGGCAAAAATTCAATGTTTACTGAAGAAGAAAATAGAATAATAAATCAAGCATCTATTGAACAGAGAAAAAATAATCCTGAAGCTGAAATGAATCTGAATTATTTATTTACAGGATTTGGTGCTGGTGTAAGTTCATATGGCTCTATGACAACAGGTTATTGGATGTATCATACTCCTGAAAGCTTAAGCTTTCTATTTGGAAACATATCAAAACGTAATAAGGAAAAATCAATGAAATTTGTTTTAAATAATATATCTTCATTAAGTGAAGATAATAAGAAAATCACTTTTGATACTTTATATAATATATATGATAGATTAATTGGGGAATCTCAAGAAGTATGTTGTTTATTAATTGATAGAGATTCTTTTGAATATGAGAAAAATATTTATTATAATTCTAGTATTCCTACCGTAGTTGAAAAGCGACCATATTCACATGGCTTTAATTCATTAATGGATAATGATATGAAAATTAGTAATAACATTGAAGTTAATAATTTAAAATTTATAAGCATTCCGACTATTAGAGAACTAGAACGTCAAAAAAAAGAAATGCTTATTAAGTAAGCGTTACAAGAAAAAACTAAATATTTTTTAAATTTAATATAGTAAACTTTGCATTGTTCTTGACATTTATTTACATTTTTGGTAGTATACTATCTATGTAAAAAAAGTGAGGGTGATGACCGATGGAAGAAAAAAATTACAGTGAAAAATTAAATAAAAAGTAATTTGTAAATGTGGCAGAAGGAACCTTTTTAACATTTGGTGGGGCCATCATTTTATCTTCTGCTTATTTTAAAACAAAAGAAATGTCAATGACTGATGAAAAAGATAACAGCGATGAAAATAGTATCGGCTATGATGATATTAAGCTAAACTATAATAAAAGTGTTTATTCAAATAATTTTGTCATGTTACATATTGATAATTTATCTACTGATATTGGATTATTAAAAGCTAAATTAGAAAAATGCACTGAAAATAATATTTCAGTAGGGTTGGTTTTAGATTCAAAAACTGATACTTTAGAACAAGTGTATACTGGTATAGATTTTTTACAAGCAATAATCAAGGAATATAATATTGATTTTCCTATTTATTTTAATATAGATAATGTTATGAATAATGAGAATTTAAATAATGCTCAAAAAGAAACAATAATATCAACATTTTTAGATAAAACATCTAGAAGTGATATGTATATTGGATTATATGGAACTGATACAAATCTTTATAATTGTAATGAATATATTATTGATATTTCACAATATGACACTTATTTAGTTCAAGATAGTAAAGATATTAAGTATAATAAAACTCATACTATTACAAAAGATTTAAATGGTAATATAAAATCTAGTTTAGATTTGGCAAATATTATTAACAACAAGAAATTAAACTCTGCAGAAAAGTTAGTTTTATCTGCTACATATAAAGTAAAAGAAAATGATTCTTATGAAAGTTTAGCTTTACAATTTGGAATATCTGTTTCTGATTTAAAAAAATATAATGATAATGGAATGAATTATGAGTTACAACAAGGGGATATTATTGCTATACCAAACTTATATAAATCAATATCAAAAGAAAATAATGATATTTCTTATAATTATGCAATAGCTAGAGGAATAGATATTTCTGATTATCAAATAAATATTGATTGGGATAAAGTTAAAGAAACATCAGAATATGTTATTATTGAAGCTGCTAGAAATAATGCTGATTATAAAAATAATCCAGGGGAATTTCTAAATACTTTTTCAGAACAATTTTCAGAAGCTATAAATAGAGATTTAGATGTAGGAATATATTTCTGTATTAGTAAGGGAATGAACATTAAAATCTATGAAGAAAGATTAGAAAATTATTTACAACAAATAGATGATATTATTTCTAATAAAAATATTTCTGTAAATAAAGAAGATATACCTGTTTTCTTTGATTTTGAAGTTTATTATCAATATAATGATTATTATCGTTTAATGAACAAAGCAGAAGAAGTATGTAATAAGCATGGATATAATAAAATTGGATTATATGCCAATGCTCATACTTTAGAAAAAATTAATTCTCAAATGTTTAATGAATATCAAATCAATTTAAATGATACTAATTGGTTCGTTTGGAAATCTGGTGGAAAACAATATTCAGCTGAAGAGTATTCAGATAATGATGATATAACTTTAGATGAACTAAAAGAAGTAGAAAATAAAAGTACTTCATTTTATACACCAGCTATTCAAAAAGTAACCAATGTTTGCACAGATACTGGTGCCACAAATGGTTTAAATCATTGCGATGTTTCTTTCTTGTATGATTCATCAGTTTTTGAAGAAACTATTGAACAATACGATGAAACAGAATCATTTGGAACAATAGAATTAGATTTAAATAATTATAAAGGACTTTCTCCATATAGTATTATTAATACTGTTCAATTAGGATTAGGGGTTGCTTATGCATGTTTAGCTACAAAAGTGATTGGAACTAAATTATATATATTATGTACAAATAAAAAAGAAGATAAAAATTACACAAAAAAATTATAAATTTATTATTTTAAAAACTAAGTTTAATATGCAATTATTACTTAGTTTTTTTATTGTATAAACGTTAGATAAAAGATTAATTAAAACTATTTGAAAAAATTCAAAAGACCATTAAAACATGCGTGAAGAAGAAATAATATAAAAAAACATTAAAGTTTACAATTTTAAATAAACAATCATTTTATTTGATTGTTTTTTTGTTTAATTTATTCTATATTAGATATAGTAAGAAAGTAGTGATAGTATGACTAAACTAAAAAGAAATATGTATATAGTAGCAATTATTTTAGCAACATTGTGTGTGGGAATTTCTTATGCGTTCTTTTCTGGAAAAGTTAAGAATAATAATCAAACACAAACCGTTATTAAATCTAATTCATTGAATTTGATTTTTACAGGAGATAAAGAAATAACAACTGGAACAAATATAATACCAGGAGATAGTTTTACTAAAACATTTAATGTAGAAAATATATCAAGTACAAAAACTACTTATAATATTTATATAGAAAATATTACTAACGGATTTAACGATGATTTAGTGTATGAACTAGCTGATGAAAATGGAACTATTATAGAAGAAAAAGCTCTTCCTAAATCTAAAAAAGGTAAATCATATTTGAAATATGGAATTTCTATTAATCCATCAGAAAAACAAAACTATACTATGACTATTAAATATAAATATTTAGACGAAGACCAAAGTGTTAATATGGGTAAAACATTTAGTGGGACTGTTGGTATTGATGCTGAAAATTCATTAGCTATTAATCATGATACATCATATTCTATGTATTCTTGGAATCAAAATATAATGAGTGATTATTATATTGATTATGCTATAGAATTTTTAGAAGACTTAGATGTAACCAATGTTTATCAAAGTTTTAAAGTAGAAAATTTTACTAATTCAAGAGTTAAAGGATTTATTAATGAACTAGCAGATCATGGAATTAATACTTATTTCTTAGATGGTGCACCATATTACTATAATGATCCTGAATTAATTAAAACAAAAATAGATTTAATTTATGATTATAATCAAAATTTATCTGGAACTGATGCAAGAATTAAGGGGTTAGTTCTTGATATAGAGCCTTATGGGGATAATACATATACAGCAGATGTTGGAAATGGATTTATTACTTACGTAAATACTGTTAAAACAGTTAGTGAGTATGCTAGAAGTAAAGGAATAGAATTAGTTAATATTATTCCAAACTGGTACAATGTATATAAAACAGCAAATGATGTTTCAGACACTGTTAAACCTCAAATAGATTCATTATTAGATACTTTAATACAAGTTGCAGATAAGACAGAAGTAATGGCATATAATAAAGAAAATATATTAGTTGATATGGATGAAGAAATAGCTATAGCTAAAAAATATAATAAAAAAATTAGTTGTGTAAGTGAATTTAGTAGAACAAATGGAACTGGTAATGGCAACGATTTAACTTATTGGGTTGAAAAATCTCCATTGACACAAGCTGTTAATAATTGGAATGATGTATATGATAAGTATGAATATGCTAATTTAAGTTTCTCTTATCATTTCTTAGAAGTAATAATGGAAATGAAAACAAATCATACGTTAAAAAAACATATAATTACATTTAAAGATGAATCTGGTAATTTAATCACTTATGGTGATGTAATTATTAAATCAAATAATAAATCAATCTATGATTATATAAGTGATTATGGGAAAATAGATTTTGTCTTAGATCCAACTAAAGAATATAGTATAAGTGTTGAAGGATATAACACCGTTAATGTTCAAAAAGTAAAAGAAGAAGATAATAGCATAATTATTGAATGTACTCTTGCTAAAAAAGAAAATTATCAATTGGAAGCTTATCCGGTAATTATAGCTGATTCTCAAGAAAAAACTATTCAAGAAGGAAAAGTTTATATAACAGATACTAATACAAATATTACTAAAGAATATAATGTTGGTACTGGTTATTATTTCTTTGCAAATCCAGTTCCATCAGATACAGCGTATGAAGTGAGATTAGAATACCAAGGAAAAGAATACAAATTAATTAATGCTGTTGCAAATAGTAATACTGATAATAAAGCTAGTATTATTAATGATAAAAATCAAATGATTATTCCTAGTGGATTTAATTCAAGTTTATATTTAGGATCTTCATTATATTTTACTGAAAAATAGAGAAATTCAAAATTTGTTGAATTTCTTTTTTTTATTTTTATAATTAACTTAAAAAAAGTAATATTAGTATTTCTATGCAAATCAGATTTAAAAAAATAGTTATTTGCATAAAATATTTATGTATGTTATTTTAACATTGTTTTGTAAATTAGTGTATTATCACGGTTTGTTATTTGACTTAATTTAGTTAATATATTAAATTTAGAAATTGAGGAGATAATTATATGTTAAAAATAAATAATATTAAAAAAAGTTATAAAACAGGTAATTTTATTCAACATGCCTTAAAAGGAATAAATCTTGAATTTAGAGAAAATGAGTTTGTTGCAATATTAGGACCTAGTGGAAGTGGAAAAACAACTTTATTAAATATAATTGGTGGTTTAGATAGATATGATTCTGGAGATCTAATTATAAATAATAAATCTACTAAAAAATTTAAAAATAAAGATTGGGATGCTTATCGAAATAATTGCATCGGTTTTATTTTTCAAAGTTATAATTTAATTAATCATATTTCTGTTTTAGAAAATGTTGAAATGGGTATGACTTTAAGTGGAATTAAAGGTAAAAAGAGAAGAAAGAAAGCTCTAGAATTACTTAGTAAAGTTGGGTTAAAAGATCATGCCCATAAGAAACCAAATCAATTATCTGGTGGTCAAATGCAAAGAGTTGCAATTGCTAGAGCTTTAGCTAATGATCCAGAAATTATATTGGCTGATGAACCAACTGGAGCGCTAGATTCAAAAACTAGTGTTCAAATTATGAATTTAATTAAAGAAATAGCTAAAGATAAATTAGTTATCATGGTTACTCATAATCCTGAACTTGCAAATGAATATGCTAATAGAATAGTTGAATTTAAAGATGGTGAATTAACTAATGATTCTAATCCAATTAAAGATATTGAAAAGAATAATAAAGATTTAAAAATCAAAAAAACAAAAATGAATTTTTTTACAGCTTTGAATTTATCTTTCAATAATATTAAAACTAAAAAGGGAAGAACAATATTAACTTCTTTTGCATCTTCAATTGGAATAATAGGAATTGCTTTAATATTGTCGTTATCAAATGGATTTAAATTACAAATTGATGATTTTGAAAAAGGTACTTTGGCTCAAATGCCAATATCTATAACACCAGAAGTATCTGTAGATAATGATAAAAGTGATGAAAAAATTGTTAAAAATAAAAAAGAATATTCTAATGAAAAAGCAATTTATCCAATGATTTACAATAATAGTGTTGAACATAAAAATAATATCACTATGGATTATATGGAATATATTGAAAATGTTGATGAAAATTTAATTGGAGGAATGAGTTATATTAGAAGTACTTCATTAAATTTATTAACTAAAAATAAAGATGTTGTTTCACAACTTGATTCTTCTTATATTTTCCCATTACCTGAAAGTTTAGAAGGCAAGGAAGATGCCGTAATAACTGATAATTTTGAAGTTATATATGGAAAAATGAGCGAGGAAGCTAATGAATTAATATTGCTAGTAGATTCGTATAATAGAATCGAAACTAGCTTATTAAAAGCTTTAGGTTATAGTGAAACAGATAAAGTATCTTTTGATGACATTCTTAATAAAGAAATAAAAGTAGTATTAGACGAAGATTTTTATACACAAATGGATAATATTTTTGTTTCAAATTCAGAATTAGATAAACTTTATAATAATAAAAAAGATATTACATTAAAAATCACTGGAATTATAAGAGGTAAAAAAGATAATTTATTTGGAATGGGTAGTGGAACTGGCTTATGTTATAAAGAAACATTAATGCAAGAAGTTATGACAAAAAATGATAATTCTTCTATAGTAAAAAAGCAAAAAAATATTGATTATAATATATTAACTGGTGAGAAATTTATAAATAAAAATGATGATTTAAATAATGCTTTAGCATATTTAGGTGCAAAGTCAGCACCTTATGCTATTCAAATATATCCAAAAGATTTTGATTCAAAAGAAAAATTATTAGATTATTTAGATAAATATAATGAAAACCTTGATAAAGATAATCAAATTCTTTATACAGATAATGCTAAAATGATTACTTCATTATCAGGAAATATTATGGATGGCGTAACTATTGTTTTAATTGCATTTTCTGCTATATCATTAATTGTATCTTCAATAATGATTGGAATTATTATATATATAAGTGTTCTTGAGCGCACAAAAGAAATTGGAATATTAAAAGCTTTAGGTGCAAGAAATAAAGATATTACTCGTGTATTTAATGCGGAAACTTTTATTATTGGATTATCATCTGGATTACTAGGAATAATAATTACAAATTTATTGTGTATTCCAATAAATATTGTTTTAGAAAAATTGACTAATTTAAAAAATGTGGCAATATTAAATCCTATACATGCAATTATTTTAATTACTATTTCAGTATTATTAACTTTAATTGGAGGATTTATTCCAGCTAAGATGGCAAGTAAAAAAGACCCTGTTGAAGCATTAAGAACAGAGTAGAAATAAATATTAAAATATTGTATAATATAATAACATTGGAGGTAAATAATGGAATCAGTTGTAGTACAAAAAAAAGATGAAATTGTAATGAAATTATTACACTATTTTATAACAGAAGAAAACTATACTCCAATAGTTGTTCGTGGTGTAAAAGATGAAGTATGGCTTGAAAACGATGAAGGACCATACAGAATAATAAGAATAAATTCAAATTATATTCATAATGCAGAGCAATATAATTTAGATATTTTTAAAACAAAAAATGTTATGGCTCAAATTAAGAAAAAAACATTAGCATTAAAAATGAATACTTTAAATATTTTTCTAGATGTTAATGAAGATGTTAAAATTACTGACACAAAAAATATTGATTCAATAGTAGTAAAAGATGTTGATGATATTAATAAAGAAGAAATTATAAATGTTTTTCCTAGTATTAAAGAAAAATTAATTAGTGATGAAAATGGTTTAGAATTGATTATGAACGTAACTAATGATATCAATGAAACTACTGAAAAGAAAAATAAGATTTACGAAAGTATATTTAAATCAAAAAAAATTATAGTTACTAATATATTAATTGGTATATGCGTTTTTGTATTTTTAGCAATGATATTATTTGGTGGAAATCCTTTAAATATAAATGGATTAATATTATATTTATTTG
Organism: uncultured Muribaculaceae bacterium; assembly: GCA_964533935.1. GTDB lineage: Bacteria > Bacillota_I > Bacilli_A > RF39 > UBA660 > RUG14121. Next base: position 16,323 of record CAZHOG010000011.1, on the reverse strand, counting down.
GAGCTAATTTGAAAGAATCAGTTTTAGATGGCCAAATTTGGCGACTTATAACATGTGCTTTTTTACATGCTGGTATTTTCCATTTGATATTTAATATGTATGCATTATTTATGATTGGATCGCAATTAGAAAGTTATCTAGGTAAAATTAAGTTTTTCTTAGTATATTTAATAAGTGCATTAACGGGTAGTTTAATGTCTTGTATATTTTCAAATTCGTTATCAGTTGGTGCATCAGGAGCTATATTTGGGTTATTAGGTAGTTTATTATACTTCGGATATCATTTCAGACTTTATTTAGGAACAGTTTTAAAAAGTCAAATAATACCCTTAATACTTTTGAATTTATTTTTAGGATTCATGGTACCTAATATTGATAATAGTGCTCATATAGGTGGTTTATTTGGTGGCTATTTAGCTACTATGGCTTTAGGAATTAAAGGAAAAAGTACTAAGGCAGATAGAATTAACGGAACTATTGTATTACTAATTTATATTGGTTTTATGGTTTATATATTATTTAGATAAAAAGAAGAAAATCTTCTTTTTTTCTTTTAAATAATAATAAAATAGTATATAATAATATTAAATAATAGAGGTGGATTTAATGATTTTTGCAAATCAATGTAAAAAATACGATATTAAAATTAATGCTGAATATTATGGAAAATTGCAAGTTAGTAATTTTTTAAATAGATATGCAAAATATAGATTTCCTTTTATTAAAAATGAAGAGGGGATTATTGTTAAAATAGGAGATAGTAATCTTATTAGATATGATGAATATATAATTGCATCATTAAATGATTACTATAATAAATTAAGTGATCCTAGTGATTTAAGTATTAAAGAAAAAATGCTAGATAATTATACAAAATTATATTCTCTTTGGTCAGAAATAAACATAAAAAAAGATGAAAATAATATTCTTGAATTAAATGAATTATATAAAAAAATAAGCTATGGCCTATATATTTTAGGCTATAATGAAATACAATTATAGGAGGAACAAATGAAGTTATGTATTAAAAGAGTTAAGACTGGCATGGTATTATCTGAAGCAGTATATGGAGCTTCTAAAGTTTATCCATTAATTCCTGCTGGAGAAGTTTTAACAGAAGAATTTATTAATAAATTAAAAAGAAATGGAATAGATTATGTTCAAATTAGATTTCAAAAAGAATTGAATGAAACATTATCTGACGATTTGCAAGATTCATTAGCTGAATCATTAATGAAATTCGAAGTAAAAGATATTATTGATAATGCTAAACAAATGGTTACAAGTATTTTAAATACAAAGTATTTATCATTTAGTTTATCAAAATATTATATAGAAGCGGAAGAAAAGACTGATATTTTTAAACATTCAGTTAATGTAGCAGCTTTTGCTGTTGCAATTGGGAAAGTATATAATCAAAGTTTAAATACTGAAAGTGCAAAAGTGAATTTAGATACTTTAGCAGTTTCTGCAATGATGCATGATATTGGAAAACTTTGTAGAGATGAAGCAATTTTTAAAGATATTGATAAAGTTGCATTGAGAAAAGATATTTTTCCAAATTATAGTGATGATGTGTATTTATCATTTGATGAACATAATTCGCCAATATATGGGTATGCAATGCTAAATAATTTAAGTAATTTATCAAGTGTTGTGAAACTATCAGTTTTATTGCAAGGAGAAAATGAATTAGGAGAAGGAATTCTTGGCGTAAATTCGAATTTTATGCAAAATAATCATAATTCTTCTGTTGTTATTAGTAAAATAATAAATGTTGCTGATTGGTATGAAAGACTAATAGAAGTAATAATTAAATTAGGTATGAGTCCATCAAATGTTATTGAAATGATGAATCAACAAAAAGTTACTGGTAGAGTTTCAAAAACATTTACAGATATTTTATTAAAGAGTGTACCAATATATTCTGTAGGATGCTTAGTTGTTTTATCAAACGGAAAAATAGCAAAAGTTACAGCTTTAAATGATTATGCATTAGATAAACCAGTAGTAACTGATGTTGAAACAAATGAAGTATATGATTTATTAAATATAAGAAACGTTACAATTACTAAAGTTGTTGAAATTGATCCTTGTAATTTGAATAAATCAGAATCTCTTGCAGAAGATGAGCCAAATAGAAGTAGATAATTATCTACTTCTTTTTATTTATTCCTAACATAGCACCAAATATTGAAGATAATATTAATATTCCATAATATATGAAACTTTTCCAATTTATACTTAAAGATATTAGATTTATTAATGCTAATATTAATATTAGCGAAAAACCAATTAATAATCCTTGAAGATACCCTTTTTTATTACTATTTTTTCCTTTTAAGTAGCCCATTATTACAAACATAATAATCATTGAAATCATTATTATAATGTTAGTAATATTTTTAGAAATGCCAAAAACATTGAATAATGATAATGTTATTGTTATGAGAAATACTATTCCAATGAAAAATATGTATAACTTTGATTTTTTAAATAAATTGTTCAATTAAATCACCTACTAAAATATATGATTAAAAATAGAACTTTTAGAACATAATAAATTTAGGTGATATTAATGCAAATGTTTAATATTATATTTAGAACAATATTTTTTTATTTTTTTATTGTATTAGCATATAGAATAATGGGCAAAAGAGAAATTGCCCAACTAGGTATTGTTGATTTAATAATTTCTATTTTAATAGGTGAGATGGTAGCAATTAGTATTGAAAATATTAATGACTCTATATTTTATACAGTAATACCAATAGTGTTATTGGTTATTATTGAATTGATATTAGCTTTTATTTCAATAAAATCAAGAAAATTTAGAACAACATTTGATGGAAAACCATCAATATTAATTTGTAATGGAAAATTGAATTATAAGGAATTAGTGAAACAAAGATATACAATGGATGATTTATTATTTAGTCTTAGACAACAATCAATTAAATGTATAGATGAAGTAGAGTATGCTTTTTTAGAACCAAATGGAAATTTATCAATATTTAAATATAACTTTTTAAAAACAAAATCTAGTTATCCAATGCCACTTATTTTAGATGGTGTTATTCAAAAAAGTACATTACAACACTTGGATAAAGATCAAAACTGGTTAAATAAAAAATTATATTCTAAAAATTTAAAAGCAAAAGATATATTCTATGCATTTTATAAAAAGAATAAAATATTTATTATAAAAAAATGTGAATTATAATGTTTTTGATACATATTCTTTATTAGAAAGGATGATGTTTATGAAAAATATAATACCATTTACAAAAGAAATTAAGTTTGACAATAAAATATCGGAAATAACAAGTATTTCAATAGAAGAAAAATATAATAGTACTTGTGATACTATTGATGGAGAATTTATCTTAAGTGGAGAATATAGAACCCATGAATTAAGTGTTAATAAAGAAGCATTTGAATACAAGTTGCCTTTTAGTGTTGATTTAACAGATAAAATAAATACTGATACTTTATCTTTTGAAATAAGTGATTTTTCTTATGATATATTAAATGACAATGTATTAAAAGTGAACATTGAATTTATTATTGAAGCAGAATTGGCAGTTGAAGATAGGAAAATAATTGAAGAAGATGTTAAAGAAATAATTGAACAGGAATTAAAAGAGGAAACAATTAAACCTGAAGAGATTAAATCTGATCCTCAAAAAATTATCGAAAGTGTAATTGAAACAAAAGAAGAAACTCCTGAAAGAATAGATGTAATTGATGAAGAGACTATAATAGATTCTATAAATGCTAATGATAGTGATAATGAATATACAACTTATCATATACATATCATAAAAAATTCTGAAACAGTGGAATCAATATGTGCATTATATAATTCAAATACTTCACTTATTAGTGAATATAATGATTTAAATAATTTTAAAGTTGGAGAAAAATTAATAGTTGTAGAAGAAAATGACTAATTCATTAGATATTTTAAAAAAGATATATAAACCTTATCGTTATACAATAAAGGGTAATGTAACATTACTTAGTACAACAAGTGGTGAATTTGTAGTTAAAAAGAAAAAGAATGATCTTAAAAATATTTATAACTACTTAAAAAGTAGAAATTTTGATTATTTTCCAAAATTAATAGATGACTCAAGAAGTGATGTTAATGTATTTGAATATGTAGAAGATATATCCATGCCTAAAGAACAAAAAGCTCAAGATTTAATTGATATAGTTGCACTGTTACATAATAAAACTACATATTATAAAGTAGTTAGTAATGATAATTTTAAAGCTATATATGACACAATAAATAACAATATTAATTTTTTAAATAAGTATTTTAATGATATAGTTGATAAAGTATTTCGTATAGAATATATGAGCCCTAGTGAATATTTAATAATAAGAAATAGTTCTAAAATATTTTCTTCTTTAGCATTTTGTAAAAGTGAATTAGATAATTGGTATGAGATAGTTAAAACTGAAAATAAACAAAGAGTAGCTTTGATTCACAATAATCTTTCTCTGGATCATTTTATTAAAAATGATAAAGATTATTTAATTAGTTGGGATAATAGTAAAATAGATAATCCAGTATTAGATATAATAAATTTTTATCAAAACAATTTTTTTGATCTTGATTTTGAAACTATATTAAATGAATATAATAAAAGATATCCATTATCAGAAAGTGAAAAAAAATTACTATTTGTAGTAATTTCTTTGCCTAAAACAATAGAGAATAAAAAAACTGAGTTTGAAAAATGTCAATCAGTAAGGAAATCATTAGATTATCTTTTTAAAACTGAAGAATTAATAAGGCCATACTATGCGATAAAGCAAGAAGAACAATAAAAATACTTCAATTAATAAGATAAATATATTAAATCTAAGCGGTAAAATAAGTGTTATTATTACCTGATAAAATATTAAACATAATAAAACAAATATAAAAAATATTGTAAATACTCCAGAACCTCTACATGGTGGTCGATTCATCTTTATCACCTATAATATTATATGTAAGTATTTTTAATATGCATTTATAAAATGCATATTTTCTTTGTTGATTAATACTTACTTTTAATATATAATTAACAATAGTAGGAGCGATAGAATGAAAAAGAAGAATGGATTTGTCTTTATTGAAACTATGATAGTTGTAGTTGTTTTAATAACAGCTCTTTTAGTAATTTATTCTTCATATAGTGGTTATGTAACCAATGAACGTAGAAGAGCAAGATATGATGATCCAGTTTTTATATATCGTAATTATGTATTAGCAGATTATTTAGCAAGTTTAGTAGATAATGATGGCAATTCAATTTTGAAAAATAAAATAGATGAAAATACAAATGAAGATATAATAACTATTACTACGGATGATAATGATTTATTTAACGAAAATACTAATATATTAGAAGGACAAACAACTGGTTTAAATTCTCAAAGACAACAATATTTTAAAAACTTATGGAGTGACTTTAGAGTTTCTAATATGTATATTATCAATGGAAGCACATTTGAAAAATTAAAACCAAATGATTCAAGAATTTCTACAAATCTTTATAATTATTTAAAATCAATTAATTTTGGTAGTGGTGGTACTGATAATTATATAGTAGTCTCTTATAGTGAAACAGTTACTGGTGATTATTGGGATTATAATGATTCAAATTCTTCAAATGCAAATGAAAATACAAGATGTTTAAATTATTTTTCTAGCATTAAATTGGAGGGCGACGAATGATAATGAATAAAAAAGGCTTTACCATGATTGAGTTAATGGTAAGTATTAGTATAATTGCAATAGTAATGGTCTTTTTAGTTCAATTATTGGTAAATATAAGATATGATAAATTGAATGAATTATATGACACAGCAAACCAAATAAATAGGGCCGAAATAATTAAAACAGTTGAAGCTGATTTTACTAGTAATCATAATACGGAAGATTCTGACACATCATTAACTGATTTAGTTGAAGTTAACGCTGTTGGAAGCACTGCTGATAAATTAATATTAAATTTAACGAGAAATGATACAAAAACAGCAACAATAACTGTTGATAAAGATCATTTTTCATATATAGATATAGATGGTAAATCACATAAATGGGCTTTAAAGAAAAATAATCCTTTAAGTTATTATAAAATTCAAGATATAAAATTGAATAAAATAGCAGATAAAAACAGTACGAATGATTATACATTTGTTTTAGAAATTCCAGTAATTGCAGATCCTGATAAAACTAAAGATAAAGCAACTGGGGGAGCAGACAACCCAAATGAATATGATAATAAACAAGATAATTTGATATTTTATTTTTCTAGTTATAATGGAAATGCCAAAATAACAGCCACCAGCACGAATTTTAATCCATTAGCACAGTAAAACTGAACATAGTATTATTTGGAAGATTCTTCCAATAAAGTAATTATAAAATTTTATATTAGCATTCTTATTTTCAAGAATGCTTTTTATTTGAGTGAAAATACTTAAACCACCAAAGTTTATTAATATAATTGCTAGTAATAAACTATTAACTTGTTTTAATATTATTATTTCATTTAAACCAGTTGTAATTTCAAGTATACCTTTTATTAAAATACTATTAAATAAATGATTAGATAATAATTGATAAAAACTAATTATTCCTAAAATAGTTATCATTGTGTTTATAGCTTTGCCACAAGATTTAGGAATCAATTGCATCAGAGATAATTGCTTATTAATTACTAACTTTTGATTATTTGATATGTAGTATTTTCTTAAAATAAATGCAATTATAAAATTAGAAATATAATGACTAAATATTATTTTGAAAATTATAATTTTATCGAATCCTATTAAACTTAAAATAGAGAATAAAAATAAAGGATTAGAAAAATAACAATAAAATAATAATTTATTTATTTCTCCAATTTCTATTTGATTATTTTTAATCATGTCATTCATTAATATTGCATTTGTTGGGGTTCCAATAAACATAGAAAGAATAAATATATATATACCATTATAAGATAGTTTGAATATTTTATTAAATGGTTTATATAAAATTTTCATAATATAAATTGGAAAATTATAATTTAATAAAATATCATTTATTATTATCATTGGAAATATAGAGGGCAACAAATTATTTAGCCATAAATTAAAACTAGTATTAATACTTTGTTTGCTAATTTCAGGATTAATAAACAAAAGAAATAAAAATACAAAAGTTAACAGTATAATAAATAAATTTTTTAAATAATATTTCATATTTACTCCTTAAATTGGTATAATGATATAGGTGAATAATAAATGTTTAATAAAATATATGAAAAATTAAAAAGTTTTATAAAAGAAAATATTAAGTTTATAATTTCTTTATTAATAATAATTGTAGTTTTTAATTATGAATTACCTTGTGCAATATATATTCCTGGTGGAGAAGTTAATTTAAAAGATAGAATTAATGTGGAAAATGGTTACGAAAGTAAAGGAGAACTAGGAATGGCATATGTATCAATGGTAAAAAGTTCTTTACCATTTGTACTTTTAAGCTTTGTGATGCCTGATTGGGATCTTCAAAAAGAAAGTGATGTAGTATATGAAGATACAGATATGGATGAAACTATAGAGATTGATAAAGTATATATGAAACAAGCTAAAGACAATGCAATAGTTTCTGCTTATTCGTTGGCTAATAAAACCGTTGAAATAAAAAGCAAAGATTTAAAAGTAATATATATTCAAAATAAAGCTAAAACAGATTTGAAAATCAATGATACGATTTTATCGGTGAATGATAATTTAGTGTCTTCACTAAATGATATAAAAAATAGTTTAAAAGATTTAAAAGAAAATGATGTTGTTGAAATGAAAATAATACGTAATGGTAAAGAGAAAAAAATTAAGTCAACATTAATAAAAATAGATGATGAAGTTAAATTGGGTATTGGAATTATTGAAACATATGATTATACTACAGATCCAAAAATTGAAATTGAATCAAAAGAAAGAGAATCAGGAGCTAGCGGTGGATTGATGATGTCATTAGCTATTTATAATTCCTTAGTAAAAGAAGATATTACTAATGGTAATAAAATAATTGGAACGGGAACAATTGACAGTGAAGGAAATGTTGGAGAAATTGATGGCGTTAAATATAAATTGCTTGGAGCTACTAGAAAAAAAGCAGATATATTTTTGTGCCCTGTAGAAAATTATGATGAAGCCATTAAAGTTAAAAAAGATAAAGAATTAAATATTAAAATAATTAAAGTAAATACTTTAAAAGAAGCTGTAGAAAAGCTTGAGGAGAATTAATAATGAATAAAATAATTACTTATATAAAATATAATAAGAAAACAATAATAAATTTATTATTTTTAATATTAATAATAATTGGGGTTTTTGTTGCTTTTAAATATTTGAAATAATATTTTCATATTTTAAAATAGTGTGTTATAATAACTCAAAGAAAAATTTATAAGTTTTAAAGGTGGGAAAAATTATGAATGAAAAAGTATATCAATTAGAAGATTTATTTAATGATTATTATGAAACATCTGATATGATTAATAAAGAATATTTGAAAAATTTTGCAAGAATTGTAAGATATAAATATGAGGAAGATATTGATAAAATTTCAAAATATGTTTGTTTACAAGAAAGAAAAATGATTAAAGATATGGTAAAAACTAAAATGGTTCATTTATTAGGAGTAACTTCAAATAGTTTTTCAAAATTAGCAGCAGATGAAAATGTTTTAAATAAAGAGATAGATGATAATCGTAAATGTAGATATGTTTTTGATAGATATTCAAATAGTTTAAAAGATTTTGGATATATACTAGATTTATGTCAAGAAAATACTGAATTAATGAGTGATCAAAAATTTTTGAGAACAATTTATTCTATGTATTCAACCATGATTACAGCATTATTATTTGATATGCCTAAAGAATATAGAGATGATTTAATGAAACAATTTAATTTCATTTATTTAGAGGGCAAAAAAGCTTTAGAAAATGCTGATGCTGATGTTAATGATTTTTATTGTAATTTACATTATTTTAAAGATTTTGCAATATTATATTTACATAATAAATTTAACATAGATATTTATGAAGAAGATGAAGATAAAAAATTAACAAGAAATAAATAAATTCTTGTTTTTTTATGTTATAATATTTTAAGTGTTTAAGGGTGGTAGTATGAAAAGAAATGAAGTAGATTTTAATAAATTAAGTCCAATGATGAAACAATATATGGAAATAAAAGATACTTATGTTGAGGAATTATTATTTTATCGTATTGGAGATTTTTATGAACTATTTTTTGAAGATGGGGAAATAACATCTCGTGAATGCGAACTTACTTTAACTGGTAAAAATGCAGGTTTAGATGAACGTATTCCAATGTGTGGTGTTCCTTTTCATTCTGTTAAACCTTATATTGAAAAATTAGTTAATAAAGGATATAAAATAGCTATTTGTGAGCAATTGGAAGATCCTAAAGATGCTAAAGGAATGGTTAAAAGGGGAGTAATTCAAGTAATTAGTAAAGGAACAGTTGTAGATAATGAATTACTAAATGAATGTGATAATAATTATATTGCAAGTATTCTTGATTTTAAATATGAATATGTAATGACTTATGCTGATATATCTACTGGTTCTTTAAATATATTAGAAATACCTTATAAAAAAGATAAATTAATTAATGAAATTATTAATTTAAATGTTAAAGAAGTTATTCTTGCAGATAATACTGATGTAGAATTAATAGATAAATTAAAAAATATTTATGGAGTAGAAATATCTATTTCAGGAGAGTATCTTGAAGATAGATACGAAAATTTAGTTAATGAGGTTGAAGATATTCATTATAAAACTGGTATAAAACATTTACTATATTATTTAGTTGTAAAAGAATTAAAAGAATTAGATCATTTTAATAACGTAAACATTATTGATAAATCTAGTTATCTTCAAATGGATATACATACTATTAGAAATTTAGAATTAGTTGAAACATTAAGATTAAAAGAAAGAACATATTCGTTATTATGGCTTTTAGATAAAACTAAAACAAGTATGGGTTCTAGAAAATTAAAACAATGGTTAATGAATCCTTTAAAAGATAAAGAATTAATTAATGAAAGATATGATAAAATTAGTATTCTAAATCAAGAGTTTATTTTAAAAGATAAGTTAAGAGAAATCTTATATGGTATATATGATATTGAAAGATTATGTGCCAAAGTTGCTTGTGGTAACTTAAATGCAAGAGATTTATTACAACTTAAAAATAGTATTAAAATGTTACCCGAACTATCTTCAATTATTAAAGAATTAGGGTTTAATTATCAAATAGATGAACATGTTAAATTGTGTGAACTATTAGAAAAATCAATATATGAAAATCCACCAGTGACTATTAAAGAAGGATTTATTATTAAAGATGGTTATAACGAAACATTAGATGAATTAAAAAGTATCAGAAGTGGTGGAAAAACATTTGTAGCTGATTTTGAAAATAAATTAAAAGAATCTACTGGAATTAAAACATTAAAAGTTGGTTTTAATAAAGTTTTTGGTTATTTTATAGAAATTAGCAAAGGCCAAGCAAAAGAAATAGATCCTAATCTAGGATGGGAAAGAAGACAAACTTTAACTAATTGTGAAAGATTTATATCTCCAGAATTAAAAGAAAAAGAATCATTAATTTTAAATGCTGAAGAAAAGATTATTAATCTTGAATATAATTTATTTTGTGAAATTAAAAATGAAGTTAAAAAATATTTATTATCATTAAAAAATGTTGCTCAAATAATTAGTGAAATAGATGCAATTTGTTCTTTAGCTGTTTGTGCTGATGATTATAATCTTGTAAGACCAACATTAAATGATAATCATATTATTGAAATAGTTGAAGGACGTCATCCTGTTGTTGAAAGAGTATCAAAAAATAGTTATGTATCTAATGATTGTATTATGAATAGTGATATTAATACATTATTAATTACAGGACCAAACATGAGTGGTAAATCAACTTATATGAGACAATTAGCAATCATTATTATAATGGCTCAGATTGGTTCATATGTACCAGCTAAGATAGCTAATTTACCAATAATAGATAAGATATTTACAAGAATTGGTGCTAGTGATGATTTAGTTAGTGGCGAATCAACATTTATGGTTGAAATGAATGAAGCTAGAAATGCTATTGTTAATGCAACAGAAGATAGTTTAGTTTTATTTGATGAACTTGGAAGAGGAACTGCTACTTATGATGGTATGAGTTTAGCGGCATCAATACTAGAATATGTAAATAATAACATAAAATGCAAAACATTATTTAGTACACATTATCATGAGTTAACAAGTATGGAAAAGGAATTTAAAGGTATTAAAAATGTTCATGTTTCAGCTCAAGAAGACAATGGTAATATTATCTTTTTACATAAGATTAAAAATGGCTCTATAGATAAGAGTTATGGTATTCATGTTGCAAAATTATCAGGAATGCCTGAAGAAGTAATTAAAAGAGCAAATGAAATATTATCTTTTTATGAAAGCAAACCAAATAAAAAAATAAATGATGAAAATGTTCAATTATCTTTAAGTTTTGATGCCCCTGTAAAAGAAGATAGTCAAATAGATAAGATTATTAAAGAAATGGATCCTCTTTCAATGACACCAATAGAAGCAATTAATCTTTTGTATGAAATAAAAGAATTAAGTAATACTAAATAGTGTAAATTAGTGTAAAAAAGAGACTTATATAATAAAATAATTGATATAATAAACTTAGGAGTGATTTTTATGAAAAAAGAAATTTTGACAGATAACGGAGAGTATTTAGATACTGTAAATGTTTATATTTGTAAAGAAATGAATGAAAAGGAAGAATTATTATCAAGCTATGCTTTAGTTAATGTTTATGATGAAGATGAAACTGTAGTAGTAAACAATGAAATTAAAAGTATTTTTGATAAGGATATTTCTGATAAAATTAGAAGATTGTATATAATTGATTTAGTATACAATCATAAATCAATTATTGCTAAATATTTTGCTTGGGTTAATAAATATATAGATTCAAGTAGAATGAATGAAGCAGATTTTGCATCTGCTATGATTATTAAAAATTTTTATGAAGATGGAAATCCAGAATATACAAAGATTTCAATTCCTAATGATTTAGAATTAAGTAGAGGAATTTCTGCTGTTTCAGATATCATTATTGCGGCTCATAGATATAGCCATGATGAAGATTTTATTAATGCTAAAATAGAAGAACTTAAACAATATACTGAAATAATAAATGTATTTTATTACAATATAAATGATTTATTTGAAATGGATGTTTTAGAAATTCTTAATGAAGAAGATAATGTAAAAAAACGTTAATGTAAGAATTGAGATGATATAATGTTTAAATTTAAAAGCAAAGATATAAATGTTGAGGAAGTTAATGAAGTAATCTCTTTATCAAAAAGAATATTAAAACTTTTCTATGTAGTAATGGTTGTTGCGATAGTATTCTTAGCTTCAATATTACTAAAAGAATGGGGAGTATTAAAATTTATTAAAACTGTATTACAAGTAATGGCTCCTTTATTTATAGGTTTTGTAATTGCTTGGTTATTTAATCCACTAGTAAAAAAATTAGAAAAGAAAAAAATACCTCGTATTATTGGTTCATTAATTGTTTATGCTGTATTTTTAATTATCTTAGTAGTATTTATTAGAGTTTTAATACCAACTGTTTATACCCAATTGAATGAATTAGTCGGTAATTTACCATCAATATATGGTGAAGTAAAAGATGCGACAAATAAGTTTTTCGAATCAATTAATAGTGTTAATGGAATTGATTTATCTAATGTTAAAAACAACATATTTACAACGCTAGAGTCATGGTTTAATAATTTTGCAACAACATTGCCTGAATCTATTTTAGGAATAGTTACAAATACATTCTCTAAAATAATGACAATTGGTTTTGGACTAATAATCGGTTTATATATGTTATTTGATTTTGATTCAATTTCAAAACATTTATTAAACTTAGTTCCACAAAAAAATAAAAATGAAGCTGATGAATTATTAACTAGTATTAGTACAGAAGTAAGAAAAACTGTTAACGGAACATTAACAGTGGCTTCTATGGTATTTGTAGGAGATTCAATAGGATTTACAATTATTGGATTACAATATCCGCTGTTATTTGGATTATTTTGTGGAATAACGGATTTGATTCCATATGTAGGACCTTATATAGGTGGTATCGCAGCGGTTATTATTGGATTTAGTCAATCAACATTTATTGGAATAATGGCAATAATAATAGTAGTTGTAGTTCAAACGATAGAAAACTTTATTTTACAACCACTTGTAATGAGCAAAACAATGAAGTTACATCCTGTAACTATCATTATTGGATTATTGCTTTTTGAACATTTCTTTGGTATACTAGGTATGATTTTAGCAACACCATGTATTGCATTATTAAAAGTAATATATGTATTTGTTGTTAAAAAATTTAATTTATTTAATGAAACAATTGATGATTAAAGAATAAATTATAAAATTAATTTGAAGAGAGTTAGTGTTTGGTGAGAACTAATAATTAATTATAATTTTGCTACTTTATGAAATTGTATGGTGATAAACCGTTATTATAATTAAGATAAAAATAGGATGGTACCGCATAATTTGCTCCTTGGCAATATGCGTTACCTTTTTTAGTAGGAGGAGATATGAGAATTTTTCTAATAGCAGGAAAAGCGAGAAGTGGAAAACAAGAAGTTGCAACATTTATAAAGCAGTATTTTGATAAGAATAATGAGAAATCTGTTATAACTGAATATAGTAAATATATAAAATTATTTGCAACAGAAATGATTGATTGGAATGGAAACTCTAAAACAAAACCACGTAAATTTTTACAAGATATGGGTGCATATATAAGAAATGATTTAAATATGCCTAATTTTTTTACAGATAGAATGCATCAAGATATTAAAGTGTATGAAAAATATTTTTCTAATATTATTATTGCTGATGTTAGGCTTGTAGAAGAAATAGAAGAAATGAAAGTTAAATATCCGTTTGTATATAGTATTTATGTAATTAATAAGCATGGAGAAAATGATTTGACTGAAACTGAAAGAAATCATCCTACAGAACATGCATTAGATAATTATGGAAAATTTGATAAAGTTATAGTAAATGAAAATTTAAAAGATTTAAAAAAAGATATTTTTAAGTTAATGGAGGAAGTAAAATGAATTTAAAAGATTTATATATTAGTTTTTTTGAAAGTAAAGGACATAAACAAATACCTAGTGCACCTGTTGTACCAGAAAATGATCCATCAGTATTATTTAATACTGCAGGAATGCAACCATTAATTCCATATTTAATGGGACAAAAGCATCCTTATGGAACAAGATTATGTGATTATCAAAAATGTATTAGAACCAATGATTTAGATGAAATAGGGGATTCTTATCATCATACATTTTTTGAAATGTTAGGTAATTGGAGTTTAGGAGATTACTTTAAAAAAGATGCAATTAGTTGGAGTTTTGAATTTTTAACTAAAGTATTAAATATTCCAGTTGAAAGACTTGCAGTAACTGTATTTGCAGGAAATGATAGTATTCCAAGAGATGAAGAATCAATTGGAATTTGGAAAAGCTTAGGTATTTCAGAAGATAGAATAAGCCCTACAAAAGATGATAATTTTTGGATTGCTGGAGAAACTGGACCATGTGGACCAGATTCTGAAATGTTTTATTGGAGAAGTAATGATCCAATTCCTCAAAAATTTGATCCTGAAGATTCAAGATGGGTTGAAATTTGGAATGATGTATTTATGCAATTTAATAAATCAAATGATGGTACTGTAGCAGAACTTCCAAATAAAAATGTTGATACAGGTATGGGAGTTGAAAGAACAACTGCTATATTAGAAGGTGTTAATGATAATTACATGTCTTCTATTTGGAAAGATGTAATTGAATTAATAGAAAAAATTTCTAATACTAAATATGAAGATAATCAAAAATCAATGAGAATTATTGCTGATCATATTAGAACTGCAGTATTTATCAGTGCGGATCCAGCAGGAATAAAACCTTCTAATACTGACCAAGGCTATATTTTAAGAAGATTAATAAGAAGAGCTATTCGCCATGCAAAAAAATTAAATATTGATATCAATAGTAATTTTGAAAGAGAAATAGCAGAATTAATTATGGATAAATATGAGAAATATTATCAAGAAATTAAAGATAATAGAACAATGGTTTTAGATATTTTAACTAATGAAAAAATTAAATTTAATAAGACTTTAGAAAAAGGGTTAAAAGAATTTGAAAAAGTTGTTAAAAATAATGCTGAAATAGATGCAACTAATGCATTCCACTTATATGATACTTATGGTTTTCCAATTGAACTTACAGTTGAACTTGCATCAGAAAGAAATATAAATGTTGATGTAAAAGGTTTTGAAGCAAAATTTAAAGAACATCAAGAATTATCTAGAACTGCATCAGCTGGTAAATTCAAAGGTGGTTTAGCAGGAAACAGTGAAGTAGAAACTAAATATCACACAGCAACACATTTACTTAATGCAGCATTAAAAGAAGTTGTAAGCAAAGATGTTCACCAAAGAGGATCTAATATAACTGATGAAAGAATGCGTTTTGATTTTAACTGTGATCATAAATTAACAGATGAAGAAAAACAAAAAGTTGAAGCATTAGTTAATAAATGGATTCAAGAAGGATTAGATGTAATTTGTGAGGAAATGCCAAAAGAAGAGGCAGTTAAATCTGGAGCAGAATGCATGTTTATTGAAAAGTATCCTGATATTGTAACAGTATATTCTATTGGAAACATTTCAAAAGAGCTTTGTGGTGGCCCACATGTTAAAAATACAAATGAATTAGGAACATTTAAAATTAAGAAAGAAGAAGCTTCTTCTGCAGGGGTAAGAAGAATTAAAGCTGTTTTAGAATAAATCTCAAGAAATTGAGATTTTTTATTTGTTTTTAACATAAAAAATATTGAAAGTAATATTATTTTATGATATTATTAATAAGCAATGGACCTTTAGCTCAGTTGGTTAGAGCATCCGGCTCATAACCGGGCGGTCGTAGGTTCGAGTCCTACAAGGTCCACCATTAAATTGTGCAGGTATGGCGAAATTGGTAGACGCGCTAGACTTAGGATCTAGTGAAGAGATTCATGCGGGTTCGAGTCCCTCTACCTGCACCACTTAAGAAAATAGCTAACTAGAAATAGTTAGTTTTTTTAATAATAAAGA
>CAZHOG010000010.1:0-38560 GCA_964533935.1 uncultured Muribaculaceae bacterium | reverse complement strand
GTGATTGTATATGAATATAAATAAAAAGAAAAGATTATTAATTGTAGGAAGTCTGTTGGTATTATTTTCAGTAATTGGAATTACATATGCATTTTATAGTGCTAATGTAAGAAGAATAAATGAAACACAAACAGTAGTTAAAACAAATAAATTAACTTTAGTATATACTGGAGGACAAGAAATTAATGCTAGTGGAATGATACCAGGTGATTCTTTTACAAAAACATTTACAGTAGAAAATACAAGTAATACAGCAGTATATGCAAGATATAGTAAATGAATTTAATGAAGATTTAGTTTATACATTATCAGATGATAATGGAGTAGTGTTAGAAGAAAGAAAACTACCAAATACAGCAGATAAAACATATTTAAAAGTAAATATAAATATAGAATCTAAAAAAATAAAGACTTATTCATTAAAAGTAACATTTAAAAATAGTGATAAAGATCAAAATGATTTACAAGGTTTATCTTTTAAAGCAACATTAGGTGTAGATACCAATAATAAAAACATTTATAAAGTAGAAGATTTAGTTCAAATGGATATAGATGTAGAAAATGATATAACATATAAAGATTATAATATTTTGTTAATGAATGATATAGATTTTAATGAAGACAGTAGTTATAGAAATCCGAATAGTACAGAGTTTGGAGATATAAATAACGATGGAGCAGTTGAAAGCATAAAAAAAGAAGTAACAACAAAAAGTGGATTAAGACCAATAGGAAATTATAGCAAATCAAAACCATTTGAAGGAACATTTGATGGACAAAATCATAGTATTGAAAATATGCATATTTTTAATGATTCATTTGCAGGATTGTTTGATTATGTAAATGGAGCGACACTTAAAAATATAAATTTATCAGGAAGCATTGGTTCTACTAAAGATGCATCTGCAGCATTAGTTGTAAATCTTACTGGTGAAAGTAAAATTATGAATATAACTAATTATACAAATGTTAGCAGTTATGGTCCTGCTGAAGGTATAGCAGATATAATGAGGGAAGGAACAACAACTTTTGATAATTGCAAAAATTATGGAACTATAGTTTCAGAAACTTCTCATGCTGGTGGAGTAACAGGTGGAACTTGGAGTAATGTATTTATTTATAATTCATCAAATTATGGTGATGTAACAGGGTTGACATCTGCTGCTGGAATTGCCAGATATGTTAATCCTAAAGGAAAATTAGTGATTAAAAATGCCTATAATGAAGGAACTATAAAAACTACTTCTCCTGAATGGGGAAGAATTGCTGGAATTGCTACTGCAATTACTGGTGAAACAGAAATATATGATTCAAAAAATATTGGCTTGATACAAGGAATGGCTGCAAATGCTGGTGGTATAGCTGGAGCTGTTACTGCTAAATTAACAGTGAAAAATTGTAGTAATACTGGTAAAATAGATGGGCTTGCAGGTAGTTATGGTCACACTGGCGGAATAGTTGGAGAAGTTACTGCTGATTTAATAGTAGAAAATTGTGAAAATAGAGGAGAAATTACTTCAGCTACTGCGGCTGGTGGAGTAATAGGAAGAGTTACAAAAAATTCTAGTGTTAAGAATTGCAAAAATTATGGTAATGTTCATTCATATCAATCTGGAACATATTTTTCATTAGGTGGAATAATTGGTGAAGTTTATACTGGAAGTATAAAAACTTTAGTAGAAAATTGTGAAAATTATGGAAAAATATATGATGGAAAATTGAATGGTGGAGTTGTTGGCTCTGTTGTTTCATCAGAATTAACAATTGTTAATTCACTTAATGCCGGAGAAATTATTTCAACAGGTTTCGCTGGTGGTATTTTTGGACAATTATATTTAAGCCTTGATAAAAAAGATGCAACATTGTATGTTTATAATTCATTCAATACTGGTAATATTACAAGTAATGGTTATTCTATGGCTGGAATACTAGGAAAATCAAATGATGGACCTTATAATAATATTACTTTAAACAATGTTTATAATTATGGTATTTTAAAAGCAACAAATATGGAGGACACAGCTATTTCACAAGTTGGTGCTTGTAGCAATGGTGCAAGAAGTGTAAATATTTCTAATTCATATTATAGAAGTAATGGCGCAAAAGGAACAAATTGTATATCACCAGATCCAACAATATCTAAAACAACAAATGAAATAGCTTCATCATCATTTGCTGATACTTTAAACAATAATATATCTTCATTACCAAATACATATACTTATAAAACATGGAAAAGTAATGGAACATATCCAGTATTTAACGAATAAAAGACATTTTATAATGTCTTTTTATTTGACTAAAATTACCATAAATTGTATACTTTAAATAGTAAAGATAGGTGATTAAATGCAAAAATTAAATAATAAAATAACATATTTTTTAATAACAATAATTTTTGCTGTTTTATTTGTTTGTGCCTATAAATCATATGCAATATATAAATTAGAGAAAAAATATGACTTATTAGAATTTAAAATAGGAACTTATAAAAATAGTGATGTGATGATATCAGCATTAGTTGATGGAAAAGAAACTAATACATTTCCTACACATGAAACAAATTATAAGGTATCAAGTATAGAATGTAGTAATGGCGTAGTAGGAGAATGGGATACAACAAACTGGCGCTTAATAATAGATGATATGTCATCAACAAGTACAAAATGCACAGTAAATTTTGATAGTACTAAAACAAATGAAGAAACGCCAGTGGCATATTCTAAAAGTAATTTAATTGCTTTGAATACTGAATATGATGACTTATTATATACAGATGTAAAAGATAATTTAATAAATGAAGCTTATCCTATTGGAAGTATTTACATGAGTACTACAGATGATACCATAGATAAAGTTAAAGCAAGATTTGGTGGGACTTGGGTTAAATATAGTGAAGGAAGAACTTTAGTTGGTGTTAATTCAACATATACTATCAATTCCACTGGAGGTTCAAGTACTGCAACGCTAACAAATGTAAATATTCCAAATCATACTCATGGAATCCCAGCTTTAAGTGGAAAAGCAGCTACTACATCTTTAAAAGGAACTTTAACTCCATTTACTTGGAATGGAGATCCAGTTAGTGGTGTATTTTCTTTTGGAAGTAGGAATGTCGATAGAGATGCACCTACAGGTAATCAAGTTGGTGGTGCAACAATAAATTTTGATGGTTCACATGGACATTCTGTAACTACTAATGCATCAAATACTAATTCATGTGCAAATTGTAATGGAACAGCTTTTAGTATTCAAAATCCATATACTGCAGTTTACATGTATAAGAGAACGGCATAGAGGTTTCGAATGAAATTATTAACTTTAAATTCTAAACGAAAGTTTTATAAAAAAAATTATATATTATTATTATTTTTAATGCTTATTTTATGCTTTTCAATATATAAATCATACGCAATATATAAATTAGAGGAAAAATATGATTTATTAGAATCTAAAATTGGAACATATAAAAATAGTGATGTAATGATAACTGCATTAGTAGATGGAGAGGAAACTAATACATTTCCAACATATGAAACAAATTATAAAGTAACAAGTATAGAATGTAGTAATGGTGTAGTAGGAGAATGGGATACAATAAACTGGCGATTAATAATAGCTGATATGTCATCAACAAGTACAAAATGTACAGTAAATTTTGATAGTACCAAAACAAATGAAGAAACGCCAGTTAAGAGTAGTAAAAATGAATTATTTGGAACATATAAAGAAACTAGATTAAATAAAATAAAAATCTTGAAAACAGATTTTTTAAATGATATTTATCCAGTTGGAAGTATATATATAACTTTTACTGAAGATACAATTGAAAAAGTAGCAGCTAAGTTTGGTGGAACTTGGGTGAAGTACTCAGAAGGAACGACTTTAGTTGGAACTGATACATCTTTTGCAGCAAATTCTACTGGCGGTACTAGTAAAGTATCTCTTACTGTTAGTAATTTGCCTAATCATTCTCATGGAATCCCTGCTCTAAATGGTACGGCAGCAACAACTTCTATTAAAGGTACGTTAAGACCATTAGTTTGGGGAGCAGATTATGTTGGTGGTGTTTTTTCATTAGGTAGCAGAAATCTTGATAGAACTTTTAATTTTGGAAGTTATGTTGGAGGAGCTACAATTAATTTTGATGGTTCACATGGACATACAGTTACTACCAATGCTTCAAATACTAATTCATGTATAAATTGTAATGGAAGTGAATTTAGTATTCAAAATCCATATACTGCAGTATATATGTATAAAAGAACTGCATAAAAGATTTAATGATTTTAAATCTTTTTTATTTACTAAAAATAGTATTTATTATAAAATAGATATAAGAATAGAATGAGTAATATGAAGAAAAAAATAGTATTAATAATAGCAAGTATTTTTGTTGTTGTAGCAACTATAGCAGGAGTAACATATGCCTACTATAGTGCCAATGTAAATAGAATAAATGAATCACAAACAGTAGTAAAAACAAATAAACTAACTCTAATTTATACAGGTGGCCAAGAAATAAATGTATCTGGCATAGTTCCAGGAGATTCATTTACTAAAACATTTACAATAGAAAATACAAGTAATACTGGTGTTGATTATAATATTTATTTAGAAAATATTATAAATGAATTTAATGAAGATTTAGTATATACATTATCTGATGAAACTGGTAATGTGATTGAAGAATCAGTATTACCAGTTAGTAATAATGGTAAAACATATATTAAATCTAAAATTAGAATTAATTCTAAAAAAAAAGATAGTTATACATTAAAAGTATTATTTAAAAATAGTTTAAAAGATCAAAATAATCTTCAAGGGAAAATATTTAATGCAACACTTGGAGTAGATACAAATCAAATAGAAGACGTTCAAATAACAAATAATAAAATAAGTATAAATAATTTAGATGATAGTGTAATTCAACAATTTAATGTAATAAATTCAACTAATAAAATTCAGACTTATGATTTGAAATTAGACAATGTAGTAAATAATTCATCAAATGATATTAATTATACTTTAAAAAAAGATGGAGTAGAAGTTGTTAATAATACAGTAGTACCATCAGAATCAAAAGCATTATTAGAAAATATTTCTATAGAAGGATCATCTTCAGATAATTATGAAATGGAAATTTCATCTACAACTCCATTAAGTAGTGAAGAAGAAATATTTAGTGCAGATTTAGATATAGAATATATTAAATTAAGTGATATATCATTAAAAAGTGCAGAATCAACAACAAATAGTATAACAGCAGAATTTATAAATGAAAGCCCAAATGAATATAAGAGTCAAGTGTGTTATATTGGTAAAGATATAAATGCAATGACAAAACAAAATAGTACAACAGATAAATGTGAATATAAAAATCTAGAAGAAAATACAAAATATTATTTTAAAAAATGCATAATTAAAAATAATAATCAAGAAGAATGTTCTACAGTATCAAGCTTATTAACAGCAGGACAAATAGTGAATTATGATTATTCAGGAAAAGAAGAAACATATACATTGCCATGTAATGCAGAAATAAAATTAGAAACATGGGGAGCACAAGGTGGAGAATTTAAAGCATCAAGAAATGGATATGGTGGATATTCAGTTGGATATTCAGATTTAGTAGAGAATACAAATTTATTTATTAATGTTGGTGGAAAAGGAATAAGTGGTACTTCTGCTGGTGTTCTAAATACTCCAAAGGAATTAAAAGGTGGTTATAATGGTGGAGGAAATGCTGTTGGATTTCAGGATAATTATTCTACCCAAGGAATTGCATCAGGTGGTGGAGCTACACATATAGCAACAGTTAGTGGCTTATTATCAACATTAGAATCATATAAAAATACTGGTGGAAATAATATATCAAATGAAATATTAGTAGTAGCTGGTGGAGCTGGTGGAATCGCTTGCTGGGCATCTGATGCACCAACATGTTCTTATAGTGGTGGAAATTGTGCTGGTGGCGGATATGAAACTGATACTATTTCTAATACAACAACATGGTCAGCAGGTAGTTGGAACACAATTAATGGTGCTACTCAAACTTCTGGTGCATATTTCGGTACAGCTGGGAAAAATAATTGTGCTGGTGGCGGCGGTGGATTCTACGGTGGTAACACTGGATTAGCAGCTACTGGTGGAACAGGTTATATAAATAGTTCTAAATTAAAATCATTAAATAATAATTTAAAACATATGGCATGTTATGGTTGTAAAACATCATCAGAAGAAGAAACAAGAACAATTTCAACAACAAGTGTTTCTGAAACACCTGTTGCAGATAATGCTAAAAAAGGTAATGGTTATGCTAAAGTTTCAATTTTAAGTTGTAAGCTATAATAAAAAAATTCAATCTTTATGATTGAATTTTTATTTTGATTCTCTTATTTCCATTATTACTGGTAGAATAATTGGATGTCTTCCAGTTAATTCACTAATATATGGATGCAATTCTAAAATTATTTGATTTCTTAAATCAGTATAGTTATAAGTATTTGCGCTTAATGAATTATTTACTATTTCACTAACTTTTCTTTCAAGTTTTTGAATTAAATCTACATTTTCATTTACTAATACAAATCCACGAGTTGTAATGTTTGGTTTAATTAATAATTCTCTTGTAATAGGGTTAATATTTAATATTGTAACTAATATTCCATCTTTACTCATTAATTTACGATCTTTAATAATAATACTTCCAATATCTCCAATTCTGGAACCATCAACATAGACATCCCCAGCTTGAACTTTGGGACCTTTTTTTACAATACCGTCTTTTAATTCTAAAGTGTCACCATTTTCTAATATAAAAATATTTTCTTTAGGTATATCACAAGATACTCCTAAATCTGCATGTCTTTTTAACATTCTATATTCACCGTGCATTGGCATAAAATATTCTGGTTTAATAAGTCTTAACATTAATTTAAGTTCTTCACCTTTAGCATGCCCAGATGCATGGATATCAGAAAATTCTGAATTAGTAAATACTTTAACACCTTTTAGATATAATTTATTAATAATTTTATTAATACTAGCAGCATTACCTGGAATAGGGTTTGATGAAAAAACTACTAAGTCATCTGGCATAAGAGTAATTTGTTTATGAACTCCATTTGCAATACGAGATAAAGCAGCAAGTGGTTCACCTTGAGAACCAGTACATAAAATACATACTTCATCTTTTTTAAGATTTTTTGCTTTTGCATAATCGATAATAATACTTCTATCAGTAATTAAACCATTATTTAATGCAAGTTCAATACTTGTTTCCATACTTCTTCCAAATACTACTATTTTACGATTATATTTTTTACATGTTTCAACAATATGTTTAACACGATAAATATTTGATGCAAATGTTGCAATAATAATTCTTGCATGATGTTTTGAAACTATATCATCTAAGGCTTCATCAACTAAGCTTTCACTCTTAGAAAAGCCATCAGATAGGGCATTTGTACTATCACTTAATAATAATTTAACTCCTTTATTTCCTATTTCAGCCATTTTATGCAAATCAGCAACAGGTCCAATTGGTGTTAAATCAAATTTAAAATCTCCAGTTTCAAATATTGTTCCATTTGGAGTATGAATTGCTAATGCTAATGAATCAGGGATAGAGTGAGTAGTTCTTACAAACTCAATATCAATATGTTTGAATTTTAAATGAGAATTACCATCTATAACTTCTATTTTGTCGTAACCTATATTTCTATCTAATAATTTATTTTTAATTAAATCAGCAGCAATTCTTGGAGCATATATAATTGGAATATTAACATTTTGTAATAAGAATGAAATACCTCCAATGTGATCTTCGTGACCATGTGTAATAATTAATGCTTTAATTTTCTTTTCATTTTGTTTTAAATATGTAACGTCTTGAATAACATAATCGACACCTAAAAGTTCATCTTCAGGAAACATAACTCCAGCATCTATAATAATTAATTCATCACCATGAGTGATAACATACATATTTTTTCCAACTTCACCAAGGCCTCCTAAAGCAACAAGAGACGTAGTGTTTCTATCATTTTTCATAAAATCTTCCTTTCAATATATAAAAATAAAAAGTTGTTTCGACTTGATAATTATACAATAAATTTCTTTTATTGTCTAGATTATATATGTTATAATTATATTGGTGATAGAAATGAATAAAAAAGGATTTACGTTAGTTGAACTTTTAGCAGTTATTGTAGTATTAGGAATAATTATAACAATTGCAGGTATAAGTGTTACTTCAGCTATTAATAGATCAAAAAAAAGTGTTAATACAGAAATAGAAAGTAATTTAGAAGATGCTGCAGTTACATATGCAATCGACAACGGAAATAATTTCAGCGGTATTTGTCAAGATGATTGCATAAATAGTAATAATTGTTTAGAAGACTGTATAACAAATGTTACAGTAAGTGAATTAATTAATGCAGGTTATTTCGAAGACAATAACGGAAGTTGCAACTCTGAAAAAGAAATTAAATTATATAAATTAGAAAACAGTTATAGAGCTGTTGTTGAAAAAGGTACTTGTACAAAATAGGAGGTTTTATGGGTTTATTTGATAAATTAAAAAATATTGTTTCTAAAAAAGAAAAAATTACAAATGAAGAAGAGATAAAAGTAGTAGAAACATATGATAAAGGATTAGAAAAAACGCGTAAAGAATTTGTTTCTAAATTATCTGTTTTAGGACATAAATATACTAAAGTTAATGATGATTATTTTGATGAATTAGAAGATATTTTAATTATGGCAGATATTGGTGTAAAAACTGTAATGGATTTTATAGAAAAATTAAAAGATCGTGTTAAGAAAGAAAGTATTACTGATACTGAATATTTAAAAGAAGTAATAGTTGATGAATTATTTATTATTTATGTTAATGGTGAAAGCCTTAGTGATAAAATAAATATTCAAGAAAATGAACCTACTATAATACTAATGGTTGGTGTTAATGGGGTAGGAAAAACTACAACCATTGCTAAGCTTGCTAATAAATATAAAAAAATGGGTAAAAAAGTTGCAATGATTGCTGCTGATACTTTTAGAGCAGGTGCCGTAAAACAATTAGAAGATTGGGCCTTAAAAACTGATTCTATATTTTATGGAAAAGAAGAAACTGATCCTGCTGGTGTTATATTTGACGGACTTACTAAAGCACGTGAAGAAAATGCTGATATTATATTAATTGATACTGCTGGAAGATTACAAAATAAAGTTAATCTTATGAAAGAATTGGAAAAAATCAATAAAGTTATTGGTAGATTTATTCCAAATGCTCCTCATGAAACATTATTAGTTATAGATGCAACCACTGGTCAAAATGGAATTATGCAAGCAAAAGCATTTAAAGAAATTACTAATATTACCGGTATTGTGTTAACTAAACTTGATGGAACAGCTAAAGGTGGTATTGTTTTAGCGATTAAGGAAGAAGTTAATATTCCAGTTAAATTTATTGGTCTTGGAGAAAAAATGGAAGATTTGCAAACTTTTGATATAGAAAACTATATATATGGTTTATTTAAGGATATGATGTAATGAAAAATATAGTCCATTATAATAAATTATTTGATTGTTATAAAAATATTTTAAATGATAATGAAATAGAAATATTTAAAGATTATTATGAAGAAGATTTATCTATGCAAGAAATAGCAGATAATTTAGAAATTAGTAAAAGTGCTGTTGGTAAAAAAATTAATAATATTGAAAAGAAATTGGATGAATTAGAAAATTCATTAAATATTTGCAAAAATAATGATATTTTAGAATCTTTATTAATTAATGATAATATTGATGAAATAAAAGAAAAAATTAGTATAATTTTAGAGTAAAGTGTTAACACTATTATTAAGGAAGCTTGTTGATTTGGCTTTCTTTTTTCTGTATAATTATCTAATAGTAGGTGTAACGTATGGAAATAAGTAGAGAAGAATTAAGTCATGAAAAACATAAATTAGAAGTTACTATAACAGAAATTAAGAGACAAATAGATGAAATGGGAATTGATATAAGTGATGATTCTAAAGCACTTAAAGATTTTCAAAAACTTAGATGGCAGATTGATAATGAAATGGATAATGCTGAACGTAGTGCTTTTAATCAAGAAAATAATTTAAAAGTTAATGAATTGAGTAGAAAAAATACTATTGCTAAAAGATTATATAAAATAAAAGATAATCCTTATTTTGGATCTATTACATTTAATGATGAAAAAGTATATATAGGTATTACTTCAGTTAAACGAAATTTTGATTATTATGTTACTGATTGGAGAGCACCAATTTGTAGTATTTTTTATGATTATGGATTAGGAGAGGCATCTTATGAAGCTCCTGGTGGAATTGAAAATGGTACTGTAACTCAAAAAAGACAATATAAAATAGAAAATGCTAAATTAAAAAATGTTTTTGATACAAGTATAAATATTGATGATGAAGTATTGCAAGATGTATTATCTGAATCTAGTAGCAATAAGATGAAAAATATTGTTAATACTATTCAAGAAGAACAAAATGCCGTTATTAGAGATTCTAAAACTGATAATATAATTGTTCAAGGAATTGCAGGATCTGGAAAAACTTCTGTTGCACTTCATAGAGTTGCATATTTATTATATAAATTAGAATATTTAAATAGTAATAATGTCTTAATATTATCTCCTAATAATATTTTTACAGAATATATAAGTGATGTATTACCTGATTTAGGAGAAGATAATACTTTACAAAGTACATATCATGAATTCGCATCTAGTTTCATAGAAGAATACTGGAAAGTTGAATCTTATTCTTCTTTTGTAGAAAGATATTATAAAGGATATAATCAAGATAATTTATTGATTAAATATAAATTAAGTGATGAAGTGATAAATGCTTTAGAATTATTTGTTAAATTATTTACAAGAGCATCTAGATTTATTAAAGATTTCAATTATAAAAACAAATTTGTTTCTAAAGATGAATTAAATGAATTATTGCAAATAAGATATGATAATAAACCACTGTTTGAAAGAATAGAGGCAATGGCTGAAAAAATAAATAATGTATATTATAAAGGGGTCCCTAGTAATATAAAAAATATTGTCAAACAGTTATATAAATGTACTAACTTTTTACATGATTATAAAAAAATATATAAATGTTTCTATGATTCTAAAATTTTTAAAGATAGCTATAAACATGGATTTAGTAGAACTGAAAATATAAATAATTTAAATAATGATGTAATAAACTATGAGGATGCTACTTTGTTTATATATTTAAAATGCTTATTAGAAGGATATCCATATCATGTTAATATGAGAGCAGTAATAATTGATGAAGCTCAAGACTATACTTTTTTACAATATAAAATATTAAGAAAGATATTTAAAAATGCACATTTTACTATTTTAGGGGATGTTAATCAAACAATAAATCCTTTTTATAAATATAATAATTTAAATGTGTTATTAAAAATATTTGATACAAAGAGTAAATATATTGAATTAAATAAAACATACAGATCTAGTCCAGAAATAATTGAGTATGCTAATTCTGTTTTAAAATTAAATCATGTTAGTGCTATTAGACATGAAGTAGGAGTGCCTGTAATTAAAAGAAAATTTAAAGAGATAAATAAATTAGTTGATGATATAAAATATTTAAAAAAGAAATATAAAAGTCTAGCTATTATTACAAAAAGTATTGATGAAGCTAATAAGTTAACTGAGAAACTAAATCAAAAGATTGGCAATATTTCAGCCATAGATTTAGATACCAAGAATTTTAATAAAGAATTGATTTGTGCTCCAGCATATAGTGTAAAAGGGTTAGAATTTGATTCAGTAATAATATTAAATAATTTTTCAAGTGATTCGTATTTATATTATGTTGCAGTAACAAGAGCACAACACGAATTGATTGTCTATGAAAAATAAAAAAATGAATGTAAAACTATTGCAAAGGTAAAAATTATATAATATAATTTATATATACTAATGGTAGGTGTAACATAGATGAATAAAAACAAAATGGTTTTAAAATATTGCCCAAATTTTTATAGAATTGTTAATATGGATTTTCAAGAAGGGGATAATATTAGTACTAAATTAGTTGATATATATGAAGATTTTGTATTTAAAGCTGATGTTAATAATATAGAAGATATTAATTTAATTAAAAATATTGATCATGTAGTGGGGGCATATATTGATGATTATTCTTTTAGAAATGAAATGCAAAATAAATTATTTACTGTTAAAGTTAAAAGAACGGGTAAAGATATTTTGTGGTCTATTGTTGAAGCCATAATTCATATTTTTGATAAATATATTGAAGAAACAACTAGAAAAATTTATATAGCAAGATGGATTTAAAAAAGTAAAGTTAAACTTTACTTTTTTTCATAACTTGCACAAATTGTATCAAAAATTGAATTTGATTTATTATTTTTATTAGAACAAACTATTTTAATACTTGCAAGTAGACATTTGCCATCTTCATAATTGCAAAATTTGCAATTTTTAACATCACAATCAATATTTTGATTAAAAAAATTATCCATAAACATCACCAATATTATTATTGAATAAAAGTATAAAAAATATACAAAATAATAATGGTGATAAGAATGTTAGAATTTCAATTTAAAAAAAATGATAAGAATTATGAAATTAATGATAATCAGAAATATAAGAGAATAAATATTGACTTTAATGAATATGGTTTGAACAATCAATTCGAATTAGATAGTTTTATCTTATATAATGGAAAAACGGGACCTAATTGTGTAAAAAGGCAAATAAAAAGATAGAAAATATGTCTTTTTTTTTGTATAATACTATAGAGGTGTAAGAAAATGAAAATTTTAACAGTTAATGCTGGATCTTCTTCATTAAAATTTAATGTTATTGAACTTCCAGAAGAAAAAGAATTAATTAGTGGGTATTTTGAAAAGATAGGAGTTGGAAACAGTTTCTATAATATCAAAATTAATGGTCAAAAAATTAAAAGAGAAATTGATCTTAAAAATCATTTAGATGCAGTTGAATGTCTAAAAGAAGAATTATTTAACAATAATATTGTTAAATCTTTAGATGAAATTGATGGTGTAGGACATCGTTTAGTTCATGGTGGAGATAAATTTAAAGATAGTACTATTATTAATGATGAAGTACTTAGTGTTTGTGAAACATTTAATGATTTAGCACCACTTCATAATCCTGCAATGCTTGCATGTATTAAAGCATTTAAAGAAGTAATGCCTAATACTCCAATGGTAGGTGTATTTGATACATCATTCCATCAAACTATTCCAGAAGAGAACTTTATTTATTCTGTTCCTTATTCTTGGTATAGAGATTATAAAATCAGAAAATATGGATTCCATGGAACTAGTCATAAATATATTACTAAAGTAATGCAAGAAAAATTAGGTAAAGATTCAATTAATATTATCAATTGTCATATTGGTAGTGGCGGATCAATTTGTTGTGTAAAAGATTCTAAAAGTTATGATACAACTATGGGATTCTCACCAAATGCTGGTATAACAATGGGAACTCGTTGTGGTGATATTGATTATAGTATTATTAAATATTATATGGATAAAACTGGTAAGAGTTTAGAAGAAGTAGATTTAATTTTGAATAAACAAAGTGGACTTTTAGGTATTAGCGAAAAATATAGTGATCATCGTGATATTGAAAGTGCAATGGCTGAAGGAGATAAATTATCTATTTTAGCTAATGATGTTTATGTTCAAAAGATTGCAAATTATATTGCTGAATACTATTTAAAACTTGAAGGTAAAGTTGATGCAATTACATTAACTGCTGGTACTGGAGAAAATGCAATAGAATTCAGAAAAGAATTAATTAACAAATTAAATTGCTTAGGAATTTATCTTGATGAAGATGTTAATAAAACTATTGCAGGATTTAAAGATGTTCATGAAGGAATTATATCTACTAGTGAATCAAAAGTTCCTGTATATGTTGTTCCAACAGATGAAGAATTAATGATTGCTTTAGATACTTATAATTTAATTAAATAATGAAGTAGAATGGATGTGATTTTTATCACAAAAGATATTTTAAAAAAAATATATAAAAAAATAAAACAATACGATACTATTGTAACAGTTAGACATATTGGACCTGATCCAGATGCTATAGCAAGTCAAATTGCTTTAAGAGATGCCATTAAATTAACTTTTCCTAATAAGAAAGTATATGCAATTGGAAATGGTGTTTCTAGATTTAAAGCTTATGGTTTACTTGATAAAATAGTACCAGAAGATTTTGAAAATTGTTTGATAATTGCTTTAGATGTACCTAATTTATATAGAATAGATGGTATTAGTGATATTAAATATAAGGAAATGATAAAAATTGATCATCATCCGTTTGAAGATAAATTTGGAGAAATAGAATACTTAGATGTAAATGCTTCTTCAACTTGTCAAATGATAACAAATTTAATATTGAATACTCCTATTAAAATAGATAATAATATTGCTAGTAATTTATATTTAGGAATAGTTTCTGATAGTGATAGATTTTTAGTAGGAAGTACATCAAAAGAAACTTTTAAAATTGTTTCTCAATTATTAGAAGTTTGTGATTTAGATTTTATTTCTTTATATCCAATATTATATGAAAGACCTATTAGTGAAATTAAATTTCATGGATATATTGGGGAAAATTTAGAAGTAACTGATAATGGACTAGCATATATTAAAATTACTCCAGAAATATTAAAAAAATATGATGTGGATTCTTCTACACCATCTAATATGATTAATGATTTTAATTATATGAAAGATATTTATTCTTGGGTATTTGTAACTTATGATGAAAAATATGAACAATATAAAATTAATATTAGAAGTAGAGGACCAGTTATAAATGATATTGCATCAAAATATAACGGTGGTGGTCATAAATTTGCTAGTGGCGTTAAAACTAAAAATGAAGAAGATATTGATAAATTAATTAATGATTTAGATCAAGCATGTAAAGATTATAAAGATAATTTATAATCTTTTTTATTTTATAGTGTTATAATATTATGAAAAAAGAAAAGAGTGATAAAATATGAATAATAATATTCAAAGAATAAAAACATTTGGGACTCAATTTTTTCCACAATATATTCCTTGTGATAATTCACTTGAAGAATTAAATAATATAATTGCAAAATATGTTTCTGCTGATTGTTTTAGGATTGGTAATACTCAACCTAATAGTTTATGCCTTATTTGGGATCACGGTGATATTGCTGTAAATACATTTATTGTTTATTCAAATACGAGTGATAATAAAAAAGCACAATACTTTAATACATTTTGGGAAGCTCTAGATTATTTTATAAGAGAAAATGATATAGCAACACAAGAAGTAGAAGAAAATATTTGTAAACAATGTTTTTTGTATTTGTATAATGATATAAAAGAAAAAGATTTAGATAATTCTAAAAAAAGATAAAAGACTATAAAGATATTTACAGTCTTTTTTTGATGAGTATTGTTTATTCTTTTTAAACGTGATATAGTTTACTTATAGTAGAGGTGTGTATATGAAAAAAAGTTTGAATTTTATTATATTTGTATTGAGTTTAATGTTTATTGGAATTAATGTTGTAAATGCAGATTACTATAAGGAATATAGTAAGGGAACTGCTTTAACATTTTCACCAGATGGAACAAATAATTATAAATGGATTATCTTAGAAGATTCAAAAAAGAATAATGATAAACTAACTTTATTGTTTAATCAAGGCGGATTTTCTATGTCAGAATGGAATGATAGTGGTAATTCACAAGAGCAACCAACCTTATTATTGGATAGCTTAAAAACTGCAACTTCATCATGGTCAAAAGTTGAAAAAATTAATTCTGCATATGATAACATTAATTATACAAATGCAAATGCAAGATTAGTATCTGCTCAAGATATTGCAAATATTTCTGGGTTAACTTTTAATAATCCAAATGATGGAACTGATGCAGTTGCTATTGGACCTGTTACAGTTGATCATTCTTATAGATTTATTACAAGTACTCCTACAAATAAAGGAACAGAGAGTATTTGGATTGTTAGTACAAGTGGTGAACTTTCACCATATGATATGAATAATGGATTTGATAATATGGTTATTAAACCTGTTATAGTGGTAAAAAAAGTTACTGTTGATGCTAACAGTTTAATTATTGAACCTATAAAAGTAGAAGTGCCAGCAACAGTTGATTTAAAGGCTGGTGAAACATATAAAATTAATGCTACTGTAACACCAACTAATGCCAAAGATAAATCTTTGACTTGGACTAGTAGTGATTCAAGTATTGTTAGTGTTGATAATAATGGGAATATTAAAGCATTAAAGGTTGGAGAAGTAACAATTAGTGCTAAAACTAGTAATAATGTTGTTGGACAAACAAAAATAAAAGTTGGTTATAAGATGCTTGAAGAAGAAAAAGCAATGACAAGATTATCTAAGATTGCGTTAAATGAAACAAAATATCAAGGTATGAGTTGGGTTTCTTCAGATAGTTCTGTTGCAAATGTTGAGAATAATTCTATCGTAGCTAAAAAAATTGGAAAAACTATTTTAACTGGAACAAATGATTCTAGTCAAATTAAAATAACACTTAGTGTTTCTGAAAACATTAAATATATTACATATGATATTAATAGTATTTTTGTTGGAGATGAAATTAATTATTCTGATAAATATAAATTAAAAGATGAAAATTTAACTTGGTCAACAGATAATAATAGTATTGCAACTATTAGTAAAGATGGTATTTTAAAAGCTATTGCTCCAGGTATTGTGACAATAAAAGGAATTAGTGGTTCTTTAGTAGTTGAAAATGTAGTTTCTATTAAAGAAAAAAATTCAAATAATATATCTATGGTAACTGGAACAACTTTAAATATAAAGCCTGGAACAACATATAATATATCAAGTAAAACTGATTTATCTAATTTGAATTGGACAAGTTCAGATAATAAAATAGCAACTATTGATAAGAATGGTATTGTTACTGCTATTGCTACTGGTACATTAATTATAACTGGCTCTAATAGTTCTTCTGTTTTTACAAATCAAATAAATGTTTTAAAAGAAATTAAATCAAAAAACAATAATAATATAGCTATATTAGCATCTGATAATGTTTTACCAGCTAATAGTGAAATTGAGTCAAAAGAAATTAAAACAACTGATAAAGAATATAGTACGATAAAGAAAAATTTAAAAGATGTTAAAAAATTCATGGTTTATGATATTAATTTAATATCTGAATCTGAAAAAAAACAACCATATGGAGAATTAATATTAGAGTTTGATTATCCAGAAGGTTATGATTTAACAAAGCTTGTAGCATATAGGGTAGATGATAATAATTCTCTTACTGAGTTAGAATCTGAAATAGTAAATGGTAAACTACAAGTGAAAACAAATCATTTTAGTTATTATGTTATTGCTGAATCAACTAAAAAAACGAATATAGCTAATGATGGCAGTGTTGAAAATCCTAAAACTGGCCAAAGTATTTCAATAATCTTAGTAATAAGTGGATTCCTAGTAGCATTTGGAATATATAAATATACTAAGAAAAATAATAAATTTATTAAATTATAAAATAAATCGAAAGATTTATTTTTTTTATCCTATTGACGAACATTTATTCTTATGCTAATATTTAATTGAGGTATAAGATGAAAATAGAAACTTTTATAAAAGATAAAAAAAATAAATATAAAATAACTTTTGATAATCATACATCTGTATTAATATACGATGATGTAATAGTTAAATATAATCTTTTAAGCAATAAAGTGTTATCTTTAAAACAATATGATGAGATTATTAAATATAATTCTAGTTTAGATTCATATTATTTATCCTTAGATTATTTAAATAAAAAAATGAGAACTGAACTAGAGATTAGAAAATATTTAGAAAAGAAAGAAATACCAAAAAATATTATAGATATTACTATAAAAAGATTAATTGATAATCATGCTTTAAATGAAGAGTTATATATTAAATCTTTTGTTAATGATCAAATTAATCTTTCTAATATAGGTCCTAATAAAATAATTAAAAAACTTTCTGAGTTGGGAATAAAAAAAGATATATCTTTAGCTTATATTTCAACAATAGATAATACTATATGGGAAAATAAAGTTTCTAAATTAATAGATAAGAAAATTAAGACTAATAATAATAGTAGTCTTAGTATCTTGAAAAATAAAATAGTTATGTCTTTATATAATGATGGTTATGATAAAACAATGATTCAAAATATATTAAATAATAAAAATATAACAATTGATTCTAAGATTATTGAAAAAGAGTATATGAAACAATATAATAAATTATCAAAAAAATTTAGTGGAAGTGCTTTAGATTACCAAATTAAAATTAAAATGTTATCTAAGGGTTTTAAAACAGAAGATTTAGAACAAATAAAAAAGGAATATTAATTCCTTTTTTTTAGTTACTACTTGAATCTTTTGGTGATAAAGAATTTTGAATGTAGTTTGCATATTGAGTTTTTAATTCAGAATCTTGAATTTCAACACCATATTTTTTTCTTAATTCTTGCATTGCTTTAACACTAGTAGTAGAGTCATCACTTACTAATTTGTTAGAAAGTTTTTCAATAATAGTATCTTTTACATCGTCTAATTTAGCTTTTTCTTTTTGATTAGTTCTTAAAATAATGTGATATCCTAAAGATGTTTTAATAGCAGAAGTTGAATAAGCACCATTTTTAAGTTTTAAAGCAGCATCTATAATACTATCGTAATCAGAACTTAAAGTACCATAATTAATATATCCTAGAGAACCACCATTTTTAGCAGTTGATTCATCTTGTGAATTTGCTTTAGCTAATTCTTCAAATTTTGCTTTTACATCATCAGCATTTTTTAATTCTTTAATTAAATCTTTTGCTTTGTTTTCAGCATTAGTTTCAGCAGTTTTCTTTTCATCATCTGTCATACTATCTGTAGTTTCAGGTGTAATTAAAATATGACTTATTTCAATATCTCCATAAACACTAT
This sequence comes from uncultured Muribaculaceae bacterium, assembly GCA_964533935.1. Lineage (GTDB taxonomy): Bacteria > Bacillota_I > Bacilli_A > RF39 > UBA660 > RUG14121. The sequence continues at coordinate 19,479 of CAZHOG010000010.1, read as the reverse complement.
CTTTATAATAACTATTAATATCTTTATCAGTTATTTGAGATTTAGCATAATCTTCAGTTGCTTCTTGTTGTAAATGACTTAAATAAACATAATTTCTATAAGCTTCAACAGTTTGGTATCCAGTATAATATTGAATCATTTGAAGTAAATCATCTTTATAATTTTCTTCAAGAGATTTCATTGTTGAATCAGCATATGTATTAGCATCTTCAATTGAATCTTTGTATTCACTTTCTAATATTTTTTTGTCTACCATGTTTACTAATGCTTCTAATGCATAATTTTCTTTGACTTCATTATATAAGTCATCAACGCTTATCATACTTCCATCTTCAAAAGATACAACAGCTTCTTTACCATCTTCTAATTTTGGTATTTTAGAACCACATCCTGTAGATAGAATTAAGCACATTCCTAATATAAATACTTTCTTTTTCATGTATTACCATATCCTCCTTAAACATTATTTATTATAACAACTAAAAAGTTAAAATACAATGAAAATAAGTAAAAACCTTATAGGAATAGTGATATTAAACCATCACACAAATAGATAATAACCATACAATATTAATGAAAAGACAAATAAAGGAGGAATGATGTATGAATAACAACTGTTCTGGGCTAGGTCCTGCTATAATTTTAGTATTATTTATATTACTTATAATCATTGTAGGAGCATTTATCTAAATATATAAAATGATTTAATAGGAGGTGTCTAAAGTGAGCTGTTGTAAAAAAAATCAAGAACAAAATTGCTGTAATAACAATGGAATAAATAGTGCTTTTATTATTTTAATATTATATATTTTATTAGCTATTATTCTAGGCAGCATTATTTTTTAATAAAAGAAGGATATCCTTCTTTTTTATTTTATATTTATATGATACAATTATTAATAATAGAAGAGGTTGATTATTGTGTTTGGAAAAATATTAAGAATAGATGATCAAAAAGTATATGTTGAAAATCTAAAGAAACAAATATTATCAAATTTAATTGGTTATCATATTGTATTTGAAGATAATAAAAAATTAGTTGGAGAAATAATTTCTGTAAATGAAAAAGAGTTTTGTGTTGCTTTAATTGGGGAAATACTAAATGATGATTTAATAACTGGAATTTTAAAATATCCTTTAATTAGTGCTACTTCTCGTTTAGTATATAAAAATGAATTAGAAATGATTATTGGTTCTCAAGATATTGCACTTCCTAAAAATTTATATTTAGGTAAATCAAATATTTATGATAATTTTATGATTACTGTTAAAACTAATGATTTCTTTTCAAATCATTTTGCTATTATTGGAAATACTGGTAGTGGTAAATCATGTGGAGTAGCAAGATTAATTCAAAATTTATTTTCTGATACTAAGACAAATCCTGTTAATAGTCATTTTGTTATTTTTGATACTTATGGTGAATATCATAGTGCTTTAGAAAACATTAATAAGCATCCTGGAGTTAATGTTAAAAACTATTCTTCAAGTTTGGTTGAAGGTAGTGAATTGATTCAAATTCCACCATATTTTTTAGAAGTAGATGATTTAGCATTATTATTTAATTTAAATGATTCAGATTTAATTCCTGTATTAGAAAAAACTTTAAGTTATGTTTACATCTTTAATAGCGAAGATAATGTTTCTCAAAAATATAAAAATGATGTTATTGCCAAAAGTTTTTTAGATATGTTAAGTAGTGGAAAGCCACCACAACAAGTTAGAGATCAAGCTATTGCTTTTTTAAGTAAGTTTAATACTGAAGATATTAATTTAGAAACTATTATAGCTCAACCAGGTTATAATAGAACGGTTAGACAATGTTTAAATATAGATTCTCAAGGTAAAATAGTTGCAATGGAATTATTAGTTGATTATTTGAATAAGTTTTCTGAAATTAATATTGAAAAGATTTCAATTACGCCAACTGATTATACATTAGATGATTTGTATTATGCATTAGAGTTTGCTTTAGTTAGTGAAGGAGCATTAAATAATGCAGGAATTTATGAAAAAGTTAATAAATTAAAAACAAGATTACACAGTATAATTAATAGTGATTATAAAAAATTCTTTGAATATAATGGTTACATTAGTAAAGAAAATTATATTAAAAAGTTATTTTTAACTGATGATGGTGAAAATGCTCAAATAATTAATTTTAATTTTAATTATTTAGATGATAGAATTGCTAAAAGTATAATTAAAATATATTCTAAATTATTTTATGGATATACTACTAATTTAGAAGATAGAGGAAGTTTTCCTATTAATATAATAATAGAGGAAGCACATAGATATATTCAAAATGATAATGATGTTGATGTTATAGGTTATAATATTTTTGATAGAATTTCTAAAGAAGGAAGAAAATATGGTTTATTACTAGGATTAATTACTCAAAGATTAAGTGAATTATCTTCAACTGCTTTAAGTCAATGTTCAAATTTTATGATTTTTAAAATGTATTATCCAAAAGATATAGAAATAATTGCTTCAATTGCTTCAAATATTACAGTTGATGAGATTGAAAAAGTTAAGTCTTTAAGACCTGGAATGGCTTTAATGTTTGGGAATGCTTTCAAAATTCCATTGATAACACAATTTGATATTCCTAATCCTATGCCTACAAGTACAAATGTAAATTTAACTAATAAGTGGTATTAACTGGTTTATAAACCAGTTTTTTCTTGATTAAAAAAATAACTGGTGTTATAATCAATTGTAGTAATTGAAGGGAGGGAAATAAATTGACTAAAGTTGTTGTTAGTAATGGTAACATTGATGGAGCTTTAAAGAAATTTAAAGTTAAAGTAGCAAGAAGTGGTGTCCCTTCAGAACTTAAGAAAAGAAAATACCATAAAAAGCCAGGAGTTAAAAGAAGAGAAGCTCTTGAAGAAGCTAGAAAAAATGCTCATAAGCATAAAAGTTATTAATAGGTGAATTTATGAATTTAGATACAATTAATAATGATTTAAAACTTGCAATGAAAAATGGTAATAAATTTGAACTTAATGTTCTAAGAATGCTAAAAAGTGCTATTCAAAATGAAACTATTTCTAAGAATCATGAATTAGATGAATTAGAAACTATAGCAGTTATTAAAAAGCAAGTTAAAGTAAGAAAAGATTCTATTAACGAATATACTGAATATAATAGAATGGATTTGGTAGAAAATTTAGAAAAAGAAGTTAGTATTTTATCTAAGTATTTACCAGAAGAATTATCTATAGAAGAAATTAATAAAGTTGTTGATGAAGTTTTTGATAAAATTCACCCAACAAGTATTAAAGATATGGGTAATATAATGAAAGAACTAAATCCAATCCTTTCAAGTAAAGCAGATATGGGATTAGTTAGTAAAATAGTTAAAGATAGATTAAATCAATGATAAAAGATAAGGTAAATAAATTAAGTTTTAAAGAGAGTTAGCTATTGGTGGAAAGCTAATAAACGTATTTATTTATTACTACTTTTTAAGAGGATTAATAAATCCCGGTTATTGACCGTTATATTTAATTAAGTAAAAAAAGGGATGGTACCGTGCTTTTAGCACTCCTTTACCATTTCTTTTTGTGTTTTTCAGGGGAGGATATATTATGAAAAAACATTATACAAATAGTAAAAATATTATATCTATTTATAGATATATGGAAATTTGCGGATTAGAATGCAAGTTCAAAAAAAATGTGAGAGTTTCTCATTCAATAATGGAAAAGAAATTAAATTTAAGACATGGAATATTTCCAGAAGAAGTTTTATTACCAGTACGTGTTTCATTTGATGATTACATAAATGAAGATGTTTTAAGTGGTAAAATTATTGAAGTTATTGATGATTATAATAAAGTTTTAGCTTATAGAAATCCATTATTAATGAGAAAAGAAGAATTATTAAATAGTCTTATTAAGAATGCGGATAAAAAGACATTAAAAAGAATAAGAGAAGATATTATTGAAGCTAGTGGTTACAATGTATCTGTTTCAGGAAAAATAGAAAAAAATGAAGAAGAATATACTGAACCTGAAATAACCGAAAAAATTAATAGACAAAATATGTATGTAGAATCTGGAAATAGAAAATTGGTGCGTAAGAAAAATGGAAAATAATGAAATAACAAGAGAAATGAATAAACTTCTTGCAAAGAAACAAATGATAAATGAATCATCTTTATCTATTCAAGAAAAAAAGAAAAATTACAAGAAATATCAGAAGAACTTGTTAAATTAAAAATTGAAAAGCATAAAAATATGCAAGAAATTATGAATATAATAAATGGAGGAATTGAAAATGATAAATATAAAAGAAAATAGTAAATTAAATATTTTAAATCATTCATGTGCTCATTTAATGGCTCAAGCAGTTAAGCATTTATATCCAAATGCTAAATTTTGGGTAGGACCAGTTATTGAAGAAGGCTTTTATTATGATATTGATTTAGGTGATGAAGTTTTAAAGGATGAAGATCTCGAAAAGATATCTAAAGAAATGAAAAAATTATCTAAAGATGGTAAAAGAATTGTAAGAAGAGAATTATCAAAAGAAGAAGCTTTAGATATGTTTAGTGATGATGAATATAAAGTAGATTTAATTAATAGAATGGATCCAAAAGATACAGTAATTACTTGCTATTCTCAAGGTGATTTTACTGATCTTTGCCGTGGACCTCATGTTGAAACTGTAAAAGAACTTAAATATTTTAAATTATTAAAATTTAGTGGGGCTTATTGGAAAGGTGATTCTAATAATAAAATGCTTCAAAGAATTTATGGAGTATGTTTTGATTCAGAAGAAGCTTTAAATAAACACTTAGAAGAATTAGAAGAAGCTAAACAAAGAGATCACCGTAAACTTGGTAAAGATTTAGGAATTTTTATGTATAGTGATTTAGTTGGAAAAGGATTACCAATGTGGTTACCAAATGGTTTCATAATAAGACGTGCATTAGTAGATTACATTACTGATAAAGAAATGTTCTTAGGATATAAACATGTAATGACTCCATCTTTGGGAAATGTAGATTTATATAAAACTAGTGGACATTGGGATCATTATAAAGAAGATATGTTTCCAGCAATGGAAATCGATAATGAAGCTTATGTATTAAGACCTATGAATTGTCCTCATCATATGATGTTATTTAAAAATTCATTACATTCATATCGTGATTTACCAATTAGAATAGCTGAAATTGCTAATGATTTTAGATATGAAGCTAGTGGAGCTGTTTGCGGTATTGAAAGAACTCGTGCATTTACTCAAAATGATTCACATATTTTCTGTAGACCAGATCAAATAAAAGAAGAAGTTAAAGGTGTCATTAATTTAATTTTAGATGTTTACAAAGATTTTGGTTTCGAAAATTATTCATTTAGATTATCTTTGAGAGATAAAGAAAATACTGAAAAATATTTTGGAAATGATGAATTATGGGATAAAAGTGAAACAGCGTTACGTGAAATATTAAATGAAGTTAATGCAAACTATTATGAAGCAGAAGGTGAAGCAGCATTCTATGGACCTAAAATAGATGTTCAAGTTAAGAGTGCTATAGGACATGATGTAACTTTATCAACTGTTCAACTTGATTACCAATTACCTGAAAGATTTGAACTTGAATATATAGATTCTGAAGGAAACAAAGAAAGACCTGTAGTTATTCATAGAGCTATATTAGGTTCTTTAGATAGATTTATAGCTTTCTTATTAGAAGAGACTAAAGGAGTATTGCCAACTTGGTTAGCTCCAGTTCAAGTAAATATTTTACCAGTAAATAATAAATATCATTTAGATTATGCTAAAGAAATATATGAATTATTACATGATAATAATATTAGAGTAGAACTTGATGATCGTGAAGAAAAAGTCGGTTATCGTATGAGAGAATCTGTTATGAAAAAAATTCCTTATACTTTAGTTTTAGGTCAAAAAGAAGTAGATGATAAAACTATTAGTTATCGTCTTCATGGAAGTGAAGAAACAACAACACTTTCTCAAGAAGAATTTATTGATCAAATCAAAAATATTATAAAAGACAAATGTTAAATTTGTCTTTTTATTTACGCTAATTTGACATTTATGACATTTTGTGCTATAATTCTTGTAATATTAGGGGGAATAGTATGGAAAGTGTAATATTTAGTAAGAATCAATTTAAAAAATTAAATAGATTAGATATTGACAATGAAGTAACAAATACCGAAGGTGAAATATTTCTTTTTGATGAAAAGAATAACTGGGAAAAAGAGCTTAAAGTTTTAAAGAAAATGTATATTGATGAAGGAGAAGTATTTGGTAACAAACTTTATACTATTACTTCATTAATGGAAAATAAAGATAAGTTTGCTGATTTAAATTTAGTTTTACCAGAAAAAATGGCTTTAGTGGGTAAAGAATTAATTGGTTATACTATGCCATATATAGATGGAATTAATTTAGCTACTTTATTAAAAGATAATAGATTTTCTGAAAAAGATAAACTTTTATATTTGAAACAAGTTGGAGAATTATTAAATAAAATGAAAAATGTAAGAGAATATCAAAATATGCCTGATTTCTTTTTGAATGATTTGCATGAAGGAAATTTTATTCTAGATAAAAAAGATAATCAAATTAAAGCTGTAGATATGGATAGTTGTAAAATTAATGGAAATAAACCAGCTTTTGCCAAATATCTTGCACCAACTCTTAATTTTGCTTATTTAGGAAGTAAATATAAAATTTCTGATGAAGAACGTATGGGATTTTATATTCCAGATGAAAATACTGATTTATATTGTTACTCAATAATGCTATTAAATTACTTTTATAATGGAAAGATAAGAAGATTAGAGAATGAAGATTTCTATGATTATTTAACATATTTAATTGATATTAAATTTCCAGTTAAAATGATAGATATATTTAGTGATTTATATACACCAAATAATAATAGTAATCCATATTTATATTTAGATGAATTACCTAAAGATTTCTTAAGAGCAGATAGTAGAGTTTTTAAAGCATTAAAAAAATGAAATTAATAATTTCATTTTTTATTTTGTTAAAATATTATATATTTCATCAATATCTTTTTTTGCTTCATAAGTAATATGTAAATTTGGAAGTAAATGCATGTGAAAATGCTTAATTACTTGGCTATCTCCATAATTACAAGAAAATGTCATAGCATTAACATTTAGTTTTTTCATAAGATCATCAGCAAGTACTTTTCTAACTTTATTCATGTGAAGAATAAGGTCATCAGGTAAATCTTTATAATCAGTATAATGTTTTTTTGGTATTAATAAAGTATGACCATCTACAGATGGATTAATGTCTAAAAAGGCATATACTAAATCATCTTCATATATTTTTTTACTAGGTATTTCACCATTAATTATTTTGCAAAACAAGCAATCCATTAAAATCATCTCCATTAAAATTATATCATAATTTTTTTAACAAATAAGTATTATATCTTTTTTTGTGTACTTTAATATATCTTTTGCATAAATTAGAGTAGGAGATGAGATAAATGTCTAATTTCAAAGAAATTGTAACAAAAGCTGTTGTTGGTAAAGCTAAAAAAAGTAGTGTAGATAGTTTTTATGTTGAAACTAATGAAGTTCCAAATACTGTCTTAGGCTGTTGGGTAATAAATAATACCTTTAGTGGAATGAATAATAATGGGGTTGTTTTAGTAAATGGAGAATATGATATTAATGTATGGTATTCATATGATAATGATACTAAAACTACAGTAAGTACAAAAAGATATGCATATTCTGATAAAATTAATGTTAATTTAAAAGAAAATACTGGTTTATCAAATAAATCTGAAATTATAGTTAGGAGTTTAAAACAACCCACTGTAAGTGATGTAAATATAGAAAATAATGTTGTTAAGGTAACGGTAGATAAAGAATTAGCGGTAGAAATTATTGGCGATACAAAATTAAAAGTAAGTATAGAAGATTTAGAAGATGATTATGACGAAGTAACTGAAGAAGATTTATCAGATGAAGTAATTGATGAAATTGATGATAATTATTTAAACTAAGTATAATTGCTTAGTTTTTTAATAGAGTCAACTAAAATGGTTGACAGCACACAATAATTTTGATAAACTACATATAGTTATTAAAGGAGGACTATATATGGCAGTTAAATTAAGACTTAAAAGAATGGGAGCTAAACAAAAACCATTCTATCGTATCGTAGCAGCTGATTCTAGAGGAAAAAGAGATGGAAGTTTCTTAGAAAATGTTGGAACTTATAATCCAATTAAAACTCCAGCTGAAACTACAGTTAATGAAGAAAGAGCATTATATTGGTTATCACAAGGTGCTATTCCTACTGATACTGTTAGAAATATTTTAAGTAAACATGGTATTATGAAAAAATATGCTGAATCTAAAAAGGCAGGAAAATAATTATGAATATAGTTGAATATGCTGAATTTTTAGTAAAAAGTATAGCTAAACAACCAGACCTTGTTAAAGTTACTAGTTTTGGTGGAGAAGAAGATGCTACAATAATTGAAATTATTGTATGTGAAGATGATATGGGCGTTGTTATCGGAAAAAATGGTAAAATGGCTTCATCTTTAAGAACATTGATTCAGGCATTTGCATATTTAAATGATAATAAAAAAGTAAAGATTAATATTGATTCTTTTTAAGAGTTGAAATTAATCTTTTTTTTTGGTATACTTTTTAAGTCGATTAACTTGTATTTTAAAATATTATTTGATTAGAAAAGAGGATTTTTTATGGCAAAAATAAAAATTTTTGGTTTGGGTGGACTAGATGAAAATGGAAAAAACACCTATGTTATTGAAGTTAATAATGATATTTATGTATTTGATTGTGGTTTAAAATATGCAACAGGTAATATGTTGGGGATAGATTATGTTATTCCAGATTTTGAATATTTAGTAAAAAATAAAAAAAGAATTAAGGGATTATTTTTAACTCATGGTCATTATGAAAATATGGGTGCTGTTTATGATTTAGTAAAAAGCATTAAAGATTTAAAAATATATGCAACAAAATTTACAAAGTTTGTATTAATGGATGATGGAATTAATGAAAAAAATATTATAGAGATTACTCCACATAAAAAGATTAATTTTAAAGAAGTATCTATTTTCCCAATTGCAGTATCACATAGTTGTCCTGATTCAGTTATGTATGTAATTAATACTAAAGATGGTGCTATATGTTACACAGGAGATTTTATAATTGATCCAAGTATGAAAAATGCTTATGATATGGATTTAGGTAAAATTGCTTATGTTGGAAAACAAGGCGTATTAGCTTTATTAAGTGAATCTACGTTTTCTGAACATGTTGGGCATACTTCTCCATCACATAAATTAACATCATATTTCAAAGATGCTATTAATAAAGCAGAAGGTAGATTAATATTCTTAACGCTTCCTACACATATTTATACTATTCAAGATATTTTTAATGGAGCTGTAAATATGCATCGTAAAATTGTTATTATGGGCAAAAAGATGCAAAGTGTAATAAATTTTTGTAAAGAAGAAGGTTCGTTAGTTTTTGATGATGAAATATTAGGGGATTTATCAAACGTTGAAGATCAAAATTCTATTTTATTAGTATGTGATGATCGTGAGACTCCATATGCATCTATTAATAAAATTATTAGTGGATATGATAAATTCATTAAATTAAGATCAAATGATACAGTTGTTTTTGCAGAAGCAAGATATGATAGTAATGAAAAAGCTCTTGTTAAAGTAGAAAATGATTTAGCAATGGCTGGTTGTAAAATAGTATCTTTGCCAAAAGATAAAAATATTTTACTTCATGCTTCAAGTGAAGATTTAATGATAATGATAAAACTTTTAAATCCTAAATTTTATATCCCAGTTAAAGGGGAATATAGATATATGGTTGGTAATGCTAATTTAGCTGATTCATTAGGTATCGCAAAAGAAAATATATTACTTAAACAAAATGGTGATGTTATTACCATTGAAGATAAAGAACTTGTAGATAATGCTGAAAGAGTTAGAGTAAACGATATTTTACTTGATGGAAAAAGCAGTGATGATATTGGTGAGTTAGTTGTTAAAGATAGAGAAATGTTATCTGAAAATGGTATAGTTTTAATTAGTGCAACTATTTCTAAAGCTTCTAAAACTTTATTAGTAGGACCAGAAGTTACTACAAGAGGATTTATTTATGTTAAAGATTCAAAAGAAATAATTGCAGAAATAAAACGCATTTCTGAAAATGTTATAACAAGAAATATAACAAATAATTATGTTGAATATAATAAAATTAAAACAGAAATAAGATCTGAATTAAGTAAATATTTATATGAAGAAACTGAATGTAAGCCAATGATTATTGCTGTTGTTCAAGAAGTATAATAAAAATAAAATCATCCACTATAATAGTAGGTGATTTTTTTATGAAAAAAGATGTAGATTTTTTGAATTTTATTTATCAAAATGCTAAACAAGGAATTATAAATATTGACAATATAAAAGAAAAAGTAAACGATATAGATTTTGTAGAAGTTTTAGCCAACCAAAAATGTAAATATACAGAAATAGCCGATGAAACTGCAATTATGTTAAATGAATTGGGATATACAGAAAAAGAAATAGGGAAGCTTAAGCAGATTTCATCTTATATTATAAGTAATTTAGAAGCTTTAAAAGATGAATCGGTAAATAATATTGCTAAAATATTGGTTAATAGTAGTAATACGGGAATAACTGATATAAATATTAAATTAAATGAGTATGCTAATAATAACCCACGAATAATCAGGTTAGCAAATAAATTATTAGTACTTGAACAACATAATCTTAATGATCTAAAAAAATTTCTATAATCATTATATTATTTTTTTAATTCTATTCATAAAGATAATTGAATTATGATATAATTTAATTATGAGAAGAGGATTGTAATGAATAACATTAAAAAAATTATTCCGAATATTTTGACTTTTTTAAGAATAATTGTAACTCCAGTAGCAATTTTTTTAGGTATTTGTGGGCATTATAAAATTCTAGCAATAATGTGTGTTATTCTAGCCTTAACAGATTTTATTGATGGAAAATTAGCTAGAAAATGGGATGTTTGTTCAGAGTTTGGAGCAAGATTAGATTCTATTGCTGATAAAACATTGGCGATTGGTTTATTAATAGTTTTAATTTTAAAAAATAATATATTTTTCTATATTTTAATTTTAGAATTATTAATTTCAATTGCTAATATTACAATTTTTATTAAAACTAATGTAGTAGAGTCATTATTAATTGGCAAATTTAAAACATGGGTTTTATTTATTACATTGATTCTAGGACTTGTCAATGTATTTTTTCCTAAAATTCATATTTTAATGAATATTGGAATTATTTGTTCAATTATTTTAGAAATATTAACATTCTTCTTTTATGTTAGAAATTATTTTCTATTAAAAGGCAAAAAAAAAAAATTAATTAATTTAAATAAAGAATATTATGATATTGTTAAAGATATTTTACATAATATCGAGTTTGTTAAAAGAAAAACTTATGAACATCATTATAATGAATCCGTTTATGAACATAGCCTAAGGGTAAGTTTTGATGCTTTTTGTATTGCAAAAAAATATCATTTAGATTATAAGTCTGTAGCTATAGCAGGACTTTTACATGATTTTTATAATAAACCATGGCAAGATAATAAAGAAAAAGTACCACTTTTTAAAAAACATGGTTTTGTTCATGCTCATGAAGCAAAAGAAAATGCAAATAAGTATTTTAAAAAGTATATGAATGAAAAAATAGAAAACTGTATTGAAAGACATATGTTTCCATTAAATAAAGTGCCACCAAAATATATCGAGGGTTGGTTAATTGTGCTAGTTGATAAAACTGATAGTATGGATTTTTTGATGCATCCAAGTGCTTTTATGAAATGTTTTATAAAAAAAAGATAATATCAAATTATCTTTTTTTTGTTCTAGTTAATGATTTAGTATCTCTAAATTCTTCTATATTAGACTCTCTTGAATCATATACAATATTTTCTTCTTCAGTTCTTAAAACAACAGCTGTTTCGTATTCTTTTTCAATATTTTCAATTATAGGATGTATTTCTTTTTTAAAGTCTAAATATAAAAATGTTACAATTTTTAATAATTCTTCTCTAGTTAATGTCTTGTCATTTAAATAATCCTCAAATAAATAAACAGATTCTAATTTGCTATTTAAAAAATCAATATCATTTTCTTTATTTGCAATATCTATTTTATATCCAGTTTCTGCAAGTTTTTGAAATCTTTCAAAACTATAAGTAATTAAAAAACTAAATATTGATGATCCAATAAGTACTCCAGTAGGAGTAAGTAACATAATTACAATATTAATTATGATTAATATTGCGATACCTTTTTTTTCTAAATCAAACAATACATTTAATGTTTCTGCATAAATATTTTTATCATGTTCTAATTTGCTATGTTTCTCACTAATTTCTTGTTTAAGATTATTTTCTATTTCTAAAATATTCATAAATCCCCCTGATTAATTGAAAGCTATTATAGCATTGTTTATATAAAAAATCAAATGCCAAAAATTCTTGATATTAAATGCTATTTTTTGTATAATTATTATTAGAAATATAATAGGAGTGGCTCATGGGAAATATTATTGCAAGTTTAGATATTGGTGATACAACTTTTAAATTAATGGTTGCAAATATTGAAAAAAATAAATTCAATATTTTAAATGTTTCTGAAGTTGATTCAAAGGGTTTGAAAAATGGAATTATTAGCAATCCAGAACAATTTACACTAACATTAAAAGAGTTGTTTAAAAATGCTAATGAAGCATTAGGTGTAAGTGTTAAAAAAGTAATAATTAATGTTCCATCAAATGATGCCAAATTCATTAGTAGTGAAGGAACTACTACAATAACTAATGATGATAAAGTTATTAGAGGTGTGGATATAATTAGGGCAATGCAAGCTTCAATATATAATAGAATTCCTAAAAACTATGAAGTAGCTAATATTATTCCTATGATATTTAAAATAAATGAAGAAAATCCTATTAGTAATCCAATTAATATGAATGCTGATACTTTAACAATTAGAGATGTAGTGGGAATTGTTCCTAAAAAAAATATCTATCCAATTATTAAATGTTTAGAAAATATTGGAATAACAATTATGGATGTTACATTATCTTCTGTTGGAAATTATTATGAATTTAAGAATGATTCAATTAATAGAGAAGTTGGTGCAATAGTTGATATTGGTGGAAGTATTTCAACAGTTTCTATCTTTAATAAGGGGGTCATTACAAACTCTGAGGTTATTAATTTAGGTGGACAAAATATTGATAATGATATATCATTTATATATAAAGTTAATAGTATTGATGCAAAAACTTTAAAAGAAAATTTGGCATTAGCTCATCATCGTATGGCTAAAGCTAGTGAAACTGAAACTATAGTTAATAAACTAGGTGAAGAAATTAAAGTAAATCAATATGAAATTAGCGAAATTGTTATGAGTAGATTAAGTGAAATGCTTAATTTAATAAAAAAACAAATTAATCTCTTAACAAAAAAAGAAATAAGTTATATAATATTTACAGGTGGAATAACAGAAACTGCCGATTTTCCAATATTACTTGAAAGTATTTTTGGTAAAAATGCAACAGTTGGAACTGTTGAAGAACTTGGTGCTAGAAATAATAAGTATAGTTGTTCCATAGGAATGATTAAGTATTATAATAGTAAATTAGAATTAAGAAATAAAAATTTTTCAATATTTAGTAATGATGAATTAGAAGATTTAAGTGGTAAGCACAAACGTATTAATGTTTCAGATAATTCATTATTAGGAAAAATATTTGGATATTTTTTTGACAATTAAGGAGAGTGTAGAATATGGACGGATTAACATTAGATCCTATAGCAAAAATTAAAGTCGTTGGATGTGGCGGTGGCGGTAGCAATGCCGTTAATAGAATGATTGATGAGGGAGTTAAAGGCGTAGAATTTTATGTAGTAAATACTGATTTACAAGCGCTTAATTGTTCTCATTGTGAAAATAAAATTCAAATTGGAAGTACTATCACTGGTGGTAGAGGAGCAGGTTCAAATCCTGAAATAGGACGTGAAGCAGCTTTAGAAAGTAAGAAAGAAATTGAAGAATCTTTAAAAGGTGCTGATATGGTTTTCATTGCTTGTGGACTTGGTGGTGGAACAGGTACTGGTGCAGCACCTGTTGTAGCTGAAATTGCTCAAAGTCTTGGTGCTTTGACTGTTGGTATAGTTACTAAACCTTTCAGATTTGAAGGTAAAAAAAGAATGGAACATGCATTAGTTGGTTTAGAAGAATTAAAAAAACATGTTGATACATTAATAATTATTCCAAATGATAGATTAAGAGAAATTATTGATAAAACTACAACATTCCAAGATGCATTTAAAGAAGTAGATACTGTATTACATAGAGGCGTACAATCAATTTCAGATTTAATTGCTGTAACAGGAACAATTAACTTGGATTTTGCTGATGTTAAAACAGTAATGGAAAAAAGTGGAACAGCACTTATCGGAATTGGTATGGGTGTTGGTGAAAATAGAGCTATTGAAGCTGCTAGACAAGCTGTAACTAATTCATTGATTGAAACAACAATAGATGGTGCTACAGATGCAATCATCAATATTACTGGTGGAGAAAACTTAACATTATTTGAAATTGAAGATGCTGTTGAAACAGTAAGAGAACTTGCAAATAATGATATTAATATTATTTTTGGATCTATTCCAAATAAAAATTTATCTGATGAAGTAATTGTTACTGTAATAGCTACTGGTTTTGATAAAGCTAAAGATGATATAGATGAAGCTATGAGTTATTCAAAAGAAGATGAGATGCCAAAAAGAAGAACACCTGATGATGACTTAGATTTAGAATTAGATATTCCTTCATTTTTAAGAAATAGAGATAATTATTAAAATATAAAGAATGATAACATCATTCTTTTTTTAATATCTTTTTTAGGAATAACATATAATTTACAAGGTGATATCTATGAAAATGATTGAAAATATTAAAGATTTTCTAATTGATAAAGATTATTATATAGATATTTTTGAAGATAAATTACACGTTTTTAATTATAAAAAACTTTTAAAATTAAATGATGAAACTATTGAACTATTATTTGAACAATTTGTTTTAGAAGTTAAAGGTAATAATGTTAAAATTATTGAAATGAATGATAAGGAATTAATGATTTCTGGTGTAATAGAAGATGTGAGGATAAAAAGATAATGAATAGAGAACATAAAGTATCTGTATGCGTTAAATGTAATAATAAAAATAATCTATTATTAAAAATCTATAATTTAGGTATTTCAATAAATAATATTAGATATTTACATGATTCACTAGAATTTATAACGACATATAATGATTTCAAAAAATTAAAAAAGTATATTTTAAGTTATAAATTCATTATTAAAGATAATATTGGTTTATATAAGATTAAAAGTATGATTAGTAAAAGCAAAATTTTTCTTTTGAATGCTTTTTTATTTTTTATATTTATATATATCTTTTCTAATACAATTATAAATGTAAAAGTTATACATTCAAAAAAAGAAATAAGAGAAATAGTAGAAGACGCTTTAGAAGATAATAATATTAAGAAATTAACATGGAAAAAGAATTATAAAGAATTAAATAGTATTAAAAATAAAATATTAAAGCAGTATCCTAATAAATTAGAGTGGCTTGAAATCGAAAAAGTTGGAATGAGTTATGTTGTTAAAGTTGAAGAAAGAATTATTACAGATATTCCAAAGAAAAGTGATTCTTGTAATATAATTGCAACTAAAAGTGGAATTATAACAAAAATATCTTCAATTAGAGGTCAAGAAATAGTTCAAAAGAATGATTATGTTTCTGCTGGAGATATATTAATTTCTGGAGAGATTATGCAGAATGAAGAAACTAAAAATATTGTTTGTGCTGAAGGTAATGTTAAAGCAGAAATATGGTATACAAGTGAAGTGAAATTGCCATTGAATTATTCAGATGTGAAATATACTAAGAAAAAAAGATATAATTTTGCTATAAATAAACATAAAATCTTTAGAAGCAGATTAAAAAATTATAAAACATCTAAAAAATTAATTTTAAATATATATGATAATAAAATTTACTTGTTAACTGAAAAAGAAATTCAGGTTGCTAATAAAAAATATAATGATGAACAAGCTTTACAAAAAGCATTGAATTTATCTAATGAAAAAATAAAATTGAAATTAAATGAGAATGAGCGAATAATTAAACAAAATGTTTTGAAAAAAAGTATAAATGATAGTACAATGTATGTAGAAGTTTTTACTTCAGTAGAAGAAATCATATCTAAACAAGTTGATTTTATAAAAGAAGAAAAAGAGGTAGAATGAGATGTTTTTAAATACAGCAATGCATGCAGTTAATGAAATATGGCCAATGTTAATTATTTTTGTTATCATAATATCTACTATTAGAATAACTTATATAACAATCCATAAAGAAAAATTTGTTTTTTATAAAGAACTTTTAAATTTATTATTTATAATTTATGTTTTATTACTATATAAACTATTAACAAATGTTGAAACTAATTCAAGTGGTGGATATAATTTAGTTCCTTTTACTGAAATTTCTAGATATAAATTTGGTAGTGATTTATTTATTTATAATGTTTTAGGAAATATTTTACTATTTATTCCTTTTGGATATTTTGTATCTGGATATATTAAAGCTACAAAAGTATCACATATTTTAGCTGTAACTATTATTTCAAGTTTAACAATTGAGGTAGTTCAATTACAAATTGGTAGAAGTTTTGATGTAGATGATATAATTTTAAATGTTTTTGGTGGTTTAATTGGTTTTTTAATATATATTGCATTATGTGCGATAAAAAAACATCTACCAAAGTTTTTACAAAGAGATTTTGTTTATAACTTAATAAGTATAATAATTGTATTGCTTGTAGCAATATATTGTTTAAAGATAAAGGGGATTTGGTGGTTTAAATGAATGATATAACAATAACAGATAATTATGGATATAATAAAGATTATGAATTTTTAAATGAGGTATTTGAACATACATTAGAGGATCAAAAAGTTAAAAATGCTATATTTAGTGTTATTTTTGTTGATGAAAAGACAATTCAAGAGATAAATAAAGAATATCGAAATATAGATAGAGTTACTGATGTTATTTCTTTTGCATTTGAAGATAATGATAATATAGTGTATAATGATATACGAGTTTTAGGTGATATATATATATGTATTCCTAAAATGATTAATCAAGCAAATGAATATGGTCATAGCGAAAAAAGAGAATTGGCATTTTTAGGTGTCCATGGATTATTACATTTATTAGGTTATGACCATGTTAATAACAAAGAAGAAGAAAAAGTAATGTTTGATTTACAGGAGAGATTATTAGATGAAATACATATCACGAGATGAAATTAAGAAAAAAGGAATTAAAAGATTTTTTAGAAGTATTAAATTTTCTATTGATGGTTTAGTATATGCTTATAAATATGAGCAAAGTATGTGGATTCATGCCATTGCTACATTTTTTACAATTGCTTTAGGAGTTATTTTCCAAATTAAATTCTCAGAATGGGCAATTCTATTTATAGCATTAGGTATTATTTTAGGTATGGAATTAGTTAATACAGCAATAGAGGCAGCAGTAGATTTAACTACAATGGAAATTAATCCACTTGCTAAAATTGCAAAAGATTGTGGTAGTGCAGCTAGTTTTGTTTTATCACTTGTTGCTATTGTAATATGCATGTTTGTGTTTGGACCATATTTTGTTAATATATTTTAAGTTTTAAGGGAGGTAATTATATGAAAAGTGGATTTGTTAGTTTAATAGGAAGACCAAATGTTGGTAAAAGTACGCTTTTAAATTCTGTAGTAGAACACAAAGTAGCAATTACCTCAAATAAAGCCCAAACAACTAGGAATATTATTCAAGCTGTTTATAATGATGAAAAAACACAAATTGTATTTGTAGATACACCAGGAATCCATAAGCCAAAAGAAAAATTAGGAAGAGTTTTAAATAAACAATCTTATTCACTAATGCAAGATGTTGATGCAGTTTTATTTGTTATTGATGCATCTGAAGGTTTAGGAACCGGTGATAGAAAAATAATTGAAGATTTGAAAAATAGTAAATCACCAGTTATTTTAGTAATGAATAAAATTGATAGAATATCTAATGATCAATTAATGATGATGATTAATGAATATAAAGATCTATTAGATTTTGCAGATATTGTACCAGTTTCAGCATTAAAATATGATAATATTGAAACATTTATTGAAGTTATAAAAAAGTATTTAACAGATAATGTTAAATATTATGATGATGATACAATTACATCAGTTTCAAAATATTTTATGATTAGTGAATTAGTTAGAGAAAAATTACTTCATTTAACAATTGAAGAAGTTCCTCATAGTTTAACTTGTCTTACAACAAATTATGAAGAGAAAAAAGATATTGTAAATATAAATGTTGATATTATTGTGGATCGTGATGCAATAAAGAAAATAGTTATTGGAAAACAAGGTTCTAGATTAAAAAAAGTTGGAACACTAGCTAGACAAGATATTGAAGAATTACTTGGTAAAAAAGTATATTTAGAATTGTATGTAAGAACAATTAAAAATTGGCGTGATAAAGAAAAATATATTAATGAATTTGGTTTTAATGAAACTGAATAAAAAATAATGTAATTACCCATAATAAAAATAGAAAGGGTAATTAATTATGACTAAACAAGAACTTTGGGATAAATTTAAAGAAACTGGAAAGATAGAATATTATCTTAAATATAAAAAAGCAAAATAGTGTTAACTTGATTGCTTTTTTTATTTACTTAAAATATATGATTTGCTAAAATAGATATAAGAATAGAGTTGATATGTATGAAGAAAAAAATAGTATTAATAGTAGCAAGTATATTTGTTGTGGTAGCAACAATTGCAGGAGTAACATACGCCTACTATAGCGCCAATGTAAATAGAATAAATGAGTCACAAACAGTAGTTAAAACAAATAAACTAACATTAACTTATACTGGTGGACAAGAAATAAATGTAACTGGAATAGCTCCAGGAGATAGTTTTACTAAAACATTTACTGTAGAAAATACAAGTAATATAGCAGTAGATTATAATATTTACATGGAAAATATTACAAATGAATTTAATGAAGATTTAGTGTATACATTATCTGATGAAACTGGTAATGTTATTGAAGAATCAGTGTTACCAGTTAGCAATACAAAGAAATATTTAAAAGCAAATATTTCTATAGATGCTGGAGTAACAAAATCATATACATTAAAAATAACATTTAAACATAGTGATAATGATCAAAATAATCTACAAGGTAAAACATTTACAGCAA
>CAZHOG010000009.1:0-38641 GCA_964533935.1 uncultured Muribaculaceae bacterium | reverse complement strand
GCACCACTTAAGAAAATAGCTAACTAGAAATAGTTAGTTTTTTTAATAATAAAGAATAAGTATAAATTAATCTCGTATATTGATAAAGAAGATAGTACTATAAGAAAAATAAAAGATAATTATGATTGAATTAAAGAACAAGATAACAAAAAATCAAAAATAAAGATGATTTCGAATTATAGAAAAAATATGTTATAATTAGTGTAATAATAAGGGCTTTATAATTATAGGAGTTGATTTTTATGTCAAATGAACAAAGAAATATTTTGATTGAACAATATCTTGATAAAGTTTCAAAACAAATTAATAGTAATTATTCACAATTAATTGATAATGAAAAACTAAAAAAAGCTAAAGAGGTGTTTTCTAGTTCTCCAAATGATTATGAAACAATTATAAAACAAATTAATAGTATTATAGGACAAATGATTGAAGATAGAAAGATGATAATGGAGAATATTCAACCAAGAAGTGTAGAAGATTTGTCTAAATTCACTTTGGATTTGAGTACTGATAAAAATGGTTTGTATTTAAGCCAACAACAAATTGATTTATTAATAATTACTGAATTATCTTCTAAAGAAGAAATGAAAAATTTTTTTAGTGATTGTTCGCAATTTTCAAATAGAAAAATAGAGCAAATAGTAAGTGAATATGATTCTCTTGATTTAGAAAGTGCTAAAAGAATGCTATATGATGCATATTTAGATACTTTAGATAGTTATACTGATGAAATAGTAATGAGTGATACAGAAAAAGCAATATCTAAGTTAACTAAGATGGGAATAAATGGGGAGGAACAAAATCAAATAATATCATCCTTAAATGAAAATGGCTTAAATAAAACCTTGCAAAATTTAAGAAACTCTAAAGGAGACTCTTTCATTATTCAATTTAATAGATTAATGAGAGATGATTTTGAAAATGTTAAGAGTGTTGGTTATGACGAAATGGTATCATTAAGTAAATTAATAGATAGAGATGAGTCAATAGATACCATAATAATTGCAACTTGTAAATATGACAATATCATGTCTTCAAGTGGTACAGGAATGTATTTTGATCCTTATTTAACTGATAAAGCATTACAATATTGTGAAAAACATAATGTGCATATGAGATATCATTCCTTATTTGATTATGCTCATATTGAAAAATTAATGGAAACAGGAAAAAGTTCCGATAATAAAGATGAAATATTATCAGATATGAAAAAATACGTTCAATTTTCTATGAAATATATTGAAGAACATAATAAACCTTTATCAGATGGTACACAACTAATAAATGTCGTTGAAGTTTTTAATGAGTTAGTTGAAAAAAATAAAACCGGTAAAGATAAAGAACAGCCTTATGCAATGAAATGGGAAAAAGAATTTGGCATAAGTGTTCAAGATTTAATTTCATGCTTTAATGGAATACAAAAGCCATGTGGTGTAGAATTTATGTATAATGAAACAACATTAACTGAAAGTTCACAAAAAAGGAGTAAGGTCGAAAACGTATTAGGTCAAATTGAGACTATTGCACCAGGATTTATTGATAAGTTTGGGGATCAAGCACATTTGAGTGAAGAAGACTTACAAAATAATGGTGTTGAAGTACAACAAACTGCCGAAATGCTTACAAGAATTCAAAATGGAAAAATACATGTGCGTAAAGATGAAAATGACAATTATATAAAGCAATCAATAAAACCTAAAAAAATTGAAATGACCGAACATGATTTTCATTTTACAAAAGGATTTATTGAAAAAATGAAAGATAGCGCTTCTAAAGGAATTATTAGCCAAGACGATATTTTAATTATAAAAAAGAATATGCAAAGAAAAATATCAAATATCTATCAAAAAACTGGTGTTAAATTTGAACGCTCTACTTATTGGTCAATTTTTAACAAGAATGATCATAATCTTGTAAGAACAAACAAAAAAATTATTCAAGATAACAAAAAGTTTGGTACTAATAATTCTTTAGTAGAAAATATGTATGCTGGAACATTAGATAATGGGGAAAAAATTGATAAAATAAATTCATTATCAAAGCAAAACAATCGGCCAAAACCAACTACACAACAAGAATCTTTTTCTCAAAGAAGTCAAAATGAAATTCAAATAGCAAGTCAAATAAGAGAGAAAAATAAAATAATAGCCCAACAAAAGCAAATGAGTAAATTACAGGAAAAAGGAAAAATTTTGGTAAAAAAAGCTTCAACATCTTCTAACGGCTATGTTAATATTCTTGTATTATTGTTAATTATAAGTTTTATTGCCGAAGCCTTATTTATGCTTTTATACTTTATAATAAAGTAAGAAATGGTATAGATTGCATTTAAAATGTTAACATGTATTTAATAATTGGTTAATAACTATTATATTTGATAGTTATTCCATCGTAATTGCATCAATATGTTTAACATTATTTATTGTGTGAGTTATAAAAGATTACTAACTAGATATAGTTAGTTTTTTTATTAAAACTAAAATGATAATAGAATGTATTATAAAATTTTATTTTTACATGTTTTTACATATTAGATTGACAATAAATTGATAGACAACAAAAAATTATATATAATATATATGGGAGGAATTACAATATGGACAGTAAAGAAATATATAAAAATTATTTAAAGGCATTAGGAGAAAGATTAGAATTAGAAGAAAAAATTGAAAAATTCATTGAAAGATGGAAAAATGGGGAAATAAATGTTAGTACCTCAGTAATTCAAGATGCAACTGAAAAAAATTATCAAAGATTGGAAGACTTGAAAAAAATTGAAAAGGCATTACAAGAATCTTATGAAAAAAGAGAACAAATGGAACATGATAAAAAAAGTGCTGATATAGGGATTAGACAAAACCTTGGCGAAGCACCTTCAAATATTGAAATTACTGGTGGTGTTTTAGGTACTGATGCTAGTCAATCTCATTTAATAGGTCAAACAAAATCTGTAGAACAATTACAAATTGAAAAAGAACAAATGCTTAATAATGTTAAAGCAAAAGTACAAAGAGGAGAGTTAACATTAGCTGAAGCTTCTAATTTGGTTAATTCAATCAATACTTCATATAACTTATATTTATCTGAAGAAGAAAGTAATCAAATTAAAAGATAAAAATAAGAACATATTAAAATATTTGACATATGATAGAATAAATGTTAATATTTGATTTACTAATTAAGTATTAAATAAATATATTTTATCAGGCGTTTAAATGCCGGGCCATGATTGGCAACAATAATGCTTAAAGCATATCTTGTGGGATCTTATACAAGATATGTTTTTTTGACTCTTAATAATGGAGATGATTTTATGAAAAATAATGAAAAAATTGCTATTAAAGTTTCAATAATAAGTATTATAGGAAATGTTGTTTTAACATTTCTTAAGTTTTTAGCTGGTATTCTAGCTCATTCTCAAGCAATGATATCTGATGCTATTCATTCTTTATCAGATGTATTAAGCACCATCGTTGTAATAATTGGAGTTAAATTATCCAATAAACAAGCAGATGATAAACATCCTTATGGACATGAAAGAATGGAATGTGTAGCTGCTTTAATTTTAGCTGTTATGTTATTAGCAACTGGAGTAGGGATAGGTATTACAGGAATAAAAGCTATATTTTTTAATACCAAAGTTGTAGTTCCAGGAATTCTTGCATTAATAGCTGCCTTAGTTTCAATTGTAGTTAAGGAAGCAATGTTTTGGTATACAAGAAATGCAGCTAAAAAAATAAATTCTGGAGCCTTACTTGCTGATGCTTGGCATCATAGATCAGATGCATTATCATCTATTGGTAGTTTTGCAGGTATCTTAGGTGCAAGACTTGGTTATCCAAAACTTGATTCTATTGCAAGTTTTATTATATGTATATTTATCGTTAAAGTAGCAATTGATATTTTTAAAGACTCTATTGATAAAATGGTTGATAAATCATGTGATCAATCAACCATTGATAATATAAGAAATATTATTATTAATAAAAAAGAAGTATTAAATATTGATGATTTAAAAACTAGAATGTTTGGAAATAAATATTATATTGATGTCGAAATATCATTAGATAAAAATTTATCTTTATCCAAAGCTCATGATATAGCACAAGATTTACATGATGAAATAGAAAATAAAGAAAATTTAGTTAAACATTGTATGATTCATGTTAATCCTTTTGAAGATTAGATATTATTAGTTTTTTATGTTAAAATATAAATATCGTGAGGCATTTATGAAAAATAAAAACATTATAAAATATTTGCTATTTATTGGAATAATCTTAGTATTTGTAATACTAATTTTTTTCATAGTAAATTATATTAGAGTTAAAAATGCAAAAATTGAAGTAAACTTAATTGATGATTTAACACTGGAGTTTAATGATTCTAAAAAAGTATCTGACTTTATTAAGGATATTAATGGAAAAATAATAAACAATTATGAAATAGATTCAAAAACTCTAGGCGAAAAAAAGATTAAATTTTATTTTATTAATGATGACAAAATAAAAGTGTCTTATACATATACAGTAAATGTTGTTGATACTGTAGCTCCAGTAGTATTTATATCTTCAAGTTATAATTTAGCAGTAGGCAATAAAGATACCATTGTTGATAATGTTTTATGTGGAGATAACTACGATAGCAATCCTAAATGTGAAGTAATTGGGGATTATGATACAAATACCACTGGTTCTTATCCGCTTGTATTTAAAGCAACTGATAAGAGTGGAAATGTTACAGAAAAGAATTTTAATTTAAGAGTTTATGAACCAGTTAAATCAGTTAATAAAGCTAGTAAAACAGAAACACAATTTACTGATGTTATTTCTAATTATAAGAGTGAAAATACTAAAATAGGAATAGATGTTTCTGGATGGCAAAAAGATATTGATTTTGAACAATTAAAAAATGCTGGAGTAGAATTTGTTATTATTAAAGTTGGTGGAACACTTGGCACTAATTTAGATTTTTATGTCGATAGTAAATTCACTCAAAATATAGAAAATGCTATTAAATATGGAATTGATATAGGAATATATTTTCATTCCTATGCATCTAGTAGTAAAGAAACTATTAATGAAGCTAAGTGGGTAATGGAACAATTAAAACCATATAAAGATAAAATAACTTTGCCAATAGCATTTGACTGGGAAGATTGGTCTGATTATAACTCATATAATTTAAGCTTCTTTGGGTTAACAAGTATGGCTGAAGATTTTATTAAAGAAGTAGAGAAAAATGGTTACACAGGTATGTTATATAGTAGTAAAACATACTTAGAAAATATATGGTTGCCAACTAAATATGATATATGGCTTGCCCATTATACAGAACATACTAGTTATACTGGAAAATATAAATTTTGGCAGATATGTGATGATGGAGTTATTGATGGTATTTCAACCCCAGTTGATATAGATATAATGTATATGGAGAATTAAGAATGACTAAAGAAAATAATTATGTAATAGTAAATTATCAAATAGATGATGAAAAAATAGTTGATGAATTATTAAAATATATTGAAGAAAAGGCAAAAGAAATTATAAGTTTTTTTGAAATAGAAATTCCATTTGACAAACCAAATATCAATATAATTTCAACTAAAAAAGAGTATGATTCAAACTATATTTTAAAAGGAAATTGTCAAGATGGTTATCAAGTTCCAAAATGGAGTAGAGGAGTATCTTGGACGAGTAGAAATGAAATAGATGTTTTATCAATCCATGACTATAAAAATACTACTCATGCTTTTTTAGAAGATGAGTATGCAAGTGCTTTAGAAGATTTTAAGAAATTAGTTATCCACGAGTATGTTCATTATATTAATAGAATATTTAATAAACAAAATAACTGTAACTTCAGTAAAAAATATTTATATGAGGGTATAGCTTGTGTATTAAGTAGCCAAAATTATAGTAAAGTTCAAAGCTTTGATTATTCTATTGATGAAATCTTAGATTTTAATAATAATCTTTATAATTGCTATTATTTAATAGTAAAATATATGATTGATAATTTGAATCAAAAAGAAATATTAAATGCTTTTAAAAGTGGTGAACAGGCAAGAAAGCTACTCAAAGATAATTTTGATGATATAAAAAACTTTTATATATCATATAAAAGATAAATTCACTTTTAGAGTGAATATTTTTTGATTGTATGAATATGTATAACAATTTACCATTTTTTTTGATATAATATGTATGTATTGCCCAGTAGCCAAGCGGTAAGGCGTCGGACTCTGGATCCGATATTTCATAGGTTCGAATCCTATCTGGGCAACCACAAATTATGAAAGAGTGATTTTATGACAAATAAAGAATATGCAGAATTATTATTACCTAATGTTGAACATGATGCAAATTATTATGAAAATTTATATAAAGAAAGAAATTTAGATGAAAAAGCTGTAGTAACTAGATTTGCTCCAAGCCCAACTGGATTTGTACATATGGGTTCGTTATTGGCTTCATTTATTGCTTGGAAAGCTGCTAGAGATACTAATGGTGTATTTTATTTAAGAATAGAAGATACTGACCAAAAAAGAGAAGTTGAAAATGGTATTGAAGGAATTATTAAAGATTTAGAAAATTTTAATATTACTTTTAGCGAGGGTGCTAAATCAGCTACTGAGTATGCTGGAGAATATGGCCCTTATATTCAATCTCAAAGAATGGATATTTATCAAGCTTATGCTAGAAAATTAATTGAAGAAGATAAAGCTTATCCATGTTTTTGCTCAGCTGATGAATTAAATGAGATTAGAGAAAAGCAAGAACAAAGAAAGAAAAGAATTGGATATTATGGTGCTTATGCAAAATGCCGTAAATTAGCTAAAGAAGAAGTTATTGAAAAAATTAATAATGGTGAAAAGTTTATTATTAGATTAAAATCTGTTGGTAATTTTGAAAATAAAATTAAATTTAAAGATTTAGTTAAAGGCGATATTGAATTCCCTGAAAATGATATGGATATAATTATTATTAAAAGTGATGGACTTCCTACATATCATTTTGCTCATGCAGTTGATGATCATTTAATGAAAACAACTCATATTATAAGAGGCGATGAATGGGTTAGTAGTTTACCAGTCCATTTAGATTTATTTAAAACTTTAGGATTTAAAATGCCAAAGTATGCACATTTATCTCCATTAATGAAAGAAGAAAATGGTAATAAGAGAAAATTATCTAAAAGAAAAGATCCAGAAGCTGCAGTTAGTTATTACTTTGAAAAAGGTATTCCGGTAGAAGCAGTAAAATTATATTTAATGACTGTTGCAAATACTAATTTCGAAGCTTGGTATGATTGTAATAAGGATAAAACAATTGATGATTTCAAATTTGAATTTAATAAAATAAGTAAGAGCGGGTCTTTATTAGACATTGATAAATTAATAAATATTTCTAAAAATTATATCAGTAGATTAACAGCAGAAGAAGTATATGCTGGTGCACTAAATTATGCTAAAGATTTTGATAAAGAATTAGAAGATTTACTAGTTAACAATAAAGAATATTGTATTAAAATATTTAGTGTCGAAAGATATCAAAAGAAACCTCGTAAAGATTTTGCTATGTATAGTGAAATTAAAAATGCTATTTGGTATATGTTTGAAAATATGTTTGACAAAACTAAATATGATAGAGAATTTAATGATTCAGAATTATCTTTAATAGAAGATTATTTTAGTAATTATTATGATATAAATGATTCAAAAGAAGATTGGTATAATAAAATTAAAGATTTAGCTGATATTCATGGTTATGCTAAAGAAGTTAAAGAATATAAAGAAAATCCTGATAATTATAAAGGACATGTTGGAGATATTTGTGAATTAATAAGAGTAGCTATGACTACTTTAACAATGACCCCAGATTTATATGAAATATTAAAACTTATTGGTAAAGATGAAATTAATAGAAGAATAGAATTATTAAAAAGTATTTCTAAATAAAAATAACTTATGGTATAATTAAAAAGACTTAAAAAAGTCTTTTATGACCCGTTGGTGAAGCGGTTTAACACATTGCCCTCTCAAGGCAACATTCATGGGTTCAAATCCCATACGGGCCACCAATTTAATAATTAAGATATATTTATATCTTTTTTTAAATGCTGATTTAGCTCAATTGGTAGAGCAGCTGAATCGTAATCAGAAGGTTGAGGGTTCAATTCCTTTAATCAGCACCATATGTAATTACTAACTAGAAATAGTTAGTTTTTTCATGATATAATATAATTAGTTTTGAAAAGTAATAAATTTTAAAAAAGTGTGAATGAAACATGATAATACAGAATTTAAATTATTAATATATTATCAGACAAGCTAAAATAAAAATTAAACAAATAGAGTGAGGTATTTATATGAATATTAAAGAAGAATTATTAAAAATTAAAAATAAATTAGAAGAAGTGAAGGAAGATATTAAACAAGAAAATTATACTGTAAATAACTATTCAATAGATAAGAAAGTTGATTTATTTATGCGATGGTATTATAAAAATTTTGTAAAGAATTGTTACACTAATACTTGCCAATATTTAAAACTAAGAGAAATGTTAAATACAATAGAAAAGATGGCTGTATGGTATGAATTAAGATATCCTGATAATGCTATTTATGAAAAATTTTTAGGAAATTCAGATGAATCTCCATGGGAAAAAGAATTATCTCCTAAGGCTTTTCTTAATACTTTAACATGGGAAGAAAAAAAGATTTTATTAAAACCTAGATATTCCAAAGTAGTTTACGTAAATGGGAGAAATCATTTGCATTTAACTACTAAAGGTAGAGTTAGTGAAACAGAAATTATAAAAAAATTTGAAAATAGGCAATTAGAATATTATGATTTTAATGGATGGCATGTATCAGAGGTTTTAGATTATTTAAATTCTATAAATTATCCAATTAAAAAAAATGATATATACGAAGAAATGCAAAATTATAAATTACAAAGTGAATTAAAAGAAAGTTTTTTAGATATTGTTATGTACAGGATTATTGATCGTGGAGGTGTTAGATATGCACCAAAAAGAGCATTTCTTTTTGCTAAAGAGTTTAACAGGGATATTGATATACCTATGACTTATGGAGTAGAACGTAATGATCCAAATTTGATATCTTTCATTAATGAATATATTAAAGCTGGTGGGCACAAAGATTTGATGTGCATATTATGCTATGATGGAAGAAAGAGTGAAAAAGATCCTTTAAAAGTAATATCTATTGAAAACGTATTAAAAGATATTTGCCCATCTTATCTTGAAATGAATACAAATAATGAAGTATTAATATATAAAAACTTATTGAATGAATTAGATATTGATATAACAAATGAAGAAATACAATCAGATGAATTTATAGATAATGAAAAACAAAAAACATTAAGCAGAATTTAAATAATTCGAGTGAAAAATTACAATAAAAGATATTAGAAATGAAAGATTATAATAAAGAATTTATGAAAAATAATATAATTGATTTTAATGATATAAAAACTCCTGAAGAATTATATTCTTTTATGAAGTTGAATATTAAGTATGGTTTTGTAACCGAAAATAAGGAGATACATACTCACAAAAATACACCAATAGTAGAAGAATATGAAAAAATTCTTAAAGATTGTTATCAACTTCAAACTCCTACTGAACTTTTAATTAGTAAATGTGGTTTATGCTATGATCAAGTTGAATTAGAAAAAAAGTGGTTTTTAAATAATAATTATAAGATAAAAACTTTTTTTACACCATATCATAATCATGCATTTTTGATTTATGAAGATAATAATAAATATTATCTTTTTGAAAGAACAATGCCTGATAATAATGGAATTTTTTCATTTGAAGACTTGAATGAAGCTATTGAACATTATAAAAGTATTCAAATAAAAAAGAATAATATTAATTCAAATGATATCGTTATTTATGAATATAATGTAAAAAATTTTGCTTTAGGGTTTTATGAATTTATAAATTATACAACAAATAATAATATAGAGGAGAATATATGAAAATTTTAGTAACTTATCAAAGTAAAACAGGATTTACAAGAAAATATGCAGAATGGATTTCAACTGCTGTTAATGGTGATTTAAAAGATATAAAACAAATAGATAATAATACTATAAATAATTATGATATTGTTATTCATGGTGGATGGATTATGGGCGGAATGATTAATGGTTTAAATAAAATAATGGCTTTTAAACCTAAAAAATTATTTGTTTTTGGTGTAGGATTAACATCTGAAAAAGAAGCTGATATTTCTCAAATAATTGAAATTAATAAATTAGACAAAATTCCATTTTTTTATTATGAAGGGGGTATGAACCCTAAAAAGATGGGCTTTATTGGTAGAACTATGGTTAAATTAGTAACAAAGAAAAAATTGACTTATTGCGATAATGCAGATAAAAAAGCAATAGATGACCTTGTTAAAATGATTTTAAATAAAAATAATTAAAATTAATGAGTGACAGCATGTATTATATATTATATAATGATAAGTGTTAAATACAATATACCGGGGGTAAAATTATGAACAAAACATATACAATAGAAACAAAAAATGCTATAGCATTGTGTCATATTTTAGGAAAATACGACATTATTGAAAAAGTATTAAAATCTTCAGTTAGTTCAGATAAAAGAGGGAAAATAGTTCTTCAATTAACTGATATATTATGTGACCATTCAAATCACAGAATGAGTTTAGCATATAAGATATATGATAACTATAAGGAAATATTTGATAATATTGCTGAATATGCTGAAAATGGTACTTTTATTCGATCTTTTTTTAATAAAGAAGAAAATGAAGCATTTCACTATTATCTTAGATATTTTTTAGATAATAGTAAAAATATAGATAATATTTTAGAAATTTTAGAAAAATTATATGAATTAGACTTTGAAAATATTAATTTAAATGAAGATTTAATATTTACTAGAGGAATATATACTATTCCAAACTGTAATGGAATTTCATATCTTATTTATTTAGCTAATTTAGAAGTGTTACCATCATATGGTAGAAATATTACTTATCGTTCAATAAAATCAAATTATATTATGGATTTAAAGATGATTTTTCAAGATTTTTGTAATTGTAGTAATAATATAATTTTAAATAGTTTAGTCTTTGATGTAAATGAATTACCAGATGCAATTGATAAAAAGAATATAATCAATCCACTTTTAGAACAAAATAAACTTTTAAATGAGCAAACAAAATCAATTAGAAACGCTGTTGATTTAAATATTAGTATTATGGAACTTGAAAATAAATTAAATACAACTTCTAAAAAAATAAGTGATTTAGAAAATATTGAAAATAAAGAGGAAATCTTTAAAGTTCTTACTGATATTAAAGAAGATATTGAGTTATTGAAATATTTAAGTTTAGAACATAATAAATTTATTTCAGAAAATGATCCAACATTGTCTGTAGAAAAAATTGAAGAAGAAAAGACTTTATGCTTATTGAGAGAGAAAAACTTTGATTTCTTTTCTGGGATAGATTAACATAAATAGTTTTCAAAAAAGTAGTATTAATACTATTTTTTTAGTTAGATGTGATATAATATTTAGAACAATTTTTCATTTAAAGAGAAGAGGAATTTATATGAAAACAAATGAAGATGCAATTAATTATTACAAAAAGCTAGAAAGAGAAAGTATATTAAAATTTCAAGAAAAAGCAAAACAATTTAATGATAATAGATTTAGTTCAAAACAAGAAACAATTAAAAATGAAATTGAACATAATATAAATGTTTCAGAGTTGATTTTTGATCTTTTAGAAGAATTAGGATTTGATAGAAATCAAAAGGGTACTATTTATTTGAATTATGTTATATTATCATTTTATCGTGAAAGAAAGGCATTTGATAATACTAATAACTTTTTTGATTTTAATCAAAAAAATAATAGCTATTATTTTGTTGCAAAAGATTATTTTAGATGTAGTATTTATGTTCTTTTGAAAGAAATTAAATCAGAAATAATAAAATCTTATGTTACTGATTCTTCTATGAATGAAATTATTTATTGGATAATTAATGATTTGATAGTTCAGCTAAATTTATCAGAAGCAAGATTAAATTTAAAATCTAAATAATAGATTTTTTTTTATTGTTTTGATATAATGTAAGTATATAGAATAGAGTTGATATATATGAATAAAAAAATAGTATTAATAATAGCAAGTATATTTGTGGTAGTGGCTCTCGTTGCAGGAGTTACATATGCCTTCTATAGTGCAAATGTAAATAGAGTAAATGAGTCACAAACAGTGGTTAAAACAAATAAATTAACATTAACTTATACAGGAGGACAAGAAATAAATGTAACTGGCATAGTTCCAGGAGATAGTTTCACTAAAACATTTACAGTAGAAAATACAAGTAATATTGCAGTAGATTATAATATTTATTTAGATGATGTATTAAATGAATTTAATGAAGATTTGGTTTACATATTATCAGATGAAAATGGCATAGTTATTGAAGAAACTGTATTACCAATTACTAGTTCTGATAGAATATATATTAAATCAAATATAAGCATTGATGCAGGGGATACAAGAAGTTATACTTTAAAGATAACATTTAAACAAAGTGATAATGATCAAAATGATTTACAAGGAAAATTATTTAAAGCTACTTTAGGAGTAGATAGTGGTAAAAATGCACCAATGGTTAAAGCAGAAAGTGTAACATATTCTAATCCAGAAGTAACTGAATGTACAGATATTAATTGTTCTTTAAATGAACTTTATGACATGTTTTCAGAATAAAAAATAGCATATTAATAAAATATGTTATTTTTATTCTAACAACTCAGGTATTATAGAATATATTTCTACAAGTTTTTCTAAGGAAAATGTTGCATTTGCACTTGATGGACTTGGCAAATATATTGCTTTAATGTTCACTTGATTTTCGATGAATTGCTCGTAATATTTTAAAGCTGTTTTTCCTGTTACAAGAATATATTTAATATTACTATTTTTTTTTATAAAATTAATGTCATTTGGTATTACATTTTTAATACTTGCATCACTTGAACCAGTTATATCACATTCTTTAATTACATCCCAAAGAGCAATATTATTTTTTATCAAAAACATCTCTTTATCTTTTGAAGATTCTAAATTTTTCATAAATATAGTTTCAATTATTTTCCAAAATCGATTGTTTTTATTAGCATAATAAAAATTGTCTTCTCTTGATTTAACGCTAGGTAATGATCCTAATATTAATATTTTTGAATTTTTATCAAAAACAGGTTTTAATGTATGTTTTATTCTCATATTTATCACTTGTTTTATTATAGCATTAAATATGTTGCAATATGTAAAAAAACTTGCTACAATAAAAAAATTAAAGGGGAGTTTGAATGAATAATTGTAATGATTTAAAAAATGCATATACATGTAATCATCCGTTGTGGATTGAAATTAAAAAATATAATAATGATGAACAAGAATGCAAATGTATTAAATGTGGAGCTAGATATAGGTTATCAATTTTTGATGATTCAATAAATTCAATAGACATTGCTGACTCATTTTCATTATCAGAAAAAAATTATATTTATAATACTATGCGTGAGGATTTCTTTATTTTAGAATCTTCAAATGAATTGACAATAAATGAGATAAAAAGAATACTTGAAAATATGTATGCTAAAGAATATTCTCGAAAAAGATAAAAAAGACATTTATTTATGTCTTTTTTTGGTATACTATAATTATAGTGGTGGTAGTTATGAAGTTTAGTGTTAAAAGAAAAGAATATTTAATATTAATTGTTTCATTTGCAATAGGAACATTTCTACATTATGGTCTTTTTAATGTTAAAGCATATGATATAGGAAATAATCATTTTGTTTCTGATAAATTATGTGGGGAATTAGAAAAAGAAAATAGAAATAATGAGCTTGTTTTAAAACAAAATTTTAAAAATATTTATTATATTTTATATAAAGAAGGGGACTCTTTTAAAAGTTATTTTGTTAATAAAAATGATAATTCTATAAAAGATATTTCGGTGATAATTAAAAAAGATAAACTAGATGAATATGAATCTAAAATAAATGAATTACTAAATTTGAAATATCCTAAATTTATTGTTGATGAAATAGAAAAAAAATCAGATAAGAATTATTATATAAAAGATAATGAGATGATTATATATTATAATAATTTAGAGATAAATACTAATGAGCAATTATTTTTAACTGTTAATTATAATGAAATTAAAGATTATCTAGATATTACTTTTAAATTAGATAGTACATATGAAAATGAAGATGGATATAATTATGATCCAAATAAAAAAAGCGTTGCTCTAACATTTGATGATGGTCCAAATGGAAGCAAAACTTTAGAATTACTTGATATCTTAAAAGAAAATAAAGCTCATGCAACATTTTTTATGGTAGGAAATAAAATGGAATATTATAAGACTGTTGTAACAACAGTTCATAATAGTGGAAATGAAATTGGTTCTCATACATATAATCATTGTAATTTGAAAACTGCCAAGATAGCAAAAGTGCTTGAGAATGAGCAATTAACAGCTAACATATATTATGGGCTTACAAGCGATGTAATGACGTATACAAGACCTCCATATGGTTCTATTAATGAGAAAGTTAGAAATAGTTTAGATACAATATTTGTTAATTGGAGTATCGACCCTGAAGATTGGAGATATAAAGACGTTGAACATATTAAAAATGAAATTATGTCTCATGTTTCTGATGGCGATATAATTTTATTACATGATTCATATGAAACAAGTGTTGAAGCTGTAAGACAAGTATTGCCACTTTTATATCAAGATGGCTATCAAGTAGTCAGTGTATCTGATTTAGCAAAATTAAAGGGTAGAACTCTTGAAAAAAATACGATTTATAGAAGAATAAGCTAGAATAAATCAATTCCTTCTTGGCTTACATTATCATCTATAATTTCTGTATATAAATATATACCAGCTCCGATTATAACTAAAATTGCAGCAACTAAATTTAAATTAGCAATAAATACATCTTTTTGTGAAGATGTATTTTTTAAATTCTTTATATTTAGATAACGCGTATAAGCAAAATAGGCATAAATAATAAATACTACAATAAATATTCCAATATTGATAGTTTTATAAATTTTTTGAGATTTATAATTTTTATTGATTACAAAATCTCTTTCATAATTATCTGATGCAAGGGCGAAAAGAACAATAAAAAAATTTATTAACCAAATAAAATCTTCAATATCAATTTTTTTGAGAATATCAGCAACATTATTATTCATCTTATTATAATTCTATTTTAAAACATAAAAAAAAACACATTAATATGTGTATTTTAATTATTTGGTGACCAGTACGGGATTCGAACCCGTGAATGCCGCCGTGAAAGGGCGGTGTGTTAAGCCACTTCACCAACTGGCCAAATCAAAATGGTGGGCCTGGGGGGACTTGAACCTCCGACCTCACGCTTATCAGGCGTGCGCTCTAACCAGCTGAGCTACAAGCCCATTTTGTTTGGAAACCTATTTAATTTTATCGTACTTTGTAATATTTTGCAACTATTTTTTAAAAAAATAAAAAATATATTGGTGTCCCCTTAGGGATTCGAACCCTAGACCCATTGATTAAGAGTCAATTGCTCTACCAACTGAGCTAAGGAGACATAAATATTACTTAATGATTATATCATATTTTTTGTTAATATCAATATATTTTTGTTAACTTTTTATTACTGGTTTAATTTTTGGAATTCTTTTTTTCATAAATTCATCATTATAATGTTTATCTATTATTTTTAATACAGGGTTGGTTGTTTGAATATTATTTGCTCTATTTGAATATTGATAAACGGCTAAACCAGATAAAGATAAATCTATTATAAAACCAATGGCAATAATTACTGATAACCAAAATGGAGTTTTAGAACTAAATTTATGTATTTTAGGATACACAAACTTGATCCATATAATGCTAAATATTCCCCAAGCGATGCAATAGGGTAAATAGATTCTGCCATTTAAGTTAAAACTAAATTTTGAATAATTCCATGTAGATGTTCCCAAAACAAACTCTTGAAATAAACTTAATAAATATTCATATAGGCTTCCTAGAATCATCCCTATAAGAAATATATTAACGCTTTTATTTGTTTTAAATAATTTAAATAAATATGTAATTACAACTATTCCTAAGCCATATACGGGTTTAAAAGGCCCATATAGCATTCCACGTTCATTAATAAAGGCTTTATGCTTTATAACATACCAAATAGTTTCTAAAACAAAACCTAAAAAACATCCTATTAAAAATAATAAAACTACGTCTTTAAAAATTTCTTTAAATTTTTTC
This sequence comes from uncultured Muribaculaceae bacterium, assembly GCA_964533935.1. GTDB lineage: Bacteria > Bacillota_I > Bacilli_A > RF39 > UBA660 > RUG14121. Next base: position 22,247 of record CAZHOG010000009.1, on the reverse strand, counting down.
ATATTTTTCACCATATTCAAATTATAACAATTATGATAAAATAAATAAAGAGGTGTAATTATGAAAACTAAATATCAAAGAATGACAAAAGAAGAGAAGAAAATACTTATAAAAGAATATAAAAATACTGAAAAAGGTTTATATATGTTAAATAAATTAAGAAATTTATTGATTATAGGATTTTTATCATATGCTTATTCAATATATTTAATTATAACTGCAAAAAATATATGGAATTATGTAAGTGCAGTAACTTTATTAATTGCTGGATGTGTATTTACAGTCGCAAGTTTAAAACTAAAAAGCAAAAATTTAAATAAATTTGCTATTAAAAGAAAATAAAAAAAATCATCGTTAGATGATTTATTTTTTATATGGCGGAGTAGGAGAGATTTGAACTCTCGCGCCAGTTGCCCGACCTACACCCTTAGCAGGGGCGCCTCTTCAGCCTCTTGAGTACTACTCCATTACCAAGGTCACAAATAAAGTTTACAATAAATAATTGATTTAGTCAATAAAAAAAGGATAATAAATTATCCCAAAGTTACATTCCTAATATTTTCAATGAAATCATTCATTAATGACATATAATTATCACTATTCTTAATATTTTCATCAGAAAGGGTATTCATAGTATTTACAGTAATAATTTGTGCACCATAATTAGATTCTAAAGTAGTTATTAATTCCGTCTTTGAATCAGTATCTTTCATAAATAAATTATTATATATTTTGTTTTTAAAATTACTCTTTAATGAAGTAAGATTATTTTGAGTTAAATTATTTTCGTTTTCTAAACTTATTATATTGAAACCATAATTTTTTAAGAATTCAAATACATTTGATGAAACAATTAAAGTATTTTTATTTTCTTTTTGAGCACTAGATGCAATACTTCTTAATTCAGCATCCATTATTGATAATTTTTCTTCTAATTCATTATAATTTGTTTCTATTTCTTCAATTAAATATTTATTTTCAATAAAATCTACTAAATTATTTTTTACTGTAGAAGCTAACATTAAGTAATTACTTGGAGAAAGCCATAATTCTTCATTTCCATAATTCACTTTTAAACCATATGCTACATCAATTATTTTTAAGTTTTTATTTTTGTTTAAAAAGTTTTTTGCTATTTGTTTTTCATTAGTTAATCCATCATATATGAATATATCACCCTTAGAATATTCAGCTATTTGTTTTGATGATAGAGTATAAGTATTTATATCAGTTCCATTAGGATAAATACTATCAATCGTTGAATTCTTACCATATAATTCTTCAACTATATATTTTATTGGATATACAGTGGTATAAATTTTAGCTCCCTCTAAATCATCTTTTTTAAAACACCCTGAAACACTAACTGTCAAAATCAATATTATTGCTATTGATAATATTTTTTTCATAAATTAATCCTCCTTTTTAATTTTGACTGGATCATATCCATATTTTCCATTTGGTCTACATCTACTTATTCGTTTAATTCCTAATTTAATACCTTTAATAGTACCATATTCATTTATAGCATCTATTGTGTATTGAGAACAAGTTGGAGTAAACCTACACATTTTATGTGCAGAAGTTGGAAAAACTTGATAACATCTAATTAAAAATATCATTAAATGTTTCATATAATCACCTAAAGACATTTTACTACATATTTTCATTATTGTAAAAATAAATAGTAATTTTATTAATGATTTGTTATAATAAATAAAGGTTGTAAAGAATACATGAGGTGAATATTTATGGACTTTTTAAAAAGATATGGAATAGAAATTTCTAATCAAGAATTATTAATGGAAGCATTAACTCATAGTTCATATTCAAATGAACATGATTGTAATAATTATGAACGTTTAGAATTTTTAGGAGATGCAATTATAGAAGCTATTACTAGTGAATATTTCTATTGTAATACAAATGACAAAGAAGGTATTATGAGCAAAACAAGAGCTTCTTATGTATGTGAACAAGCTTTAGCTTTTTATTCTAAAGAAATAGGTATTGATAAAAATATAAGAGTAGGTAAAGGGCAATTAAGTAATATCAATGATACTATTATTGCAGATTGTTTTGAAAGTGTACTTGGAGTTATCTTTTTAGATAAAGGTTTTGATACTGCTAAAGAATATGTATATAAAACAGTTATTCCATATATAGAAGAAAAGAAAGATTTTTTAATCGATTATAAATCATTATTACAAGAATTAGTTCAAACTGATAAAAAATCTTTAGAATATGAAATAATAAATGAAACAGGTCCAGCTCATGATAAAACTTTTGAAGTTGATGTAAAAATCGATGGAATAATTTATGGAAAAGGAATTGGGAAAAGCAAAAAAGAAGCAGAACAAAATGCTGCTTTAGACGCTTATAAGAAAAGAGCAAAATAATATTACAGGAGGAATATAGATGTATTTAAAAAGTGTAAAAGCATATGGTTTCAAATCTTTTGCTGATAAAATTAATATTGAATTAGATAATAATATTACAGCAATAGTTGGACCAAATGGTTCTGGTAAAAGTAATATTGTTGATGCTGTAAAATGGGTTTTAGGTGAACAATCTGTTAAGAGTTTACGTGGAAATGGTTCTATGACAGATGTAATATTTACTGGTTCTAAAACAAGAGATGCTTTAAATAGAGCTATGGTTTCTCTTACATTTGATAATAGTGATCATTACTTAAAAAGTGAATTTGAAGAAATAGAAGTAAAAAGAGTAGTATATAATTCAGGTGAAAATGAATATTTTATTAATAATACAAAAGTAAAACTTAAAGATGTTGTAGATTTATTTTTAGATAGTGGAGTAGGAAATGATTCTCTAAATATCATTAGCCAAAGAAAAATTGAATCTATAGTTGATAGTAAACCAATTGATAGAAGAATTATTTTTGAAGAAGCTGCTGGAGTATTAAAATATAAAAAACGTAAAGAAGAAAGTTTAAGAAAATTGGATAAAACTAATGATAATTTGCAAAAGCTATCATTGGTAATTGATGAATTAAATACTACAGTTACGCCCTTAAAAGAGCAAAGTGAAAAAGCTATAAAATATAATGAATTAAAAGAAGAGTTAAAGAATATAGAAATATCATTAATTGCAAAGGATATAACTGGAATAAACGATTTATATAAAGAAACTAAAGATGAAATCAGTTCTTTAGAAGAACAAAGCATATTAATAAATAATTCTAATAAAGAGGATTTATCTAAAATAGAATTAAAAAAATTAGAATTATTAAAATTAGAAGAAGAATTAAGTAATAAAAATAATGAAATGTTACTTGTTGTAGAAGAATTTTCAAATTTACAAAGTGAAAAACAAATTACAATTGAAAGAAAAAAATTTCAGTTGGCTGACAATGATATTGAAGCTAAATTAATAAAAAATCGTGAAGAAGAATTGAATTTAGCAAAAAATATTGAAGTTTTAAATAAAAATATACAAGATTTAAAAAGTGAAATAATTACAAAAGAAAATGAAGTATCAGAAATAGTTGAAAAAGAAAGTATTTTAAAAGTTAAAAAGAATTCTTTAAATAATAAGATTAATGAATTAACTAGAGATAGTTATAACTTTAAATCAAGAAGAGATATTTTAGAAAATAGTATTGCAAATGATTCTAAAATGCCATTATCTATTAAAAATATTTTAAACAATCCGCGATTAACTGGTATTCATAATACTATTGGAAAATTAATTGATGTAGATGAAAGATATGTTAATGCAATTGATGTTGCCCTTGGAGGTAACGGAAACTTTTTAGTTGTAGATACTGAAAATGTTGCTAAAAACTGTGTTAATTATTTAAAAGAAAATCATTTAGGAAGAGCTACTTTTTTTCCTTTGAACATTATTAAAGAGAAGTTTATTGATTTAGCAACGAGAAGAAAATTAAATGATATAGATGGCTTTATTGGAAGTGCTGATGAACTTGTTAAATTTGATAATAAATATACTAATATTATTAAAAACCAATTAGGGAATATTATTGTTGTAAATAATCTTGATGAAGCCAATAAGATTGGTAAGATTGTTGAACATAGATATAGAATTGTTACATTGGATGGAGATATCATTCATTCTGGTGGTTCAATTACTGGTGGAACTCTGAAAGTAAGTTCAAGTATTTTGAAAGATAAACAAGAATTAGAAAAAATTATAAATACTATTAGAAAAACTGGAATTGATATAAATAATTCATATGATAAATTAAAAACTATTACAAAAGATTTTGAAGAATTGAATTCGCAAGAAGAAAAAATTAATCGTGAATTAATTAATTTAAAAGAGATTTATAGTACTAAAGAAAATCATTTAAATGAATTAAATAATGAATTAAAAAATAAAAAATCTGAAATTGCTGGTAGCGAAGATTTAAAAGATAATAAACTTGATGATAAATTAGAAGAAATTTTACTTAAAACTAATGAAATAATGAGTAAAAAAGAAATTTTAGCAATAGATATTTCTAATATTAAAAATAAAAAACAAGAAATAAATGAAGAAATTGAAATATTAGAAAATTCTTATCATAAAATAGGAGTTAATTATAATAAAGTTCAAAATCAATTAAAAGAAAAAGAAGTATTAATTGGTAAATTGGATATTAAATTAGATAATTTATTACTTAATTTATCTGATTCTTATAATATTACTTATGAAAGAGCTAAAATGGATTATCCATTAGAAATAGAAGAAAATATTGCTCGTGATAAGGTTAATTTTATTAAAAGAGAAATTGTTAGACTTGGTGAAGTGAATACCGGAGCTATTAGTGAATATGAAAGATTAAATACTAGATTTGAATTCTTGAAAAATCAAAAAGATGATTTAGATAAAGCATCTACAAATTTATTAGAAGTAATAAATGAAATGGATGAAATAATGAAAGAGAAGTTTACTGAATCATTTGAAATGATAAGTAATGAATTTGCTATAGTTTTTAAAAGTATGTTTAAAGGTGGAGTTGGAAAACTTGTTTTAACTGATCCTAATGACATATTAAATTCTGGTATTGATATAGTTGCAGAACCTCCTGGAAAGAAATTGAAATCAAATTCATTTTTATCTGGCGGTGAAAAAACTCTTACAGCTATTTCATTGTTATTTTCAATATTAAATGTTAAGCCTGTACCTTTTTGCATTTTAGATGAGGTTGAAGCTGCATTGGATGAAGCTAATGTAGATTTATTTGGAAAATACTTAAAAGAAAAAGAAAACAAGAGTCAATTTATATTAATTACTCATAAAAAACGTACTATGGAATACGCCGATACTTTATATGGTATTACAATGCAAGAATCTGGTGTATCAAAAATAGTTAGTGTTAAATTAGAAGATAAATAAAAAGAAGCAAAAGCTTCTTTTTTAAATTTCACGCATAATTTCTGAATCTTTAAAAGGATTTTTTCTATCGATTTTATCGACAAATAATATTCCATTTAAATGATCTATCTCATGTTGGAATGCAATAGCAAGTTCTTCACGAACTCTAATAGTAAATGGGTTACCATCTATATCATAAGCATCTACAGTTATTCTTGCATGTCTTGGGACAATACCCTCAATATCACGATTAACACTTAAACAGCCTTCGCCTTCACCAACGTATACCATTTCTTCACTCATACTTTTAATTACTGGATTAATAAGTATATAATTTTTAAATTTATTATCTTCATATTCATCAACAATAACAAATATTCTTTTTAGGATTCCAATTTGAACATAGGCAAGTCCCATACCAGCACGTAAGTTATATTTTTCACGTTCACTTTCAATTTGACTCATTTTCAAATATAAAAGCATATCATTAATATTTTTTTTATCATCATCTGAAAGAGGGAAAGTTACTTCTTTACTTTGTTGATGAAGAATTTTATTTTTTTCATCTAATATTCTAATATTAGGTAATTTCATATCTAGCAACCTCCAAACGGTGATATTGTATCATATTTCGTTTTTTTTTACAATCCAGGTTTATATTTTGATATAATATAAATATTATTGGAGGTAGTAATTATGATAATAGGGTCTCATGTATCATTTGGAAGTAATCAGTTATTAGGAAGTGTTTTAGAAGCAATTAGTTATAATGCTTCTACATTTATGTTTTATACTGGTGCTCCTCAAAATACACTTAGAAAACCAATAGATAAAGAAATTACATTAAAAGCAAAAGAATTGATGGAAGAAAATAACATCGATATAAACAATGTTATTTGTCACGCTCCATACATAATTAATCTTGCTAATCGTTCTAATGAAGAAAAATGGAATTTTGGAATAAGCTTTTTAAAACAAGAATTATCGAGATGTGATGAATTAGGTGTTAAATATATTGTTTTACATCCTGGAAGTGCTGTTGGGATAACTAAAGAAGAAGGAATAAAAAATATTAGTGATGCATTAAATTTTGTTGTTTCAAATAATAATGATTGTATGATTCTTCTTGAAACAATGGCTGGAAAAGGTACTGAATGTGGAACTAATTTAGCAGAAATCAAAGCAATAATTGATAATGTTTCAAATCCTAAAATTGGGTTTTGTCTAGATACTTGCCATTTATCAGATTCCGGAGTTGAATTAAAAGATTTCGATAAGTATTTAGAAGATTTCGATAATCTTATTGGTTTAGAAAAAATTAAATGTATTCATATTAATGATAGTAAAAATGTTATTGGTTCTCATAAAGATAGACATGAAAATATTGGACTAGGTGAAATTGGTTTTGAAACACTTAATTCTATAGTTCATAATGATAAATTAAAAAATGTTCCTAAAATATTAGAAACACCTTATGTAAGTTTAAATGATTTTGATAAAGATAAAAAATATCCACCATATAAATTTGAAATAGAAATGCTAAAATCTGAAACTTTTAATACTAATTTGTTGGATGATATTAGAAATTATTATAAGTAATTGGAATATTTTGATGAATATTCATTAAATAATTTTTTGATTTTAATAAAGTTTTCTTCGGAAAACTTATTTTTATACCTATCTATATTTAATAAACTAGGATTTTTTAGAAATTCTTTATAATTTTTTTTGACAAAAACATATACAAAATCTAATTCTAAACCACTTAAATTAATATTATTATTTAAAGCAAAATTATTAACTTGTTCCTTATTTAAATTATTTATATATCTTTCAATAATATTAAACATAAAAATCACCTATAATATTGTATGTTTTAAGTATAATTTTAAATACTAATAAAAGGTGAAAATAATGAAAAAAACTATTTGTTTTATAACTTTACTTTTTTTAATATTAACTATAAGAATATATTATTTATCGGTAATTAAAAATAATTTTTATAAAAAAGAACTGGATAATAAAACTAATATTACTGTAAGTGGTTTGTCTGCTCCAAGAGGAAGAATACTTGATTCTAATGGAAATGTTTTAGTAGATAATATTGGTAAAAAGACCATTGTATATAATAAGGATAAATTATCATCAAAAAAAGAAGTAGAAATAGCTTATCTAATTGCTCAAATAATAAGTGATATTGATGAAGCAAATGAGCTGGAGTTGAAAAAGTTTTGGTTAATAAATAATGATGATGGTAAAACATTGATAACTCAAAAAGAATATCAATTATATAGTGAGAGAAAAATAAATTATATAGATTTAAATACATATAAAATAGAGCGAATAAATGATGATATTTTAAGTAAGTATTCTTCACTAGATAAAAAAGCAGCCCATGTATATGCACTGATGAATAAAGGCTATTCTTATGAGAAAAAAATTATATCTTCAACACTTTCTGATGAAGAATATGCTATTTTAATTGAAAAAAATGTTCCGGGAATTACTGGCGAGTTATCATGGGAGCGAAAATATAATTATGGGAATGTTTTAAAAGATATTTTTGGTACAATAGGTAAAATTAATTTGGAAAATAAAGAGTATTATTTAAATAATGATTATAAGATTACTGATATAGTTGGTCTTAGTAATTTAGAATTTCAATATGATAAATATTTACAAGGTAAAAAAGCAATATATAAATTAAATAATGATGGTACTCTTAAATTAATTGAAGATAGTTGCCAAGGAAATGATTTGTATTTAAATGTAGATATTCAAATGCAACAAGATATTAATGAAATATTAGAAAATAATATTATAAAAGGCAAAAAAATGTTGAATACTGAATATTATAATGGTAGTTATGTAGTAGTAGTCGATTCAAAGACTGGAAATATTAAAGCAATGACTGGTAGAAAAATATCTTCTTCAAAAGAAGAAATGTTTATTGAAGAAACTTCAAATATTTTATCATTATCATTTACTGCAGGTAGTGTAATTAAAGGAGCTTCAATGACTGTTGGCTATCAAAATAATTTAATAGAAGTAGGTAAAAAGATCAAAGATTCATGTGTTAAGTTATATTTAAATCCTGAAAAATGTTCCTATAAAAGTTTAGGATACATAGATGATATTACTGCATTAAAAACTAGTTCTAATTATTATCAATTTTTATTGGCAATTAAACTAACTGGAAATGAATATAAATATAATATGGAATTAAATATTGATGAAAAGCCATTTTTAACATATCGTAATACTTTTAATGAATATGGGCTTGGAAGTAAAACTATGATTGATTTACCAAATGAAAATACTGGCTTAAAAGGCAACAAAATAGCTGGGGATTTGCTTTTGAATTTTGCAATTGGACAATATGATACATATACAATTTTAGAGTTAGCACAATATATGAATACAATTGCTAATAATGGTAATAGATATAAATTAAATTTATTAAATCATATAAATGATAATAAAAATAATGTGATATTTGAAAATCAAATAGAAGTATTAAATAAAGTTAACTTGTCTGATGAGTATTATTCTAGAATTAAAGAGGGAATGAGACAGGTATTATATCTAGGAACTGGATATGGATATACTAATACAAAATATAAACCTGCAGGAAAAACTGGAACAAGTGAATCGTTTTTAGATACAGATAATAATGGGATTAATGATGTTAAAACAATAACATCTACATATGCAATGTTTGCACCATATGATGATGCAAAATATACTGTTGTTGTAGTAAGCCCTAATGTTAGTCATTATGATGGCAAGAGTGATTCAATGGCTTATATTAATAGATATATTAGTAATGATGTTACAAAATTATTGTTTGAAAAATACTGATTTATTGTTATACTTAATAAACCGAGGTGTTATTATGATAGAAATAACAAATGAAATTAAAAAAGTAATATTTGATATTGATTATACGTTACTAGTTCCAAATTATTCTAAAGAAAAAGAAGAATTTCTTCTTAAAGAAATTCCTGATGCAGGTGATGAAATTTTAGAAAGAATTTCCTTAGTATTAATGGATTATGAAAAAAATCATTCTAGATATGATAGAGAAGAATTAACTAATCATTTGAATAAATACAGTAAACAATATATTCCAGATGATTTTGTGGATAAATGGATATTATATTCATCAAATATAGAAGAACAAAATTTAGATGAAACAATAGAAATATTAAATTATTTAAAAGAAAAAAATATTGAAATAGTAGCATTAACTAATTGGTTTACTGAAGCTCAAACTAAAAAATTAGAAAATGCAAATATATTACATTATTTTGATCAAGTATATGGGGGAGATTTATATTTAAAACCAAATGTAGAGAGTTTTATTAACGCTGCTGGAGATGTTCCTTTAGAAAATTGTTTAATGGTTGGAGATAATTACCCAATTGATATTGATGCTGCTAAAAAAATTGGGATGAATGCAGTATTAATTGATAAGAATGATAAATATAAAGATATTAATTCAATTAAAACATTAAAAAAAATCAAAGAAATCATTTAAATTTCAAGAAATATATACATTTTATTTGAAAATTACTTAAATGTTTGGTAAAATACATATGTGTTAAAAAAGGAGGCAATGAAATATTATGGCAAAAAACGAAAATAGAGCATATTTAGGTTTGAAATGTACTGAATGTGGTGAATATAGAAGACCTACTATTAAAAATAAAAAAAATACTACTGATAAATTAGAAATCAAAAAATATTGTGCAAAATGTAATAAACAAACAACTTTCAAAGAAACAAAATTGGCTAAATAATCTAATTATCCAAATTAATCAATTGTGATCCAATTGATTATTCTTCTTTAAAGAGGAAAAATAGAAAAATTATAAGTAAAGGTGATTTTATGAATATTAATATTAATGATATAAAAAATGGTATGACAATTATTATGGATGGTAATCTTTGTCAAATACTTGAATTCCAACACGTTAAACCAGGAAAAGGTCCTGCTTTTGTTAGAATCAAACTTAAGAATTTAAGAACAGGATCTATTGTTGAAGATACATATAATACTAATTTAAAAATTGAAAAAGCTCATATAGATAGAGTAGGAATGACTTATTTATATAGTGCTGGAGACAATTATGTATTTATGAATACAGAAACTTATGAACAAGTTGAAATACCTGCAAAAGTATTAGAAGATCAAATAAAATATTTAAAAGAAAATTTAGATATTCAAATTGACTATTATAATGGAGAAATTATTGGTATTGATTTACCAGAAAAAATTGAATTTGAAATCATTGAAACAACTGAAGCAGTAAAAGGAAATACTACTAATAATGCAACAAAAGATGCAATTATTGAAACAGGATATAATGTTAGAGTACCTTTATTTATTGCTCAAGGTGAAAAAATTATTATTTCAACTAAAGACGGTAAATATGCAGGAAGAGCTTAATAGCTCTTTTTTTATTGTTGAAACAAAGAAAAAAGATATTAGAAAATCTAATATCTTTCAATTTTAAGTGGTGTCCCCAGCAAGATTCGAACTTGCGACCGTACGCTTAGAAGGCGTATGCTCTATCCAGCTGAGCTATGAGGACAAATCAGTTGAACAAACTGATTATATAATATATTCATGAATTATTCAAGTGTATTTAACTCAAAATTTAATATTTTTTCATCATTGGCATTAAATACTACTTCATCTACATTAAAATTATCCTTGATTGATAACCCAATGGTATATTTAACTTCTTCTAATATACTATCATTACTAAATTCCTGAAATATATAATTGTTAAAAGTTAGATTAACAGTGGATTCTGTAATTTCATAATCTAATAGTTCTGCAGAAGAAGCTAAATAACTCATTAAATTTGTTTGATTCAAAGGAGAACTTTTTAACTTATCTATTATTATTTCTATTTTATTTTTAGCATCATTATTAACGTAAGTAACTGGTACATAATAAAAATATGAATCGATATTACTAATATAGTATACCGTTGTTTTTGTTGAATCTTTAATATCATTAAGTTCATATATTTTATTAATTCCATAACTTCTATCTAAGACATCAGGTAAACTTTTTTTACTATTTGGTAATTTTGTTAGTAAATTATTATCAACAAAAATCATAATTCCTTTTATATCACTTATTTCAGTTAATGAATAAATAATGGATTCAATCATTTTTTCTTCGTTATTTGCATCAATATTATATAACTCATTACTAAAGTTTATTTTTAATATATTATTATTTAAATCAACAGAATTTATCTTGGTATTTTTAGGAATAGTTGCTTTAAAACCAGAAGGGTTATATTCTGATTTTTTACTTTCAATTGTAAGTGATTCCAAAATCTCTTTTGCTTTTTTGATTGGGTCATCTTGATTATCTATAAGAGTATTTGTTCTTGATACCATTTTATTTTTATCAATTAAATATATAGCAGTTTTATTTGGTTCAACATAAGATAAAGTTTGGTTTATTGTTCCTTTTGAAGAAGTAGTAGGAAACATGTAAGTAATAAGTAGAATCAGTAATGCAATAGAAGCAATTAAAATTCTTTTTGTAGCTGATTTTTTAATCATTATATCACCTATAAAAATATATTTATTAAATATTTAAATAAGAACAAAAAAGATGAAAAAATCATCTTTATTATAATTTTATTTCACCTAATTTTAATAGTTCTATTACTGCCTGTGCACGACCATTTACTTCTAATTTTTGAATGACATTAGAAATATGGTTTCTTACAGTTTTTTCACTTATATCTAAAAAAATTGCTATGTCTTTAGTAGATTTATTTAATACTAATAAATCAAATACTTCTTTTTCTCTATTTGTTAATATACTATTTTTCAAGAAAATCCCTCACTTTCTTTTCTAAAATGCATCTATTTTATATTATGAATGGGATTATTTAAAGTGAGAGATTATGCCTAAAAATACTTATTTTTGAAATTTTACTGTAATAAACATTTTTACATCATACATTTGCTGAATAGTATTCATTATCTTATTTGCTAATTTTACGTCATGCTCATTACTTCCAATTGTAATACTAATTTGATCATTCTTAATTTTAACAAATGAATCTAAATTGAATTCTGATAATATTTTCTTTTCAATATCAGCTTCTTTGCCCTTATTTGTATTAATTGTTTGAAGAGATTCATAGGCATTATTTTTTTCTTCTAATGTTGATTCTTCATTTAATAATATTGTTTGAAGAGATTCCATTTGTTCTGATATTTCTTCATCATTAGCAACACGTAGAGCGACTAATATATTACTTGAATTCACATTAACTGTATCAGTTTCTTCATTATCCATTGATTTTATTGTGGATAGGGTATTATCTTTCATTGTTACATAATAAATGCTTAATACTAGTATCATACTAAATAATGTTACAAACCATAAACTTTGTTTATTTATCATTAATATTCCTCCATAAATCTACTTAATATTATGCGAATTAAAAGTAATTATTCTAAATTCATGATTATATGATATAATTATAACAATGATAGAGGGTAAAATTATGAGCTACATTACGTATTTATTTATATTGTTTATATTATATAGTTTTATTGGTTATATCTGTGAAATGACTTTTGTTGCCATTTTAAATAAAAAAATAATTAATCGTGGTTTTTTATGTGGACCTTTACTTCCAATATATGGATTAGGGGCAATTGTTATATTATATTGCTTATTACGTTATAAAAGTGATCCAATTGTAGTATTTGTATTTGGAATGATTATTTGTTCATCTTTAGAATATTTTACAAGTTTTTTATTAGAAAAATTATTTCATAATATGTGGTGGGATTATTATGATTATAAATATAATCTAAATGGCAGAATATGTTTATTAAATAGTTTGCTATTTGGTGTAGGAAGTATTGCAATCATTTATTTTGCTCAACCAATTATAGATAATTTTTTACTTTTATTTTCATCAAGTTTTTTAAATATTTCAGCCATAATAATACTAATATTATTTGTTTGTGATGTTGTATATTCAGTAATAGTGGCATTTAACTTAAGAAATAGATTGATAATTGTTGAAGAATTAAAAAATGAAAAATTAAATAAAATACCAATGATATTTGAAACAAAATTAAAAGAGAGAGTAGCTGATTTTAAAATATTCCCGAATAGATTATTAAAAGCCTTTCCAAAAATAAATATGGATAATAATCCAGAGTTTTCACTAATGAAAAATGCTAAAAACAAGAAAAAAAGATAATTTTCTTGTTTTTTTATTATTTTTTTCGAAATTAAAAGGAAATTACAAATTTATCTTGTATATGACTAGTAGAAGGGAAAAAATAATGAAAAAAATTAATGTAATAAAACAACGCGATTTAAGAGACTGTGGCCCATGCTGTATTTTATCTATTTTGCAGTTTTATGATGGCTATGTTCCAATTGAAAAAATAAGATTGGATTCTTATACATCAAATAGCGGAACAACAGCTTTTCATCTAATTAATTCTTTGAAAAAATATGGTTTTGATGCCTATGGAATAGAATTACAAAAAGAAAATTTAAATAAAGATTTAATTTTGCCAGCTATCGCTCATATTACTCTTAAAAATAGAATGAATCATTATGTGGTAATTTACAAGATATTAAAAAAACATTTAATCATTATGGATCCAATGAAAGGTATTGTCAAAATATCTAAAAATGATTTTTATGAATTATGGAATAATATTATTATTCTGTGTCATCCGAAAAATACTATTGCAAATTATAATAAATTAAAATTAAATCAATTTATTTTATTTTTAATTAAAAGTAATAAAGAGATATTTTTTAAAACATTTATTGCAGGAATATTAGTTATTATATTTAGTATTTTAAATGGATTATATTTTAAGCTGAGTATGAATAATGTTAATGATTCAAGAACTTTTAAATTATGCACTTGTTTATTTATATTTATAATATTTAGTAAGACATTATTTAGTTTTATTGAAAATTATATGAAAAATTATTTAATGAAAAATATTAATATAAATATATACAGAATATTTTTTGAAAAATTATTTAAATTACCTTCTAACATTGTAAAAAATAGAACAACTGGAGAAATAATAACAAGAGTTCAAGAACTTGACAATCTATATGAAATAATTAGTGATGTGTTAATAAATGTAACTATTGATTCTATTTTTGCAATAATCACTTTTATAATTTTATATTTTATTAGTAAGACATTATTATTTATACTTCTAATATTTATTATTATCTATGTTTTAATTTGTTTTTTATCAAACAAAAGAGTTTATTCATTAATAAGGCAAACTATTGATACATCAACTGAGTATAATGAAAAAATTATTGAATATATTAATGCATTTGAATCAATTAAAAACAATAGTATAGAAAACTATATTATTTCCAAAAGCAAGAGTGCTTCAATCAAAAATTTAAAAAGCAATTTTGCTGTAACATATCTCATTAATCTCTTAAACACTTCCAAAAATCTTATAATTGATTTAATGTATTTTTTTATAATTACGTTTGGTTTAATTCAAATTAAAAATGGTAATCTAACAATAATAAATTTTGTGACTTTTCAAACTATATTAGTTTACTTGATTGATCCGATTAAAAATATTTTAAATATCATTCCAAAATATGATTATCTTAAAGCATCTCTTATAAGAATATTAGAATTTTTAGAAAATAAAGAGGAAATACTTGATAATAGCATTTCGACAACTTTTGATAATATAAAAATTATTGATTTAGAATATTCTTATAATGATTACAAGAAAATATTTTCAAATATAAATATTTTTATAAAGCCGAATGAACATATTATGTTAAAAGGTAAAAGTGGATGCGGTAAATCAACGCTTTGTAAGATTTTAAATAAAGAAATACTAAATCACAAAGGCCAAATATATTTAAATGATATAAATATAAAAGATTTCAATATAGCTACAATTAGAAATAATATTCTATGTGTTTCTCAAAATGAATATTTATTTGATGATACAATAAAAAATAATATTATTCTAAATAAAAAATTAGATCTAAAAAAATTAGAATTTATTTCAAAGTTATGTTTTGTTGATCTAATTGTTGATTCTAAACCATTAAGATATGAAACTTACGTTAATAAAAATTTTGCTAATCTATCTGGTGGGGAAAAGCAAAGAATTTTACTTGCAAGAGCTTTATATCAAGATTTTAATATTCTAATTTTGGATGAATCTTTAAGTGAAGTAAATATTAACATGGAAAAGATGATTATTAATAATATTAGAAAATATTATAAATCAAAAATAATAGTTTATATTACACATAAAAATTTAGAAAATATGTTTGATAGAGTAATTGATTTAGAGGATAAAAATGAATGAAATAAATGAATTGAATTTTATATATAAAAAGCCTAAGTTATTTAATAAAATGTTTACTTTTTATTTGCTATTATTTTTAATATTTTTATTAATGTTAACCCAAATAAAAATCCCAAGTCATTTAAAAACAAATGCAATTGTAAATGATAAATGTTTAATAATACCTTCTTCTTTCACTGATGTTAAAAATATAGTGAATAGTAAATATTTTATAATAGATAATAAAAAATATAATTTTAAAATAAATGATATAGGGAAATTATATATAAATGGAGACTACAATTTGCAAGATATTCAAATAGTGTCAAACTATAAAAATACAAATATTAATCAAATAATTGAAATTGATTTTTACTATGAAAATGAAAAAGTGATAAATAAAATAATTAAAGGAGTTTTGCAATGAATTTGTTAAAAGAAACTGAATTAAATGAAATTACAGGTGGTGGAATATCTAAAGGCGTAATACTTGCATTTTCTGCATTAGGAATATTTATAGTTGGGGTAATTGATGGACAAATCAAGCTCAAATGACAAAAACTCAAAAATACCGTATTCAAAGGGAATTTCGTAGAAAAACCTTCTATCCAAATCCACCAAGAAGATGCAATTATGTACATCAAATTGTAAGATTTAATGCTTATCTAATTATTGAATAACTGAGATGATTAATTTCATCTTTTTTTTATGAAAGAGAGGATAAGAATATGAGAGGAGAATTTAAAGTTTATAAATCTGGTGACTTTACAGTTATGCCTATTGTTCACTTAAAAGATAAAACACTTTCTTTGAAAGCTGTTGGATTGCTAAGTAAAATGTTAAGTCTTCCAGATGATTGGGATTATTCATTAAATGGATTAGTTGCAATTACTAAAGATGGATTAGATTCAGTACGAAGTGCTTTAAATGAATTAAAAGACCATGATTATGTAGAAATACTTAAATTAAGGACAGATAAAGGAACGTTTAAATATAATTATCTAGTTTTTGAAAATCCATCTGATAAGGCTTTAAAATTGCAAAATAAACCAGATATGGAAAATCCATACCTGGATGAACCAAATGTGGTAAATCAAGGACAATATAATATTAAAGAATATAATATTAATAATCTAAAAGATAAAGAAGATAAAGAAGATAAAACAAAAATTAAACATAAATCACTTATTAATGAATTGATCAGATTAGATTATATAAAAGATGATGATGAACAAATTCCATTATATGATAGTTTATTTAATAAAATGGTAAATGAGGGAAATTCTTATGTAGATATATACTCAGCAATACATTATATTGTACCTAGAGTTATGTCTAGACAATTCATAGATGAAGAAGGAAAAGAAATCAAAAATAGATTTGGTTATTTAAAATCCTCCATTGAATCTAATATTAGAAAACTGAATAGTTATAACGAAGAACTATATCCTGAAGATGATGATAGTCCGTTTTGGGATAACTATGAGTTTATAGATAGAGAAAGGAGGTGAAATGATGCCAAAATGTGAAGTTATTGCAATAGCTAATCAAAAAGGTGGAGTTGGTAAAACTACAACAACATTTAATTTAGGAGTAGCATTAGCTCATGCAGGTAAAAGAGTATTATTGGTGGATTCAGATCCTCAAGGTGATTTAACAACTTATATGGGAATTCATGATCCAGATAATATTCCAGTAACTTTATCTACATTAATGGAACGTTCTATTAAAGATGAAGATATTAATTCTAAAGAAGCGATTTTAAAACATGATGAAGGAATTGATTTAATTCCATCGAATCTAGAATTATCTTCTATGGAAGTTAGTTTAGTTAATGCCATGAGTAGAGAATTTACATTAAGAAATTGTTTATCTGATATAAAAGATAAATATGATTATGTATTAATAGATTGCATGCCTTCTTTAGGAATGATAACTATAAATGCACTTGCATGTGCTGATAAAGTGATTATTCCAGTTCAAAGTGAATTTCTTGCAGCAAAAGGTATGAGTCATTTGATGAATACAGTATTAAAAGTAAGAAAACAAATTAATCCTAATTTAAAGGTTGGTGGAATTCTATTAACAATGGTTGATGGTAGAACTAATCTATCTAAAGATATTGCTAATGAACTTAGAAGCACATATGGAACTGTATTTAAATTATATGATAATCAAATACCAAGAGGTGTTAAAGCAGCTGAATCTTCTAGAATGGGAGAAAGTGTTTTATCATATGATTCATCAAGTAAAGTTGCTCAAAGTTATATAGATTTTGCAAAAGAGGTGTTGGATTATGAACGAAAAGAAAAAACAAGAAATTCCGATGGACTTCAAGCTAGATGATTTCTTCACATCTCAAGAACAAAGAGATGATGATAAAAAAGAAAAAGTTGAAACTATAGATATATCATTAATAGATGATTTTAAAGAACATCCTTTTAAAGTAATTGAAAATGATGAATTAAAATCATTAGAAGAATCTATTCAAACTAGTGGAGTTTTATCACCAGTTATTGTAAGACCAAAAGATGATGGTCGATATGAAATGATATCTGGGCATAGAAGAAAATTTGCTTGTAATAAATTAGGAATAGAAACTATTCCATGTCTTGTTAAAAATTTAACTGATGATGAAGCAACTATTTTTATGGTAGATAGTAATCTACAAAGAGAAAAACTATTACCAAGTGAAAAAGCATTTGCATATAAGATGAAGTATGAAGCTTTAAAACATCAAGGTACTTCGTTACCACAGGACACAACTTTGCGCCCAGTGGGCACGAAGTTAAGAAGTGATAGCATTTTAGCCGAAGAAGTTAATGAAAGTGCTAGACAAATTCAAAGATATATAAGATTAACTAATTTAGTTCCTGAGTTATTAGAAATGGTTGATAATGCAGAATGTGGATTAAGTCCATCAATTGCATTTAGACCAGCTGTAGAGTTATCTTATCTAATGGAAGATGAACAAAGAGATTTAGTTGATTTTATAGATGATGAGGAAGCTACACCTAGTTTAGCTCAAGCAATAAAAATGAAAAAATTAAGTCAGGATGGAAATCTTGATATAGATACAATTCATGAAATCATGGAAGAACAAAAAGCTAATCAAATTACTAAATTTAAAATTCCAGAAGAAAAACTTATGAAAGTTATCCCTAAGAATGTAGATAGAAGTAATGTAGAAGATTTTGTTATAAAGGCTTGTGAATATTATTCAAAACATCTGAGACAAAGAGATATGGGAGGTCGATAAAAACATATCACATTTGACTTTTACTAATGTTTAATAAATAATGTTGGCAAAAGAGAGGGTGATTTGATGAAAAAAATTATAATTATATTTGTGGTTGTTTTATTATCTTTAACTGGAATATTTGGAATTTATAAATTAAATTATTCTAAAACAATTGATAATAAAATTACTAAAAACATCATTAAGAAAAGTGATGAAAATAAAATAGAAAAGGATAAAGCATCTGAAATAAAAGATGATGATCAAGAAGTAAAAGATTCACCTAAGAATGAAGAAAAAAATAAAATTAATAAAGAAGAAACTAAGAAAGCAGAATCTAAAACAGAATCTAATAAAATTGTAACTAATAATAATCAAACAGTTCAATCTAACGTAAAAAGAGAAGAACAACCAAAACAAGATGTAACCAAAGTAGAAACTCCTACAGTAGAACAACCTAAAGTTGAAAGGAAACCTTGGGAAGAATTGGGGATATCTGAATATGATTATTATAATAAACCAATGTGGAATTGGATGACAATAGAATTTGATGTTAATTCTTATGGTACTCAATATGCTGCTGAAAGTGCATGTAGAGAAAGTGGTAATAAGAAAGCAGAAGCAGAAGGTTTAGGATTTTCTTGTACTAATGTTTTAAGTTATTCTGGAAAATATTTAGGTGAACATATTAAATTTTTTTAAGAAAGGATTTTAGAGATGAATAAAATATTTAAGTGTGCTTTGTTCGGCATACTTTTTTTGTTGTCTATTGTTGGAATAAAAGAAGTACATGCCGAAACATATACAGGGCAAGCTATAACAGAAGCAGAATGGATTCCTGGAATCTATATTAAGAAAGTAAAACCTGATGGTTATACAAAGTATCAACAAGGTAGATGGCTAAGAAGAAGTCATGATAATCAATTTGTTTATTGCTTGCAACCATATGTCGGAATTGATAATAATCTTCCTTATTATGAGATTGTAAAAGATGATTATGCTAATATCTTAGGAATGAGTGAAAGTCAATGGAATAGAATTTCATTATTAGCTTATTATGGTTATGGATATGGAAACCATACAGAACAAAAATGGTATGTTATTACACAAGTTCTTATTTGGAGAACTACAAATCCGGAATCTGATATATATTTTACTGATACATTAAATGGTAATAGAATTAGTAAATTTGAAAGTGAAATTGCTGAAATTGAAAATTTGGTAAATACTCATTATAAAAGACCAAGTTTAAGTTTACCTTCAACATTACCTTTAGGACAATCAGTAACAATAAATGATTCAAATGGAGTATTAAGTAAATACAAAATAACAAGTGCTAATAATGTTAGTGCTTCTATTAATGGGAATTCATTAATTATTAAAGCAACTGGTATCGGCGATGCTAAAATTAATCTCGCATTAAATGATACTAAATATGAATTACCTCCAATTGTTTATTTTAGCAGCCATTCACAAAATGTATTTAGAGTTGGTTCTTATGATCCAATATATACAAGCGCTAGCTTAAAAATAATTGGTGGAAGAGTTGAGATAAATAAATTAGATAGTGGATGTAACTGTAAAACACCACAAGGAGAAGCAACTTTAACTGGTGCTAAGTATGGTATATATGATACTTCTGGTAATTTGATTGAAACATTAACAACTAACGAAGATTCATATGCTATTAGTGGTTATTTACCAAGTTTAGGAGAATTTATTATTAAAGAAATATCTCCAAGTACTGGATATACTTTAGATAGAAATACTTATAAAGTTAATATAGATGAAAATAACTTATTAGCAAGTGTTAATGTTTACGAAAAAGTTATATCTGGTAGTATTAAAATTACTAAGGTAATGGCTTCTGCCGAAACTAAAGTGATGACACCAGAACCTAACGTAAAATTTGGTATATATAATAATAAAAATGAATTAGTAAAAGAATTAACAACTGATAATAATGGTGAATTTAGTATTAAACTTCCATACGGTAGTTACACATTAAAACAATTAACTACTACTAAAGGCTTTGAGTTTGCTAAAGACTATAATTTTAGTATTGATGTTGATGATAAAGAAATAAAAGAAGTAATATCAAATGCAGAAATAACTGCAAAATTAAAAGTGATAAAAATTGATAAAGATACTGGTGAAGTTATTAAAAGAAGTGGTATTAAATTCAAAATTAAAAGTTTAAAATCTAATGATTATGTATGTCAAAAAGTAACTTATCCTAAAGCAGAAACATTATGTGAATTTAAAACTGATGATGAAGGAGTATTAATTACACCTTATCCATTAAATAGTGGAGATTATGTTTTAGAAGAAGTTGATCAAGTAATTGATGGATATACATGGAATAAAGAATCAGTACCATTTAGTATTGATGAAAATACAAAATTCACTGAAGATGAAGAATATGGAGTTTTATTTGAAACTAAATTTGATAACAAAGAAGTTAAGGGTAAAATAACAATTAAGAAAATCGGTGAAACATATATTATTAAAGACAATAAAATAGAATATACAACTAAAAATTTATCCGATATAACATTTGGATTATATGCTAGCGAAGATATTTATTCAGCTAATGAAGTATTAAAATATAAAAAAGATGAATTAATAGGAACATATAAAACAAATAAAGATGGAAATATAGTAGTTGAAAATTTATATTTGGGAAAATATTATGTTAAAGAAATTGAAACTGATGATGATCATGTATTAGATGAAAAGAAACATGAATTTGAACTTAAATATAAAGATCAATACACAGAAGTTATTTCTATTGGATTAGAACTTAATAATAAATTAAAAACTGGCGAATTAGAATTTACTAAAACTGATTTAACTACTGGAAAAGTTATACCTAATACTAAATTAGAAATATATACTGAAAATGATGAATTAATCTATGAAGGTATCACTGATGAAGAAGGTAAAATCAAAATAGAAAAATTACCAATGGGTAAATATTATATTATTGAAACAGAGGCAGCTACTGGATATAGATTAAGTGAAGAAAAAGTATTATTTGAAGTAAAAGAAAATGGCGAAATAGTAAAAGCTAATATGACTAACGAAAAGAAAAAAGGTACATTAGAATTTACTAAACAAGACTTTTCTACTAGTGAAACTTTACCAAATACATTAATTGAAATATATAACGAGGATGATGAACTAGTATTCTCAGGAAGAACTGATGAGAATGGTAAAATTATTATCGAAGAATTGGAATACGGAAAGTATTATATTTTAGAAAAAGAAGCTCCAGAAGGATATTATTTAAATGAAG
>CAZHOG010000008.1:0-49963 GCA_964533935.1 uncultured Muribaculaceae bacterium | reverse complement strand
TACACTTTTTTGAATATTCATACACTCTATTGTGCACTTTACTTTTTATTTAACGCCGGACATAAAATGCCATAAATAGGACAATATAATTAGAGGTGAAATATTTATGACAACATTTAAAAGAGATTTTAATTTTGAAGAAAATATTATGATACGTGTATCAACTAATATTAGAAAATATAGAAAAGTTGCAGGAATTACTCAAGAGCAATTAGCTGTTGATGTAGGAAGATCTTACGATTTTATAAGAAGACTTGAATATAAAAAAGGATCCGTTGGTTGTTCTGTTGATACTTTATATAAAATATCTGTAGTTTTAGGAATAACTATGGATAAGTTATTTGAATAATCATTAAAAAGTGATATACTTATAATAAGTTTTGTACTATTCAATAGAATAGTACTTTTTCTTTGGGAGGAACTATAATGAATAATACTGCTCATACAAAGGAACAACATTACATTCCACAATTCTACCTTAAAAATTTTTCTAATGAAAGCAAAAAATTTAATATAATTAATATTAGTAAAGCTAAAAACATAAATAATATTCCTTACAAGAGTCAATTTAAGGAAAAATATTTTTATGATAAAGACAATTCTATAGAAAATAAATTAAATAAATTAGAAACAAATTGGTGTAATGTGATAAACAAAATAATATCAGGTAATTATCCAACAGATGAAGAAAAATCAAAATTAAAAGAATTTGCAATTTATCAAAAAAATAGAACCATTTATAAGTCAGAAGAATTGTTAGAAATATCATGGCAATCAAAAAAAGTAGCGTTGGAAATGACTTTGAAAAAAGAAAATAAACAAATAAGTAATGAAATTTTGTCAGAAATAAAAAATAGATACAAAAAAGAATATCCAACAAAATTTATTAAAATAGCATTAGATATTGCTGAAAACCATTTAAATATAATTGACGATTTAAAAGTATCAATAATAAAATATGATACAAAAGCAAAATTAATATCCTCAGATAATCCGATAATTCATTATAATAATTTTGATATTAAAAGTGTTGGATATATTAATGCGGGACTTATAATATTTTTCCCGATTTCGAGTGAACTATTATGCGTTATTTATGATTCGAAAATTTATTTACAATTAGATGATAAAGATTTTATTCTCTGTAAAAACGAATATGAAGTAAAATTTTTAAATTTTTATCAAATATTAAATGCTTATAATTATATATTTTTTAAAGATGATAAATTTGCATTAGATCTTATAAAAGAAATCAAAAAAAGTAAGATACAAAAAGTATTAAATTTCCCAAAATTTAATACTGCCATTCTAGGGCCAGATAATTCTAAATTAATTTCATATCATTCAAAATATATATATTTAGACCATACGTTTACCTTTTCAAGATTAGTTAAAAGAGCAATGCTAGTTCCTAAAAATGCTATAGATTGGTTTCCAAGAAATTATGATGAAAAATTTTATAATGGAAATTTTATTAATCGAAAGAAAATAATACCAATATTTAATCAACCTGAATTAAAAAACGAACTAAAAAATGCTATTACATGGAATGAAGAAGAAATAAACAAATTTAATAAATTTATTATTGATTATTGGAATAATAATTTGTAATTGATAATAAAAGATATATTTTGTTTATACTATATCGCAAATATTAATATTAATTGAAACTTAATAAGAAAGAAACTATATACTAAATTTAAATATTATGCTATATTATATGTAGTTGGATGATTTATATATCATCCTCGTGTGAGAAAAGTTGTGTAATCACTCAACTATGGCTCCAATTGAAACCAACTTACAAACCATATGGTTTGTAAGTTTTTATTTTTTAGCAGAACTTATGCAGTTACTTGAAAAATATTATATTTTCTTTATGTAAATTAGTTAATCCGTATTCTATTTTTCTTAGTATTCTATAAGTTCCATTTTGGTGGATATATATATTTAATTTCATCATTTTTCTGAATGTATTTTTTCTTAATTTTTGTTCTATTTGATTTTAAATTTGGCAGTGCTTGTCTACAATATTTATCTAATTCACAAAAAATATTTTGACAATCTATTAGTTGTAATGGTCTATTGCCAATTTTTTTAAATTTTAAATTAAGTCTTTTAAATTCATCATTTTGATGTTTATACATATACTTAATAATATCTTCATTACTTAAATTTTCTTTATCAATAAAACATTTTTTAATTCCTCGTAAAGATCCTGGACCAGCAACTGTAAATTCATTTTCTTTCCAATTAACGACATTACTATAATTTATATCTGTTATCAATTGATATGCCATGAAATTGCCAATCAGCGGATATGATTTAATTATGTGAAATGCCTCCTCCATTGTTTTACATTTAATGAGTTCATTTTGTATTTTATCTTCTATAAACATTTTATTTAATAAAGCCAAATGATTATCATGTTTTCTGTCATATCCAAAGGCTTTATTGGCACAACTAATATAAGCATCATTATATATTTTAATTCCATTAGATATAGCATTTTCCAAAACTACAGAATATTTATTTATATTAAAGTTTTTTAAAGATATATCTTCAAAATTATCTAATAGTAATTCCCAAGTTGATTCTTTATTAAATAACTTAAATAATAATATTCTAAAAATCATATCTTCAGTTGAATACTTTTTACCATTATAAATAACATTTTTTAGCAAATATTGACTAACCCTATCATTAACTCGATAACTATTACAAAATTTATATTCTTGAAGAATAGGATCATTCGTCCAAGGCGCAGGTTTACCGTTTTTTTTCTTTATAAAAATATTCTGTCTTTCATAAGCAAAATACCAGTATAAGTCATATACTTCTTGTCTTTTTTTCATAGACACCTCAGTTCTATTTTAGAATAATTTCATTTTTAAATCTATTATTTATTATTTCCGATTCACAATTATTTTTCCGAAATAACAAATGATTATTTTATACGGTTATATTAAATCTGTTTACTCAGAAATTACACTGAATTTAATTTTTAAAAAAATTATCATTATAATGGTATCCTATCACGAAGTGAAATCCAACCACCTTTATATAAATAACATTAGTAATATAACTTGAAATATCAATTGATTTTGTCATTTATTATCTCCATATTAAGTTTGTTTTTTCTAATTATATAATCGGTCGATAGCAACTGATAAATTACTGAAATAATCAATCCTATACTAGTACAAAATGGTGAATATATAAATGAAGAAAAAATTCTTAATAAATTTGCAATTTGTTTGGTAAGAGTCGCTTTTAAAGCAGAATATTCTAATTGAATAAATGTAAGTTTTGTAATATATATTGGATAAAAGAACAAGCAAATCAATTCAACAGATGTAATAATCATTGTTGCACTTAACTCAGTTTTATAACTAGGGTATAAAATTAATCCCATAATTAATGTCGATAAAATTAATATACATACTAATTTTCTACTATTTTTGATATGTTCTTTATAAGAAAAATTCTTTTTAGCAATATCAATCTGCGATACTATTTTTATAGCATAAGACATATCCCATTGAGAATCTGTTATTAAGGTTGCAAAAGATATTGCTAATATGTACTTCTCACCAAAATTAAATGCATTTTTAAAACCAAGCAAATAAATCATAAACATACTTAAATATGCAAATAATGCTACTGAATCATATTTAATGCAATTTTTCAAATTAATTCTAAAATGTGTTTTTTCTATTATTTTATAAATCATTATTACAGTAAAAAGACTTGTAATTACTAATGAAATACACACTATTACTATTTGATTTTTAGTTAGTAAACTCATAACAATTAAAGAAGAAAAATTAATTAAATTAAAGCCAAAACTATATTTGTTTGCCATTTTATTTTTATTTTCATAATATAATTTGCATAGAGATAAATTTAATAATAATTGCAGAAATAATTGAATTATTGCATATATTGCAAATACTTTATAAATTTTTGTATTTACATTCATAAAATTCAAATAATTATCAATGTTAAATACTACAATGCCTAAAACTAACATTCCAGTAATGGCTCCTAATATAAATCCCGAAAAAATACTATATTTATTTTCATCTTTTATAGCACTTATATTAGCACTAACTTAAATTTATTTAACATTTCTTGAGTTGATTTAAAACCTAAAGTAGAAGCAATCATTTCCTCTGTTTTATCCTTACCAAAATCCATTTTTTTCAGTATATCTAAACCACTGGATGTCAAAGAAATATTTGTCAACTTTAAATTTTCTTTGCTATTGACAGTTGATATTAAACCTTTTCTATTTAAAATTTTTAAAATATCAATAACTGATGTATGATTGATATGTAATTCTGTAGCAATCTTTTTCTGACAAATAAAATTGTCATTTTCTTTTATAACAAGCATTACTTGAACTTGAGAAAAAGTAATATCATATTTTTTTAAATTATTATTTAAATCACAAATTAATTTATTAGATATTTGTTTAATTAATTGTCCGACATTTTCCATAGAAACACTCCTTAGGTAGGTACCTACTAATTATAATGTATTAATTAAATATCAGCAATAAAAAAAGACCACTGTTTAATTGATCTTTTAAATATTATTTTATAGTACTTATTAGTTTTGTTTTAGATATTTTTTCATAAAGCATTTCTTTTTTTGTGAAAAAATATTTTATAAATGAAATCATATAAATTATTAAATATATACCTGTTAAACACAATAATATTATTCCAATAATTGTATTATCATTATAAAACTTACTTATTAAGTAAATACTTCCAAATGGAATCAATATATATATTATTATGAAAATTAAATATCTCCAATAAATCTTAATAATACTAAAATTACCTTCTTTATCAACAACTTTTAAATTCAACCATTTTTGTGCTAAAGTACCTTTTAATATAATAGGTGTAACAATAAAATATAATCCAATAATTATTCTCAATAAATATTTATTATCCCAAAAAATAGATACTACTAAAAAAGTACATGTTGATATAAATAAATCTAAAGTTAATGAGGTAAATCTTTTAAATCCTGAAACTTTTTTACCATTGTCTAAAGCATCATCATTTATCTTTTCAATCGAAGGCATAAATTTCATTACGATTCCTCCAAAGAAATACCCTAAAAATCCTCCGCAAGTATTTTGAATCAAATCATCAACATCACATAATCGATATCCTCTTGAATAAATACCGTATAGTCCACTTAATTGTGTTAATTCAAAGAATAAACTTAATAAAAATGTATAAAGAACTGTCTTTTTAAAACTACATTTAAAATAATATCTTAAGTATATTCCGAATGGTATAGTTAATAATATATTAAATAATGGAACATAAACATATGATGTTTTAATAAATGATAAATTAAAACTAAAATTCTTTATAATATCTAGAATAAATGCAAAAGGAATAAGTTGCGTTCTTGGAGTTGTTAATGAATTTACAAATTCTTTTTCTGGTAATGGTAAAATTACTAAAAAATATGCACATATTAAATATAAAACAAATGAATAAATTAAAATGGTTTTCAAAAAATTTATTGAACCATACTTATGATAGTTAATTAATATAAAAGGAATTGTAATTAAAAATGCAACTACTGGGAAAACAAAAATTGCTATTTTAATATCATAAAGATAATCTGTCATATACTTCACCAAATCAATTATACACTAACATAATAAAAAGAAGAAGTTAATATTCTTCTTTTTTCACTACTTTACCAATTCTTACGCATATACTAATAAACTTAGTTCTTTTTATTTCTAAAATATTATCTAATTTGTCAGCTTCTTTAATAAATGAATGTTTCATATAATGAGTAAATATATATTCAACATTATTTATTTTACCAGAATATTTATTGCAAAAGTCATTTATTGGTGAACAAACTTTAAACACCCAAATTGGAGAAACAATAATAACTTTGTCATAATCTTCTAAATTCAAATCAATTTCATTAATCACCATTGGTTTGTTAAGCATTCCAAATCTACCACACCACCAAAATCCACTTGTGCCTTTAGTATGTTCATTGGTAGAAAGCTCTATAACTTCTGCGTGTCTTTTATTAGCTTCTTCAAGTGCAATTTTTTTTGTATATCCCATTCTAGAAAAATATATTACTATCTCCTTTTTATTTTCGCCTATATTTTTATATTCACTCTCATTTATTGAGAATAAACTTTGTTGATAAAATATATAGCATGCATAACCAGTTACAGCTTGTAACAATCCAAAAACAAAATAAGATGTTGATAAGATATTAAATGGAAATATAATAAATTGAATAGTTATCCACATCATTAAAGTTACTCCAAAAATACCGCCCAAAATAATGCCAATTTTTTTATGTTTTATAAGTAAAATACTTGCAATAATATTTGTTATTCCATTAACAATTAAAAGTGCAAAACCAGAAAATAATAAATTTTGAAATAGATATCTGCTAAAAGGTAATACTTGAAAATATGGAAGCATTCCTTTCATTCCTATTAGTTCACCAGATGGATTAATTATCATGCAACTAGAACCAAATAAAGCCCCTATACCAATAAATAAACACCAGAAAATTAATATTCTTCGTGCAACTTTATATCTTTTCATTTTAAGCTACTTTCTCATTTAGAAAGAATATTTGATACCATTTCAAAAAGCAATAAATAGTCCATACTTTTTTATAATTATCTTTCTTTTGATTTTTATGATCATCTAATAATTTTATTATATATTTTTGATCAAAAAATTCTTTTACATAATCTTGTTCAAAAGTATTTTTAATATTACTATATAAATCATCATCTCTCATCCAATTTCTTAAAGGAACTGGAAAACCTAATTTCTTCTTTTTATATGATTCATTTGGTATATCTTTTTTAGCAGCATCTCTCAATGCAACTTTTGTAGTAACATTATTTATTTTATATTCAAAAGGAAGACTTGAAGCAACTTTAAAGACTTCTTTATCAACAAATGGTACACGACCTTCTAAAGAATTTGCCATAGTCATTCTATCAGCTTTTTGTAAAATATCTTTTATTAACCAAAAATTAATATCAATAGCTTGCATTTTAACAATATCAGATTTACCTTTTTGTTCTTCATAAACAGGTGCAGTTATTTCTTGATTAGTTTTTTGATTATCTAATTTCAAAAATTTCTTTAATTCATTTTTTCCAAATACCCTATTTACACCAATATAGCTATCTTCTAATGTCATTCCACGACGAACTAAAAAATTAAATCCTCTTACTTCTGGAAATAATGAAGCAACTTTAGCAATAGCATGTCTAATAAAGAATGGGATTTTATTATAAAATGGATATTCAATATAAGAACGATATGTATTGTATCCACCAAAGAATTCATCAGCACCTTCTCCTGATAAAACAACTTTTACATCTTTACTTGCTAAATTAGAAACAAAGTATAATGCAACAGCTGCTGGATCAGCAGATGGTTCATCCATATGATACATAATCTTTGGAATAACTTTCATATATTCTTCTTTACTTATTTTTTTACTAGTATTATTAATACCTAATTTATCCGTTAAATCTTTAGCATAATTGATTTCATTATATTGTGGAATATCATAACCAACAGTATATGTTTTATCTGGTTTTGCAAGTGCAACTAAATATGATGAATCAATACCACTTGATAAAAATGATCCAACTTCAACATCACTAAGCATATGATGATTAACTGAATCTTTTATAATACTACTGATTTCTTCAACAGCTTTATCATAGCTTTTATTTTTTTCATTAAATTCAATTGTATAAAATCTTTCTTTTATTACTACACCATCTTTAACAGTAAGTGAATATCCAGGATCTAATCTATAAACATTTTTAAAGAAAGTTTCTGTGGTTGGAGTAAAACTAAATGATAAATATGCTCTAACTATTTCTTTATTTAATTCTTTATTAAAATCAGGATGTTCTAAAAAAGATTTTATTTCTGATGCAAACATAAAAGTATCATTATTTTGATAATAATAAAATGGTTTTATACCAAAATTATCTCTTGCACAGAATAAAGTTTTATTTTTTTTATCCCAAATTGCAAAAGCAAACATACCACGAAGTTTTTCAGGCAACTTATTTCCCCATTCTTCATATCCATGAAGTAGTACTTCAGTATCACTTTTTGTGGCAAATTTATGTTTTTTCTTTAATAATTCTGCCTTTAGTTCAACATAATTATATATTTCACCATTAAAAACTACTACCAGATTATTATCTTCATTATACATTGGTTGTGCTCCAGCACTCAAATCAATTATTGATAATCTTCTATGACCTAAAGCAACATAATCATCAACATAAAAACCTTCTGCATCTGGACCACGATGAGCAATTCTTGTAGCCATATTTTTAATTAATTGTTTTTTATTTTTTTTATCATTAACAAATCCAACTATTCCACACATTATTTATCACCTAATACTTTCTTATATATATCTGTTTCTAATATCATTTTACTAACAGCAAAACTATTGTCAACCCTATTAATCATATTATTTACATAATCTTCAGTAATGTTTAAATCTGATGTTTTGTCAAATTTATTAGTTCCAGCATTATACTTCCCATAATCACTAATCCAACTATGATTAGAAAATATTGCTAAACCTTCACTATCACTTAAAATATCATTCCCAATTATCATTCTTGAATCATAAGATATTCCAAATAAATTTAATATTGTTGGTAAAACATCAATTTGACTTCCAACTTTATCAACCGTTCTAATAACATCATCATTATTATTCCAAATTATCAAATTACTATGATTTACTTCAAATAATTCATCTCTTTCATAATTAGATATTTCATTAATCTCATCTGTTGATAATGTGTATGGATAATGATCACCTGTTATAACTATTACTGTATTATCAAGTTTATTAGATTCTTTTAATTTATTTATTAAAGTTTCCATAGCTCTATCAAATTCTATTTGAGCAGCCAAATAAGCTTTAACAGAATCAGAATAATTTAAATTTTCGACATAAGACTTATTTTTTATAGAAATTTTATTTCCACCAGTAAAATTATAAGGTGCATGTCCACTTACAGAGACATAATATGTCACAAATTTTTCTTCATTTATATATTTATCAGCAGTTGCATTCATTAAATCAATATCACTCGGTAGCCAAGAACAATCAATTAATTCTTCCATACCATTTTTACATCCCATATAATTTGTAAAACCTAAAGTAGGCATTGTAATATTTCTTTTATAATAACTATATGTCCAATCATGAAATGCATTTGCTTTATACCCAATATTACCAAAAGAATTTCCTAAAGCATAAGAGAATGTTGGATTATTTTTTCGCCATAAACTTAATATATCTTGCGTTGGTATTAAACCAGTTGTTGCTTGAAATTCTCCACCTGTAGTACTTAAGAAAACTGGTGAATAATAATTATTAAATACAAAACCAGTGTGCGATAATTTATATAATGTTGGAGTCAAAACTGGATCAACCGCAATACTATTAAATCCTTCAGCTAAAATAAATATTAAATTCTTATCTTTATACATACCAGTGTAGTCATTTTGATTGGTTGGAATCTCTTGTGAAAAATAATTATATAATTGTTTTTCTTCTTCATTTTCAGTAGATTCAACTAATTTATTAAAATCAATATTTAAAGAATTTGTTTTAATATCAACTGGTAATTCAGTAACTGTATTGGCATTATTTGAAGTAACTATCTTTTCATCAAAACCAAATATATATCTTTGAATACTTAACCGATTACCAGTTATTAATCCAAAATAATTAATACTTTCAATCATATTATCTTTTTCAAAATAATATTTATAAGCACTATCCTTAAATGGCAGAAAAACTAAAACTGATATAACATACATAATTATTATTGAAATAATAATTTTAGAATATTTATAATAATAATTAGTAAAGTCGAATAATTTATGACTAATTAAAAATATAATGAATGGAATAAAAGTCATTATAATATAAGAATAATTATTATATATAGATTCAAATACAATGGTATAAAAATCTACAGCTTGATTAGCTAATGATAAAGTACTTATTGAAAAAGGCACTGAAAATAGATCATAATATAAATAATTACTAATAAAAAATATAATAATAATTAAAGATGCAATAATAGAAAAGATATATTGATGCTTATGTTTTTTAAATAATTTAGTAATTCCATAAAGAATCAATGCTGGTAAAGCTATAAATAAACATGTAAAAAATAATCCTATATTTAAATGTTTGAATACATATATTTTATTGCAAACTTCTAAAAATAGGATTAAAAAATAGTAATATATTAATAGACTTAAGCCTTTTTTCATTCTATCATTTCTTCCTGATAAATATTATATCATTTTATTTAATTAAACTCAAAAAGACTTTTTCTTTTTTTAAATCAACATCGGCTACATAGCATTTAATTATATCTCCAACCTTAACTATATCTGAAGGGTCTTTAACAAATTCTTTACTTAATTTTGAAATATGAATTAAACCATCATCATGTAATCCAATGTCTACAAATGCTCCAAAAGAAACAACATTTCTAACAGTTCCTTCTAATTCCATTCCAACCTTTAAATCTTCGATATGTAAGATATCACTTTTCAATATTGGTGCCACTAAATTATCACGAGGATCAAGTCCAGGCTTTTGTAATTCTTTAATTATATCTTCAATAGTATATTTATCACTATTTAATTTTTTTACCATATCATCAACATTAATTTCAGCTAGAGTATCTTTAAATTCACTGGTATTAATATTCTTTATATCAAGATTAACTTCTTTTAATAGTTTTGTTGCTATATCATAACTTTCTGGGTGAATACCAGTTATATCTAAAGGATTTATACCATCAGGAATTCTTATGAAACCAATACATTGTTCATATACTTTAGAACTAATTCCTTTAATATTTTTAATTTCTTCACGAGAAGTTATTTTTTTATTTTCTTTATAATCATATATTTTATCAATAGTAGTTTTTGTTAAACCAGAAATATATTTTAATATACTTTTTGATGAAGTATTTATATTAACACCAACTTGGTTAACTACTTTTGATGTAGTAAAATCTAATTGCTCAGATAGTTTCTTTTGGTTAACATCGTATTGATATTCTCCGACACCAATACTTTTTGGATCAATTTTTACAAGTTCAGATAATGGATCCTGAAGTCTTCTAGCAATAGAAACTGCACTTCTTTTTTCAACTGTTAAATCCGGGAATTCTTCAATTGCAAGTTTTGAAGCCGAATAAATTGATGCACCAGCTTCACTAGTTATTATATATTTACAATTTAAATTAAACTCTTTTATTAAATCTGCACAAAATTTTTCTGATTCTCTAGATGCTGTCCCATTTCCTATAGAAATAATATCAACTTTATATTTATCAATTAATGTTTTAACAATTAATTTGCATTGTTCAATTGTTGATTGATTATTACTATTCAAAAAAGGTTTTATAACTAAAGAATCTAAATATTTTCCGCTTTCATCAACAACTGCTAATTTACATCCATTAACATATCCTGGATCAAAACCTAAAACAACTGCTCCTTTAATTGGTCTAGTTAATAATAAAGATTCTAAATTAACTCCAAACGTTGTTATTGCTTTTTCTTCAGAATTCTCAGTTATTTCACTTCTTATTTCTCTTTCAATAGATGGTAATATTAGTCTTTTTAAAGAATCTTTAATAGCAGATTTAACAAAATCACATACAAAAGATTCATTATTTTTAATTAACTTACTTTCTAAATAAGAAGTAATATTATCAATATCATATGTTAATCCAACAGTTAATATTTTTTCATCTTCACCACGATTCATAGCTAAAATACGATAATGTTTCGCATATTTAATTTTTTCAGAGAAATCATAGTACATTTCATATGTTTTTTTAGGATCTTCTGCATTCTTTTTAACTTTAGATGCTATAAATCCATTATTATAAATATTATTTCTAATAGATTTTCTAAAGAAAGCATTGTCACTAATCCATTCAGCTATTATGTATCCAGCCCCTTCTAAAGCTTGATCACTAGTTACTACTTTATCGCTAATAAATTTCTTTGCCATATCATTTAAAGACCCTTGCGTTGGGAAAGACATAATCATTTTTGAAAGTGGTTCTAATCCTGCATTAATAGCTTCACTTGCTTTTGTTTTTTTCTTTTCTTTAAATGGGCGATATAAATCTTCTACTTCATTTAATTTATTACAAGACAATATATTTAATCTTAATTCTTCTGTCATTAATTCTTTTTCTTCTATTAATCTAATAACATCTTCTTTTCTTTTTAATAAGTTTTGCAAATAAGCATACTCAGCTTCTATAGTTCTTATTTGTTCTTCATCTAAAGACCCAGTTGCTTCTTTTCTATATCTAGCAATAAAGGGAATTGTACATCCTTCGCTTAACATCTTTAATACACTTTCAACTTGTGTAGTCTTAATACTAAGTTTTCCTGCTAAATCTTTTATTATATTTTCATTCATATTTTCCTCCATAAAAAAATATAGATAGCTCTATATTCTTATCTAATAAAATTATAAAACAATTTTATTTCTCTTTCAATAACTACATTTTAGAAATTATATTTATTGCAGCTGATGCGCCTTCACTTGCAGCAGTAATTAATTGGTAATGCTTTTTTTCAATACTATCACCTACAGCATAAATATTATTTATTTTAGTTTCATAGTTATTATCTACTTCTATGTATCCTTTATCATTTATAATATTTAGATCTTTTGTAAAGTCGTTTGCTGGTACATAGCCGATATATTCAAATAAAGCTGATACTGAAATTTGTTGACCATTGTCTAAACAAATTGTATCCAATTTATTTTCTTTTTCTTCTATACTTACAATATTAGTATTCATAAGCATTTCAACATTATTTAATTTTTTTACTTCATCAATTAATTTATCTTCAGCACTAAAGCAGTCTTTACGATGAATTAAATATATTTTATTCACTAACTTTGATAAATAGATAGTTTCTTCTAATGCACTATTGCCACCACCAACAACGGCAATATCTTTACCGCGATATAAATTACCATCACATAAAGCACATGTGCTTATTCCTTTACCGATTAATTTTTTTTCATTTTCTAGCCCTAAATTTCTAGGCACTCTACCAGTAGCAATAATTATAAATTTTGTTTGATAAACAGTTTTATTTGTTTCTATCTCTTTATAATCTTCTTTTGAAACAATTTGTTTTACTTCTTCTATTTTATATTCAATCTTATTATCATTAAATTGTTGAAATAAATGATAAGATAAATCAGGTCCTTTAATCTCCCCTAATCCTGGATAATTTTCAACAACATTTATTTTATTTAAAAGACCACCAGGAACATTTTTTTCAAGAACTAAAACTTTCAAATTATTTCTTTTAGCATAAATGGCTGCGCTAATTCCAGAAATTCCCATCCCTATTATTATTAAATCATACATCTTTATCACCTAAAATCTAATTTCATCAGCATTAGTTTCACTATATAAATTTTCAAATTTACTTCTTCTACTTAAAATCATAAAAGCAAATAATCCAACTACAAACATTAATACTGAAACAAGTTGAGCAACCTTAAATCCACCTAACATTAATGAATCTGTTCTTTGATTTTCTATAAAAAATCTTCCAACACTATACCACATTAAATAAATTGAAGTAAGTTGGCCAACTTTTAAATATTTGAATTTCTTAGCAATCAATAAAACTATTGCTCCTAATAAACACCATATTGATTCATAAAGAAATGTTGGTGCATAATAGATTCCACCAATATTCATACCATTAATAATAAAATCAGGAATATGCATGCTTTTTAATTTAGCATATGAAATAGCAGCACCATGGGCTTCTTGATTAAAGAAATTACCCCATCTACCTATAGCTTGCCCCAAAATAAGTGGAATACAACACATATCAGTAATTTTAAAAATTCTGGCATTATATTTTTTACAATAAATAATTAAAGTAATTAATCCAGCGATTATTCCTCCATGAATTGCAAGACCACCTTCCCATATTCTAAATATAGATACTAAATCATTTTCATATAATTCAAAATTAAAGATAACATAATATGTTCTTGCACCTATAAATCCAAAGACAATAACCCAAAAAAACAAATTAAATAAAAAATCTCGATTAAAATTAAATTTTCTGCCTTCCTTAAATAAAATGTATCCTCCTAAAACAACTGCTATTAATAACATAATAGAATACCAACGAATAGAAAAATTCCCAATAGTAAATGCGTACTTAGACATAAGATCACATACCTTTCTTATATATTATAGCATGTCCAAAGATTTAAGTAAAATTATTGATAATGCAATAAAATTATGATAATATGAATAATAGAATAAGTGGAGGAAGACATGGAAGATACAAAGCAAATTATAAAAATTCAAAATGAAAAGGGAGAAATAAAAGAAGCAGAATTATTAAGTGTTTTTAGTAAAAATGATATTGAATATGCTGTTTATACTATTGATAAAGATGACAATACAAGTGACTTATATGCTTCTAGACTTATAATCGATGAAAACGGCAATGACCGCTTAATAGATATTGAAGACCCTAAAGAAAAAACAGAAATTATTGAATTAATTAAAGAAATGCTAAAATAAAAGAAAGGTTGAGTATTCATGATTGATAATGAGAAATCTGATTTAGCTATTGCAAGTGCTTCTGAAGTAATTGAAAAAAGTATTGAGCAAAGAAAAGAATTAAATCGTCAGATAAAAGAAAATAAAATATTATTATTTATTGCTAAATCATACAAAAACATCTTGAAAGTTGATATTGATAAAAGTAAATTAGGAACAATTGCTACTAATAGAAAAAATCAGCTTAAAGATAATTTTAATAAAATTGATAATAATGAAAATATTTTTGTATACAAGCATTTTAATATAATAGAAAAAAATTCTCTCGAAGAAAAAAGAGTTCAAGATGAATTAACTAACAATTCTGAAATTGAACAAAGAAAAGAAGAATTAATTCAAAAACGTAATTTGCAAGAAGAAAGAATATTAAATTTTGACATTACTAAAGTTCAACCTATTAGTACTATTAAAAGTAAAATTGGTTCAATTAATGAACGTGCTAAAAATATGATACAGTCTTATTCATCAAATTTAGGATTAAAAGCAAATTATTTAAATGCAAAATTTGAAAGTCAAAATAAAAATATAATTATTAAAACATTCGCTAAAACCAAAAAAATTGATTTTAATAGAGAAGAAGAATATGAAGAATTTATTAAATTATTAGAAGAAAAAAAATTAGCAAATATTGAAAAAACTGAAGAACAAAATAGAGCCAATTATGTTAGAAATTTTGATCAAATACAAAAAGTTGATACAGATAAAAATCTTTTAATTAATATTCCCACAACTTTAACAAAGAATATTAAAAATGAAAACAGAGAAGAATATATTAAACAAATTGAAGAAATTAAAAATAATAGCGATTCAAAGCTTGTTACAATTAATCAAGAAAAAGAATTATTATTTAATTTAAAATCTGACTTAGAAAATATAACAGATTCAAAAAAATTAAATAGCGATTTAAAATTAAAAAGAACAAAATCTACTGGATCTGTAATTGGAACAATTTTAGTGCTAATTACTACATTAACACTAGGAACTATAACTGCAATGTTATTATTATTACATTAAAAAACAAAATGAATCATCATTTTGTTTTTTTTTATAATATTTTCTTTAAATATTCTCCAGTATAAGAATCTTTATTTTTAGCAACTTCTTCAGGTGTTCCACAAGCAACTATTGTTCCACCACCGTTACCGCCTTCAGGTCCTAAATCAATAATATAATCAGCAACTTTAATTACATCTAAATTATGTTCGATAACAACAACAGTATCACCATTATCAACAATTCTATTTAATATAACTAATAGCTTTTTAATATCATGTGTATGAAGACCAGTAGTTGGTTCATCTAAAATAAATAAACTATGAGATGTTGCTTTCTTTTGTAATTCTTTTGCTAATTTAATTCTTCCAGCTTCACCACCACTTAGTGTAGTTGCGCTTTGTCCAAGAGATATATAAGTTAATCCAACATCCATTAGAACATCTAATTTTTCTTTTATCTTTGGAACATTATCAAAAAATTCATCAGCCTGAGCAACTGTCATATTTAATACATCAGAAATATTTTTATCCTTAAATTTAACTTCTAAAGTTTCTCTATTATATCTTTTACCTTGGCAAACATCACAAGGAACATAAACATCCGGTAAAAAATGCATTTCTATTTTCTTAACACCATCACCCTGGCAAGCTTCACATCTTCCACCTTTTACATTAAATGAAAATCTACTTTTTGTATATGATCTCATTTTGCTTTCTTTCATACTAGCAAATAGATCCCTTATATCATCAAATACACCAATATATGTAGCAGGATTACTTCTTGGAGTTCTTCCTATTGCATCCTGTGAAATTTGAAACACTTTATCAAGTTTATCTAAACCTTTAATTTCTTTGCACTTACCAGGAATATCTTTTGAATTATATACTTCTTTTCTAGCTGCTTTATAAAGCACTTCATTAATAAGTGAAGATTTACCTGAACCAGAAACACCAGTTACACAAACTAATTCTCCCAAAGGTATTTTGACATTTACTTTTTTCAAATTATTCTCTTCAGCTTTTATTATTTCAATAAATTCTTTATTTCCTTTTCGTCTAGTTTTAGGAACTTCTATTTTTTCTTTACCAGATAAATACTTTCCAGTTAAACTATTTGGATTTTCCATTACTTCCTTTGGTGTTCCACAGGCAATTATTTCTCCACCTTCAGTTCCTGCACCAGGCCCAACATCTACTAAATAATCTGCTGCTAACATTGTATCTGTATCATGTTCAACAACAATTAATGTATTTCCTAAATCACGCATTTCTTTTAATGAATTAATTAATTTATCATTATCTCTTTGATGTAATCCTATACTTGGTTCATCTAGTACATATAAAACTCCAGATAACTTACTACCTATTTGAGTGGCTAATCTAATACGTTGTGCTTCCCCACCACTTAAAGTAGCTGCAGAACGAGCCAATGTCAAATAATTCAAACCAACATTTTCTAGAAAAGACAAACGATTAACAATTTCTTTAATTAGTAAATCACTAATACCTTTTTCTTCCGGAGTTAATTTTAAATTTTTTATAAATTTATTTAATTCTTCAATACTCATTTGAGTTAAATCATAAATATTTTTCTTATTTATATAAATAGATAAAATACTTTTATCTAATCTTGCTCCATGGCAACTTGGACATTCACACTCAACCATAAATGATTCAAGCCATTCCCTAATCCATGTACTAGAAGTTTCCATATATCTTCTTTCAAGATTATTAACGATTCCCTCATAGAAATCTCTTGTATATCTAATATTCCCATTTTTAGAAACATATTTAAAATCTAATTCTTCTTTTGAACCATAGAATATAATATCTAATTTATCTTTAGGTATTTTTTCTATAGGCATATCCATATCAATATCATAATGAGAACATACTGTTTGTAATGCTGTTAAATACATATTTTGATCCATATTTAAAGCAACTATAGCACCTCTATTTATACTTCTATCTTTATTTGGAATTAATAAATCAATACTTAAAGATAACTTAGTTCCTAATCCTTTACATTCCTTACAAGCACCATATGGAGCATTAAAAGAAAACATTCTTGGTTCTAACTCACCAATGGAATAATTACATTGTAAGCAAGCATAATTTTCACTCATAATAAGTTCTTCGTGACCAATAACATTTATTAAAACCATTCCATTTGCTAGTCTTGTTGATTCTTCTATAGATTCATATATTCTACTTCTTTCTTCATCTTCAACAACAACTCTATCAATAACAACTTCAATAGTATCTTTTTTATTTTTTTCTAAAATTATTTCTTCATCTAAACTATAAACAGTCCCATTAACTCTAACTCTTGTATAGCCTTTACTTCTTAAATCATCTAATAATTCTTTATGTGCTCCCTTTTCACCACGTATTAATGGAGCCATTATTTCTATTTTTGTTCCAGCATCAAAATTCATTATTTTATTAGTCATTTCTTCTATTGATTGACTTTTAATAGGAATATGATGATTAGGACAATAAGGAACACCAATTCTTGCAAATAATAATCTTAAATAATCATATATTTCAGTAATTGTTCCAACAGTACTTCTTGGATTTTTATTGGTTGATTTTTGATCAATTGAAATACTAGGAGATAACCCTTCTATAGAATCAACATCAGGTTTATCAGTATTACCAATAAATTGTCTAGCATAGGCAGATAAACTTTCTACATATCTTCTTTGACCTTCTGCATAAATAGTATCAAAAGCTAAACTACTTTTTCCACTTCCTGATACTCCTGTCATAACTATCAATTTATTTTTAGGTAAAGTTATATCAACATTTTTTAAATTATTTTCTCTTGCACCTTTTACTACTATTTGATCCATAAGTAATCACTCCAATCGTTACTTATTTTACCACAATATTTGCATAATTATTAAAAATAATTTATTATATGTATGTAAGGAGTAAATATTATGTTTCAAACAGAATTAAATTATATAAAAAATGAAAGAATTAAAAATGCTGGTATTTATTTAGTAGCAAAAATACCTGAGTATTTCTATACAATACCAGCTAGTTCAACTCAAAAATATCATCCCAAATATACAACAGGTAGCGATGGACTATATAAGCATACAAAAGCAGCTGTTAAGATAGCCCATGAATTGCTTGTTTTAGACATGTATAAAAAGATTTTCACTGAGGATGAACAAGATATACTAATACTATCTTTAATATTGCATGATGGTCTTAAAAAAGGCGTAACAAACGAAAAGTATACTCGCTTTGATCATCCAATCTTAATGAGTAAATATGTAATGAGTTTTAAATCAGAATTATCTTTAACAGATGAAGAAATAACAATGTTATGTGATAACATCAAATGTCATATGGGGCAATGGAACTGTGATTATCAAGGAAATGAAGTTTTAGAAGTTCCAAGATCTAGATATCAAAAATTTGTTCATTTATGTGACTATTTAGCCAGCAGAAAATTTTTGAATGTAGAATTTGATGAAAACAATGAAATAATTGACTAATTTGGTCTTTTGTAGTATATTAGAGTCATTTCAAAAGGGGATGAAAATAATGTACGAAAATGGTAATAAGCATAGAATCAATATTGATTTTCCATCATTTAATTTTCCTAAATTTAATAAAAATAAAAACAGTAACAAAGATAAAAGCAAGTCATTATTTTTAATTATCGTAGAATTTTTAATAATATGTATTTTTTTCTTCGTATTCATATTTTGCATTTCCAGATTTTCTACAAATGTAAATAACAAAAAAGAATTAGAAGAAACAGAATTTAATACAAATATTACGTATATTAAAGAAAATATTATTAAATATTATAATGTTAAAAATATTCCTAAAAACAATGGTGATTCTAATTCCTTATCTTTAAATGAAATTATTGAAAAAGAAATTATTTCAAAAGATAAAATTATAAACTATGCATCTTGTAATAAAGATGATAGTTATGTTACATTAACTAAAAAAAGAGATAAAATATATACATTAAAAATCCATATTGTATGTGATAATGTTGAAGAAGAAGAAACAAGCGAAATTAAAATATAAAAAAAGATTATCAAATGATAATCTTTTTTATTTGTTTCTTAATACTGCATTAAATTTTGTTTCAACACTTGTAATAATATTATTAAATATTTCCATTACTTCTTCTTCATTTAGCGTTCTATTATCATCAGAGAAAATTAAATTGAATGCAATTGATTTTTCATCATCACAAACATTTTCTCCAGTATATACATCAAAGACATCTATACTTTTCAATAATCTTCCGCCTACTTTTTTAATTTCAAAAATAAGATCTGATGCAGGAACTGATTTTTTAACAACAAAGGCAACATCCTTTGTGATTTCAGGATACTTAGATGCTTCTTTATATTTAATTGGTTTAATCTTTGTAATTAACTTAGTTAATGACAATTCAGCTACATATATTTCATCTTTGTTTAAACTATTGTGAACTCTTCCAATTACTCCAATATTTTGTCTATCTAATTTAATTACAGCAGACTTTCCAGGATGTAAATCACTTGGACTAGCTGTTTCAAAACTATATCTATTTTTCAGTCCTAAATAATCTAAAATATTTTCAATAATACCTTTTAATAAATAAAAATCTGCTTTAATAATATTATGTTGCCAGTTATTTATTATATAATTTCCTTTAATTAATAAAGCAACTTTAATATCTTCATTATAATCAATATCATATGTTTTACTTATTTCATATAAGAAAACATCATTTACTTTACGAGCTTTATTATATTCATAAACGTTTAATAATGAAGGCAATAAAGATGTTCTTACAACTGACTTATCAATACTCATAGGATTTGGTAATACAACTTGATTTTTATCTTCATATTTAAATAAATTAGCCATTTCTGGAGATACTAATGTATATGTTTTAGATTCGTTTAATCCTAATGAACGTAATCTTTTAGAAATAATCTTTCTATATTTAACGTCACCAACATACTCTCCACATTTAAATTCACCACTAGGTAATGTTGATACTAAATTATGATATCCGTATAGTCTTCCTATTTCTTCTGCAATATCATTTATATTTGGGTCAATATCTAATCTTCTATTAGGAATAGTAACAACGAATAAGCCATTATTATATTCATAATCAAATCCAAGTTTGCCTAATTCAATTTTTACATCTTCATCTTTTATTGTAATGCCTAACATTTTATTTATTTCTTCAGATTTAAATTCAACTATTTTTTTATCTTTTTTTAAATTATCATAAGATACAATTCCAGTTAATATTTTAGCATTAGCATATTTTTCTAATAAATGGCATGCTCTATCTATTGCACTTTGAGTATATTCATAATTTAAACCTTTACCATATCTAATTGAAGCTTCACTCTTTAAATTAAGACGAGCAGCAGTATTTCTAATATTAATTGCATCAAATATTGCACTTTCAATTAAAATATTTTTAGTATCACTAGTTACTTCAGTGTTTTCTCCACCCATAACACCAGCAATACAAACAGATTTGTTTCCATCAGTAATTACTATATCATTTTCAGATAAAATTCTTTCTTTTCCATCTAATGTAGTAATTTCTTCATTTTCTTTTGCATTACGTACAACAATACTATCTCCTAATTTATCTTTATCAAAGAAATGCATTGGTTGTCCATATTCTAACATTACATAATTAGAAATATCTACAACATTATTTATTGGACGCATTCCAACAGCTAATAATCTTTTTTTAATAAACTCTGGAGATTCTTTGATTTCTACATTAGTAACCATTTTAGCTAAATAATAAGGACATTTATCTGCTTCTACGCTTAATTTAAAATGATTCTTAATATCATCGGATATTTCCTCATACTTGCTCTCAGGTAAAGTTACTTTTTTATTAATAATAGCAGCAACTTCATAGGCAAAACCAATATGATAGTAGCAATCATTATTACGATGTTTATGAATATCAACTTCATAAATAGTATCATCTAATCCTAAATATTTAATAGGATCTTCTCCCACTGGTGCATTAGCATCTAACTCATGAATGCCTTTATTATAATTTTCTTCGTTTTTTTCTTCTAATCCTAATTCAAATAATGCACAAATCATTCCGTTTGATTCTATTCCACGAATTTTTCCTTTTTTGATTTCAAAATTTCCTGGTAAAATAGCTCCTGGTAATGCTACTATTACTTTTATTCCAGTTCTAACATTTGAAGCACCACATACTATTTGAACGATTTCTTCTGATACTTTAACTTTACAAACATGTAAATGATCACTATCAGGATGCATTTCACATTCTAATACTTCTCCAATTACTAAATTGTTTATATGATTTGTGATTACTTTTTCAATGTTAACACCAGCTTTAGTAATTTTTACGGCTAATTCTTTTAAATCTTCTTTTGATATATCTATATAATCATTTATCCAATCTAAACTAATCATTATTCAGCATCCTTTCTATCAAATACTTTAACTTCTCTTAAATCTGTTGTATAAAATGTTCTAATATCATTTATTCCATATTTTAACATTGCAAGTCTTTCAGCACCAAAACCAAAAGCAAATCCAGTCCATTCATTTGGATCATATCCACAAGCTTTTAAGACATTTGGATGAACAATTCCAGCACCAGCAACAGTAATCCATCCTGTATTTTTACAAATACTACATCCTTTACCATGACAATTAAAACAAGAAATATCAGTTTCTACTGATGGTTCAGTAAATTGATAATA
The DNA here is from genome assembly GCA_964533935.1 of uncultured Muribaculaceae bacterium. GTDB lineage: Bacteria > Bacillota_I > Bacilli_A > RF39 > UBA660 > RUG14121. Next base: position 27,467 of record CAZHOG010000008.1, on the reverse strand, counting down.
ACTTGGTCTAAATCTTGCTATACAATCTTCACCAAAAAGTTTTTTTGCAATTAAATCAAAAGTTCCCTTTAAATCTGATAAGCTAACATTTTTATCAACAAGTAATCCTTCTATTTGCATAAATTGATGAGAATGGGTTGCATCATCATCATCACGACGATATGTTTTTCCTGGGCAAATCATTCTAATTGCTTTTTTGCCTTCACCTTTTAACATTTCTCGAGCTTGAACAGGAGATGTTTGGCTTCTTAGTAAGATTTCTTCATTTTTAATATAGAATGTATCTTGAGCATCTCTAGCAGGATGTCCCTTAGGAATATTTAATAATTCAAAGTTATATTTATCCTCTTCTATCTCTGGACCATCTACAACATCATATCCCATACTCATCATTAATTCTTCTATTTCTTCTACTATTTTTTCTAAAACATTAGGAGAACCACAAGTTATTTTAGTAGCTGGTAATGAAATATCAATACTCTCTTTAGTTAATTTTTCATTTAACATTATTTCTTCAAGCATTTTATTTTTATTATCTACCATTGAAGTTATTTCATTTTTTACAACATTAATTTCTTTACCAAAGATCTTTTTGTCTTCTACAGACATATCTTTTAATTCAACCATCATAGCAGATATTTCACTTTTCTTACCTAAATATTTTGCTTTAATATTTGCCAAATCTGCTGGTTTTGAACAACTATTTATATCACTTTCAGCTAATTTTAATAATTCATTTAATTTTTCTTTCATTTTTATCCTCCTATAAAAAAAGTCCCTTACTAAATAATATAGTAAGGGACGAAATACATTTTTTCCGCGGTACCACCCAAATTCAAGGTTTACTTGCTCTTTTAGTTTAAAGCACTACATACTATTAAAAGCTCAAATATTTGAATTTCATTATTAACATTTAACTATGAATATTTTCAGCTATTATATTCATTCTCTAAATTAGTATGTTAAAACTACTTAAGATATCATCACTGCTTTTTTAATAAGACTATTCTACCATTATTAATCTAAAATATCAATAATTTAATAAAAAAGAAACAATTATACTTGTTCCTTTAATATTTTTGTTAATTTTGCAATCATCTTTGTGTCTTTAATAATAATTATAAATGTATCTAATCCAACTACTTCTTCTTTTACTATTTTAACCTTTGTAGGAATAATATCTTTATTGTTATCCATTCCCATAACCATAAAATATTTACTTCCATCATATAATGATTCATTTAATACAACATATTGCTCATTATTTTCTAATGTAATAATTGTATTAACACTTAATCCCATTATAATTCTCCGTCAGAAGTATAATCTCCAATTAAGAAATCTGAATCTGGTGATTCATTTTCTTCATTAGAATCTAAAGTTTCAACATTTATAACTTTCAATTTTTCTGGTTCATCAATGCTATCCATTGGAACATCAAGTTCATCTTCTATAACAGGTAATTGATCTATATCAATTTTTGTTTCGTCATTTTCTTTTTCTTCTATTACAGGAGTTTCTTCTTTAAGTTCATTTAAATCATCCATTGCAATATCAATAGAAGGAATTTCAAATTCTGAATCATTTATCTCCATATTGTCTGTTTCTTTTTCTTCAGTCTCTGAAACATTTAAATCACTTAAATTAATTTCTGGATTAATTATTTCAGTATCTTCTATTTCATCACTAACTTTTTCATCTTCACTAGTTCCTAACAAAATTTCAATTTCATCACACATTTGATTTGGAGAACTTTTGAATGTTTTTCTTCTTTTTATAGATTTAACTATATCATTTAAGTGTTTCAATTCTTTTTTATCATTTTCAATAGCAATTACATCTTTAGCTTTGTTTAAAGATAAAATTATTTTATCTAACTTATTATTTTCTTCATCAATTAATTCTATTTTAGCAAGAAGTTTTTCAATAGCAGAATTTTCCATATCATAACTATTTTCTATTAATTCTTGTCTATCTTTTTTATAAGAATCTAATAGCATTTTAATATTTTCTAATTCTTCTTGTTTTTTATCAAATGATGCTTGTAATGATGCTTTTTTAGAACTTGTATTATCTATATTATTTAGTGTTTCTTGATATTCTTTAATTTTTTCTTCTAAAGAAGCTGCTTCATTTTCGCAATAATTAATTCTATTGTTTAAATCTTCTAATTTTTCATTATCTAATAATTTAATATCATTTTTTATTGTTTCTATTTGATTATTGAAATCATCTTTTTTAGAATTATTAAATGTAATTCTATCTTTTATTAAAGTAGCATCTACACTTTCATAATTCTTTGTATTAATCATTGAAGCAAACTCATCTCTTTTTGCTTCAGCATTTTCTAATTCAATATCTAAAGAATCAGAAGAATAATTTTCTACATTCATATAAGGAAGTTCATTTAATTCATTTTTCAATTCTTTAAGTTTATTTAAGCAACTAGTTTTATCATCATTAATCAAATAATTTTTAGCTGTTTCACCAACCATAACAGGATCATTTAAAATATTTAGTTTTTCTTTTTCTAGTTCAACAACAGAATCGATTAAACTATCTAATCTATCTTGATCTTGTTTTTTTAATTCGATATCTACATAACCACTTTTATTATTAAGTGAAGATTTAGTTTCTTTTAATTTATCAGATTCAGAATTAATTTTTTCTTCAACTTCAGATTTTGAAAAACTTAATACTTCAATTTTGCCTTGAATTTTTTCATATTCTTTATTCATTTTTTCTAAAGATTTTTTATATTTTTTAATTTTAGTTTCATTTTCTTTAAGTAGTTCTTCAAAATTATTTTTTTCTTTTTTGCTTTTAATTTTAGCTTTTAAAACTTCAATAAATTTTTCTATATCTAATATATTATCTTTAGTATTTTGAATATCATTAAAAACAATATTTTCTTTTTCTTTTACTTCATTCAATTGATTTTCAATATCAACAAAAGTTTTTTTCAATAATTTGATTTTATGTGTTAAAGATATTTCTATATTTTTATCGACAATTTCTCCACTAGCATCAAAATATTTATCATCATTCATTGATGATTTTAATTCCTTAATTTCTAATTTTTTTTCTTTAATATCGCACTCTATTTCTCTTAATTCTACCTTTAAAGTACTTATATCAGATGTAGAATCACTCATTTTAACTAGTGCATCAATTTTTGCAATAATTTCATTTTGCATATTAGTCAACTCCCTTATTATAGACTACATACATAATATCATAGAAAAATAATATTTGCAATTAATAACAAAAGAAAAAATCTACTTAAAAAGTAGATTATTTAACGTATGGAATTAATGCCATAAATCTTGCATATTTAATTTGTTGTGCAATATGTCTTTGATGTTTTGCACAAGCACCAGTCATTCTTCTAGGCATTATTTTGCCTTTTTCGTTGATATATTTATTAATTATCATTACATCTTTGTAATCAACACTTTTACCAGCACACATTTGGCAAATCTTTTTCTTTTTTCTATAAAATTCAGCCATGAATTATTCTCCTTCCTTAAAATGGTAGATCGTCATCACTTAAAGCAATTTCTTCTCCAAAATCTTTGAATGGATCCTCTGATACATCAGTTGTTTGTGCATTAGAAGAAGCATTACTATAGTTATCATTACTAAAATTAGTATTACCTGCTTTTGTTCCTAAGAAAGTTACATTATCACATACGATATCTGTAGAATATCTCTTAGTTCCATCTTGAGCATCATAACTACTAACTTGAATTCTTCCTTCAACTGCAACTTGGCTACCTTTAGCACAATATTTTGCAACATTTTCTGCTTGTTTTCTCCAAGTAATGCAATTAATAAAATCTGTTTGTTGATTGCCATCTTGACCATTAAATGGTCTACTAACAGCAATAGTAAATCTAGTCATGCTTATACCACTATTTGTAGTACGCATTTCTGGATCTCTTGCTAATCTTCCGATTAAAATAACTTTATTCATTATTTCTACTCCTCATCTAATTTGATTGTTAAATGTCTGATTAAGCTTCCGCCTTTTTCTTCAAGAGTAGCTTTACGATCAAATTCATTAATAGCTTCAACTGTTGCTTCAACAGTCATTACATAGTAATATCCACTAACTTCTTTGTTTATAGGATAAGCTAATTTTTTTTCGCCTAATTCTTTAAATTCTACAACTTTTGATTTATTATCAGAAATGATTTTTTTCATAGCTTCAGCAGCTGATTTAATTTGATCACTTTCCATTGTAGATTTAACGATAAACATAATTTCATAGTTTCTCATTTTCTTACACCTCCTTATGGTCTTTTGGTTTCCTTTTTGGAAACAAGGAGTATTAAAATACTCGCAAGTATTATAGCAAAATAATAAATATAAGTAAATATAAACTTACAATAAAGTATATGATACCAAATAAAAGAGATAACTAATTGTTATCTCCAAATATACTTAATAAATGTAAAAATATATTTATATAATCTAAATACAATTGTAGTGCTCCATAAATGGCGAGATTATCTTCAGGAATAGATCCATAATTAAAATTTTTAATTCGTTGAATATCATATGCAGTAATACCCATAAACACAATTAATACAATTGATGAAATTATTAAATTAAAAGTATCATTTCCTATAAATACATTTATTAATGCACATATGATTACACCAAATAAAGCCATCATTAAATAAGTCCCAATTTTAGTCAAATCAATTTTAGTAAAGTAACCTATTGCAGAAAATATCCCAAACACAACTGCAGTTATCAAGAATATATTCATTATATAACTAATTTTATATGCTATAAATATTGATGAAAATGTTAATCCACTTACAAATGAATATAATAAGAAGAAAACTTTGCATGTTGTAGCTTTCATTTTTTTGATTCTTGCTGATAATATTATTACTAAAGCTAATTCTAAAATAGAAAAGACAATATATGTTCCAGTACTAAAAACTGAAATTAACATTTTTTCATTTAATGAGATTGCATAACCTGTAATAAATGTTACTAATAAACCTAAGAACATCCATAAAAACACTTTTGACATTAATTTATTTTCCATTATAATCCTCCTAAAACAATTATATCATTTATTTTAAATAAATATATATAATCAATTTAATTGTTTACAATTTTTTTCTCTGATTAGGTTTTTAATATTACGAAGACCATATTTATTATATTCAGATTTTTCTATAATTTCATTTATTTCTTCTTCATTAAATGATGTCGAATCTTTAATATAATTGTAAATATCTTCTTTTTTTAAATAGCCAAAATTAATAATTTTATCAAATCTAGATATTAATTCTTTAGGAAGATATGAATCGTAGTTAAAACTATTCTTACCAAAACCAAGATTTTTTTTAGGCATTATATTCCCAGTAGCTATTATTACGCAATTACTAAAATTAATTTCTTCATTATGAGAATCAATAATTTTTCCTTCATCCAAAATATTTAAAAATAAATTAAGTACTTTTTTATTTGCTTTTTCAATCTCATCCAATAAAATCAAAGTATACGGTTTTTCTCTTATTTCTTGAAAAATATAACTATTATCATAGCCCATATAACCACCATTTACACCAACCAACTTAGATACTGAACTTTCCGAAACAAAGTCATTCATATCAATTTTAATAAAATTCATATATTTACCAATTCTTTTAACACATTCTGTTTTTCCCACTCCACTAGGACCAATTAGTAAAAGTGATTTAACATTTTTAGATTTAAATTGAAGATAATCAATTATGTCTATAAGCGCTTGTTTTTGACCATAAATATTTTTTAATAAATCATCTGATATTTCTAAATATTTCTTCCCATTATCAATTAAAGGAATCATAGTTTTTTCTTCAATTACTTTTAATATTTCTTCATGAGATATTATATTTTTTGAGATTTTATTATTATTCTTTATATTAGCTTTTAAATTATTTTCTTCTATTTTATATTTCATTGCTTGAGAATAATCTTTGTTTTTCACACTATCATTTTTTAATTTTATAATTTCATCAAGCTTATTAACATCGTTATCAACGCTATCATTTATTGTATTCATTTTTACATTAGCACATATTGTATCTAATAATTCAATTGATTTATCAGGGTTACATTTATCATATATATATTTATTAGCAGTATCTACTATATCATCTATATTTTCTTTAGTAATAATTACTTCATGATATTTTTCGTACTCTTTTTTTACATTATATAATATTTCTTTAGTCTCCAAAATTGTAGGTTCTTCAATAAATATTTTTTCAAATCTTCTATTCAACGCTTTGTCCTTCAAAAAATATTTATTATATTCATCAATTGTTGTTGCCCCAATAACTTTTAAATTACCACGTGCTAGATATGGTTTTAGTATATCAGCAGCCGATATAGCACCCTCAGCAGCTCCTGCATTAACCATTGAATGTATTTCATCTATAAATAATATAACATGATTATTACTTATAGATTTTTCAATTATTTTTGTTAATTTTTCTTCAAATTCACCTCTATATTTTGTTCCAGCAACAAGTGAACCCATTTCTAACATGACAATTTTACAATTATATAATTCACTTGGTACTTTATTAGAATTGATCATTCTTGCCAATTCTTCAACTATTGCTGTTTTACCAACTCCTGCTTTTCCAACAAGTATAGGATTATTTTTTTTATGTCTTAAAAGAGTTTCAATAATTCTATTTATTTCTTTATCACGGCATATTACTTTTTCATTCATATCTACAGTATCATTTAAAATAATAGCGTTATCAATATTAAAATTTTCTGATATATTAACTTTATTTTTTAATTCATTATACAATTTTTCTAAATCAACATCTAACAATAATAATATTCTTAGTCCTATTCCTTCTCCCTCTTCTAACATTGAAATCATAATATGCCTTATTGTTACAACTCCATTATTATCCTCTTTTGCATCCTCTACAGCATTTTCAATTACTCTTTTTAATAATGGGGTATATAAATTAACTTGATAAGATTTTGAGGCACTCCCAACAATTCTTAACAATTCTTTTTTAAAATTAGAATAACTAACTCCATGTTTTTTTAATACATTTGTTACATCATTATTATTCTTTAAAATAGATAATAAAAGATGTTCACTCCCTACATAAGGATGCCTTAAATCATATCTTATTAACTCTGCATCTTTAAATATTTTACTTATTTCAAGTCCAAAATTTTCAAACATTTATAATCCTCCTCTATTATTATATGTATATAATGTAGGAAAATATTGAATTTCAATCAAAAAAATGGACATTTGTCCATTTATTTATTTGTTAATTCTTTAATACTATTAACTATTCTTAATACTATATTTGCTATATCAAATATAACTAAATATTTTAATACATTAATAATATTATCTTCTTCAGATTTTTTTATTAATTTATTATTTTTTAATAAATCATATGATTTAACTGGATTATCCAGTTGTATTAACACTTTTACTACTTCGTATATTAAAGAAATAAAGAAAATACCAAATCCTAAATAAGCTAGTGAAAGATCATTAGATATTAAACCAATAATAATCATTAAAAATGACAATAGATTTATAATATTTAAAACAGGTAACAATTGATTAGTTATTTTTACTATTTTATTATTACTTGAATCATTTATTGCAATTAAACACAAATTTGATACTAATGAAGCACTAAAAATTGAAGTACTATTATAAATATTTTTAGTTAATCGAATAACCTTTCTATTTGCATCATAATTACTATATAATGAATTAGATGCTTCAATTACATAGACATTTTGTAAATTATTTTTATCTAGTATTGTGCGAGCTATTTCTTGTCCACTTATTTTTTTAATACAATTGATTCTATTAAATTTTAAGTAGACAAAATAAATAATAATTGATGCCAGTAATGGTATTATTATATCTATATAAATTATTATTTTATCCACTATATAATATCTCTTTTAATTAATTCATTTCTAATGATATCAGCGTTATCAAAATCTTTTAATTCTCTATATCCAAGCCATTTATTATATAATTCTATATCTTCTTCAGATAATTTATTAAAATTATATTTTAAACCTAATATATCAGTAATTGCATAAATAATATTTAAATCAGTTAAAATATCATTTTTTTGTCTAATATCATTATTCAATTTTTTTACAATATCTAATAAATAAGTAATTAAATTAGGTGTATTAAAATCATCATCCATAATTTCATTAATATTAGTATCCTTGAAATTGACATCAATATTTAAATCTTCCAAAGAAATTTTAACAATTCCTTGTTTAATTGCCATTCTAATTTTATCATCAAGCATTTTAGCTTCTTCTAATAATTCATCCGTGATATTAAAAGGAAGACGGTAATGAGTTTTAAACATTGCAAGTTTTACGATATTAGCATTTTTATCTTTAATAAAATCTTTTGCTAAAACAAAATTATTTAAAGATTTACTCATTTTTATTCCTTCAACATTTATATGTCCATTATGCATCCAATAATTTGCTAAATGATTTGAATTTAGAGCCATACTTTGAGCAATTTCATTTTCATGATGTGGGAATTTTAAATCAACTCCACCACCATGAATATCAATGTTTTTACCAAAAATACTATTTATCATAACAACACATTCTGTGTGCCATCCAGGAATTCCTTTACCCCAAGGTGAATCAAATTGTTCACCCTCTGTAGTTTTTCTCCATAAGGCAAAATCCAATGGATCTTCTTTCTTTTCATCTATAGATACCCTTGATCCACTTTCTAAGTCTTCTATACTGTTATTAGATAAAATCCCATAATCAGAAATTTTACTAACTCTAAAATATACATCACCATCAACTACATAAGCATAATCTTTTTCAATTAATTTTGAAATAAAATCATATATATTATCCAAATTTTCAATTACCTTTGGACGATAATCAATTTCACAGCAATTATAATTTTTTAAATCCTGCAAATAGGCATCTATAAATTTATCTGCCACTTCACGTTCTGTAATTCCCAATTCTTTAGCCGCTGATATAATTTTAGGATTAATATCCGTAAAATTACTTGCGTATTTAACTTCATAACCAAGGTATTTAAAATATTTATATACCATATCAAAAGTTATAACAGGTCTCATATTCCCGATATGTACGTAATTATATACTGTTGGACCACAAACATACATATTAATCTTTCCAGGTTCTATAGGAACAAATTCCTCTAATTTATCTGTTAAACTATTAAAAATTTTCATTTTATCATCCCAATCTTTTTGTAATTTTATCTTTACCAATTAAATATAATATTTTATGAATGTCAGGTCCCTTAGTTGTACCTGTAACTGCTATTCTAATTGGCATCAAATAATTAATATCATTATATTCATTTTTAATACTATTTAAAATATTATTAATATTTACTTCTGACCATTCATTACATGTATTAACCATGGTAATAAATTTAATTACAATATCTTTTGAATTGCTATTTTTTTTCAAATATATTGCGCTTTCATTATCATAATTAACGTAATCTTTATAATAAATATTTAAATAATTTATAATTTCTTTACCATATGAAATATGATCTTTATATAATAAGCAAATATCTTTTAATAATTTAGTTTCATTTTCATTTGTGCATTTAATATTTGCGTATGGCAAAATATAATTAATATATTCTTCATCATTTTTTTCTTTCAAATAATGTAAGTTAAACCATTTTAATTTTTCAAAATCAAATTTACTAGGTGATTTATTAATATCTTTTATATCAAATTCTTTAATTAATTCTTCCAATGTAAAAAATTCTTTATTATTTTTTGGACACCATCCTAGTAATGCAATATAGTTGATAATTGCTTTTGGTAAAAATCCCTCATTTAATAATGTCATTACATCTGAATTATTTGTATTTTTATTTAAATTAGTTCCATCACTATTAATAATATGTGGTAAATGAACGAATTTTGGTGTATCAAAATTAAATGCATCATATAATTGTAAATATTTTGGCGTACTTGATAAATATTCATTACCACGTGTTACATGTGTAATATTCATTAAACTATCATCTACTACATTACTTAAATTAAAAGTAGGCATGCCATCACTTTTTAATAGAATTTGATCTTCCAAAGTATTATTAAAAATAGTAATATCACCATAAATTTCATCATGAAAAGATGTAGTTCCTTCTTTATTTATTTTTTGTCTAATTGTATATGGCTTTTTTAATTCCATATTTTTTTTAATATCTTCTTTGGATAAATTACGACATTTACCATCATACATATAATGAATATTTTTAATTTTTGCATCTAATCTATCTTGTTCTAATTCATTTTCTGAGCAAAAACATGGATATGCATAATCATTTTCTAAAAGATAATTTACATACTTTTTATATATATTTAATCTCTCACTTTGAATATATGGTCCAAACTCTCCACCAACTTTAGGCCCTTCAGTATAATTTAACCCAAATTTATTTAAAAGAAAATATATAAAATTTTCAGATTCTAGAGAATATTTTTTTTGATCAGTATCTTCTATTCTTAAAATAAAAGTTCCTTTATCATGCATTGCTATTAAATAGGAATATAAAGCACTTCTTAAATTTCCAATATTCATATATCCATATGGACTCGGAGCAAATCTTGTACGTGTCATATTTTTCACCTTCAATAACATTCTATCATATTTTATTAAAAAAGACTTTTAAAAAGTCTTAAACATTAAATCTAAAATAACAGATATCTCCATCTTGCATTAAATAATCTTTGCCTTCAATTCTTAATTTACCAGCTTCTTGTACTTTCTTTTCATCTTTATATGTTTCTAAATCTGTAAAAGAAGTAACTTCTGCTTTAATAAATCCTCTTTCAATATCACTATGAATTAAACCAGCACATTCTTTTGCACACATTCCTTTTTTAAATGTCCAAGCACGACATTCATCAGGACCAGATGTAAAGAATGTTTGTAATCCTAAAAGATTATATGTTGCAAATATTAATTTATCTAAGCCACTACTTTGGATACCTAATTCTTCAAGGAATAGTTTTTTATCAGATTCTTCTAATTCTGCTAATTCACTTTCCATTTTTGCACACATAACTATTACACCAGCATTTTCTGCATCCGCGTACTCTTTAACCTTTTTAGTATATTGATTTTCTCCAATTACCACATCATCTTCTTTAACATTAGCAACATAAATAATAGGTTTTAATGTTATAAAATTAAATGCTCTAATAATTTGAATTTCTTCTTCAGAAAGTCCAAGTTGTCTTATTGCTTTATTACTCATTAAACATTCATGGCATTTATTTAAAATACCTAATTCTAATAATGCTTCTTTATCTTTTGTAGTTTCTGCTTTTTTTTGAATTTTTGCTATACGATTTTCAATAATTTCTAAATCTGCTAAAATCAACTCAACATTTATAATGTCCATATCTCTAATAGGATCCGTTTGTCCTTCAACATGAATAATGTTTTCATCATCAAAACATCTTACAACCTCAACTATTGCATCGACTTCTCTTATATGAGATAAAAATTTATTACCTAATCCTTCACCTTTTGAAGCACCTTTAACAAGACCAGCTATATCTGTAAATTCAAAAGTAGTTGGAACAGTACTTTTAGGCATATATAAATCACATAAAAATGTTAATCTAGAATCAGGTACAGTAACAACACCAACATTTGGCTCAATAGTAGCAAATGGGTAATTTGCAGCTAATATATTCTTTTTAGTAATCGCATTAAACATAGTTGATTTTCCAACATTTGGTAAACCAACAATTCCTGCTTTTAATGACATATTATCACTCCTAACAAACAAAGATATTATATCATTAAATGATATTATTTCCTAGTAATCTTTGGTAGACTTCCTCTGATTTAAACATATTATTGCAATATTCTTGATACATATTCTCAATTTTTAATTTTTTATCTTCTGGCAAATAGCTTTTTTCTACTTCTTCCATAATTTCAACAATAAACAATTGATACTTTTCATCAATAATTCTATCAGTATCAGCAGAAACAACATAAAAATCTACTATACATTCTAGTAACAATTGAAACTCTCCAACAGAATAAGCATATTTAAGATTATTAAGAAAATATTTTTCATTTTTCTTATTTTCTTTTGCTTTATACTTATTAATAGAATTTACCAACTCTTTAATTTTATTATTATAAAAAGCAGTTGGATAAAAATCCATATACAATAATATTGTGTTTAAAAGTTTATCTAATGATTCATATGATGCAATGAAATAGTCTGAAAATGTTTTTGAATAAGAATCAATTCCTATATTATTACAATAATCAGCTATTAAGGAAAAACTAGTATAAAAGTTGAATGCTTCACTAAGTAATTCCACATCTTTTTTTGAATGTGTATTTTCAATAATTACATATTTATCTTTAAAATTTTTATTCATCATTCTATCAAGCATTATTTTAACTTCATAACATTTATAAATAAACTGTTCAAAATATATTGAATCATCATCATGATTTTTAAAAGATTTGATTAATTCTTCCATATTTGTTTCTTTTAAATTTTCTAATATTTCAAATAAATCTTCACTTATATAATTATAATTATTTTTTAAAAATTTTGATATAATTGCGTTTTTTTCCATAATTCCCCCACCAATTATGAGTATTATATTTTGTAAACTAAAAAAAAGCAATAAAAAAATTACTTCAAAGAAGTAATTTTATAAAACAGATACTCCATTAATACCTATTGGTAATCCAACTATAAACCAAATTACTAATATTACTAGTAATACAATAAATGTCATTGCACTATAAGGAACTTGATATTTTATTGATTTAAATAGATTAATAGGTTTGTTTGTTTGATTATATTTTTCTAAATAAGCTAAATAAATAACAAAATATGCAAATACTGGAGTAAGTCCCATCGTTGTGCTTTCACCAAATCTAAAAATAACTTGTGCAAATTCTGTACTTATACCACTATTCATACAAAGAGGAATAGCTACACCAGAAATTATAGCCCATTTAGCAATTGATGAAGGTAAGAATATTGTTGCTAATGCAGAAATAATAAATAAAAGTATAATTAAAGGAATTCCTGAGAATGACACACTATTTAATATATTTGCTAAAAATGCAACAATAATTGATCCAATGTTAGTATATTTGAAAATACTAATAAATGTTGAAGCAAAGAATAATAAAACTAATATTTTACCAACACCATCAAGAGAATGGCCTAAATCATCGCATAAATCTTTATTATTTTTTATAGTTTTAGCACCTATTCCATAGAATAATCCTAATATAATAAATAACAAAGTTACTATAAATACAAACCCATTACTAAAAAATGAATCATAACTAAATAACTTATCGATATATAAAGTTTGGGTTTTATCTATTAGATTCCCTGATAAAGGCAAATTTGGAATTATATTATAAATAAAAATTAATAAATAAACCCCACCTGCAATTATTGCCATTGCAAGTCCTTTTTTTTCTTTTTTGCCTATAGAAAACTCTTCTTCATCTTCTTCAAATTTATAACTTTCAACTTTATTAGCAATATATCTTTCAGTAATTAATGTAATAAGTGTAGTAACTAATATCACTGCAACAAGCATTATAATTATAAATGAAAATGTACTTATATTATAACTATTATCAAGTGTCCAAGCACCAAGTAAACTATAATTTAATAATGAACTATCTATACTAGTAAATAAAATACTTAATCCAGATCCACAAGTTAATCCTGCAAATGATGAAATAATTCCTATTGCTGGATTTCTTCTACCATATATAAATAATAATGCACTTATTGGAATAATTATAATATATGATAAATCACCTATTAAACTTGCAATTACACTAATAAAAACAAGTACAAAAGTAACAGAGTATTTTTTTGAATTTTTAGTTAATAATGTAAAAACAGTTCTTAAAAATCCACTTTTTTCCATTACTCCTAATCCAATTAAAATTATTATCAAACTACTTAAAGGAACAAATGATACAAAGTTTGAAACCGTAGAAGAAAAAATATATTTAATCCCACTTAAACTAAATAAATTAGAAACACTGATCAATTCGTTTGAATATTTCAAAGTATTAACATTAACTTTATTATAATTTCCTTGTATACCTAATAAAGTAAAAAGTCCACTTAAACAAATGGATATTACTATTAAAATCATTAGGGCCATTATAGGATGTAAAGTCATTTTTTCTTTAATCTTTTTTATTTCCATCTTATTCACCAATCACTTTTTTTAATTTTTTTTGAAATTCCAATCTCCCCATCATTATTTCTCTTCCACAATTGATACATTTAATTTTTATATCAACACCTACTCTTGTTATTTTCCAAAGATTAGTTTGACAGGCATGTGGTTTTTTCATAACAACAGTATCATTTAATTTATATATTTTCTCCATTGTGTACCTCAATTTGATTATAAGGAATTTTTATTTTTTCCTTTTCATATGTATCTTTAACTAATTTTAATATTTGTCTTTTTACTTCCCATTGATGTTCTTGACTACATTCTATTTTCAATGTATAAACCACTTCAGAAGCACCTAATTCAGATATTCCTAAATATGAACAATCGTTTAAAACATACTTATATTCTTTTATTTTTTCAACTATTTCATTTAAAACTTTTTCAACTTTCGCTGTCTTTTCTTCATATGCTGTTGGAATATTAATAATTAAATTTGCTTTCTTTTGACTAATATTTACTATTTTATCTATACTTCTATTTGAAATTACTAATACTTCTCCATTAACATTTTTTATTTTAGAACTTTTAAGTCCAAACTCTATTACTTGGCCAGTAAAACCATTAATGGTAATAAAATCTCCAACAACAAAATAATTTTCCATAATAATAGAAATTCCACCGATTATATCTTTCATTGTATCTTGTAAAGCAAGACCAATAACAGCTCCTGCAATTCCTAAACCAGCTAATATACTTTTTGCATCTATACCATATAATTCTAATGTTAAAAAAATAACTATTACAAATAAAATATATTTATAAACACTTTCAATTATAGATACTACAGTTTTCCTTTTCTTAGCATCATAAGTGTTTTTTCCTGTAGTAATTACTTTAGAAATTACAAGTCTTCCAATATTATAAATAATTAATGATATAAAAACAATTAATATTAAACCGTATACTTCCTTTTTTGCAAAAAATGTCCAAATGTTTTCAAGAAAATTCATATTATTCTCCCTCTATTTTGATGTCCAATATTTCAAGTATTCTTTCTAAGTCTTTTTCAGAATCAAAAGGTATTTCAATTTTTTTATTATTAATTTTTACTTTAGTACCAATCTTATCTCTCATAATTGTTTCAAATATAGAATAAGTTCTATTATTCTCTTTTTTTACAATTTTATTTGTTTTTGGGATATTTTCTTCTGATATAATTTTTTCAAGATCCCTTACACTTAAACCTTCATTAACAATTCTATCAGATAAAAGATAAATTTCTTCAACATCGCTTAATTTGCTTAAACATCTTGCATGTCCCATACTAATTTTACCATCTTCTATTAATTTCTTTGTTTTTGAAGGCAAATTTAATAATCCTAACATATTTGTAACATGTGAACGACTTTTACCAAATTTTTTTGCAAATTCTTCTTGAGTCATTTTAGATATTTTAATAATATTTTCATAAGCCAATGCTTCATCTATTGGATTTAAGTTTTCTCTTTGAATATTTTCAATTAATGCTATTTCCATCATTTGATTATCATCAAATTCTTTTACAATAGCAGGTATTGTTTTTAAACCAGCTAATCTAGAAGCTTTTGTTCTTCTTTCACCAGCAATTAACTCATAGCCTTTAATACTTTTCTTAACAATAATTGGTTGTACAATTCCATGTTCCTTAATAGATTCTGCCAATTCTTTTAAAGATTCTTCATTAAAAGATTTTCTAGGTTGGTATGGATTACTTCTAATTTCATTTAAATCAATATCTAAAATATCCCCTGAACTAGTATTCTTTACAACATCATTTTCAAATTGTTCAAAGTTTATAACTTCGTTTGAAAATAATTGTTCAAGTCCTCTACCTAATGCTTTTCTCTTATTATTAGTTTCCATTTCTTTCAATCACTTCCTTTGCTAAATTTGCATATGCTAGTGTTGCCTTACTTGTTGGATCATAATCATTAATAGGTTTTCCATGAGAAGGAGCTTCTACAAATCTAACTAATCTTGGAATAATTGTATTAAATACTTTGTTTTTAAAATATTTTCTAACTTCTTCAATAACTTCTAATCCAATATTTGTTCTTCCATCAAGCATTGTTAGAAGAACTCCTTCTATTCTTAAATCTTGATTCATATTAGATTGTACTAATATAATTGAATTTAATAATTGTGTAATTCCCTCTAATGCAAAATATTCACATTGAACTGGAATAATTACAGAATTACTTGCAACTAAAGCATTCATTGTAGAAATTCCTAAAGATGGTTGACAATCAATAATTATATAATCATATTTATCTTTAATTTCTTCTAATTTTTCTTTTAATTGATGATTTTGTTTAAAAGATGAATCTTCTAACATCTTTTTTACAAATTCAACATCCACACCAGCCAGATTAATTGTTGATGGAATAATAGATAAATTAGTGAATTTTGTTTTTATTATTGCCTTTTTAATAGGGCATTCACCAGTTATTACATCATAAATATCATTTGCAAAATCTGATGTACTTAACCCTAGTCCAGTAGATGCATTACCTTGAGGATCTAAATCTATTAGTAGAGTTTTTTTACCTTCTTTGCCTAATGCCGCAGCTAAATTAATACTAGATGTAGTCTTTCCAACTCCACCTTTTTGATTTACTAAAGAAATTACTTTTGCCATAATACCACCTTTTTCATATTTTCATTTGTCGCTTATATTATTTTATCATATCTTAATTATTTTGTCTTTATTATTTAAAAAAGATAGAAAGAAATCTACCTCTTTAAAATTATTATTGCTATACTAATGCCAAAGATAATCACTGAAATTATTAACGTGGAAATTCTTGTATAGCCTTTTTTTAAAACTTGACAATTCATATTTAAAGATTCAGAAATAGTTTTTAAATTATTAATTAATTTGTTATTTTGATCTAA
This sequence comes from uncultured Muribaculaceae bacterium, assembly GCA_964533935.1. Classification (GTDB taxonomy): domain Bacteria; phylum Bacillota_I; class Bacilli_A; order RF39; family UBA660; genus RUG14121. Next base: position 10,260 of record CAZHOG010000008.1, on the reverse strand, counting down.
TCGTCTTGAATCAAATATATCTACATCTGTTTCTTCAGCTATTGAATCTAATGCTTTTTTAGTCTTTTCATATTCAAATATTTTAGTTATATTTTCATTTAATATAACTGAATATCTTGAATCAATTATATTTTTTTCATTTAAATCACTAATAAAGTCTGAAATACTTTCATAATTATCTGAAATCATTTCAGATTGTTCTTTTATATATTCATAGAAATTTCTATACAGACAATCAAATAATATACTTTTTTTAATTGTTATGCTGTTTAAAATATAATAATCATTATTTGTTAATAAAGTTTCATTTATTCCTAAATTTCCAGTATCAGTGAAAGAATTTACAATACTATCAAAAAATATATGTTTAACAGTGTTTTCAATACTATCACTTGCAATATTTTTAATGAAATTTTCTATTTCAATTGTTGTAACTAAACTATTTTCTTTTTCACATTGGATATTAACATTATTATTAATGTTTTTAGAAGATAAAAGATAACTTTCATTATTAATATATCCTAACTCCAAATTAGCAAAATCTAAATTCAATAGTTTTGAAAAAATATAATTGGAAAATAAAGATGATTTTAAATCATATTTATATATATATTTATATAGTTTTGAATTTACTAATTTATTTTCATTTTTAATATTTATTTCAGTATTTTCTCTTTTTTTAACGAAATTATCAAAATTTATTATTTCTATATTTGCTAAATTAATTTTATCCATTTTTACCATAGTTTTATTATTTAATTGACTTTGAATGTTTTCAATCAATGAATAATTTATTGTATTTTTAGATATTATAAATACAGAATTAATGAATGATTTTGCAGAATCATAACTTAACTCATCAATAATCTTTTTTATTTTATATAACATTGAACTGTTTTCACAATTAGAATTTAAAATAATATGAAATGATTTAGATTTATCATTACTGTTAAGATATTCAAAAAATAATTTTTGAAGTTTCACCATCTCATTCATATTATCACTTCCTTAGTATAATGATTATATCATAAAATAAAAAAGATATTCAATTGAATATCTTATTCTATTTCATCTTTTAATGCTTCAAGTAATTCTTCTTTAGTCATTTTTGTATATCCCTTGATTTTTTTTGATTTAGCCAACTCTTTTAATTTTAAAATTGTTGGTTCATTTGAAACAGGGCATTCTTCTTCTGAACAGATTTTTCCATTAACAACTAAAGATTCAATTTGTTCTTTTGTTAAAGTTTCATTTTCAATTAATGCATTAGCTAATAAATTAACTAAATCTTCATTTTTCTTTAATACTTTTTTAGCATTATCATAGCATTCTTCAATTATTTTTCTTGATGCTTGATCAATTTCTAAAGCAACTTGATCTGAATAATTTTTAGATTTAGCATAATCTCTTCCTAAGAAAACATTTTCGCCACTCTTTTGTTCATATTGCATTGGACCTAAATCACTCATACCATATTCAGTAACCATACTTCTTGCAATATTTGTTGCTCTTTTGAAATCATCACTAGCACCAGTAGTAATTTCTCCTAAAAATAATTCTTCACTAGCACGTCCACCTAATAATCCAGTAATGGATGCAACTAATTCATTTTTAGTCATTATTGCTATTTTTTCTTCTTTTGGAAGCATCATAGTATAACCACCAGCCATTCCTCTTGGAATAATAGTGATTTTATGAACTTCTTGAGCATTTTCAAGTTTAATACCTAAAACTGCATGTCCAGCTTCATGAATAGCAACTAATTTCTTCTCTGCTAAAGTTATTTTTCTTGAAGTTTTTGCTGGTCCCATAAGAACTCTATCAGTAGCTTCATCTATTTCAGCCATTCCAATTGCTGATTTATCTCTTCTTACTGCTAATAATGCTGATTCATTTAATAAGTTTTCTAAATCTGCACCACTAAATCCTGGAGTTCTTTGAGCAACATTTTTTAAATTAATACTCTTATCAAAAGTTTTATTTTTTGCATGAACTTGTAATATTTCTTCACGAGCCTTTGCATCAGGCAATGAAACTGTTACTTGTCTATCAAATCTTCCTGGTCTTAATAATGCAGGATCTAAAACATCAGGTCTATTTGTTGCAGCAATAATTATAATTCCTTCATTAGCTCCAAATCCATCCATTTCAGTTAATAATTGATTTAATGTTTGTTCTCTTTCATCATGTCCTCCGCCGATTCCAGATCCACGTTGACGTCCAACAGCATCTATTTCATCAATAAAGATTAAGCAAGGAGCACATCTTTTTGCTTCCTTAAACATATCTCTAACACGGCTTGCACCAACACCTACAAATAATTCAACAAAATCTGAACCACTTATATAAAAGAAAGGTACATTAGCTTCACCAGCTACTGCTTTTGCAAGTAATGTTTTACCAGTTCCTGGAGGACCTACTAATAAAACTCCTTTAGGTATTCTTGCACCTAATTTTTGGAATTTTTTAGGATTTTTCAAGAAATCAATTAATTCATTAACTTCTTCTTTTTCTTCATTTAATCCAGCTACTTGATCAAATTTTACGTTACCACCATCTTCAGCAAGTTTAGCTCTACTTCTTCCAAAATCCATAGAATTTTTATTTCCATTTGCCATTTTAGAAAATAATACATAAGCTAATACTACTAGAACAACTAAAGGTAATACATTTACTAAAATATATAAAATTTGACTTGATCCAGGATCACTTTCATTTTTATATACTTTTAGATTTTTTTCTTTAGCATAAGTTGTAATATCAGAAACTTCTGCTTCAATTACTTTTGCAGTAAATGTTTCATTTGATTTATAATTTTTTAGCTTTCCTTCAACATAGTATACACTTTCGCTACTTTTTGGAGTAATAGTAATTTCTGTAACCTTACCATTATTCAAATTACTAATTAATTCTCCTGTTGATAACTCATGTTTAATATTTCCACTAAAGTTTAAAAAAACCAAAATTCCAGTTATTACACAACATAATACTAGATAAGGAAATATATTTTTAATAATATTATTATTCTTTTTATTCATTTTCTTCCTCCTCTTTTAAAATATACTTTATTATTATATCATATTTTTCAGTTTTTTCTTTATCAAAAGATGATTTTTTTATTCCAGGTATCCAAAGAATATTTTCATTTGAATCAAGCACAATAGGAATATTCTCTCTTACATCTTTTTTTATTTTTTCATTTGTAAAAACATCACTTAATTTTTTGAATTGATTTAAATTTTTTACTTCAATTTTGTCACCTATTTTTTTATTTCTAACTTTTAAAGGTAATTTTAGTTCATTAGAATTCAATCTTAATACATAATTTGATTTTTCATCACATTTATCTAAATACTTAAAAGAATATTTTTTTTCATTTACATCCTTATCTAAAATATATTCAAAATTATTACATTCTTTCTTACGATGAAATTTAGCAACATCATATTCTATTTCTAAAACATAATTGTTTGGTAAGTCAATATATTTATTATTGCTATTATTTTTTATAAATTTTAAAATATTAGTAACATGTTTTTTTGTAATAATATCTAGGTAACCATCATAAATATCGTTCAATATTTTTTCAATAATTTTTTGTTGAATCAATTCATGTTCTTTTAAAAATAAATCAATCTTTATTGAATTATTAGAATATATTTTACCATTTTTATCTTCAATATATTTATCTACAAAATCATCATATAAACTTAATTCATCAGAAAAATCTTTAAATTTTAAATGAACTAACGCATTTTCACTTTTTAAAAATGGTAAAACATTATGTCTATATCGATTTCTAGTATAATGATCTTCATTGTTACTTTCATCTACAGCATAAGGAATATTATTATTTTTTACATATTCTAGCATTTGAGACTTTGTTAAAGATAGCAGTGGCCTTACAACTTTATAATTATCTTTTATAGAAATCGTTTCAATTCCTTTATATCCCTTTAAAATACTGCCACGACATATTCTCATTAAAATTGTTTCCATCAAGTCATCACCATGATGAGCAGTAAACAGATAATTTGCAGAATATTTATTTACCAATTCTTCAAAAAAGTTATATCTTATCTTTCTAGCTTGTTGATGAAAATTTTCTTTTCCGTAATTTTCTATTTTGTAATATTCAAAAATAATATTATTCTCTTTGCAATATTTTTGGACCATAATGGCCTCATCATCACTTATTTTTCGAACATTATGATTAACATGTGCACATACTATTTTCAAATTATATTTATCTCTTAATTTGCCAATAATATCAAGTAGACCCATCGAATCTGGACCACCAGAACAGGCAACAACGATCGTATCATTAATCTTTAGAAATGAATTTAAAAATTCTAAAACTTTATCCATATTTGTCCCTCAATTCGCTATTGTAAATCATTTATTGTGTTATATCAAGTTATTTGTTTGTTCTCAAAACTGATTCTATTAATTCTTTTATATTACCATCTAATATTTTATCTGCTTGAGATGTTTCATAATTAGAACGAGAATCTTTTACCATTTTATATGGTTCCAAAACATAACTTCTGATTTGACTTCCAAAATTAATATTTTCACTTACACCTTTTAACGCATTAATTTCTTTTTCTTTCTTTTCCAATTCAATTTGATACAATTTACTTTTTAAAACTTTCATAGCCTCTTCTTTATTCTTCATTTGGCTTCTTTCATTTTGACAAGTAACTATTGTATTTGTTGGAATGTGTGTAATTCTAACTGCAGAATTAGATGTATTAACTGATTGACCACCAGCTCCACTTGAATGATAAACATCAATTTTTAAATCTACTTCATTAATTTCTAGTGAAACATTATTGTCTATTTCAGGTATAACAGTTACAGATGCAAAAGATGTATGTCTTCTAGCATTTGAATCAAATGGGGAAATACGGACTAATCTATGAACTCCTTTTTCACATTTCAAATAACCATAGGCATATAAGCCTTTAATATGTAGAGTTACACTTTTAATACCAGCTTCATCACCCTTTTGCAAATCTAATACTTCACAAGAATATTCTTCTTTATCACAAAAACGTTGGTACATTCTCATAAGCATACTTGACCAATCGCAACTTTCAGTTCCACCTGCTCCAGGATGAATTTCTAAGTAGCAATTATTTTCATCATATTCTTTGCTTAATAATGTATTTATTTCTAATTCGTCAAGATTTTTAGTAATAATACTTAATTCTTCATTAATCATATTAATCTCATCTTGATTTGATATTTCGAGAATTTCTTTGTAATAATTCAAATTTTCTTTTGTTGCATTATAACTTCCAACAATCTTTTTTAATGTAGAAATTTGTCTATTTATTTCATTAGCTCGAGTAACATTTTCCCAAACATTTTCAGAATTTATTTCTTCTTCTAATTTTTTTATTTGAGTTTCTTTAACTTCTAGGTCAAAGTGACCTCCCAATTAATTCATTCTTTTCTAGTAGAGCATTAATATTATTCATTATTTCTTTATTATCCATACGAAATCACCTGTTTATAATTATACCATATAAAAAGCAAAATTATTAAATTTTGCTTATCTAATTGTTAGTTTCTTTTTTACTTCTTTGGATAAATTTTCATCGCAATATTCATCTACTTTTTCTTTAGAAATAATATCTTCATCTAAATACATATTATCACAACTAGTTAATATCATTGAATCAATCAAACTATTAAAATAATCTTCATCCCATACAGTTTCCTCAACTAATTCATCTAAATTATTTGATTCAACTAAAAAAGTACGATAATCACATTCATCTTGCATTATTAAATCATAATAAAATTTATTTTTCGTAAAATATGTTAACCATTTATAATCTTGAATAATTATTTCTTTCATGCATAACTCATAACTATCTTTATCAAAAGCGTACATATTTTTTAAAAATCCCATTATTTGATTCATTAAAATTCGTGATTTTTCACCATCTATTTCTTCATCATCCTCAGCCATACTATCATAAATATTTAGATAACTTGAATAGAAATTTGCTAACAAATTTACGTTAACATCAACATTTGAATTAAACTCATTATAATCAATATAAAAATTAGAAAATTCATGTTTCAAAAAATGATAATCTGCTAAATTAATTTTTTTAGTTATTTCTATTTTTTTTAACGGATTCATTTTATAAAAATCTACAATATTTTTACAAAAAATAGACAATAAAGTTTGATTATTTTCAACTTCACTTATTAAGTCTTCAAAACTTCTAATATTATTTATTTTCTCAGATAATAATAAATCTTCTTCAGATAAATTATTACTTAAGATTTTATCATTCAATATTTTCCAAGTATCTAAAAAACCAATTTCTATAACATAATCATAAATTGTTTTAACTATTATGTTATCGTTTATTTCATACATATGATTTAATTGTATTAATTTATCAGCTATTGTTAAATATGGATCACTCGATGTTCCATTATTATATTTTGCTTTAACATAATCTTGATAAACTAAAAATCTTAAATTTTGATTTGATAACTTATTTTCCATAATATCCCCCTAAAATTGAAAATTATTATACTCTTAAATTATATTATTGCAAGAAAAAAATAGCTTAATTAGCTATTCTCTCCTAAAGTAACATCAATTGTTTTTTTATCATTATTTCTATATATAGTTAAAGATATCTTTTCATTTGCTTTATATTTATATAAATTATATTTCAAATATGCAACATTTTTTATATCTGTATCATTTAATTTAACGATTATATCGCCATCTTTTATTCCAGCTTTATCAGCAGGACTATTTTCTTCTACCTTAGCAACATAAACTCCACTAGATACAATATCTTTATCATAATACTTAGTATTAATATCACTTAAATTATACATAGAAATTCCGATATATGGTCGAGTAATTTTCTCTCCTTTTTCAATTTGATTAGCATAATCTAAAGCAGTTTCAATTGGAATAGCAAATCCCATTCCTTCAACCCCACTACTAACTAACTTCATTGATGTAATACCAATAACTTGACCATTTGAATTAGCAAGCGGTCCACCACTATTACCTGAATTAATAGCAGCATCTGTTTGAATAACACTCATGACCCAATCACTAGTAGAATTAGTTGAAGAGGAGTTAACTTCTATTAGTCTATCTTTACCTGATAAAATTCCTCTAGTAACAGTCCATGAATATGCACTATCTAATGGTGCACCAACGGCAAACACAGTATCACCTATATTTGCATTTTCACTACTTCCTATTTCTGCAACAGATATTCCATCAAAACTATCTATAGATAATATTGCTATATCTGCATAAGTATCACTACCTAAAATTTCAGCTTCTATTCTTTCACCATTGGTAAACGTAACATAAATTTTCTTACCACCTGAAATAACATGGTTATTTGTTAATATATAAGCTTTTCCATCTTCATTTTTATAAACAAATCCTGTTCCTGATGCAGATAAAGTATCATTTACATATTTTTCTACAACAACAACTGCATCATATATTTTATCTACTGCTTCACTTATACCATTTTCTTGAATAGTAACATCTTTTACTATTTTTGTAGTCATTGTAGTAAATTCTGCTGGATAAAAATATATTATTGCATACATTGCTCCAGCACCTAGAAAAAATACTACAATACCAAATAAAATTCTTAATAAAACATGCTTTTTAGATTTTATTGTTTTTTTTTCTTTTTTCATTAATCCACCCTCGCTATATCTTTATAGTTTTCTGGGAATCCCATTCTATCTAAAACTTTAGTAATAGGAATAACTTCTAATTTCCCAGTTAAAACATCTACTTCATATGATATTTCGTTTAAAAATAAAGTAAAATCATCTTCTCTTAATAATTGTTTTAAAATTATACACATAGCAAATAAATCATCCTTACCATATATATATTCTCCATCCATCATAGGAATATTCAATATTTGATGATATTTAGTATCATGTATTGGTTTTTGAGCACGATGTTCATAGACAATATCTTCATGTGCACAAAGATTTCTATAATTTGATAATATTACTAAGTAAGTCATTAAATCTTGATAATTAACACCGAATACACTAGCAACAACTTTTTGATTTTCGACTTTTAATATACTATATAATTCACTAACTATACCAAAAGATAATACTTTTACAACAATCCATGGCGGAATATATCCATAATTAGTAATATAATGACTAGTTGCTGCATGTTGTGAACCATTAACTCTGATTTGTCTTTTCATTTTTTTTATCAAATCATTCACTTGTCTAGATTTTTCAGGGTCCCTATTAAAATTTTTAGGATTCAAATAATTTTTTTCTTTAATACCAAAACTACGTGATAAATTATATGCAATTACACTTTTAATATTATTTTCAATAATTAAAATATTTTTAAAAATTATATTTCTAATTTGTCTATCAAAATTAAATAATGCATACATTTCTCTAAAATTAGTATTATCAAGAAATCTTTTGCTTTCCACAGATTTTAAAAATAAATGTCTGTAACCACTTACAAAAAAATAATTTTCTCTTAAAAGAATTTCTTCTGCTTTATCAATATCATCTATTATTAAGCCCTTTGCCTTTAAAATGCTAATTTGTTCTTCTAAAGTTTTGAATGTCTTAATCATTTGTCATCACCCTATTTAAACAATTATATCATAAAGTACATTTTCATAGTATATTTTTTAAGTGAATATTATGTTATAATTATGTGAAAGGTTGGTGAAATTTTATGCCTCAATTAGTAACACATAATATATTTTCTGATGATGTATTTAATACTTTACCAAATGATTTAAAAAATACTTTTATAAATGAAATAGACATATATAAAATGTTTGCCCAAAGCTTTGATAATTTTTATTATTACACTAGTTTAAATATTAAAAAAATGAAAGAAGTTCATAAACTTGCAAAAAAAGGACATAAAAAAAATGCACAAAAATATTTTTGCACAATCGTTGAAGAAATTAAAAATAATAACTATCAAAATAATGAACAAGCACTTGCATATTTATATGGTTCAATAAACCATTATATTTTAGATAGTACATGCCATCCATTTATATTTTATAAAACAGGAGTGTATGATAAAAAAAGAAAAGATAGACATAAATATATTGGACTACATGGAGACATGGAATCCAATATTGAGGCTTTTTATTACATAAATAAATATAAAAAAATGTATTATAATGCGAATATAACAAAAGAATTCATTCCTAAAATCAAGTTTTCTAAAGATTTAGAAAATATTATGAACATTGCATATTATAAAACTTATGACTTCAAAGATATGGCTAAATATTATTTCAAATCATATAATTTATCAAGACATTTATACAGAATATTTATCAATGATAAATATGGAATCAAAAAATCTATATATAAAATAATTGATAAAGTTGCTTTTTTTAGAGAAAACAATTATGAGTACTATACCACTTACATAAAGCAACCAAATATTAAGTATTTAAATATTGATCATAAAGAATGGGTTTATCCATCTGATAAAACTATAAAAATGAATGATTCATTTATTGATTTATATAATAAAGCACTCAAAAAAACTCAAGAATTAATTATCTTAGCTGATAAGGTTATTAATGATAAAGCAGATATAAAAGATTTTGAAAATAAAATTGGTAATCTTTCATATGTCAGAGGATTAGATTGTGACAGAAGTAAACCAATGGAAGAATTTGAATTCTAATAATATTTTATTATTGACTCAACTATATATTGAGCCATTTTTTTTTGATATTTATCTGTTACTAGCTTCAAACGTTCATTATAATTAGATAAAAATCCACATTCAATTAATACGCCTGGTATCTTTAACTTATTATACATATAAGTTCTTTTTGGTATTGGTTTAATCTTTCTAGAACCCAATTTATATTTATTTAAAGAATTCTGCATGAGTGTAGCAATTTTTTTATTTTCTACATTTTTTTCATTATAAAACAACTGTGGTCCATAGTAACTACTATCACTTAAATAATTCAAATGAATTGATATATACATATTTGCATTACTATTATTAATTATTTTAATTCTATTATCAAAGTCGCTTCTTTTTCTATTATAAATCTTTGGACTACTAATATCATAATTATCATTTCTTGTCATAATAACACTTGCTCCATTAATAGATAAATAGTATTCTAAATATTTTGCAATTTTTAAATTTATATTACTTTCATAAATGTTAGCTACGACAGTTCCAGGATCTTTACCTCCATG
>CAZHOG010000007.1:25551-58506 GCA_964533935.1 uncultured Muribaculaceae bacterium | reverse complement strand
TTAATAATACATATAAAAACGATGTTGTTTATGAGCTTTTATGTGATGGAGAAGTTGTTGTTTCAGAAACACCACTACCAAAAACTAATGATCAAGAATATATTTTAGCCAATGTAACAATAAATCCAGGCGAAAAGAAAAATTATGTTTTGAAAATGACGTATTTAAATATGGAAGATAAACTTCAAACAGTTAATAAAAATGGTTTGTTTCAAGGGACAGTAGAAATAGATCTTGCAGAAGATGTTGAAATATTAGTCTATGCTCCAGAAGAAACAAAGGAAATAAATAGTGATGTATTAATATCTAATGCAAATAATGAACAAGAAATAACTTTCACAGTTAGAAATTCTTCATATACAAATGATTTAATATATAATGTTTTATTAGATGATTTAATAAATGAATATGATAAAGGACAATTAACATATTCCTTAGAAAAAAATGGCGAAGAGGTTATTAGTGATAGTGACGTTCCAGTACCAGGAGAATTAAACTATATTTATACTGATCAAACACTTTCTAGTGGATTAACAGATGATTATGTACTAAAAATTAAATATAATGATAATGCTATGGCGTACAGAAAATCAAAGATGATAACATTAATGGCTAATGAAATATCTAAGACTTTCAGTGCTAAAGTAGAAGTAGATAAAAAAGAAGTTGATTTAACAGCACCAGAAACTTCATTAGCATATGTATCAAAAACAAGTAATAGTGTAACTTATAATGCATCTTGTAAAGATCCAGAATCAGGAATAAAAAAATATGAAATATATCAAGATGGTAAATTAGTAAAAACAATAGAAGAAAATATAGAAAATTATGAATATACATTTACTAATTTAAATACAAAAGAATATGAATTTAAATTAGTATGTACAAATAACTTTGACGTAATAACATCTTCAACTGATAGAAGAACACCAAATACATTAATAGAACCAACATATGAAGTAGCAAGTGGTTATGCAACAAGTAAAAATGTTGATATAAACTATACTGGTGAAGGAGCTTATTTATTTAAAGTAACTGGTACAGTTACAAGTAATAAAGAATTAATTGATTGTGGTGAATCTAGTATAGATGGTGCCTATTCTTGTACAAATATGACTGTACCAGTTGGTACACAATTAATTGAGAATGTTTGGTATAAAGTATCAGAGAATCCAACATTAACATTTACAAGCAATGGAACAATAATAGCAAAAGTAGCAGATGGAACAAATTACAAATCAGGAAGTTCATTAAATGTATCTGGAATTGATACAGAATCTCCAAGTGCTCCAATAATAACTGCTAAATTAAATAATGCCAGTGGAAATACATATACAAGTGGATCATGGACTAATCAAAACGTATATGTAGAAGTAAATTCAACAGACAATGTTGGTGTTACAAAATATCAATATAATGAAGGTGCTTCATGGATAGATTTAAGTGCAAATAATCTAACAAAAACAGCTACACAAACAATTAAGTTTAGAGCAATAGATGCTGCCGGAAATATATCAAATGAATCAAATATCGTAATAAAAATAGATAAAGAAAATCCAACATGTTCATGGAGTGGCGAATCAACTACATATAGAACAAGTGCAACAATAAAAGCAACATGTAGTGATACAGCTAGTGGATGTACAACAGATACAGCAAGTAAAGAATGGAGTTATACAACAACAACTACAACAGCAGCATTATCATATACGATAATAGATGTAGCAGGAAATAGTACAACATGTTCAAAAACAGCAAATGTATACGTAGATAAAACTCAACCATCATGTACAATAACTGGACTTCCAGGATCATGGACAACAGGAGCAACATTAACGGTATCAGGAACAGATGGACATAGTGGTTTAAACGGGAATCCATATTCATGGGATGGAGTAAATTATTCCACAACTCAAACAAAATCAATAACAGTAAATGGAACATATACAGCATACGTAAAAGATAAGGTTGGAAATATTAAAAGTTGTAGTGCAACAGTTTCAAAAGTTGATAATTCAACACCTTCATTAACGGTTAAATCTGGTACATATGATAAAAATGATGGATCAGTTATTGCATCCGCATCATATGGGGTGTCTGGTGGAAGTGTTAGTTGTGTAAATACTAGTAGATCAAATGGTGGTGTTACAACAATTAGTAATATTGGAGCTTTGGGTCCTAATGTTATTTCCTGCACTGCGAGAAGTGGAGCTGGAAAAACTATCACAAAATCTAGCACAATAACATTAAACACTACAATTAAAAATGGTTCTGGTATGTCTGTAACCGGAAATGGTTATGCAAGTGGAACAAGTGTTGTATTAAATACTGGTGGCGTCCAATATGGCCCATATTATAATATGAATGCTGGATGTTATAGGGTTTATTATTATGGAGATGCATTGAGTGCTGCATCTACAACTGATACTAATTCTCCAGATAACTTTATTTATCAGGCATATTCTAATGGCGTATCAAGTTATAGAATTTCTCAATTAAATTATGTAAGATCAGATTCAAATTATTACTTATATATACCAAGTAATGCAAATGCAGTAGAAGTTGTAACAAATAATAAAACTGTTTGGACGGTTAGAATTGATCAAATAACAATTAATTATCATGGGACTTCTTGTCCGTAAAAAGAATATCTAGAGATATTCTTTTTAATTGAATAAATATTAGCTAAGTGTTAAACTTTTTATAGCAGGTGAAAATATGGCTAAGAAAAAAAAGAAAAGAAAATTAAAAGTTAAAAATTTAATCATTCTAATTATTGTTATTTGTGGCATATTTTTTACTTTTAAAAATGGTATTAATTTTTTTAAGAATAGTTTTAATAAAATAGAAGAAAAAATTGATAATTCACCTATACTAAATAATAAAAAAAACGAAGAAAAGAAATTACTTGAGAATTATAATAATTGTTTAAATAAAAAATATGATGAATCTGAATTAAGTGATGAACTTTCAACAAAAATTTCGGATGTATATAATTTTATTAATTCTAATTATAATGCATCAGTATATTATGAAGATATTACTAGTGGATTTTCATTTAAATTTAGAGAAAATGAAATATATTATGGTGCAAGTTTAATAAAAATTGTTGAAGCAATGTATTTGTTTGATAAGGCTGAATCTAATGAAATAGATATTAATGATACTATAAAATATACTTCTAAATATATTTCTGATTTTAGTACTGGTATGAAAACTAGAAAAATTGGAGAAGAAGTTTCAATTAAGGATTTAATAAGCTATGCAATTATGTACAGTGATAATAGTGCTCATTTTATGCTTAGTGATTATATAGGCATTTCTAATTTAAGAGAATATGGAAAATCATTAGGTGCAAAGAATATATTATCTGGTGGTGACTCATTTGGAAATCAAAGTGCAAATGATACTAATATTTATTTACACCATGCTTACGAAATAATAAATAGTGGCAGCGAATATGGAAAATTGCTAAAAGAATATATGCTCAATACAGATCATAATTCTTTATATTTAACAGAAAAAGAAAATAATAATGTTGCACATAAATATGGCTCTTATTCAACTTTTTATCACGATATAGGAATTGTATATGAAGAATATCCATATTATATTTCAATTTTAACAAATGCCAAAAAGAATAGTTTTAATGATTCAATAGGAATGTCTATTCCAGTGAATGATATTCATAAAAAAATAAATGAATTGCATCATTTATTTTATGAAGAAAGACAAACAAGTTGTCATTTAGAAGTTTATGGAAGTTAAAAGAATTACTTAAATTGAAGTAATTCTTTTTTATCTTTATTTAAAGTATTTGCTAAAACACCATTATTATATAATTTTCTATAAGCCATTGGTTTTAACAATAAATCATATTCTCCAATTAACTCATACACTGTTGGTTTAAAACCAAGTTTGAAATCATTTAAACCAGAATACGGATTATTGTCTGTAAAATCTCCAGTTAATCCATTTAAATCTAAAATATCATAAGAATCTTTATAATAATTAATAATGCTATTATGTAAAAAATAATTTGCATTAAATCTTTTACTTTTAACATCGTATCCACTAATTACTATATTAATTCTGTTATTACATTTAACAACCATGGCACCTGCAATATATTTCTTTCCAATTTTTTTGCTTCCTTCGGTTGCTTCCATTACATCATTTTTATATGATAATAAACGTTTATCACTATCCATTTTTTTATTAATATTTTTAATATTATTTTTAATTATAAGTTCATTATTATATTTTGCGTTTTCATCAAGTTCTTTTTCGTATAAGTATTTTGCATTAATTAAATAGTTATTGTAATCAACACTTACAAGAAAGATATCAATGCTATTAGTTTTTTTGAACATATTATAATAATGTTTGTAATAAATAATATCTTTTTTTCTTTTATTTTTTATAAAATCAAATAATATATCTATACCATTTCTGTCAACAACTTCATATTCTAATCCTTTGTTTTCAGCACGCTTAATTTTATTTCTAGTATTTTTATCTATTTTGTTTATATCAAATTTTTTTAAATCAATAAATGCATTGAATCTTGGTAATCTTGATTCAAAATACATATTGTCTTTTAATTTGAAATAACCTAATTCTTGTAAATAATTTTTAGCAATAATATTTTTTTGACAAATTTTTTCTTTTGTATCTATATTAATTTCATTAATTGCAAGTTCAGGATTTATTTTAATGAATACAACATTTTTTCTTCGATAATAATCCATTAATTCTTTAGTAAATCTTTCAAGTAGATGGGGATTCATGTAATCAACTAAAAATCCTTTGGGAGCATATCCATATTTTTTAAAAGAAGTTATATTTTTAAATATAATTAACGAAGCAGCTTTTAATTCATTATCTTCATAATAACCAATTAAATCATAATCATAATCATATTCAGTCATTAACATAGCATAATTCATTGTTTGGTAGTGACTTGCTAATTGATGGTTTTTAGAAAACTCTTCAAATTCATTAAATCTTAATTCTTTTATCATTGAATATTCCTCCTTAAATTAAGAGATTATAATAACAAATTTTGCTTATAAAATCAATCTTTTTCTTTATTTTGAATTAAGAGAATGTTATACTATACACATGGAGATGGGAATAACTATGATAAAAAATAAAGCTAATAAATTTTTAAATTTGAATTTGTCTGGAAGTAGTAAAAAATTTAATACAGTAAAATTAATTGAAATGATTATTGCATTTGCGTTTATTGTATTTGGAATTATATTATTAACAAATAAATTTATATCTGATAAATCAATCGCTATAGTAATGGGAATAATAATAATTTTGAATGGTGCAAATTTAATTTATTCTTTTATTGGAGAAGATTCAAATAAATTGTTTAAAGTTGATATTATTTTTGGAATAATCAATTTAATTATAGCAATATTATTTTTTACTAATTTAATTAAATTTGTTAATTATATTAATATATATTTTAGTATTTATATTATTGCATCTGGAATAAGAAATGCTATAATGGCTCTTGAATTAAAACTAATTAATGAAGATAGTGCACTATATATTTTAGTTTCTGCAGTTCTATTAATTGGTATAGGACTTATTAATATTTTTTATCCTTTTGAAAGTTTTGGAACTATGGAAACTACTGGTATTTTTCTAATACTAATTGGATTACTAAAATTTAGTACAGCAAATTTATTAAGAAATAGAGTAGAAAAATTTATAAGTAAAGTTGACAATTATTAGTCATCTTTTTTATTGTATAAATATTTCTATATTGCTATACTAATTATAAAGATATGAAGGTGTAAAAAGTGATTAAAATTAAAGATATAAATGCTAGAGAAATTTTAGATTCTCGTGGGAATCCCACAATAGAAACTGAAATGACTTTAGATAATGATATAAAAGTTGTAGCATCAGTTCCAAGTGGCGCATCAACTGGAAGTAGAGAAGCATTAGAGCTTCGTGATAAAGACGAGAGATATAATGGGTTAGGAGTATTAACTGCTGTTAATAATGTAAACACAATTATAAGAGATAATTTGATTGGTAAAGAATTAAATCAAGTCGATATAGATAGTGAATTAATAAAATTAGATGGTACCGAATTTAAGAAAAATTTAGGTGCTAATGCTATTTTATCTGTTTCATTGTGTACAATTAAAGCTTTAGCTAAGGTTAATAATAAAGAATTATTTGAAATATTATCTAATGGAAAAGTATCTATGCCAATACCTATGATGAATATATTAAATGGTGGAAAACATGCAGATAATAATTTGGATATTCAAGAATTTATGATAGTTCCTGTTGTAAAATCTTTTAAAGAAAGAGTAAGAACTGGTAGTGAAGTTTTTCATGCTTTAAAAAATATTTTAAAAGAGCAAAAATTATCTACAGGAGTGGGTGATGAAGGTGGTTTTGCACCTAATTTAGCTTATAATTCTTTGGCATTAGATTTAATAGTAAATGCAATTAAAAAAGCTGGTTATGTACCTGGAAAAGATGTGTTTATTGCTTTAGATGTTGCAGCAAGTGAAATTTATGAAGATGGAATGTATAAAATTGATGGTAAACTTTTATCTGTTGATGAATTAATAGGATATTATCAAGCTTTAATAAAAAAATATCCAATAATAAGTATTGAAGATCCATTTTATGAAAATGATTTTGATTCATTTGCTAAATTAACAGAAATATTAGGAAATAGAGTAATGTTAGTTGGTGATGATTATTTTGTTACTAATAGCAAATATCTAAATGAAGGTATAAATAAAAAGGCTGGTAATGCTATATTACTAAAAGCTAATCAAATTGGAACTATTACTGAGATGATAAAAACTATAAGTATTGCTAAAAAGAATAAGTATAGAACTATTATTTCTCATAGAAGTGGTGAAACAGAAGATACTTTTATAGCAGATTTTGCAGTTGGACTTAATTTACCATTTATTAAAACTGGTTCTTTATCTAGAGGAGAAAGAGTTGCCAAGTATAATAGATTAATGAAAATAGAGGATGAATTAATGAATAAAACACTTTAAAAAAGTGTTTTTTAATGGTAAAATTATTAAGATAGGGGAGTTGACATATGACTCAAGAAATAAGTGTGAAATTTAATGGTATCGAAAAGAAATACCCTGTTGGTACAACTTTTTATCAAATAAGTAAAGATTGCCCAATAAAGAAAGATAATAAAATTTTAGGCTGTAAAATCAATAATGAATTAAACTCTTTATCAATGAAGTGTTTACATGATTGTGAAATAGATTTTATTGATGTAACTGATCAATCTGGATATAAGATGTATCAAGCTGCTTTAAAATTTATTTTTATCGTGGCTGTAAAAGAAGTATTACCTTCTGCTGAAATAATATTTGAACATAGTGTACCAAAAGGAATGCTTGCAAAAATCGATAATGTTTTAATTGAAAAAATTGATATTTCTAAAATCAAAGGAATGATGGCTTCAATTATTGCTGAAGATCTTCCTTTTGAAAGATTAAATATATATAAAAAAGATGCTATTAAATATTATAAAGAACATGGTGAATTAGAAAAAGCTAGAAATATTTATAATAAGTCTTTAGACATTGTAAATATATATCGTCTTAAAAATTATTTAAATTATTTTTATACTGAAATGCCTTATAGTACAGGAGCTATTAATAAATTTGATATTAAGTATCTATCTGAAAATTATTTTGTTTTAATTGCACCATCTTCAAGAAGTAATGGATTAGTTCCAGAATATGTTCATTATCAAAATATAATTGATTCATTTTTAGAAGGAAAAAATTGGCTTGAAAGAATTGGTGTACCTTATTTATCCAATGTTAATACATTAATAGTTAAAGGTAAAATCAAAGATTTTATTGATGGATGCGAATTAACATTTAATGAAAGAATACATGAATGTGCAAAAACTATTATGCAAAATGATGAAATAAAAGTGGTATTAATTGCTGGACCGTCATCAAGTGGCAAAACAACTACAACAAAAAGATTATGCTCTTATTTAAAAGCTCAAGGTTATGATCCTATTCAAATATCTGTAGATGATTATTTTGTTGATAGAGATAAAACTCCAAAAGATGATAAAGGTAATCTTGATTTTGAATGTTTAAGAGCAATTAAATTAGAAGATTTTAATGTAGATTTAAATAATTTAATTAATGGAAATGAAGTTGCCTTACCAATTTATAATTTTGCAGAAGGAACAAGTGAAAAAAGTGATAAAAAATTAAAATTAAGTGATAATAGTATTATCTTAATAGAAGGGCTTCATTGTTTAAATGATGATTTGACTCCAAATATTGATAATAGATATAAATATAAAATATATTTAAGTCCATTTATTCCCCTAAATATTGATCCACATAATTATATTTCAACAATTGATTTAAGATTAATAAGAAGAATTGTAAGAGATTTTAGAACAAGAGGAATGGCTGTTGCAGATACAATAGCAACATGGCAATCTGTTAGAGATGGAGAAGAGAAATATATATTCCCATATATACATCAAGCTGATTGTATTGTAAATACAGCATTACCTTATGAACTTAATGTAATGAAAGTATTTGTAGAACCATTATTATATTCAGTTACATATGAATCTATATATTATGAAGAAGCAAGAAGACTAATAGAATTTTTAAAAAGATTTTATCCTGTTACTAGTGAATATGTTGCAGGAAGTTCAATATTAAGAGAATTTATAGGATGGAAAGGTGATTTTTAATGATAAGAGTTGCAATTAATGGATTTGGAAGAATTGGTAGAGTTGCATTCCGCGAAATGATATTAAGTGAGGATTTTGATGTTGTCGCTATTAATGATTTAACTAGTGCTGAAGAATTATCTTACTTATTAAGATATGATACTAATCATAGAAGTTTTCATGAGGATTTAATAGCATATGATAATGATGAGATTATTATTAATAATATCAAAAGAATAAAAGTATATTCTGAAAAGGATCCTGCTAATTTACCTTGGGGTGAATTGGATATAGATCTAGTATTAGAATGTACTGGTTTATTTACAAATTTAGAAGATGCACATAAACATATAGCTGCTGGTGCTAAAAAAGTTGTAATATCAGCACCAGCTAAGGGAGATATGAAAACAATTGTATACAATGTAAATAATGATACATTGAGTAAAGATGATGAAATTATATCTGCAGCATCTTGTACAACTAATTGTTTAGCTCCTGTTTTAAAAGTTATTAATGATAATTTAGGGATAGAAAAAGGGTTTATGACTACTGTTCATGCATATACTAATGATCAAGCTACTCTAGATGTTCCTCATAAAAAAGGATATCAAAGTAGAAGAGGTAGAGCTTGTGCTATGAATATTGTTCCAGCAACAACTGGTGCAGCAAAAGCTATTGGAAAAGTTATTCCAGATTTATTAGATAAACTAGATGGTAACGCTTATCGTGTTCCGGTATCAGATGGTTCAGTTATTGATGTAACTCTAGAATTAAAAAAGAATACTAGTATTGATGAAGTAAATAAATTATTATTTGATAATCAAAATGAAACTTTAAAATATACTATGGATCCAGTAGTATCATCAGATATATTGGGTAAAAAATGTGGGGCACTTGTTGATGGATTGTTAACAAATGTTGTTGAAGTTGATGGAAAACAACTTGTTAAAATAGTTGCTTGGTATGACAATGAATTAGGTTATACTGCTCAAATGTTAAGAACTGCTAAATGTTTATTTCCAAAAAAATAATTAAAGAGAGGTGAATTTATGTATAAAACTATTAGAGATGTTGATCTTAAAAATAAAAAAGTAGTTTTAAGAGTTGATTATAATGTTCCAATAAAAAATGGAATTATCCTTGATGATTCAAAAATTAGAGCTAGTCTTGATACAATAAAATATTTGATAGAAAATGATTGTAAAATAGTAATATTAAGTCACCTTGGAAAAGTAAAAACAAAAGAGGACGCATATGCTAATTCTTTGGCTCCAGTAGCTACTAAATTAAAAGAATTATTAAATAGAGAAGTATATTTTTCAAAAGAAACTAGAACAATAAATTTATATATGCAAGTTGATACTATGTTACCAAAAGATATTTTACTTTTAGAAAATACAAGATATGAAGATTTAAATGGTAAATTAGAAAGTGGATGTGATCCACAATTATCAATGTATTGGGCATCATTATGTGATGTATTTGTTATGGATGCTTTTGGTAGTGCACATCGTAAACATGCATCAACTTATGGAATAAGTAAATATGTTCCAAGTTGTATAGGTTTTTTAGTTGAAAGAGAATTAATCCAATTAAACAAATTTGTTATTAATGCTAAAAAACCATTAACTGTAGTTATGGGTGGAGCTAAAATAGAAGATAAAATCAATTTAATTGAGGCATTCTTAAATAAATGCGATTATCTATTACTTACTGGTGGTATTGCTAATACTTTTTTAAAGGCTTTAAATTTAAATGTTGGACAAAGTTTAGCAAGTAAAAATCCTGAGATATTAGAGAAAGTTAAAAATATTTTATTAAACAATCGTAATAAAATTATGTTACCTTTAGATGTTATAGTTGGTAATACCTATAATAAAGAGTATGTTGCATATAAATCAATTAATCAAGTCGGTGACGACGATATTATTTTAGACTGTGGAAACAAGACTCTTGAAAAATACAGTACAGCAATTAATCAAAGTGAAACAATATTTGTTAATGGTACCATGGGAAAATATGAAGACAATAGATTTTCAAACGGGACTAAAGAATTTTTAAGATTGTTATCAGAAAGTAATAAAATTGTAGTAGTTGGTGGTGGAGATTCTGTTTCAGCTGTTAATAATTTTGGCTTTTCTAACAGTTTTACATATTTATCTAGTGGTGGAGGAGCAACACTAGAATACTTAACAAGTGGACGCCTTGTAGGTTTAGATGGAATAGATGAGGCTACTGAAGATGAAAATAATATGTAATTTAAAAAATAATTTTATTTATGAAGATATAGTTGCATATAAAAAAGAAATAGATAAGATTAATACTACAGGTATTAATTTTATTATTTGTCCGTCATTACCTTATTTATATAATTTTTCACAGTATAAAGTAGGTGCTCAAGATATATCTGCTTATGATGAATGTATTACAGGTGAAATAACAGGTAAACAATTATCATCATTATTAATCGATTATGTGATTATTGGACATGCTGAAAGAAGATTTAAATTTAAAGAAGATAGTGAATTATTAAATAAAAAAATAATTCAAGCTAATAAAAATAATATAAAGGTGATTTATTGTATTTCTGAAGAATCCAAAGATTTAGAAAATGCTAAATTAATAATAAAGAAACAACTTGACGATGTAAAAAGTAATTTGTTTTCTAATGCTATAATTGCCTATGAACCAATCTGGGCAATTGGACAAGAAATAGAATTAGATTATGATTATTTGAATGAAATGATTAATTATATTTCAACATTAACAAATAACGAAATAGTTTATGGAGGACATGTTACTGACACAAATATTGATTATTTGTTAAAAAATGACAAAATAAAAGGATTTTTATTAGGAAATTCTGCATTAAATATCAATATATTACATAATATAATAAGAAAAGTTTCATAATTCGACATAAAATTGTGTAAAGTTACAAATAATGACAAAATATTTTCTAGTATTTTGTCATTTTCTTTTTTATAATTTAGGAGTAGTGCAGAAAATATAAATTAGAAAGAGAAAGGAAAATCATGTCAAACAAAATCAATGTACTTATGATTGATGATAATGAATATATCGTAAGTAAAGTAAAGGAGTATTTTAGTAAGCATGAAGTAATTAATTTAGTTTTAACTGCAGTAAACGGAAAAGATGGTTGGGATTATATAAAAAATAATCAAAATCAATATGATCTTATTTTAATGGATTTAATTATGCCTGATATTGATGGTATTGCTCTATTAGAAAAGATGAAAGAAGAAAATATTAATAAACATGTTATTATTTTAACAAGCTATAAAAAAGAGTATACAATTAAAATGGTTAGTGAATATAACATAGATTATTATATGATGAAACCATTTAATATGGATTCTTTAGAAAAAAGAATTTTAGAAATAATGAATTTAAAAGAAAGTCATGTTGTTGATAAAGATAATGATTTACGTGTTGAAATATCAGATATGTTACATAAATTAGGAATGCCTTCTCATATTAGAGGATATCAATATATTAGGGATGGTATTATGATGATGTATAAAGAGCCTGATATGCTAAAAGGTATAACAAAAGAAGTATATCCAGAATTAGCAATGAAATATGATACTACATCATCTAGAGTAGAAAGAGCAATAAGACATGCAATAGAAGTAAGTTGGTCTAGAGGAGATTATCAACTTATGGATAAATATTTTGGAAACAGTGTTGATTATGATAGAAGTAAACCTACAAATGCAGAATTTATAATCACTTTAACTGACAGATTAAGATTAGACAATAAAGTTGTAATGTTATAAATTGTCTTTTTTTTTGAGTTGTGTTATGATTTCCTTGTAAAGGATGACTATTATGAAAAAGATTTTAACAATTATTTTAGATGGTTTTGGTTTGAGAGAAGAAAAACATGGTAATGCTATTTTAGAAGCTAATCCTGTTAATTTTTATGAATTGTGGAAAAAATATCCTCATTCTTCTTTATATGCATCTGAAGAATATGTTGGTCTTGAAAAAAATCAATTTGGAAACAGTGAAGTTGGTCATATGACTATTGGTGCTGGAAGAAAAATTAAACAAAATGAAACACTAATTAATGAATTCTTTAAAAATCAAATATCAGATAATAATGATTTTTTGAATTTAATAAGTTATCTACAAGAAACAGAAAAAACAATTCATATTATTGGCTTATTTAGTCCTGGAAAAGTGCATTCAAATATGCAACATTTTTTACAAATGTATGATAGTTTAACTTCTAATCAAATAAAGAATATTAATTTTAATTTAATTACTGATGGAAGAGACACTGGTGTAACAGAAGCATATGATTATATTAAAATTTTAGAAAAGAAAATTAAAAATAATCCAAATGCTGGAATAGGAAGTATCTGTGGAAGATATTATGCTATGGATCGTGATAAACATTATGATAGAATTAAAACTTATTATGATTTAATTTGCAATGGAAAAGGAATAAAAACCATTAATATTGAAAGTATGTTAAACAATTGCTATAAGAAAAAATTAACTGATGAATTTATTCCACCATTGATAACAAATAATTATAAAAAAATAAAAGATGGCGATGTAGTTTTATGGATGAATTATCGAAATGATCGTGCATTACAAATTATGGATACTTTAGTAAATCCTTCTTTTTCAGAGTTTAAAACAAACAATTATGATAATTTAAAAATATATAGTTTTTTTCCAATTGCTAAAAATATTAAAACTATAAATTTTATGGAATCAAATGTAGTGGAAAATCCATTGGGGATTTATTTGTCAAAATTAGGATTATCGCAAGCAAGAGTTGCAGAAACAGAAAAATTTGCACATGTAACATTCTTTTTTGACGGTACATATAATGGTTCAATTGAAGGATGTACAAAATATTTGATTCCTTCACCTGCTGTTGCAACATATGATATGAAACCTCAAATGAGTGCAGTTGAAGTTACTAAAAAAGTTATTTCCTGTTTAGAAAAAGATGTTGACTTTGTTTTAGTTAATTTTGCTAATCCAGATATGGTTGGTCATACAGGTAATTATGATGCTGCTGTAAAAGCTATAATGGCTGTTGATATTTGTTTAGGAAAACTAATTGAGGAAGCAGAAAATAATTTTTATAAAGTTGTTATATTAGCAGATCATGGAAATGCGGATATAATGTTAGATGAAAATAATAATAAGGTTACTACTCATACTTTATCTAAGGTACCTTTTATTATTACTGATAAAAGTATTAAATTGAAAGAAAGTGGAGATTTAACAAATGTTGCTCCAACAATTTTAGAATATATGGATATTGCATTACCAAAAGAAATGCAAGAAACAAAAAGTTTAATAGAAAAGAATTAAGGGATTATGAAAGTAAAAGTTGGAATTAGTAATAGGCATATACATTTGACTGAAAATGCATATAGAATGATGTTTGAAAAAAATATGTCTAAAAAGAAAGATTTGAATCAACCTAGTGAATTTGCGGCGAATGAAACAGTAACTATAGAAGCTAATGGCATTAAAATAGAAAATGTTAGAATTATTGGGCCATTTAGAAAATATAATCAAGTTGAAATTACAAATAGTGATGCTAGAAAATTGAAAATTAATCCTCCCGTAAGAAAAAGTGGGGATTTAGAAAATGCTATTGATTTAATTATTACTACATCTAATGGAAGTTTTAATTTGAAGAATTGTTGTATCATTCCTAATCGTCATGTTCATATGAGTAAAGATATGGCTAAAGTTTTAAGAGTTAATGATGATCAAGAAGTTAAATTAAAAGTAAATGGAATAAAAGGTGGGGAAGTAACTGCTTTTACTAAAATAACTGATAATGGTTATTTTGAAGTACATATAGATACAGATGATGCAAATAGTATGCAATTAAATAGTGGCGATGAGGTTGAATTAATTATATGAGTTTTAAAATAGGTAATGTTGAAATAAAGAATCAAATAGTGATGGCTCCAATGGCTGGTTTTTCTAACACTTCATATAGAACAATAATTAAAGAAATGGGTGCTGGTTTAATATTTGCCGAAATGGTAAGTGATAAAGCCATTTGCTATGATAATGATAAAACATTAAGAATGCTTAAAATGCGTGAAGAAGAAAGACCTATTGCTCAACAAATATTTGGTAGTGATGTCAATTCATTTGTAACCGCTGCAAAAATAATTGAAGAAAAAATGCATCCAGATATTATAGATATTAATATGGGATGTCCTGTTCCAAAAGTTGCATTGAAAAGTCAAGCAGGTAGTGCATTATTAAAAAATCCAGAAAAGATATATGAAATAGTAAAAGCTGTAAAAGAAGCTGTTTGTGTTCCAGTAACTGTTAAGATTAGATCAGGATGGGACGAAAATCATATAAATGCTGTAGAAGTTGCAAAAATATGTGAAAAAGCAGGAGCAAGCGCTATTACTATTCATGGAAGAACTAGAAGTCAAGGATATAGTGGTAAAGCAAATTGGAACATTATAAAAGAAGTCAAAGAAAATGTAAGTATTCCGGTTATTGGAAATGGTGATGTAACAAGTTGTTATAAGGCAAAGGAAATGTTAGATACCACTGGTTGTGATGCCGTAATGATTGGTAGAGGTTGTTTAGGCAATCCATGGTTAATAAAAGAATGCGTTAATTATTTAAATAATTGTGAATTACCACAACCAGTTTCTGTTCATGAAAAAGTTGAAATGATGAAAAGACATTATAACTTATTAAAAGATGATAAAGGTGAGAATACTGCGTTATTAGAAATTAGAACTAATATTTTATATTATTTGGTAGGGTTACCTAATAGCAAAGAATTTAAAACAAGGATATGTACTTGTAAAAGTTCAACAGAATTATTTAATTTATTAGATGAGTATGAAGGCATTAACAATTAATATGTCTACCTATATTTTATAGGTAGTTTTTTTTATCTTTTTCATTTATAATAAATATATAAATAGAGGTGTGACTAATGAAAAAAATATTTGTACTTATTTTAAAAATTATAATCTTAGTAGCTTTAGTTGTTTGGGTGTCAATTGTATTCTGTGATTATTTTAGAACAAGAAATGATAAGAAACCATATTTTTGTTTAAGTGAAAAAAATTATTCTTATGATGATGGAACGACTTATGAATGTGTTGGACTAGGATATAAAATGTATAAATATAATAGAAAAAGTATTAAAGCCACTGAGTTCGGACCAATAATAATTCAACAAAGAAAAATTTAATATGTATAATTATTAGTAAAAGTTGTTAAATAGAAATCTTGATAAATAAATATTATTAGATTATAATGTTTTTTAGGGAGTGATTACTATGTTAAATAATAATGGTTGGGGCTATCGTTCATTTTTAATTGGTGGCTCAGTTCTTTTAATATTTTTATTGATTGCAACATTTTTTATTATGAGACTGTATAGTAATTTACCAGATTTAAGTTCTTTTATGTTAGAAGAAAGTACTTATTCAGATATTGAAACTAAATTAGATGAAGCTTCTCTTAAATATATAAATGATTATTATACTGAAGAAATATCTAATGGAGTAATTACGATATCTACAGATAATTTATTGAAATATAAAATGCTAACTGAGGATGATTTAATAGAAACTTCAAGTAGTGATAAATGTATGGGTTATTCTTTGATTCGTAATAAAGATAACAAGTTAACAAGTGAGTCTTATATAAAATGTGATGGATATCAAACAGAAGGATATCAAGAATGGAGATTAGGTGCCTAATGAAAAAAATGAAAAGAATTTCAATTATATGGGGGATAGTAGCGCTATTGTTATTTACTTCATTGACTGTGATTGGATTAATGTATAAGAGTAAAACAGAAAAATATAAAAACTTTGAAAGAGTTTTAGTTGAAGCGACTAAGACTTATACTGCAACAGATTTTAATTTTCCAGTAAATGGAGAAAATATAGTAATTAAAATGAGTGAATTAGAAGAAGCTAATTTATTATCAACTACTAAAGTTGAAGATCATGAATGCAGTGGATATGTAATTGTTTCATTTAAAAACGTTACAGAATATAAAGCTTATGTTAGTTGTGATAAATATACAACTCATGGTTTTGAAAAAAAGAATTTAGAATAAACTGTTGATAACTATTAAGTTATGAACAGGTTTTTTATGTTATAAACAGTTTGTCAAATAAATTGTTAAATAGAAAAATTAAATGTTGATAATTAGCAAAGATATCAACAGTTTTTTTATAGAATACAAAGTGTAAAATAGATTTGAAAAAATATTTAAAAAAAGTACTAATTTACACTTGATTTTCATAATCTATACTGATATAATTAAACTCGTATGACTGCTTAGATGTGCGAGGTTGCTGATACACTAGGAAGAGTTGTTAAAACAATTTCTAGAAACTTTCAGGTAATTCGAACGGAGCAAGTCTATACTAGATATAGACGAAAGGAGAACATGAAATATGTCAAAAAGTAAAGTTCGTATCAACTTAAAAAGCTATGATCATAGATCTATTGATTTAGCTGCTCAAAAAATCGTTGATACAGTAAAAAGAACTGGAGGAATCGTTTCTGGTCCAGTACCTCTTCCTACTGATGTTGAAAAAGTAACAGTATTAAGAGCTGTACATAAATATAAGGATTCAAGAGAACAATTTGAAAGTCGTACTCATAAGAGATTAATCGACATCAAAGATCCAAGTAAAGAAACAATTGATGCTCTTACTCATTTGGATTTACCAAGTGGTGTAGACATTAATATAAAATTATAATATTAAAATAAGGAAGGAATTTGTATTATGAAAGGAATCTTAGGACGTAAAGTTGGAATGACTCAAGTATTTACAGCTGATGGAAAATTAATTCCAGTTACAGTAGTAAGTGTTGAACCTAATACAGTTATGCAAGTTAAAACTGTTGAAACTGATGGTTATAATGCTATTCAACTTGGCGTAGTAGACAAAAAAGAAAAAAATGCAACAAAAGCTAGCGTAGGACATGCTAAAAAGGCTAGTACAACACCTAAGCGCTTCTTAAAAGAAATTAGAAATATCGATAGAGAATATACTATCGGAGAAGTACTTAGTGCAGACCTATTTGAAGTTGGAGAAGTAGTTGATGTTACTGGTACTTCAAAAGGAAAAGGTTTCCAAGGAACAATTAAGAGATGGAACCAATCACGTGGGCCTATGGGTCATGGATCTCATTATCATAGAGGACCTGGTTCATTAGGAACAATGTTACCAAAAAGAGTATTAAAAGGTAAACATTTACCTGGACATATGGGTAACGAAACAATTACTATCCAAAATCTTGAAGTAGTTGAAGTAAATGCATCTGAAAATTATATTTTAGTAAGTGGAAATATTCCAGGAGCTAAAAATTCATTAGTTTTAATAAAAACTGCTGTTAAAAACTCTAGAAAAGCTGATCCAAAAGAAATCTTAACTTATGTTGAAGAACCTATTGTTGAAGCTGAACCTATTGTTGATGAAGTAGTTGAAGCAAATGAAACTGAAACTGTAGAGGAAAGTAAGTAATTACTAATCTATAAGGAGGATTAATATGGCAAAAATAGAACTTAAAAATATTAATGGTGAAAAAGTCAAAGATATTACAATTAGTGATAGTATTTGGAAAATTGAAGCCAACGATGATGCATTAAAGAAAATGATAAGATTACAACTTGATAGTAGAAGACAAGGAACTGCTAAAACTAAGTCTAGAGCTGAAGTTAGTGGTGGTGGAAGAAAACCTTGGAAGCAAAAAGGAACAGGACGTGCAAGAGCAGGTTCTAATAGAAGTCCATTATGGAGACATGGTGGTCACATCTTTGCAATTGCTCCAAGAGATTACACTTTCAAAATTAATAGAAAAGAAAGAGTATTAGCTCTTAAATCTGCTTTAACTGGTAAATTTGCTGGTAAAGAATTAATCGTAATTGATAATATTAATTTAGATTCTTTAAAAACTAAAGATATCAAAAATTTATTAGCTGGTCTTAAATTAGACGGTAAAGTATTATTTGTTACTAGAGATGAAAATGAAAATTTATATTTAGCAAGTAGAAACTTAGGTTATACTTATGCAATTCTTGCTGATGAAATAAATTGCTATGATATAGTAAATGCTGATTATGTTGTTTGTGACGAAGCAGCTGTAAACTATATTGAGGAGGTGCTTAAATAATGGCATTAAATCCAGATATTATTATTGCTCCAGTTGTAACTGAAAAATCAGCTGGTAACGCAGAAAAAGGTATATATACTTTTAAAGTTGTTAAAACTGCAACTAAAACTCAAATTAAAAATACTATTGAAAAAGCATTTGATGTAAAAGTAGTTAATATTAATACATTAAATACTAAACCAAAAGATAAAAGAGTTGGTAAATATACTGGTAAAACAAAAACTTATAAGAAAGCAATCGTAACTTTGGCTGAAGGTCAAAGAATCGAATTATAGAGATGGGAGTGAATTTAAATGGCTATAAAGAAATATAAACCAACGACTAATGGTCGTCGTGGAATGACAACACTTGCAAATGAAGAAATTACATCTTCAACTCCTACTAAATCTTTATTAACTAGCAAAAGCAAAACTGGTGGACGTAATAATCAAGGTAAACTTACTGTTCGTCACATCGGTGGTGGAGCTAAAAGAAAATATCGTTTAATCGATTATAAGAGAAACAAAGTTGGTGTTACTGGTAGAGTAGCTACTATAGAATACGATCCAAATCGTAATGCTAATATTGCTTTGATCAATTATAAAGATGGAGAAAAGAAATATATTATTGCTCCAAAAGGATTAACAGTTGGAACAATTATTGAAAATGGACCACAATCTGATATTAAAGTTGGTAATGCATTACCTCTTGAAAATATCCCTGTTGGTACTACAATTCATTGCATTGAATTAAAACCTGGTAAAGGTGCAGAACTATGCCGTGCTGCTGGAACATCTGCTCAAATACTTGGTAAAGATGGTAAATATGTTATCGTAAGATTACAATCTGGTGAAACTAGAAAAGTCTTAAGTACATGTATAGCTACTATTGGTGTAGTTGGAAATGAAGATTTTGAATTAGTTAACTTAGGTAAAGCTGGACGTACTCGTCATTTAGGTATTAAACCTACAAACCGTGGTTCTGTTATGAACCCTAATGACCATCCACATGGTGGTGGTGAAGGTAGAACACCAGTAGGACGTAAGAGTCCAATGACTCCTTGGGGTAAACCTGCTCTTGGATATAAGACAAGAAATAAGAAAAAAGCTTCTAGCAAACTAATTGTTAGTAGAAAGAAAAACAAATAGGAGGTTATTATGGCAAGAAGTTTAAAAAAAGGACCTTATGTATTCGATAGATTACTAAAAAAAGTTCAAGAATTAAATAAAGATAATAAACACGAAGTTATAAAAACTTGGTCACGTCGTTCAACAATTTTTCCAGATTTTGTAGGACATACATTTGCAGTTCATAATGGAAAAGAATTTATTCCAGTTTATGTTACTGAAGATATGGTAGGACATAAATTAGGAGAATTTGCATTAACTCGTAAATTCGGCGGACACAATGGACAAAAGTAGGAGGTAAAGAATGGAAGCATATGCAATACACAAAAGTGCTATGATAGCTCCAAGAAAAGCTAGAATGACTATGGACCTTATTAGAGGAAAAGACGTTCAAACTGCTGAAGCTATCTTAGAAACAACTAACACAAAAGCTAGTCGTTTAATTATGAAAGTATTAAAATCTGCAGTAGCAAACGCTGTTAATAACAATGGTGCTGTAGAATCTGAATTATTTATCTCTGAATGTTTCATTAATCCAGGTGCAGTTTTAAAAAGAATTAAATTTGCATCAAGAGGAAATGTTGATAGAAGAGATAAAAGAACAAGTCATATAACTGTAAAAGTATCTGACGGTAAGGAGGCAAAATAGTATGGGTCAAAAAGTTAGTCCAATAGGATTTAGAATTGGAGTTAATAAAGACTGGGAATCTAAATGGTATGCTAAAAATAGTGAATTTGGAGATATGTTAAATAAAGATATTAAAATTCGTAAATATATAGCTAAAAACATGAAAGATGCTGGAATTGCTTCTGTTATTATCGAAAGAAAAAATGACAGATGTGATGTTACTATAAATACTTCTAAACCAGGTGTAATAATTGGCCGTGGTGGAGAAGACATCGAAAAATTAAGAAAAGCTTTATCAAAAGCTGTTGGAGAAGATATTCACGTTTCTATCGTTGAAGAAAAAAATCCTGATTTGAATGCACAATTAGTTGCTGACAATATTGCTCAACAAATTGCTGCTCGTGCTCCTTTTAGAAGTGCACAAAAAAGAGCTATCAGAAATACTATGAAAGCTGGAGCTAAAGGAATTAAAACTTCTGTTTCTGGAAGATTAGCTGGTGCTGAAATGGCAAGAACTGAAGGATATACTGAAGGAACTGTTCCTCTTCATACTTTAAGAGCGGATGTTGATTACGCAATAAGTGAAGCTGATACTACTTATGGTAAGATTGGTGTAAAAGTATGGATTTATAAAGGTGAAATTCTTCCAACTAAAAATGTTAAGAAGGATGGTGATACTAATGTTAATGCCAAAAAGAACTAAGTATCGTAAACCTCATCGTTTAACTTACGATGGACATGCTAGAGGTAATACTGAATTACACTTTGGTGATTATGGATTAATGGCTAAATCAGGAAACTGGATTACTGCTAATCAAATTGAAGCTGCTCGTGTAGCAATGAATCGTTACATGAAACGTGGTGGAAAAGTATATATTAATATTTTCCCACACTTAGCTATTACTAAAAAACCTTTAGAAACTAGACAAGGTAAAGGTAAAGGTAACGTTGATGGATACGTTGCAGTTGTAAAAGAAGGAAAAATTATGTTTGAAGTTAGTGGAGTAGAGGAAGCTGTTGCTCGTGAAGCATTAAGATTAGCTGCTCATAAACTACCTGTTAAATGTAAATTTGTAAAAAAAGAAGAAGTAAAGGATGGTGTTTCTGATGAAAATTAATGAAATAAGAAAACTATCTACAGAAGAATTAAATACAAAAATTTCTGAATCTAAAAGAGAATTACTTGATTTAAGATTGAAAAATGCCACTGGTGCATTAGAAAAACCTTCTAAAATCAGAGAATTAAAAAAAGATGTAGCTAGAATGAAAACTATTTTAAATGAAAGAAACTTAGAAGCTGGAGGAAACAAATAATGGCAGAAGTAAAAAAACAAGAATTAACAGGAAAAGTTGTTAGTGCTAAATGTGATAAGACTATTACAGTTGTAGTAGAAACTTATAAAAAAGATCCATTATATGGAAAAAGAGTAAAATACTCTAAAAAATACACAGCTCACGATGAAGAAAATAAAGCTAAAGTAGGAGATACAGTAAAGATTAGATCAACTAGACCATTATCTAAAACAAAAAGATATGAATTAGTTGAAATACTAGTTGAAGCTGTAATTCTATAAGGAGGTATTATTTATGGTAATGCAAGAATCAAGACTTAAAGTTGCTGATAATACTGGAGCAAGAGAAGTATTAGTTATTAGATGTTTAGGTGGAAGTAAAGTTAAAACTGCAAATATTGGAGATATCGTTGTTTGTACAGTAAAAAAAGCTATTCCAAATTCAAATTTGAAAAAAGGAAAAGTTGTTAAAGCTGTAGTTGTTAGAACAGTTCAAGGTGTTAGAAGAAAAGATGGTTCTTATATCAAATTTGATGATAACGCTTGTGTAATAATCAAAGACGACAAATCACCAGTAGGAACAAGAGTTTTAGGACCTGTTGCTAGAGAATTAAGAGAAAAAGATTTCTCTAAAATCGTATCTTTAGCTCCAGAAGTTTTATAGGAGGTATTTAATTTATGAAAATAAAAGTAAATGATCAAGTTAAAATTTTAGCTGGTAAAGATAAAGGCAAAACTGGTACTGTAACAAAAACTTTAAAGAAAATTGATAAAGTAGTTGTTGATGGAATCAACGTTGCTAAAAGACATCAAAAACCTAATAACGCAAACGAAAATGGTGGAATAATTGAATTTAGTGCACCAATTCATGTTTCTAATGTTAAAAAAATAGAAGAAAAAGAAACTAAAAAAGCTACAAAAAAAGAAACTACTAAGAAAGACAAGAAATAGTGGGTGAATATATGAGTAATTTTAAAGATTTATATAATAATAAAATTTCAAAAGATTTAATGAAGGAATTCAACTACAAAACAGTTATGCAAATACCTAAACTTGATAAAATTGTTATCAATATGGGTGTTGGTGATGGCGCAAGAGATGAAAAATTTATTGACGCTGCTGTTAAAGATTTAGAAATTATAACAGGTCAAAAACCAGTTGTTACAAAAGCTCGTAAATCAATTGCTGGATTTAAGCTTAGAGAAGGACAAATCATTGGAGCAAAAGTTACGCTTCGTGGTGAAAATATGTATAATTTTATGGAAAAACTTATTAGAATTTCATTACCTCGTGTAAGAGATTTTAGAGGTGTTTCTAGACATGCATTTGATGGTCATGGTAATTATACTCTAGGAATTAAAGAACAATTAATATTCCCTGAAATTAATTTTGACGATGTAGTTAAAGTTAGAGGAATGGACATTGTATTTGTTACTACAGCAAAATCTAATGAAGAAGCATTCGAATTATTAAATGGATTCGGAATGCCTTTCAAAAAGAACTAAGGAGTGTGTAATTTATGGCTAAAAAAAGTATGGTTGTAAAACAACAAAGAGCACCTAAATTCTCATCTCGTGCATATACAAGATGTGAAAGATGTGGAAGACCACATGGTGTATTACGTAAATACAAATTATGTCGTATTTGCTTTAGAGAATTAGCAAATAAAGGACAAATTCCAGGCGTTAAAAAGTCTAGTTGGTAAGAAAGGAGGAATTTAGACTATGGTACAAGATAAAATAGCTGATATGCTTACAAGAATTCGTAATGCAAATCAATTAAAATATGAAACTGTTGAAGTTATTGGAACAAAAATGACTTTAGGAATTGCAGAAATCTTAAAAAAAGAAGGATATATTTCTGAATATTCTTATGAAAAGAATATTACTGGAGATAAACTTACTTTAAATCTTAAATATGGAGATAAAAAAGAAAGAGTAATCACTGGTCTTAAAAGAATTAGTAAATCAGGATTACGTGTATATGCCAAAAGTAATGAAATTCCTCGTGTTCTAAATGGACTTGGAATTGCTATTATATCTACTTCTAAAGGTCTTATGACTGATAAAGAAGCTAGAAATGCTGGATTAGGAGGCGAAGTACTTGCCTATATTTGGTAGGGAAAAATTATGAGTAGAATAGGTAATAGAAAATTAGTTATTCCTGAAGGAGTAACAGTTACAGTTCAAGATAATTCAGTTGTTGTTAAGGGATCTAAAGGAGAACTTAGCTTAGAACTTTCTAATCTAGTAAAAATTAATATTAGTGGAAATGAATTAACAACAGAAGCTGTTGATTCAAGTGTTAAAGCTAATATGATGGTTGGTACTACTAATTCTCATATTAATAATATGATTATTGGTGTATCAAAAGGTTTCGAAAAAGGAATCGAAGCTGTAGGTGTTGGATATAGATTCAACGTAGCTGGCTCTAAAATTACTATTAGTGCTGGTTATTCTCATCCAGTTATTATGGAATGTCCTACAGGTATAACTGTTGAACAAGTAAACAATACTGAAATTTTATTAAAAGGTATTGATAAACAACAAGTTTCCGAATTTGCGGCTAATATTCGTAAAGTAAGAGAACCAGAACCATATAAAGGTAAAGGTTTACGTTATAAAGGCGAATATGTACGTCGTAAAGAAGGTAAGAAAGCAGCAAAATAGAGGAGTGAAGATATGATAAAGAAAGAATCAAGTAATGATGCACGTCTAAGAAGACATGCAAGAATTCGTAAAACATTAAGCGGAACTGCTGAATGTCCAAGATTAAATGTTTTCAGATCAAATAACGGAATTTTTGTTCAAGTTATTGATGATGTAAAACAAGTTACTCTAGCTAGCTCATCATCAGTTGCTTTAAAAATTAAAAACGGAAGTAATATTGAAGCTGCTAAATTAGTAGGTAAAGATATTGCTGAAAAATGTAACAAACTAAAAATTAAGAAAGTCGTTTTTGATAGAGGTGGTTACCAATATCATGGTAGAGTTGAAGCATTAGCTGATGCAGCTCGTGAAAACGGATTAGAATTTTAGGAGGTAAATAATGGCAAACGAAGAAATTAAAAATGAAAAACCTAGAAATACTGAAAAAAGATTTAATAAGAAATCTTTTGATAACAAAAAAAGCTTATTAGAAGAAAAAGTTATTTCTATTAGCCGTGTTACTAAAGTTACAAAAGGTGGTAGACACTTTAGATTCTCTGCAACTGTTGCAGTAGGAAATAGAAAAGGATTAGTTGGTATGGGAACTGGTAAAGCTAATGAAGTACCAGAAGCAATCAAAAAAGCATTACAAGCAGCTAATAAAAATGTTGTTAAAGTTGCTTTAATTGATAACAGAACTATTCCTCATGAAGCTACTTGTAAAGTTGGTAGAGCAGTAGTATTAATTAAACCTGCTAAAAAAGGTACTGGAGTTATCGCTGGTGGAGCAGCAAGAGCAGTTCTTGAACTTGCTGGTGTAAAAGATATTGTTTCTAAATCTTTAGGATCAAATACACAAGTTAATGTTGCTAAAGCTACATTAGAAGCTCTTAAATCAGAAAGAACTCCTGCTAAAATCGCAGTCCTACGTGGTAAGAAAGTAGAGGAATTATAATATGAAATTAGAAAGTTTACCAAAAAGCAAAGAAACTAAAGCTAAAAAAATAGTTGGTCGTGGTCCAGGAAGTGGAATGGGTAAAACATCTACTCGTGGAGAAAACGGACAAAAATCTAGAAGTGGAGCAAGCATTTCTGCATGGTTCCAAGGTGGTCAATCTCCTTTATATAGAAGATTACCTAAAAAAGGATTTAAAAACACTCGTTTCGAAACTAAATACGCTACAATTAATTTAAGTGATTTAGATAAATTCTTTAAAGAAAATGATGTTGTTACACCAGAAGTATTAAAAGAAAGAGGAATCATTAAAAATCAATTAAGTGGAGTAAAAGTATTAGCTAATGGAGAATTAACTAAAGCTTTAACAGTTAAAGCACAAAGATTTTCAAATCAAGCTATAACTAAGATTGAAGAAGCTGGCGGAAAAACTGAGGTGATTTAGATGTTCCAACGTATTTCAGGGATTTTCAATAAATCTAATAAAGATTTAAGAAAAAGAATTTATTTCACTCTTTTTTGCCTTGGAATATTCTGTTTAGGTACAGGTATAACTATCCCTTGGGCTTCTGTTGTTTATGAAGAATTAGGTTTCTTAGAAATCTTTAATCTTATGAGTGGTGGAGGTCTTAGAAGTTTTTCAATATTTGCTTTAGGAGTTTCTCCTTACATTACAGCATCTATTATTACTCAATTATTACAAATGGATGTTATACCTTATTTTAAAGAGTTGAAAGAACAAGGGTATGTTGGTAGACAAAAGATAAATAAAATAACTAGATATCTAGGTATAGTATTTGCTTTTGTTCAAGCATATGCAATTACAGTGTTTTATTTAAATACAAACGATGTAATGGTTATGTTAAAAACATCTTTAGTAATGACTGCTGGTACAGCATTTTTACTATGGATTGGTGATCAAATCACAACAAAAGGTATTGGTAATGGGCAATCATTATTAATTATGGCAGGAATTATTCAAAGTATGCCATCAGTATTTACAGGAGCATTTAGTTCATTTGTAACTGCTGGTACATTTAGTACTTGGGCAGGTATTGCATTATTTGCAGCATTTGTTCTTGTATATTTATTAATTATTGTTGGTATCATTTGGATACAACTTGCTGAAAGAAGAATTACAATACAATATGCAAATCATACAACAAGTGCATATGGTAAACAATCTTCTTATCTTCCAATTAAAATTAACTCTGCTGGAGTTATCCCAGTAATTTTTGCATCAATGGTTTTAACTATTCCTGTAACAGTTGCTGGATTAATTGGAAAAGAAAGTGTTACAAACTTTATAAATAATTATATAGTTTATACATCATTTACTGGATTTATCTTATATGTAGTATTAATACTATTATTTGGATATTTCTGGACATTCTTACAAATGAATCCTGAAGATGTAAGTAAAGATCTAAATAAACGTGGAGGATATATTCCTGGTATTAGACCTGGAACTGACACTTCAAATTATATTTCTAAATCTTTAGGAAAATTAACATTGGTAGGATCAATTTTCTTAGTAGTACTTGCTGGTATTCCTATTATATTCTCAAATGTTTCTGGACTTTCTAGTTCAATTACAATTGGTGGAACAGGAATCTTAATTGTTGTAGGTGTTGCTATAGAAACTTATAAGCAAATCGAAAGTGGTCTTGTAAGTAGAAATTATGGAAGGATGCGTAAGCATAAATGAAAAATGTAATTTTCATTGCAGCTCCAGCGTCTGGTAAAGGAACTTACAGTAGCATGTTGATGGAGAGATATGGATATAACCATATCTCTACCGGAGATTTGTTAAGAAACATTGTTAATTCTAATTCAGAACTTGGTAAAGAAGTTTCTTCAGTACTTAGTTCAGGGAAATTAGTTAATGATGAGTTAATGTTTAAAATTATAAAAGATGCTCTTAATAAAATAAATGATGATAAACCATTTATTTTGGATGGTGTACCAAGAACTTTAGATCAAGCTAAATATTTAGATATTTTATTTAAAGAATTAAATATACCTGATTATAAAGTTATATATTTAAATGTTGATAAAGAAATAGCTAAGAAAAGAGCTATTGGAAGATTAAGTTGCTTGAAATGTGGAGCTACTTATAATAAATTTTTTGAAGGTTTTAAACCTAAGAAAGAAAATATCTGTGATAAATGTAATAATGAATTAGTAACAAGATCTGATGATAATGAAGAATCATTTAATAAACGATTTGATAGTTATATAACTAATACGTTACCAATCTTGGATTATTATCAAGATTGTGACAAGTTAGAAAAGATTGATACTGCAGATTTTACTCATGAAGAAATATTTGATATAATATTAAATATGGTGGTGAAATAATGGTTAGTATAAAAAGTGAAAGAGAAATTGCTTTAATGAAAGAAGCAGGACATTATAATTATTTAACACATGAAGAAATAAAAAAACACATTAAACCAGGAGTAACAACAAATGAACTTGATAAAGTTGCTTATGATTTTATTAAGAAGAATGGTTGTGAACCATCATGTTTAAACTATGAAGGTTTTCCTAAATCAATTTGTGCTTCAATTAATGAAGAAGTTGTTCATGGAATTCCAGGTAATAGAAAAATTAAAAATGGTGATATAATATCAATTGACTTAGGCGTTATTTACAAAGGATATCATTCAGATTCAGCAAGAACATATATTGTTGGAGAAGTACCTGATGATGTTAAAGATTTAGTTAAATATACTGAGGAAGCTTTGTATGTTGGATTAAAAGAAGTAAAAGCCGGAGCAAGAATTGGCGATATAGGTAATGCTATTTCAAACTTTGCTCATAGTCATAACTTAAGTGTTGTTGAGGAGTTAGTTGGTCATGGAGTTGGAACTCATTTACATGAAGATCCAGATGTTCCAAATTATGGTGAAAAAGGAAAAGGTTATACTTTGAAAGAAGGAATGACAATTGCTGTTGAACCAATGTTGAACATGGGGAAAAGATATGTATGGGTTTTAGAAAATGATTGGACTATAGTAACTCAAGATGGAAAACCATCTGCTCATTTTGAACACACAGTAGTAGTTACGAAAGATGGCTATGAAATTTTAACAGGAGAATGATTAAATGGGAAAAGTTAAAAATATTAAAAAATCTGTTAATAAAACAGTTAAAGAAAATACTTCTTTAAAAGAAGATAAAATTGAAGTAGAAGGTAAAGTAGTTGAAGTCTTAAAAGGTGGAGATTACATTGTTGAATTACCTAATGGATATACTGTAGAAGCTTACGTTTCTGGTAAAATGCGTGTGAATATGATACGTATTCTACCAGGTGATACAGTAACAATTGAATTATCGCAATACGATTTAACACGTGGGCGTATAACATGGAACAAAAGATAAAAAATATGGAGGTATATTAGAATGAAAAAAAGACCATCAGTAAAACCAATATGTAAAAAATGTAAAGTAATTAGAAGAAAAGGAAAAGTAATGGTTATTTGTGAAAATCCAAAACACAAACAAAGCCAAGGTAAATAGGAGGTATATTAATGGCAAGAATTAAAAATATTGAATTACCAAACAACAAACATGCTGAAATTGGATTAACTGCAATTTATGGAATTGGAAGAAGCTTAGCTACTCAAATTTGTTTAGATGCAAAAGTTGATCCTGAAAAAAAGATTAAAGATTTAACTGACGATGAAATCACTGCACTTCGTAAAGAAGTTGATAATCATATCGTTGAAGGTGATTTAAGAAGAGAAACTCAATTAAATATTAAAGCAAAAATGGAAATCAACAGCTATGAAGGTACTAGACATAAAAAAGGTTTACCAGTAAGAGGACAAAGAACAAGTAGAAATGCTCGTACTCGTAAAGGTAAAGGTAAAACTGTAGCAAACAAGAAAAAAGTAGGTAAATAGGAGGTAAGTATTAATGGCATATAATAGAAGAAACTCTAAAAAAAGAGTAAAGAAAAATATTCCTGAAGCATCAGCACATATTCATTCAACTTATAATAACACTATCGTTACAATTACTGATAAAGATGGAAATGTAATAAGTTGGGCATCAGCTGGAACTATAGGATATAAAGGTAGCAAAAAGAAAACTCCTTTTGCTGCACAAATGAGTTCTGAAGCAGCTGCAAAAGCAGCAATTGATTCTGGAGTTAAAAAAGTTGAAGTTTACGTTAAAGGATTAGGTTCTGGACGTGAATCAGCTATTAGAGCTTTACAAACTGCAGGGCTAGAAGTTACAAGTATTATTGATGAAACACCAGTTCCTCATAATGGATGTTGTCCACCAAAAAGACCAAGAAATTAATTAGAGAAGGGAACTAAATAATATGATAAAATTTGAAAAACCAGAATATAAAATTACAGAATATGTTGAAAATACACATTATGGTAAATTTGAACTTGAACCATTAGAAAGAGGATTTGGTACTACTATTGGTAATGCATTACGTAGAGTTATGCTTTCAAGTTTACCAGGTAGTGCAATTACTTCTGTTAAGATTGATGGAGTTATGCATGAATTCCAAAAAATTGATGGAGTATATGAAGATGTTACAAGTATCGTTATTGCTCTTAAATCAGTTGTAAT
Organism: uncultured Muribaculaceae bacterium; assembly: GCA_964533935.1. Classification (GTDB taxonomy): domain Bacteria; phylum Bacillota_I; class Bacilli_A; order RF39; family UBA660; genus RUG14121. The sequence goes on along the minus strand of CAZHOG010000007.1, from coordinate 28,365 downwards.
TAAAAATCATTCAGATGAAAATAAAGTAATTAGACTATCTGCAAATAAACCTGGAGAAGTAAAAGCTGGAGATATCATTGTTGATTCTGATCTAGAAATTATTAATCCTGATTTAGTTATTTGTACACTTGTTGAAGGTGGAAAAATTGATATGGAAATGACTGTATCAAATGGAAAAGGATATGTTGATTCTAAAGAAAATAAAGCATTACTTCCAGAAAATAAAGTTGGAGTTATTGCTATCGATTCAATTTATTCACCAATTGAAATAGTTAATTTCGAAGTTGAAAGTGCACGTGTTGGACATAATGAAAATTATGATAAATTAATTATGTATGTAACTACTAACGGTAGTATTACACCAGAAGAAGCTATGGCTTTATCTGCTAAAATATTAATTGAACATTTCAACATTATCACAGATTTAAATGCAATTGCAGATGTTTCTGGATTAATGAGTGAAAAGAAAGTTGATACAATCACTAAAACTTTAGAAACTCCTATTGAAGAAATTGAATTCTCAGTTAGAGCATATAATTGTTTAAAAAGAGCTGGTATTCATACATTTCAAGATTTAATTAATAGAAAAGAAGTTGAAGTTGCAAAAATACGTAATTTAGGTAAAAAATCACTTAAAGAAGTATTAGACAAAGTTGAAGAAATGGGACTTAAGTTCCACGAATAAGGAGGTAAAACTTTATGGCTTATAGAAAATTAGGAAGAGAAACTCGTCAAAGAAGAAGTATCTTAGCTGGTCTTACTAAAACTGTAATTATGGAAGGTTCTGTAGTTACTACTGAAGCAAGAGCAAAAGAAGTTCGTAAATTTGTTGATAGAATGATTACTTATGGAAAAAGAGGAACTTTAGTTTCTCGTAGAAAAGCATTAGCTTTCTTACATAATGATAACGAAGTTGTTTCAAAAGTATTTAATGAACTTGCTAAAACATACGAAACTAGAAACGGTGGTTACACTAGAATAATTAAATTAAAAGAAAGAGTTGGAGACGACGCTTTAGAAGTTAAATTAGAATTAGTTTAATCAATAAAAAAGAATCCTTTATGGATTCTTTTTTTCATTTAATTTTGATAAAATGATTTCTTTGTTTTTTAATATTCTTTCATCATAAGGATTTATTTCTAAGGCTTGATTAACATATTCTAAGGCTTCAGGGTATTTTCCTAAATAAAATGCTGAAACGGAAATTAAGTCATAAGGAGTTTCATTCCAACTAAATATTTCATTATTATATGTTTTTTGATGGAATTTAATATCTAATGCCTTTTTTATATATAAATATACTTTTTCCCAATGTTCATATTTATATTGTAGTAAGGCCATTTCTATGTATGGATCTCTTAAATATGGTGATTCTTCAATGGCTTTTAATAACCACATATTAGCTTCTTCATACCTATTAAGTTCTTTATAACATCTGCCAATGAATCGCATTGATGCACATCTTTCATCCTTCCATAAAGCACTTTTTAAACTTAGATGTTTGATAAGAGTATCAATTGCTTCGTTATAACGATTATAATACATATATTCTCTACCTAAATAGTGCATATTGCGATCATTTTCAGGATTTTCTTTAATCGATAATTCTAATAAAGGCAGATATGAACTGCGGGATTTTTCTTGATCAGGATAATGATTTAATACTATATTTTCATTCATTACAGTATTTTCTATATTTCCATTAAATTCTAAGATTTCATGAACTGGATTAATCCATTTGTAATCTTTCAAACTATGAATTTTTTCATAATAGAATGATATAAGTGGATTATCATCTTTATCTAATGACCAGTTATAAATATATTTACATTTCTTACTATCTTTTTTCCAAACTTTCTCAAGTTCTTTTCTCCAACCCTTATTGAATACTTCGTCTAAATCAGTGCAAACACATATTTCAGTATCAGATGGTAACATTTTTAATGATTCATTTCTAGCAATATCAAATCTCCATGGTTTGATAATTTTTCTTTTGACATGGACACCATTTTCTTTTAACAATTTTATTGTATTGTCTGTAGAACCTGTATCTAAAACATATATTTCATCTGCTTCTTTCATTGATTCAATCCATCTTTTAACAAATTTTTCTTCATTTTTTGAAATAGCATAAACGCAGACTTTGTATTTATTCATTATGCAATTCTCGTAATTGTAATATTTGCACTTGTATTATTAAAATTGTATAAAGTTATATTATTGTATCCTGCATTTCTTAATTGATATGTTGAACCAGCAGCTGCATTAACAATAGCAGTACCGGATAATTGTGTTCCATTATTGTTATTAATAGTTAAAGCACTATTCGAAGAATCTATATATCCAGCAGTAGGAGTTACAGCATATATACCAAGAGCTAATATTTGTTGCATTGAACTTGCGTTTACTATTGATGCAGACCAATTGATTAAATAAATACCAGCAGTTGGGAAAGTAAATGTTCCATTATTATTTGTAATTCCATTCGATAATTCAGTAGTTAATACAATTGGATTATTTGATTCAACGGTAGCTGTAGAATTTGTTTTAGCAGATATGTATGTATTATATCCTCCAGTTCCACTTGGACCAGTAGCTCCAGTAGGACCAGTTACACCTTGAGGACCGGTAGCACCTGTTGGTCCAGAAATACCTTGTGGACCAGTAGCCCCAGTAGGTCCAGAAATACCTTGAGGACCGGTAGTACCTGTTGGACCAGATACACCTTGAGGACCAGTAGCACCTGTTGGACCAGATATACCTTGAGGACCGGTAGCACCTGTTGGTCCAGAAATACCTTGTGGACCAGTAGCC
>CAZHOG010000007.1:0-25451 GCA_964533935.1 uncultured Muribaculaceae bacterium | reverse complement strand
GTAGCACCAGTTGGACCAGTTACACCTTGAGGACCGGTAGCTCCAGTAGGTCCAGAAAGAATGCCAGTTGATTGCCAACTATTTGTTATTGGATCCCAAACATATAATACATTTCCAACTATATAGGCATCTCCAATATTTCCATATGGATGAGCTGCAATTAAATCTGCATAACTATTAAAATAACCTTTAACTGTTATTCCAGTTCCAGTAGGACCTGTTGGACCTGTCGGGCCAGTTGGTCCAATAATTCTTCCTGGATAGTATCCACATTGATAATTTGAACATGAATTATTCATATGATTTCTCCTTTCAATATATAATATGAAAAAAGAAAAAAATAGAAAATGCGTTTGTACTGTTTATGTAACAAAATAAAAAATTTCGCATATAAAAACGAATACTAATTTTTTAATATTCGTTTTTCAATTATTGTTATTATTTTATATAATAGAAAAGACATTACTACAAGTAAAAATATGCCTGACATTACAATATTTAAATTAAAAATTTGAGTTCCATATATTATTAAATATCCAATTCCAGCTTTACTTACTAAAAATTCACCCATAATAACACCAATTAATGACATAGAAATATTTAACTTTAAAGAAGTAATTATTGTTATTAACGAATTTGGAATTACTAAGTTTGTAATTATTTGAGTTTTAGAAGCATTAAATGATTCTAATAATTTAATTTTATTTTTATCTGTTTGAATAAATCCATTGTAGATAGTAATAATACTGATTATTAGATTTATTAATAAGGCCATAACTATTATTGATTTATTATTTGCACCTACCCATATAATGATAATTGGTCCAAGGGCGACCTTTGGTAAAGAATTTAACATAGTTAAAAATGGGTCTAATATTTTCGCTAAAAAATTAAATCTATATAAAATTAATGCTATAATAAAACCTAATCCAATTCCAAGAGTAAATGCTAATAATACTTCATAGAATGTTGTTAATATATGATTAACTAGATTAAAGTTTTCATATAAATTTTTTAATGTTTTTATTATTGATGAAGGTTTTGAAAAAATAAATTGATTAATTATATTATGACTAGAAAGGTATTCCCAACTTATTAAAAAAGTTACTATTATTATAATTTGAAAGCAAAATACTATTATTTTATTTTTTTTTAATTGTTTTAAATAATTTTTTTGTGATTTAGACATTAATATCCAAATCTTTCCATATGGTTTCGTAGTATTTTGCAAACTCTTTTGCTTTTCTTTTTTCTATAGGATTATCATCACTAGTTAAAGATATTTCATAGATATTTTTGATTACACATGGTCTTTTAGATAATACTATTATTTTATTAGCCATACTTATTGCTTCAGAAATATCATGTGTTACCATAATTGCAGTTTTATTTTCTTTTTTTATCATTTTATAAACATCATTTGATATTGCTAAACGGGTTTGATAATCAAGTGCTGAAAATGGTTCATCTAATAACAAGATATCAGGATTCGTTGCTAATGTTCTAATTAAAGCAACTCTTTGCTTCATTCCACCAGATAAACTTGATGGCTTTTTTTCTTTGAATTCTTCTAGTTTATATAAATATAATAATTCATTTATTTTTTCAAAATATTTGTGATCATGCAATTTTTTTATAGTTAAACCTAGTTTGCAATTATCATATATAGTAAGCCAATTAAATAAGCAATCAGTTTGTAACATATAACTTGTTGATACATTGGGTGCATATATAAAATCTCCATCGTAATTTTTATCTAAACCAGCTAAAATATTTAAAAGGGAAGATTTACCACAGCCTGATGTCCCAACTATGGCTATAAAATCTCCCTCATATACATCCAAATTTATATTTTTAATTGCATTTACTTCGCCATCTTTAGTGTTATAAGTTTTAGATAGATTTTTGATTTCTAATATTTTATTTTTCATAAAGATTAGTAATCAATTTATCGTAAGAAACATAATTATCGAGAAGTTTTGCATCAATCATTATGTTTTCTAAATTTTTAAATGATTCTTCAGTAATAATTGGATTTTCTAACCAAGAATCATAACTTTTATATCTATCTATAATTGTAGCTAGTGAATTTTTTGATAGGTCTGGAAATTGAGGTAGTATTATTTCGGCAATTTTGTTGGCATCATTATTTTTTACATATTCAAGACCTTTATTAATAGCATTTGTAAATTTTATTAAAGTATCTTTATTGTTCTTTAAATAACTTTTACGGGCATAGAATGCAGTATAAGGAACTTCACCAGATAGTTTACCAACGCTTTCAACAACATAACCATATCCTTCTTTTTCAAGGGCTGTAGCATTTGGTTCAAACAAATTGACATAATCTCCAACTCCTGCAATAAAAGAGCCTGATAATGCAGCAAATTCTACTGAATAGTTTGAATTAACTTTTGATACATCGATTCCACTATTTTTTAAAGCATTAATAAAGTTCAATGAAGGCATTCCAGCATAACGGCCAACTAATATTTCTTTGCCAATTAAATCTTCTAATTTAAAGTCTTTGTTTCTTGATACTATAAATTGTCCATCTCTTTTTGTTAAACCACAAAATGTTTCTAAGTAGTCTTTTTCTCCACCTGTATAAACATATATTGCTGATTCGGTGCCTGCAAAACCAATATTAACATCATCAGATAGTACAGCAGCTGCAACTTTATCTGCACCTGGTGTTAATATTACATCTAAATCTATGTTTTCATCTTCGAAATAGCCATTTTCTATCGCAACATATAGGGGCGCATAAAAAGCACTATGAGTAACTTCAGCAAGTTTTATTTTTGTTAAATTATTATGTTTATTATCATTATGTAATTTAATAAAAGTGATAAAACCTATAAATACAAATAATAAGCAAATTAAAGATAACGTAATTCTTTTTTTCAAAATAAATTCCTCCTTTTTATTTCTCTATATTTTATGAATTATATAAAATGTGGTGCATTATAATACAAAAAATAATAAAAAGCAAATAATAAATAATTATTAAATACTTTCTTTACATTTTAAATCTAATTTGCTATAATCTTTTTAGAATAGCAAGGAGTGATTAGGATGAAAACATTATCACTAGAAACAACAAAGTTACTAGATAAAATGTACAATCTTAGAGGTAAAGATAGTGTAATACTAGTAGAAATGGATAAACAAAAAAGTAAATCTGAAAAGACTTTAGATTCTACTACTACAAAAAAAGGAGAATTACAAACTAAAATATCTAATTTAGAAACTCAACATGAGGAACTTGAAAATCAAGGAGATAAATTAAAAGATGTTTTAAGTGGCATTGATAGAAATGATTTTGCAACAGTTTTAGATAGTTTGAAAATTGATTTTGACCCTGAAGAATTAATGAAAAAAGTAAATGATAATTTACCAAAAACTATTGATAAAGTTGTTAATGAAATGAAAGAAGCAGAAAGTGAATTAGTTAATGTTGAAGAAGAAATGAATAATGCAATAACTAATATTCAAGAATTAGGAATTAGAAAAGATACTGCTTTAGCTAACCAAGAAAAATTAAATGAATATTTTGATCTATCATTAAATGGTAAGATTAATATTACAAGAGATTCAATAACAAGTTTATTAGAACAATTTGATTTTTCAGAGGAAGAACAAAGAGAAGCAGCTAAAATTTTGATGTTCCCAGAAGATGCTTTATTTATTTATGATAGTAAAATCAATAATACTGATGTAGCAGGAAAAACTATTTCTGATGTTATCAGTGAAGCAAAAGATGCTATTATTGAAGATGAAGAAAATAATGATTCAGAAGATATGATTTTTGAAGAACAAACTGTAGAACCTGAAAATATTGTAGAAAATCCTGAAATAGATAATGCCATTGCTGAAGATAATTCTAATGAAGAATTAAACAATGATATTTTTGCTGATTTTAATATTAATGAAATTACAGAAGAACCAAGTAATGACGCTATTTTTAATCCATTTGTAATAGAAGATACTGAAGAACCAAGTTTAAATATTTCTAATGATTTAGTTGTTGAACAAAGTGATGAGAATGTTGAAGAATTTCTTAATTCACTTGGAATTAACTACTTAGATTTTTCAAGCCAAGATTTAGATGACTTAAAAAATAATTTTAACAAAGAAGTTTTTAAAAAGAATATTGAAATAATGAATGATAATAAAATTGACTTAGATATTTTTGCTGATCATGCACAATTATTATATGATGCAGAATTAGCTGACAAAGTTCAATTATTATTAAATATAGGAAAAGAGCCAATTGATATTTATTTGAATCCAAGTATATTAGTTAAATATACAACTTCAAAACTTAACAATGCAATTGCATTATTAACAAGTAATGGAATGGATCCAAAAAATGTTCCATTGATGGCTTATTAGTAGCAGGGAGGTTTAGAAATGAATGATAGTATAACAATCTTAAGAAATTTACCTGGAGTTAATAAAGAAGCTTTTGATACAAATATAAATAAACATATGGTTTCAGTTGCTTGTATGAATCCAGATGAATTAATAGAAGTAATTTCTATTTTGGATGCTAATCAAATTTCATATGTTAAAGAATCAGGAATTGTTGATTTTAAATCTTTAACTAGAACTAGAGAAGAAGCTTTAAGTTTTGCTAATAAAAATAGTAATGTTATCTCTATAGATGATTATTTGGTTGATTCACAAAGTAGTAGAAGGGTAGGATAATATGCAATACTTATCAAATTATGGTTTTTCTTCTGATGAAATAAATGAATTAGAAGAAACTATTCCTTCAAAATTAAAAGAAAAATTTACTGAAAATTATAAGTTGGTATCTGAAAATATTAATTATATTAAAGATTTAGGAGTTAAAAATTATAAAGATATTTTTTCAAAATATTATGATATATTTTTAATGGATAATTCAAATTTTAAAGATATTTTCCAAAAATATGATACTGCTGATTTAATTGAAAAATTAGAAAAAAATATGGAAATAATTGAATTTTTATAATCTAGTATTTTACTAGATTTTTTCATATATTTAAATGGAGGTATATATGTTAGAAATAAAAAATCTTACAAAATATTATAAAGACTTTCTAGCTATTGATAGAATTAATATTACTATTGAAAGAAAAAAAATATATGGTTTTATTGGCCCTAATGGTGCTGGTAAATCTACAACTATAAAATGCGTTATGAAATTAATTAAAAAAAGTAACGGAAATGTATTAATTAATGGTGTAGATTTAGATGATTGTGGTACAGAAATAAATGAAATAATTGGTTATTTACCAAGTGAAATTAATTTATATAATGATTTCACTGTTAAAGAAATGCTTAATTATAATGCTAGTTTTTATAAAAAAGATTGTACTGAAAAAACAAAATATTTAGTTGATTTGTTTGAAATGGATTTATCTAAAAAAATTGGTGAATTATCATTAGGTAATCTTAAAAAAGTTGGGATAGTTATGACTTTTATGCATGATCCAAAATATGTTATTTTAGATGAAGCAACAAGTGGTTTAGATCCTTTGATGCAAGAAAAATTTTATAATTTATTGCTAGAAGAAAAACAAAAAGGTACAACCATATTCTTCTCTTCACATAATCTTGATGAAATTAAAAAAGTATGTGATGAAGTAGCTATAATTAAAAATGGTAAAATAATTAAAGTTGATAAAGTTAGTAATTTTATGGCTAATTTTATCATAGTTACTGTTCAATCAAAAGAACTACAAAAAATTAAAAAAGAATTAGACGTGAAATATTTAGTTGAAAATGATAAATTAATTAAGTTTATTTATGATAAAGATATAGATATATTAATTAAGCATTTATCTAAATATGATTTAGATAAACTATTATTAGAGGAGCCTTTTATTGAAGAAGTATTTATGCATTATTATAAGGAGGATACATATGTTTAAAAGAGAATTTAAAATTAATTTTAAAAGTTTAATTCTATGGAGTTTGATTTTAATTATATTATTTTTAATAGTATTTTTAGTTTATCCTTCAATAATAAATAAAGGTAATACAGATGCTATTAATGAAATGATGAAAGCTTTTCCTAAAGAAATGTTAGAAACTTTTAACATGGACTTAATTTCACTTGAAAGTGTTTACGGATGGCTTAAAACTGAAGGCTATATGTTATTTGTTTTAATTGGTGGAATATATAGTTCTATTTTGGGAAGTACTATTTTAACAAAAGAAGAAAATGATAAAACTATTTCATTTTTATTATCTAAACCTGTTACAAAAACAAAAATTATTAATTCAAAAATATTATGTGGAATATTAAATATTGTTTTATTAACAATAATTGTTGGGATATTTAATTTAATTGGTTTAGCAATTAGCGATGATTTAAAGTTAATTGAATATTTAAAAATATTTATAAGTCCTATGATGATTTTTATATCTTTATTTATGATATCAATGTATGTATCAACATTCTTTAGAAAAACGAAAACATCAATGAGCATTGGAATAGGTATTACATTTTTAAGTTACTTTTTTCAAGTAATAGGATCTTTATCAGATAAAGTAAAAGTATTTAAATATTTTTCAGTTTTTGAATTAACTACTGTTAGACAAATTGTAAATAAAAATTCAATTTCTATAATAAGTTGCTTAATTTTTGCTTTAATTCTTATTATTAGTTATGCTTTAATAAATATTAATTATAATAAAAAAAAATTCTTTGATTAAATGGTTTAATAAACCATTTTTTTATTTATAATACTTTTTAATAACTGCTAAATTTGATATAATAATTTAAGTGAGGATGGTAAATATGGATTATTTAGATAAATTAAATGACAAACAAAGAGAAGCAGTTTTACACATGGATGGTCCATGTTTAGTAATTGCAGGAGCAGGTTCTGGAAAGACAAAAGTATTAACTACAAGAATAGCTAATTTAATTGATAATGGAGTTAATCCATATAATATTTTAGCAATAACTTTTACAAATAAAGCTGCTAAAGAAATGCGTGATAGATTAAATTTATTAGTACCAGATAATGGTGCATTTGTTGGAACTTTCCATTCATTTGGGGTGAGAGTTATTCGTGAAAATTATGAATTATTAGGTCTTAATAAAAATTTTACAATTCTAGATAGTGATGATGTTTCAACAGTTATTAAAAGAATATTAAAAAATAAAAATATTGATAGTAAAGAATGTTCTCCATTTTATATTCGTAATAGAATAAGTTTTATAAAAAATGAAAATCTAAGTTTAGGAGAAATAGAAAAATTCTTTAATACTCCACCAGAAAAAATTGCATTTGAAGTATATAAAGAATATAAAGAAATTTTAAAAACTAATAATAGTGTTGATTTTGATGATTTATTATTATTACCTGTTAAATTATTTAGTGAGTATCCCGATGTATTAGAAAAATATCAAAATAAATTTAGATATATATTAGTTGATGAATATCAAGATACCAATGAGGTACAATATAAATTGACAAAATTACTTGCAAAAAAACTCCAAAATATATTTATAGTAGGAGATCCTGATCAATCTATTTATATGTTCAGAGGTGCAAATTATAAAAATATTTTAAATTTTGAAAAAGACTATAAAAATGCAAAAGTTATTCCATTAGAAGAAAATTATAGAAGTACTTCAAATATTTTAAATGCCGCTAATTCAGTAATTAAAAATAATAAGGAACGTAAAGAAAAAAATCTTTGGAGTAGTAAAGGTGAGGGCGTTAAATTAAAATATTTAAGAGCTTATGATGAAAAAAATGAAATTGATTTAGTTATAGGTGAAATAAAAAAATTAGTTGAACAGGGTGCTAGAAAAAAAGATATAGCAGTATTTTATAGAACAAATGCTCAAGCTCGTGTTGTTGAAGAACAATTTTTAAAAGCAAATATTCCATATAAAGTTGTAGGAAGTTTTTATTTCTATTCTAGAAAAGAAATTAAAGATTTAATAAGTTATTTAAGATTAATTCTTAATAGTGATGATGAAATCAGTTTAAGAAGAATTATAAATGTACCCAAGAGAAAAATTGGACCATCAACAATTGGTGCTATAGAAAATATGGCTAAAGCAATGAATGTATCAATGTTTGATGCCATTGAGAGTGGAAAAGAATTAGAATTTAAAAATTTAATTCTTGAATTAAAAAAAGATAGTGAATCAATGTCGTTAACAGAATTGATTGAAGATATTTTAATTAAAACTGGAATGCGTAGTGAATTAGAATTAGATCATACGCTAGAGTCTGATATCCGTATAGAAAACTTAGAAGAATTTAAGAGTATAACTGCTTCATATGAAGAACAAACTGGTAGTGTTAATCTAGCTGATTTCTTAGAAGAAATAAGTTTAGTTGCAGATATGAGTGAACATAAAGAAACGAATGATGAAGTTACTTTAATGACAATTCACAGTGCTAAAGGCCTTGAATTTGACATAGTATTTCTTGTTGGTATGGAAGAAGGAATTTTTCCACATCAAAATTCCTTTGTTGAAGAAAATGGTATTGAAGAGGAAAGAAGACTTTGTTATGTTGGAATAACAAGAGCCCGTGAAAGATTGTATTTAACTAATGCCAAAAGAAGAATGCTTTATGGACGAGAAAATATAAATCAACCTTCAAGATTTTTAGAAGAAATAGATAAAGAATATATTGAAGAATCTGAAAGAAGTGTTAAAGAAACTAAAAAAATTAATAAAGAATGTATGTATTCTAAAGAAAATGTTGATTATAAAAATGGTGATATAGTTGCACATGATACATATGGCCGTGGAGTCGTAATTGCTGTTGATAAATCTATTGTAACGGTTGCATTTGCTGGAAGTATTGGTGTTAAAAAACTTATGAAAAATCATAAGAGTTTAAAAAAAGAAGCAACATATGAATAAGGTGATTATTATGGAAAATATTAAAGAAAGAATTGAAGAATTAAAAAATATCTTAAATGAAGCAAATTATAATTATTATGTTTTAAGTGAATCAAAAATTACTGATCAAGAATTTGATAAATATTTAAGAGAATTAGAAATTCTTGAAGAAAATAATCCTGAATTTGCAACTGACGATTCACCTACTAAAAGAGTTGGTGGAGAGGTAATTGAAAAATTTGAAAAGGTAAGACATAATATTCCAATGCTTTCATTACCAGATGTATTTAGTGAAGAAGAAATTATTTCTTTTGGAGATCGTATAAAGAAAGAACACTTTGAACCAGAGTATGTATGCGAATTGAAAATAGATGGTTTATCTGTATCATTAAAATATGAAAAAGGTATTTTAGTTTCTGCTGCAACTAGAGGTGATGGTAAAACTGGTGAAAATATCACCCATAATGTAAAAACTATTAAATCTATTCCTTTAAAATTAAATAGAGAAATAGACATTGAAGTTCGTGGAGAGATTTTTATGGATTATAAAACTCTTGAAGAACTTAATAAAAAAAGAGAAGCAAATAATGAACCATTATTGCAAAATGTTAGAAATGCCGCAGCTGGATCAATTCGTCAATTAGATAGCAAAGTTGCCGCTGAAAGAAAATTGAATTCTTGGATTTATCATTTACCTAATCCAGAAGACTATGGAATTAAAACTCATATGGAAGCTTTAGAATTTATGAAAGAACTTGGTTTAAAGGTAAATCCGGAAAATAAAATAGTATCTTCTGTTTCAGAAATATTGGAATTTATTAATAATATTTCTGAAAAAAGAGAGTCTTTACCATATGCTATAGATGGAGTTGTTATTAAAGTCAATGATTTGGATATTCAAAAAAAATTAGGATATACTTCAAAATATCCTAAATGGGCTATTGCATATAAATTCCCTGCTGAAGAAGTATATACTAAATTGACTGATATAGAATTTACTGTTGGTAGAACTGGTAGAATTACGCCCAACGCTGTACTAGAACCAGTTATAGTTATGGGTTCAACTATAAAAAGAGCTACATTACATAATGAAGATTATGTTAATTCAAAGAATTTAATGATTGGAGATATTGTATCAATTAGAAAAGCTGGAGATGTTATTCCAGAAGTAGTAAGAGCTTTAATTGAAAGAAGAGATGGAAAAGAACAATCTTTTGAAATGATTGATAATTGTCCTATCTGTAATACAAAATTGGTAAAAAAAGAAAATCAAGTTGACCATTATTGCCCTAATGTTCATTGCCCGGCAAGAAAAATTGAAGCATTGATTCATTATTGTAGTAAAAATGCTATGAATATTGATGGCCTTGGTGAAGAAATAGTTGAAGATTTCTTTAATTTAGGATATCTAAAAAATATTGTGGATATATATTCTTTAGATCAACATAAAGAAGATTTAGAAGAATTAGAAGGTTATGGCAGTAAGAGTATAAGTAAGTTATTAGATGCCATTGAAAATAGTAAATCTAGAAGTTTAGAAAGATTATTATTTGGGTTGGGAATTAGTGGTATTGGAGATAAAACTGCTTTAATAATTGCTAAAAAATATAAGAATATTGATTCTTTAATGAGTGCTACTTATGAAGATTTGATTTCTATAAAAGATATTGGACCAATACTTGGAAATAATATCTATCAATTTTTTGAAGAATTAGATAATGTTAAATTGATTAATGATTTAAAAGCTGTGGGTATAAATACTAATTATTTAGGCTTAGAGGAAAAATTCAATGAGCAAATTACAAATAAAAAATTTGTAATTACGGGAAATCTTTCATTTATATCTAGAGATGAATTAAAAAAAATTATTGAATCATACGGTGGAACATGTAGTGAAAGCGTAAGCTCAAAAACAAATATTGTTATCGTTGGTGAAAATCCTGGATCAAAATATGAAAAAGCTAAAGCATTAAATATAACAATATGGGATGAAAATATAATAAAAGAGATAGTAAGCAATTTATGATATTAAATTGCTTATTTTAATATAATATAGTATAATTAGAATACCTTGGGTTGGTGATATAATGAAAAAAATATTAGGAAAAATCAAAAAAAGTTGGAATGAAAATAGAGTATTATTTGTTCTAACAACTATTTTAATTATCTGTATAGTTCTTATTTTAATTGTAACTGCAGATTACTTTTTTGGAACTACAAAAGATAAATATGGAGATCGTTTGGAAGGAATTAAGAGTGTTGAAATAACTTCAAAAGAGATTTCTAATTTAGAAGAAGAAATGAAAAAAGATGAACAAATCAATGATTGTTCTATTAATCAAATAGGCAAAATGATTTATGTTACATTAAAGTTTAATGATACTATTACTTTAGTTGAAGCTGAAGGTAAAGCATTAACAACAGTTTCTTTATTTAGTGAAGAAGAATTGGCTTTTTATGATATTAACTACTCATTAATTCAAAATGCTACAGAAACTAGTCAAGGATTTACTATAATGGGATCAAAAAATGTAAATGGCTCTGGACTTGTATGGAATAATAATACGCCAGTAACTTCTGAAGAATAGGATAGTAAGTTGGTATAATATGAAAAAAAAGAAGAGAATAATTTTTATTTTACTATTTATATCTACTATATTAATAATTGGTTTATTAATATTCTTTAATATATTTAATAATAAATTAAGATTAACTGTTTATGAAGAAAAATGGATTAATGATAATGCAAATAGCGTTATAAGTGTTAATGTTATTAATGATTTAAATATATTTGCTAAAGATGGTACTGGAGTTTATTATGACTTTTTAAATGATATTAAAGAAAAATATAATTTAAATATTAATCCTATAACTCATGATTCATCTGAAGAAGTAACAGGAGCTACATTTGGTTATTCTTTAACTTCAAATAAAGAAAATACTTTTTATGAAGATAATTTTGTTTTAGTTAGTAAAAAGGATGAAATTATTAATGATTTAAGTATTGTTACAAACAAAAAAATTGGTGTTACTAATGAATTTAAAGAATATCTAACTAGCTACATGACTGATTCTAATAATGAATTAGTAGGATATAACTCAAAAGATGAATTATTAAAAGATTATAATGAATCAAATAATTGTGATTATATTTTAGTTCCTCAAATGCTATATATAGATGAAATATTAAAAAATAATTATCATACTGTTTATCACATATCTGATGCAAATATTTATTATACATATATTTCAGATGATTCAGTATTATCTAATATTATTTTAAAATATTTACAAAACTGGAAAAAAGAAAATTTTTATGACTATTTTAATGCAAGTGAATTTAATTTATTTACTTCTTCATTAAATATTTTATCAAAAGATGTTGATACATTAAGAGCAAATTCATATAAATATGGATTTATTAATAATTCACCATATGAAATTATTAGTGGTGGAAGTTATGGTGGAATTAATGCCACATATTTAAAATCATTTGCTGATTTTGCTGGTATTAAATTTGATTTTGTAAAGTTTAATAGCTTTTCTAAATTTGAAAATGCATTAATAAATAATAAAATCGATTTATATTATGATTATTATGATACTTCAAGTAATTATGAATCAATTTCTTCAAATTTAATTATTAAATATTATATTTTAGCAAGAGAAGATAATGATATTGTTATTAAAAATTTAGCTAGTATAAAAAATGAAGAAATATACATTGAAAATAATTCTAAATTATTAACTCTATTAAAACAGAACCAGGATTTAAATTTAGTTACTTATAAAAATGATAAAGAATTAAAAAATGCTATTAAAAATAATAAAATTATAGTTCTAGACTATAATAAATATGAAAGTTTAAAAGATAATTTATTAGGAGATTATAGTATTCGCTATTCACAAGATTTTGCTAATACTTATTCATTTAGAGTTAATTCAAATTCAACTTTAACAAAACTGATGACTAAGTATTTTGAATCCTTAGATAACGAAAAAATGCATTTTATTGGTATTAGTAATTATATTGAAACACGTAAAAATGGAAGTATCGTTGGGGCTTTAGCTAAATACATTTTAATATTATTAACTATATTTGCTGTTGTTATTATAATTGCATATAGAAAAGGCAAGAAAATTAAAATCGCTAAGAAAATTAAAAAAGAAGATAAAATGAGATTTATCGATCAATTAACTTCTTTGAAAAATAGAAATTATTTAAATGAAAATTTAGAAAATTGGAATAAGAACACAATTTATCCACAAGCAGTTATTGTTTTAGATTTAAATAAACTCCAAGATATTAATGATACTTTAGGTTATGAACAAGGTGATATTCAAATTCAAGCTGCTGCAAATATTTTAATTAAAACACAACTTGATAATAGTGATATTATTCGTACTGATGGTAATGAATTCTTAATCTACCTTGTAGGATATGAAGTTAAACAAATAACTGCATATATTCATAAATTAAATAAAGAATTCAAGAAATTACCTTTTGATTATGGAGTTGCCATTGGATATAGTATGATAACTGATGATGTAAAAAGTATTGAAGATGCTACAAATGAAGCTGTTGAACAAGTAAAAAATCAGAAAGAAGATAAAAAGGAAGATTAATTATGTGGAATAAGCTTAAACTATTTAGTAAAAAGTTTTTTAAAGTATTAAATCGTCCAGATATGGTTCTCCTTCCTGGTCAATTAGCATTTTTCTTTGTTCTTTCAGTTGTTCCTATTGTTACATTAATAAGTTATGCTGCTTCATTTTTGAATTTACCAATGGATTTTATATCTAATTTTATTACTAAAGCATTTAATAGTGATATTGCAAAAATGATAGTTCCAATAGTAAGTGGGGTAAAAGTTAATTCTAGATTTTATATTACTATGTTAGTAGGTTATTATATAGCTAGTAATGGTGCAGCATCTATTATTGTTACATCAAATACTATTTATAATATTAAGAATTCTTCATTTTTTAAAAGAAGATTTAAAGCTATGATAATGACTTTAATATTAGTATTATTATTTCTATTTATATTAATTGTTCCATTATTTGGTAATAAAGTAGTAGAAATGATATCTTATGTTAATTTAAATCCAAGTATTACTGCAAAAATATCATTAATAATAAAGGTATTAAAGGGACCAATTGCATGGTTTATAATATTTTTCTTTATTAAATTATTATATACTATGGCACCAGATAGAAAGATACCAAGTTCATATGTTAATAAAGGGGCATTATTTAGTGCAGTATTTTGGGTAATTGCTACTGCAATATATTCTTATTATATAAATAATTTTGCACATTATAATGTTTTCTATGGAGGACTTGCAAATGTTGTTATCTTAATGCTTTGGGTTTATTTCTTAGCATATATTTTGACGATTGGTATTGCTTTAAATTATAATGATGAACAAGAAAAATTGGAAAAAACTAGTCAAATAAATATTGAAAAAAAGTAAAGAATAATAGTATGTACACAGATATTATTAGTACATCTTGTTGTTCTGATATGAAAATAAAATGATTTGTTTTATAAATATTGGGAAGTAATATCTAAAAAAGAAGTTAACACTTCTTTTTTTTTATAATATAGATTATAATAATGAACATTGGTGGTGGATTTATGAAGAAGAAATATTTGATAAATATTAATTATTCTCTTTTTTTAAATGGAAATAATGAATTTTGTTGTATTAGGGATTATTTAAATGAAGAAACACGCGCATTGTATGAAGAAAAGAAAAGTACTATTTATCCTACTGGAGCAAATTATTTAAAAGATGTAACACGTTATAATGAGTTACTTGAAGAACAAAGTAAGATTATTAAACAGTGTCATATTCCTTTGAATTACTTATTTGTCGAATCAAAAATTGACACTCAAAGAGAAGATACAGTATATATTGAAGAAATATTTGAAGGTAAATTATATGAAGTGGATAAATTCTTTTTAAATATATGTGAGATATCAACAATCAAAGCAAATTGGATATTAAAACATTATAAATCTGAAGATATCAAAAATATGTTGGATTTATTTCAAAATTTAGATTTTAAAAAAACAACAAAAGGAAAAATTTTGAAATTTCCAAATGTTTTATAAATGTGTTATAATTATAACGTTATTGGGGTGAAGCTATGTTAGTTTATGGAAAGAATACATTAAAAGAAATAGAACCTAAAAAAATTAGAAGAATTTTTGTTAGCAAAAATCTTAAAAATGGCGAGATATTTGCTTATTTAAAGGATAATAATATTAAATACGAATTAGTTGATTCAAGAGTATTAGATAGTAAAGTAAAAGGTAATCATCAAGGAATTGTTATTGAAATTAATGATTATGAATATTATCAATTAAATGATGTTTATGAAGAAGATTTTGTTGTTATTTTAGATCATTTAGAAGATCCTCACAACTTTGGTGCAATTATAAGAACCTGTGAAGCTGCAGGTATTAAATCTGTTATTATTCCTAAAGATAGAAGTGTAGTTGTAAATGATACTGTTATGAAAACAAGTAGTGGCTCACTTAATAGAGTTAAAGTTGTACAAGTTTCCAATGTTGTTGATGCAATTAATAAATTAAAGAATAGTGGCTTTTTTACATATGCTGCTGATATGTATGGTACAGATTATAATAAAGTAGATTTTAGTGGAAAAAAATGTTTAATAATTGGTAATGAAGGAAAAGGTATTTCAAAAGTTGTTGAAAAAAATGTTGACGAAATAATTTCTATTCCAATGAAAGGACAATTAAATAGTTTAAATGCCTCAGTTGCATGTGCAATATTGATTTTTAATATGATTGGAGAATAGAATGAATTATAAAGAATATTCTGATAGTGAACTTTGTAGTTTGATTTGTGAAAATAATGAAGATGCAAAAAATATTTTATATTCTAAATATCAATATATTATAAATTTTGTAATAAAAAAATACTTGCTATCATCTCTAAAAGTAGGTATTGAATATAACGATTTATATCAGGAGGCTTTAGTTGGTTTTACTGATGCTATAAATAACTATGATGATAGAAAAGATGCAAAGATTACTACATTTATTTCTATATGTGTAGAAAGAAGATTACAAAATATAATTGTCAAAGCTAAAGCTAATAAAAATATAATGTTTTTAGAATCATTGTCATTGGATTATCAAAAAGACCCTGAAGAAAGTCCTTTAAAAGAGGTTATATCTGATGAGAATAGAAATGATCCATTGAATAAAATGGCTAAAAACGAAGATTATTTAGAATTATTACAATTAATAGAAGATAATCTATCTTTAAAGGAATTTGAAGTTTTTACTTTGCTTGTTTCAGGGTTAAACTATAATGAAATAGCCAAGAATCTTGAACAAACACCAAAGCAAGTTGATAATTCAATTCAGAGAATAAAAAATAAAATAAAAAAAATTATTGAAGATAGAAATAAATAAAGATGCAAGATGCATCTTTTTATTTTATTTTTATTGTTAATTTGTTATAATTAATGAACATAGGAGGATTGAATATGAAACGTATATTTATTATTGTTTTACTAGGTATTATGGTTTCTGGATGTGTTTGTGTTAATAATAGTTCTTTAGATAAAATATTAACAGATTCTCTTAACAGTGAGTTGAAAATGGCAAATACTCAAAGAAATGGTTATAAATATTATCTTCCAAAAGGGATGAAATCTTTAAATAAAAATGATTATAATGAAATTTTATCTGATGGTAAGTATAAGTATTACACTTATATAGATGTTTTAAGCTATTTTAATAAGGTTAAGAACGATTATATAAAAAAGACAAATATTTTTTATTCAAATATTATTAAATATGAAGACAAATATGGGTATTTGGAAATTAATCAACAAAATAATTCAAAATATTTAATTGAAATTATGTATAATTATGCTAAAATAGAAGTAATGGTAGATAGTAATGATATTAATCTATCTGTGGCATATGCTATAAGCATTTTATCTAGTATTGAGTATAATGATAGTGTACTAGATAATCTATTAGGAGATAATGTGTTGTATTTTAGTAATGAGGAATTTAATATTTTTGAAACTGCTAAAACAGAAAGTAATTATCTTAATTATGTAGAAAAATATGATAATTATGACAATGAAGAAGTACAAGATAATGACTTCATTAACTAGGAAGGTGTTTTAAATGGGACTATTAAATAAATTAAAAAATGTTTTATTTGAAGAAGAAGAAATAGAAGAAACAAAAGATGAAGTAGTTAAAGCTAAACCAAATATTGTTAAGCCTAAAACAAATAATGAGCCAACTATTCCAGAATTTAAAAATAAAAATTATAATGTTGAGGATGAAACAGATAGAGAATTATTTAAAGCTGAAAAAACTTTTGATTTTCCTGCTTTTGATGAGGATGAATTTGAAGATTTTGTTCCTAAAAAAGTAGAAGAACCGGTTGTTAAAAGATATGAACCTGAAAAAAGAGTAATAAATAATACTCCAAGAAAAAAAGATTATACTTCTACAAGGATAGTAAGAACAGAACCTGAAAAACCAAAAACTGTTTTCAGACCTTCACCAGTTATTTCTCCTGTTTATGGTATTTTAGATAAAAACTATAAAAAAGAGGATGTTGTTACAAGAGATGAAATGGCAGAAAAGAAAAATATTAAATTAGATGTTGATAGTGTAAGAAAAAAAGCTTTTGGGACATTAGAAGAAGATCTTGAAAAAACAATTAATGAATCTTTAGATAATTTCTATGAAGAAACTCCTGTTACTATTGAAGCACAAAGTATTAAAGATAATGAAGAAGAAGATTTATCAAATTTATTAAAAGAAACAATTGACGCTGAAATAGATGTTACAAAGGAAATGGAAATCCCATCTAGAACACAACATGAAAGCTTTGAAGAGGAAATAGAAGATAAAGTTGCTGATGAAAATGAAGTTGAAGAACTTGATATTGAAGAAGAAATTATAGAGGAACCAAAAAAGAAGACAGTAAAAAAAGAAAAGAAGTCTTCTGATGAAGATGAAGTATCTGATGATACGTTAGAAAGTGATTTATTTGAACTTATAGATTCTATGTATGAAAATAGAGAGGATGAGGAATAATGGAATTTTTACTTCAATTTTTACCTATAATTATATATATATTGTTAATAATAATATTAGTAATTGGTATAATTTTTGGAATAAAATCTATTATTACATTAAACAAAGTTGAAAAAGTGGTAGAAGATGTAAATACTAAAGTACAATCTTTAAATAGTTTTTTTGGAATAATTGATTTTACTACAGATAAGATTGCTTTAATTACAGATAGAGTTGTTGAAATGGTTAGCAATTTTTTTGCTAAGATATTTATTGGTAATAAAAAGAAAGGTGACGATAAAAATGAGTAAAAAAGGAAGTATTGGTAAGTTTGTTGCAGGAGCTGCAATAGGTGCTGGATTGGCTTTATTATTTGCTCCAGAAAAAGGAGAAAAAACTAGAGCTAAATTAAAAAAGAAAGCAACAGAAGTTGTTGATAAAGTAAAAGATATTGATGTTGAAAAGAAGATTGCAGAATTAAAAAATGATTTAAAAGATTTAGATCAAGAAAAAGTTAAATCTGTTATCAAAGAAAAAAGTGAAAAATTATTAAAAAAAGCTGATGAATTATTGAGCGTTGCAAAAGAAAAAGCAGAACCTGCTTTAGAAAATGTTGCACTTGATGTTAAACATAAAACTAAAGAAATTTTACAAAAAGCTGTTGATAAGCTTGATGATGAACCTAAAAAAAATGTAAAAAAAACTGATTCTAAGAAAATTAGTAAATAAGTTTACATTTTTTCTTTTTATATTATTGAAAAATTACTTTAATTTTGATACTATAATTATATGATAGAGGAGGATATAATGGAAAAGAAAAAAGATTTTAGAAACGGATTAATGGTTGCATTAGTTGTTGCAATCGTTGTCATGTCTGTTGGTTATGCAGCATTATCACAAAGATTAACAGTTAATGCTACAGCTACAGTTGGAGATGCAAAATGGAAAGTAAGAATTACAGATATTGCTTTTGATTCTGCAAAGTCTTCTGTAACTACTGATGCTACTACTCAATCTTTAAATCCTGAGGAACAAGTTGAAGGTGAAGGTAGTACTGGTGCTAAATTTAATGTTACTTTAGCAAAACCTGGAGATAAAGCAGTTTATAATATTACTGTTTCTAATTTGGGTACAATTGATGCTGAACTTGATCAAATAACAGATTTAGTTGCTCTTAATGCAGAAAACCCAACTGATATTATTTATACAGTAACAGAAGATAATACTAATTCAAGTATTTTAGCTCCAAATGGAACTCATAAATATACAGTAACAGTTGAATGGAAATCTGATTCTGTAGCTATACCAGAAGTAACTGAAAAAGCTACAACAATTTATTTTGATTATCAACAAGCTTAATTAAAGAATGAATGAATTCATTCTTTTTTTTTATTTAAAAATATAAAATTTATGTTAAAATAATATTATAGTCGGAGAGTAGGATATGAGAAGAGTGAAACGTAGACGTAATAAAAAACAAACAAAAGTATATATATTAGTTGCAATATTATTATTTGTAATTGTTTTTGTTTGTGCTACAGGGTATGCTTATTTATCTCAAAGATTGTCTTTAAATGGTACTGCAAATATTGATAAGAATGGTAATCCTTTTTGTGAATTAAATAAATTCAAAGGTTATCAAGAGTTTAATGATAGAGTTTCATATGAAGTATATAGTATAAATAATGGAGTTTATGATATTCATGCTATTTTTAATATAACAAATTTGGGAACTAAAAATGTTGATACATGGAGAGCATATTTTAGTTTGCCTGAAGATGCTGTTATCAAAAACTATTATAATGCTGAAGAAGTTTTTCAAGGTGATGCATATATTTTTGAAGAACCAAATAATAATTATAACAACGTTATAAGTCCTGGAAATAGTATTTCATTTGATATAGAATTTACAACAACTTATGATGATTATGCAACAAAAGATGTTGTAGTATATGGCTGGGAATCTGCTGTGGAATCAAAACCTTCTATTTCAGCTATGTCTTCATGCTTAAATGGTGGAACACCTGATCCATTGCCAGAAGATCCTATATTGGCAGATATAAATATTACAAGTAATTGGAATTTGTTACTATATGATTATTATGGTTTTGATATAAATATTACAAATACTACAGATAGTCCAATAAAAAATTGGTATGTAATAATTGATGTTTCATCCGGTTCTATGACAGGATGTTGGAGTGCTAGTTGTAGTCAAACGGATTCAAAAGTTAGAATAACTGGTCCATCATGGGGAAATACAATAGCAGCTAATTCAACATCTTCAATATCTTTTCAAGCAAGAGTACCAAAAGGTTATAAAATTACTGTTGTTGAAGCTGGGGTTATATAGGTGATGTATGAGAAATTTTGATAAAAGAATAATTTGGATTTATTCATTTATTGGTATATATTTATTTTTAGTTAGTTTTTATGCAACAAAAATAAGTAAAATATATAATTTATTTATTAATCCTATTTTTTGGCTTTTACTTGCTTTGTTTACACTTATTTTATTAAATAGTCAAAAAATTAGATATAAAGCATTCAAGGACAAATCTCAAATAATATTAATAATAATGCTATGTTATATTTTAGCTTATTTCCTTTCTGGATTATTATTTGGATTTGTAAAAAACATTTATTCAACACATTTATATAGTTTATTAAAAAATATTTGGTCTTTCGCTTTGATTTTAATTTTTAAAGAATTTGTCAGAGAAAAATTAGTCAAATATTCTGGTGGAAAAAATATTTTTTTAGTACTTATTACTTTATTATTCATAATTAGTGATATAGAAATGGTTAATATTTCATATTATTTTTCCTCATCAAAAATATTATTTAAATACTTTTTTTCAATTGTATTTCCAATAATATCAGCAAATGTATTAGCTACATATTTAGTATCAATAGGAGGTTTTAAAACAAGTATAGTATTTAGAATTCCAATGATATTAATTAAATTGGTTTCTCCATTGCAACCAGATTTAGATTGGTTTATGCTTGGTATATTTGAAGGATTAATTCCACCAATTATATATGCAGTTATAAATAGATATCATTCTGTAAGAACAAGCAGAGAAAGTAAAAGAGAGCTTAAAACTACTAATCCTTTACCTAAAATAATAACAATAGGGGTTTTAGTTATTTTTGGTTTTTTCGTTGCTGGATTATTTAAAATAATGCCTGTTGCAGTAATGTCTGGCAGTATGGATCCAATTTTTAAAAGAGGTGACATTGTAATTGTAAAGAAAGTAAAAGAAGAGGATTGTGATAAATTAAACATTTATGATATAATAGAATACAGGATAGATGACAAGATTGTATTGCATAGAATAATAAAAAAAGAAAAGATAAATGGGGAACTTATGTTTACTACAAAAGGTGATAATAATGAAATAGCTGATAATGCACTAGTGTCACCATCTCAAATAATAGGAACAATTGAGTTTAAAGTTAAATATATAGGATACCCTTCAGTATTATTAAATGAATACTTTTCAAAATAGAAAGGGTTAAAGATGACAAAAAAATACACAAAATATCGTTCATTAAAAAAATGGGTTAAAGTACTAATAAAGTGTATGATATTAGTGTTTTTTGCTTTGGGTTCATTTTTGATTTTTTCTAGTTTAAATTTAAATTCTCCAATTAAAGAGATAATATTATCATATGATATTGAAGAAAGTGCAGATACTAAAGTCGATATAAAAGAAAATAATTATATAGATATAGATTCTATTGATAAAAATGCAAATTATATTTCTGATTTAGTAGATAATATCAAGGTTAATTTCAATTATATTCTTGATGCAACAAAATCTGGAGATTATAAATATAATTATGATATTAAAGCAACTATATATGGTGAATATCAAGGATCTACAGAGAATGAAAATTCTAAATTGTGGACTAAAGAATATGTTTTATTAGATAATCAGGAAAAAAGTGTTAATGATACAAATTCAGTAAGCATTTCTGAAGCAACTGATATTGACTTTCCATTATATAATCAAGAAGTATCTAATTTTAAAAAAGATTTAAATGTTCCAATAGTTGCTTACATGGAAGTAGTATTAAAAGTTAATGTTTTAGGAAATGTTAAAGGAAATGAAATAAAAGATTCTAAAACTCAAAAAATTATTATTCCATTAAATCAAGTTGCTTTCTCAATAAAGAAAGAAATACCAAATAATGATCATAAGAATATTACTCATGTTGAAGATAATAGAAATATTAATATGATAAAATTTGATATAGGAATATTATTTATTGTTTATTCATTTACAATGTTATTCCTTACATTTAATTTAATATTCACAAAACAATCAAAAACAAAATACGAAATAGAATTAGACAGAATATTAAAAACTTATGGTGAAGTTATTGTTGAATTATTAACTCCAATTAATATTGAAAATAAAGATATTGTACTAGTAAAATCATTTAATGAAATGTTAGATTTAGAGGAAGAATTAAGAATTCCAATTAATTTTATACAAATCGGTAAAGACGTTGGAGAGTTTTCAATAGTTAATGGTGAGATTTGTTATAAATTTATTTTGAAAGATAATTATTAAAATAAAGAATTTTATTCTTTATTTTTTTTGCAAAATGAGTGGAATTGAAACTAATATTTTGATATAATAAATTAAGCATAAAGGAGTGATTAAATGACACTAGCGTCAATATGGTCAATAGTAACGAAAATACTTGATATATGTATTGTTTGGTTATTATTTTATTACATTTTAAAAAATATTAAGAACAATATTAAAATGGTATTAATTGTAAAAGGAGTTTTATTAATTATTGTTATTGAAATAATTAGTAAAGTATTAAATTTATATACTGTAGGTTTAATATTTGAATATGTTCTTGAGTGGGGACCACTTGCAATAATTATTATATTTCAACCTGAAATTAGATCTGTTCTTGAATCTATTGGTAGAAGTCAATTATTGGGGAGACATAAAGTTTTATCTGTTGATGAAAGAGAAAAAGTAGTTTGTGAAATAATGAAAAGTGTTGAATACCTTAAAAGAAACAGAATTGGTGCTTTAATGGTTATCGAAAGAGATATTTCAATTCAAGAATATATTGATCCTGCTACAAAAATATATGCTGATATTAGTAGTGAATTATTAAGTAATTTATTCTTCCCTAATAGTCCACTTCATGATGGTGGTGTAATTATTCAAGGAGATAGAATTACATGTGCAGGAGCTGTATTTAAAACAAGTATGAATCCTAATTTAAATAAGAGAATGGGTACAAGACATAGAGCAGCATTAGGAATTGCTGAAGAATCTGATGCTTTAGTATTAGTTGTATCTGAAGAAACAGGAAGATTAAGTATTGCTTGTGATGGTGATATTAATTACAATTTAACATTGGATGATTTCAGAAGTATGTTAATGGATGAATTAAAACCTAAAACAGAGATATTCTATGATGCCAAATCAGTTGATGATGAGGAGGATGATATAGATGAATAAGATATTAAAGAGATTTGGAAAGCTTTTAAAAGGAATTTACAATTTTATTGATAGAGCAATTGTTACACCTATTAGTAGAGCTGTTTATTATTTAAATAAAAAACTTAAATCTAATACTAGCCACATTGAAAAAATATTAAATCGACCAAATATATTGGTATATTTATCATTAGTATTTGCAGTTGTAGTATTTTTCTTAGTTGATTCAAAAGTTATTTCATTAGTTGAAACTGAAGCAGAAATATTAACCAATCAACCAGTTACTGTATTATATAATTCTGAAGCATATGTTGTTGAAGGATTAGTAGATAATGTTGATATTGTATTAACTGGTAGAAAAAGTGATTTGTATTTAGCTAAACAATTAGGTGATCATGAAGTATTATTAGATTTAACAGATTATGATGCAAGTGATGAACCTTATAAAGTAAAGCTTACTTATAATCAAACAATAGATTCCCTAAATTATAAAATAGATCCATCTACTGTAACTGTTACAATAAAAAATAAAGTTAGTTCATTAAATAGTGTTACATATGATTTAATGAATGAAAATAAATTAAATTCTAAGTTAAGTGTTGGAGATGTTACTTTATCAAAGAGTGAAGTTGTTGTTAAAGGATCTCAAGATAATCTTGATAAGATTGCAACAGTAAAAGCATTAGTTGATTTAAGTAGTGATAAATTAAAAGAAGCTGGTACATTTGATATTGATAATGTTCCTTTAGTTGCATATGATGGTAAAGGTAAAATGATGAATAATATTGATATTGTTCCATCAACTATTACTGCATCTGTTACATTAAATACATATTCTTCATCCGTACCTATTAGTGTTCAAACTAATGGTAAATTAGTTACTGGAAAATCTATATCTTCTATTTCAATAAATGGTTCAAATAATTATTCTATTGATGTATATGGTGAACAATCAGTAATTGATGCTATTAAAAATGTTCCTGTAACTATTGATGTAGATGGTTTAGGATCAAGTAATACTAAGACATATAATGTTACATTATCAAAACCATCAGGTGTAAGATATATGAGCGAATCAAGTGCAAAAGTTGTAGTTAATTTTGGTGATGAAAAACAAAAAACTATTGAAAATGTTTCAATTAGTTCACCTAAGAATTTAGCTTCTGGATTAACTGCCAATGCCAAAACTGTTGAAGATCAAACTGTAAATGTTTTGGTTAAAGGGGTTCAATCAGTAATTGATTCTATTAATACAGATGATATTGTAACTTATGTTGACTTATCTGGTTATGGAGCAGGAGAACATCAAGTAGCAGTTCAAGTTGAAAATAATGATCCAAGAATTCAATTTGTTGTTACAAAAAATGTTACAATTGTTATTAAATAAAAAAAGTTTCACATAATGTGAAACTTTTATTTTGTATGTGGATTTGGGGTAATATGATTGAACAATAAACCTAAGTTTATTAAACCACAAATTCCAACAATACTATAAACAATTCTTACTATAGCATTTGCTTCATCAAATAAAGCTGTTACTAAATTGAAATCAAAAAATCCTATTAATCCCCAATTTATTGCTCCAATAATAGTAAATAGTAAACATGTTTTTTGAACTGTTTCCATTAAATCACTTTCCTTTACTTATATTATTAACAAAAAACTAGATAATATGTATGAATATTTTGATTGTCAAAAAATATATTTAAATAGAAAAGGAATGTGGTTAAATGAGAAAATTAGGAATATTATTTCTTGTTTGTGTTTTATTAATTACTGGTTGTGGAAAAACTGATAAAAAAACAGTTATTAATGATTTTAAATCGAAGATTAATAAGTGTAAATCATATGAACTTGATGGTACCATGGAAATTATTAATGATGAAGATGTTTTTAAATATAAGATAAATACTAAATATTTAGAAGATGAATATTATAAAGTTACATTATTAAATGAAACTAATAATCATGAACAAATAATATTAAAAAATGAAGAAGGAGTTTATGT
>CAZHOG010000006.1:0-76692 GCA_964533935.1 uncultured Muribaculaceae bacterium | reverse complement strand
ATACAAGTAATATAGCAGTAGATTATAATATTTACATGGAAAATATTACAAATGAGTTTAATGAAGATTTAGTATATACATTATCTGATGAAACAGGTGAAGTTATAAATGAAAATAAATTATCAATATCTAATATAAATAAAACATATTTATTAACAACTATTAATATAGATGCAGGAGTAACAAAATCATATACATTAAAAATAACATTTAAACAAAGCAGTAGTGATCAAAATGATTTACAAGGAAAAACATTTACTGCAACACTTGGTGTAGATACAGAAAAAGTGAGTGACATTCAAGTAATTAATGATAGAATTGAAATAAACGATGAAATTAATAATGTAACAATATTAAAAAAATTTGAAGTTACTAATACTGAAAATGAATCAAAGTATTATGATTTAAAATTCAATGATGTTATAAATAATGTTGGGAATGGTGTGTCATATTCTTTGAAAAAAGATAATGAATTAGTTATAGAAAATGCTTCAATTCCATCAACTGATACTGCTGTTTTAAATTCAATAGTTTTAGATAAAAATCAAACTCATGAATATGAAATTTTAATTGAAAATAATTCAGTAGCAATGAATAATTCTAATATTAAATTAATGGCTAATGAGTTAAATAAAATAAGTTTTAATATTAAAGTAGAAAATATAATTAAATATACAAAAGAAAATGTTTCAGGAATTTTAATTAATCTTCCAAATGTACTAAATGAAAAAATAAATAATTTAGAAATTTTTGGAAATGTAATTGATAATAAAAAATTTGGTAGTAGTGGAAAATTTGATTTTATAGTTACAAATAAGAATCTTTTGGATACGTCATTGTATATGGCAAATAGTATAACAACATGGAATATTAAAGTTGATTACAATAAAGAAAATGGTGTGTTCACTTTAAATGGTACTGATTCAAATAAAGTTCAAAATGCGGGAAAAGAAATATTTTCAACTAATTTAATGCCTGATTCAAGTAAATGGATATATACAATGGATTTTATCGGTGGAATTAAAAAAAATAATAAAAATGAATATATAATGCCTGGCTATTGGATCGTTGATAAATCAAATGCACTTTTGAAATATTGTAATATTTTTATTGATAGTCAAAAATATGGAAATTTGAAATCAGGTTCTCCAACGCATAGTATATTTTATATAAATTATACTTCTGATGGAACAAATTATGGCCAATATACAAATTATCAATTTAGAGTACAACTGGAATATGGAAATAGTAAAACTGAATATGTTGTACCAAATAGTAAAAAATACACTATAGAATTAAAAGATATAAATGGGAATGTAATTTATGGATTAGGCAATGGTGATAAAATAAGTAAGATAAATGATGCTTGGTTTATTACTTATTCTAATGGTACTAAAATTGAATTATTAAATAGTACGCAAAATGTTTTAAATAGCATTTCGTTAAATGCAGATGTCTCTAATGTATATACAGAAGATAGTAATTATGTTATACCATCAAATATTTTAATTAATTATAATAAAAAGAAATAAAAAATTCGTTTAATACGAATTTTTTTGACATTTTTTTTATATTATTAATTATAAAATAAAATTGGTGAATAAATAATGAGAAAATTTTATATATTTAATATTAATAATGAATTTGCTGTATTAAATAAAAATGATAGTTATGATATTTTTAGACAAATGGAATCAATAAAAAAATTAACTAAGGATGAATTTTATAATGCAATAAAAATATATGAAACTCTTGCCCATACGATTGATAAAAAAATTGTTGATATAAAAATATTTAATAATCATAAATATAGTTACTATTATACAAAATATAAAAATACTCATATGATAAATAATTATTATATTAATGAAGAAAGTAAATTAATTATTAATAGAGCATATTTAATATTAGAAACAAATATGTGTAAGCCCTCATTTTTTAAAGATTTAAAAAATCAGAATTATTTTGCTTGTGATTTTGAAAATAAAGATTATTTTTGGATAGATAATTTATATATTTCTTGAGAAATTCTTTAAATCATAGTAAAATATTTTATATACGAATAGGAGAGATGAAAAATGTTACATGATATATTATTAATTTTATTAGGATTAGTTATAGGAGCAATAATTGGATTTTTTGTTGCTAGAACAGTTACTAAAAAATATTTAAAGAAAAATCCTCCAATCAATGAAAAAATGATTGAAGTAATGATGAGCAGCATGGGTAGAAAACCAAGTCAAAAACAAGTTAATCAAGTTATGAAACAAATGACAAAATATATGTAAAAAAAGAGGTAGTTTTCATGAATAAAAAAGGTTATACTATACCTGAATTATTAATTGTTTTAGGTGTTGTAAGTTTAATAGCACTTGTGTCAATTGTTAAAGTGTCTTATGCTTTTTCTGATATTAATAATGAGGAAGAGATAAAAATAGAAGATAATAATTTAATAAAAAAAGCTTCTTTGTCATATGCTAATACTATATTAGATCAAGTTAAAAGTGAAAAAAATGTATATATTTCTGGAAATGATTTAATAAGTAAAGGATTTTTAATGGATGATGATAGTTATAAGAATTTAAAAATAAAATTGACTTATAAATCTGATACTGATCAAGTGTATAGTGAAATTGTAAAATAAACGTCAAAAAATAGTGTAAATATTGAATAATGAAGTGATTATTTAGTAATATATTATTGTAAGGACGTGATAAAATGTTATATCCATCAATTGATAAGCTTTTGAACATAGTTGATTCAAAATATATGCTAGTTCATGTTGCTTCAAAAAGAAGTAAACAAATGCTAGAGAATAAACATTTTCAAATGAAAGAAAATGAATATTCAAATAAAAAAGAATTAGGAAGAGCTTTAGAAGAGTTGGAAAAAGGATTAATTACTGTAAAAACTAATTAATCCTTTTAATTTATTAAAAAAATACAAAAAAATAGAAAAAATACTTGATTATTAAAAATCTATATGATAATATAATCTTGTCGTTTGGGGAATTAGCTCAGCTGGCTAGAGCACCACGCTTGCACCGTGGGGGTCAGGAGTTCGAATCTCCTATTCTCCACCAAATTGACATTAACTAACTAGAAATAGTTAGTTTTTTTTTTATTTAAAAATAAAGTTACATTCTAATAATGTGAAAAAAAATTCATATTTGTATTGATTTTAAAATAAATAGTATTATAATTAAATATGAAATAAGTTTCATATAATTATGAAATGATTTATTTAGAAGGGAAAAATATGAAAAAAAAATTTATTGAATTTAAAAATGTTGTAAAAACATATAATATTGGAGATAAGCAGTTTAATGCACTTGATGGAATGACATTTTCCATTCCAAAAGGAGAATTTGTTGTAATATTGGGACCATCAGGAGCAGGAAAATCAACTTTATTGAATTTGCTTGGTGGAATGGATTGGGCAACTAGTGGTAATATCATAATTGATGGAGAAAACATTGAAAAATATACAAAAGACGAAATAACTAATTATAGAGCAGAAAATATTGGTTTTATTTTTCAGTTTTATAATATTCTTCCGACATTAACTGTTTTAGAAAATGTGGAAATAGTTAAAGATATTGTAAAACATCCTAAAAGTGCAAAACTTATATTAAAAGATGTTGGATTATATGAACATATGAATAAATTTCCTAATCAATTGAGTGGCGGTGAACAGCAAAGAGTAAGTATTGCACGTGCTATTGCTAAAAAACCGAAAATATTATTATGTGATGAACCCACTGGTGCATTAGATTCTAAAACGGGAGTGGAAGTACTAAAACTATTAAAAAAATGTTGTGATGCTAATAATGGTGAAAATACAGTAGTAGTTGTTACCCATAATGCTTTGATAGCAGAAATAGCAGATATGGTTATTAATGTAAAAAATGGTAAGGTTGATAGTATTGTTGAAAATAAAACTCCTAAGTTAATTGAGGAGGTATCTTGGTAATATGTTAAGAAAAAAGTTATTTAGAGATATAAAACAAAATAGTTCTCAGTTTATAACTATATTCTTAATGGTTTTTTTAGGAGTATTTGTTTTCTCAGGAATCCATTCATATATGGATGGAATGAAGA
Organism: uncultured Muribaculaceae bacterium; assembly: GCA_964533935.1. GTDB lineage: Bacteria > Bacillota_I > Bacilli_A > RF39 > UBA660 > RUG14121. The sequence continues at coordinate 72,592 of CAZHOG010000006.1, read as the reverse complement.
AATCTGGCGATGATTATTATAAAAAAAACAATTTAGAAGATTTATGGTTATCAGGAGAAAATTTTACAGCTAATGATTTAAGTAATGCAAAGAAAATAAATAATGTCGTAAATGCAGAAAGGATATTACAAATAACAACAACTTTAGATAATTATAATGATGTTACATTACAAGCTAATTTTATTGAATCAAATGAAATATCTAAAATGAATATTGTAGAGGGAACAAAATTTGATAAAGATAAAAAGGGTGTATGGTTAGATAGTTATCTAGCTAAAAATTTAGGCTTAAAAGTCGGTGATACAATTACATTTACCTATCAAAAATATAAAGTGACCGAAGAAATAGTTGGATTGATTAATACCCATGATCATGTTTATACCATCAAAGATGAAACTACTATTTTTTCAGATCATAAAGATTTTGGATATATATATCTATCAATTAATGAATTTCCTATTGAATATATTTATGATGAATTAATTGAAAATACTGGAATTAAAGATATTGATTTGATTAAAACTTCTATAAAAAATTTTGATATTAGTGACTATTATGTTTTTAGTCAAATAATAGTAGATGTTAATGATGTAACTAAAATTGATGATACAAAAACACTCATAGAAAATAATATTACTTCAGCAATTGCGGTTACAGATAGGGAGTCATCTGCGTCATATGAGTCATATAATAGTGAAATAGAAGAAGGAAATACTTATTCTGGTGTATTTACCTTATTATTTTTATTTATTGCTCTTTTATCAGTAATTACCACTATGAATAGATTTGTAAAAAAACAAAGAACACAAATAGGGACCTTAAAAGCATTAGGATTTAAAGATAGAAAGATTACTTTTCATTATATAAGCTATGGATTTTATATAAGTATGGTGGCATCATTTTTGGGTATAGTTTTAGGAGCTTTTACACTTGGAAATTTTTTCTTGTCGATGCAAAAAACTTTTTTTGAAGTTCCTCATTTAACAATAGTAATTTTACCAGTAGTATATATATTATCGATAGCAGTTATTATATTAGTGACATTAATTACTTATCTTTCTTGTAAAAAAATTTTAAAAGAACCAGCTAGTGAATCATTGAGATTACAAATTCCAAAGGTAAAAAAAACGAAATTCAAAATTACTACTAAAGGAATATTTAAAAATTCTTCGATGTCAACCAAATGGAATTTAAGAGATATTATGAGAAATAAAAGTAGAAGCATCATGGCTATTGTAGGAATTATGGGTTCATGTATGTTACTTGTTTGTGCATTTGGAATGTTAAATACAATGAATTCATATTTGGATTGGCAATATGATAAATTAAGTAATTTTGAATATAAATTAACCTTAGAAACAGATTATAATAAAAATGATTTTGAAAATCTAATAAATATTTATGGGAATAAAACAAGTGAAACTTTAGGCGTTGAAATAAAGATAGGAGATACAAAGGAGACTAATTCTTTAACTATAAGTGATGCTTCAGGATTTTTAAGATATACAGATCATAATAAAAAATTTATAAATTTAAAGAATAATGGAATATATATTACCGAAAAACTAGCAGATAAATTGGATTTAGAAATTGGTGATAAAATATCATTTCATATATTTGGAGATAGTAAATATTATGATGTGAAAATTATTGGGTTAAATAGGGATCCACAAAATCAACAATTAACTATGACTAGAGATTTCTATGAATCTCTTGGATTAACTTATAAATCTGATACTATATACACAAATAATGACTTAAGTAGCACTAAAGAATTAAATGGAGTATCAACTATTCAAAGTATTGATTCACTTAAAGGTGGAATGGAAAACATGTTAGATACTATGAAAATGATGATTGTATTATTAGTAATTGTTTCTGCAACACTTGGAAGAGTAATTATTTATAATTTAGGAATAATGTCATTTTCTGAAAAACAATATCAATTTGCAACATTAAAAGTTTTAGGATTTAAGGATAAACAAATAAAGAATATTTTTGTTAAACAAAATACGTGGCTAACAATAATAGCAATAATTATTGGATTACCATTAGGATATCAAATGACTAATTTTATATTTATTTCAGCCTTGGGAGATTCTTATGATTTTTCAGCACATGTAAACATATCATCATATATAATTGCTTGTTTTGGAACATTATTAGTTTCATTTATTGTTAATAAATTTTTAGCAAAAAAAGTTAATAGTATTGATATGGTTAGCAGTTTAAAAGGAAATGAATAATAAAAATATATTCAGTACAAATACATTATCAAGTGGTATAATGTTTAAAGTAATAGAAAGGATTAAATATGAAAACAGAAAAAATATATTAATAGCTTTTTTTCTTAATATATCATTTTCGTTAATAGAATTAATAGGTGGTATATTTACGGGAAGTATTGCTATTATAAGTGATTCAATTCATGATTTTGGAGATGCTATAAGTATAGGTATTTCATTTATATTAGAAAAAATAAGTAAGAAAAAACCAAATAATAAATATACTTATGGATATGGAAGATATTCAATTCTTGGCTCATTAATTACTACTTCTATACTTATAATGGGTTCGATTATTGTTATTTATAATGCCGTTGTTAGAATAATAACACCTGTAAATATAAATTATAATGGTATGATTATATTTGCCATATTTGGAATCATTATAAATTCTTTAGCAACATTTTTCACAAAAGAAGGCGACTCATTAAATCAAAAAGCAGTCAATTTGCATATGCTTGAAGATGTTCTTGGATGGGTTGTAGTGTTTATTGGTGCAATATTAATGCGCTTTACAGATATATCAATTATTGATTCATTAATGTCAATCGGAGTAGCAATATTTATATTAGTAAATGCAATAAAAAACATGATAAGTATTTTTGATGTTTTTTTAGAAAAGACTCCGGCTATTATTTCCATAAAAGATTTAAAAAAACATTTAATGGAAATAAAAGGTGTAAAAGATATTCATCATATTCATGTTTGGAGTATGGATGGTATTTCAAATTTTGCTACATTGCATGTTGTAACATCTACTGATAATTTTGAAATAGTTAAAACACAAGTAAGAGATGAATTAAAAGAACATGGAATAAATCATTCAACTATAGAAATAGATAGTGAGAATTCTAAATGCTTCAATAAAATATGTAAGACAGAAATGAAAGTTGAAACTCATCATCATCATTAATAATGTTATTTTTATTATAAATATTTTTCAAAAGGAGATAGAAAAATGATTAAATTAGTTTTGGTTAGACATGGTCAAAGTATATGGAATTTAGAAAATAGATTTACTGGTTGGACTGATGTAGAATTATCTGAAAAAGGTATCAAAGAAGCTATTGAAGCAGGAAGAGTATTAAAAGATAAAGGATTTACTTTTGATATTGCTTTTACTTCCGTTTTAAAAAGAGCAAATGATACGTTGAATTATATTTTAAAAGAATTAAATGAAATAAATATACCTATATATTATTCATATAAATTAAATGAAAGACATTATGGTGCATTGCAAGGATTAAATAAAAATGAAACACGAATTAAATTTGGTGATGAGCAAGTTAAGATTTGGAGAAGAAGTACAAATGTTAGACCACCAGAATTGGATTGCAATGATTCTAGATATCCAGGAAATGATCCGAAATACAGTAATTTAAATAAAGATGAATTACCTAAAACTGAAAATTTAAATGATACAATTAAAAGAGTGATTGAATATTGGAATAGTAATATAAAAAAAGAATTATTAAATAATAAGAAAGTAATAATAGTTGCTCATGGAAATAGCTTAAGAGGATTAATAAAATATTTGGATAAAATGACAGATGAAGAAGTAATTAACTTAGAAATAGAAACTGGCAATCCAATATGTTATGAATTATCTGATAATCTAATTCCAATTAAACATTATTATTTAAAGTAAGAGGTGTAATTATGAGTGAAATTAGAGAGCCAATTAGAAAGTCATCAATAGAGAAAAAGAATAGAATAATTGAAAAAGGTTTTGAATTGATGTGTAATAAAGGATATCACAACGTATCTTGCATTGATATTGCAGAATATTCAAATGTATCTACAGGAATAATTTATCAATATTTTAATGATAAAAGAGATATATTTATTGAAGGTGTAAAAGATTATTCAAATAAAATAATGTTTCCAATGATTGATATATTAGATAATAAGAAAGTTAATTCAAATAATTTAGAAAGCATTTTAAATAAAATGATAGATAGTTTTATTAATACTCATACTATGGAAAAAAGTGCCCATGAAGAACTAATGGCCATGAGACATTTGGATTTTGAAGTCGGAGAAATATTTAATCAAGAAGAAATTAAAATGACAAAAAAAATTGTTGATTTATTAATAAATAATGGTTTTACTGTAAACAATCTTTTTGAGAAGATTCATATTGTTATGGGTCTTATTGATAATTATTGTCATGAAGTTGTTTATCATAAACATAATGATTTAGACTATGAAATTATGAAAAAAGAAGTTATTAAAATAGTAATAAATTTATTAAAATAAATTATTTTTTCTTACACGAAAAAATAATTTGTGTTATACTTAATAAGTCGTGAAAACAGCTTGAAATAGCGTAGAATGCTCGAATTCTATGCTATTTTTTTGTTGTTAAAAAGGAGGAATAAGAATGAACGATGAAAATGAAAGTTATTATTTAACTTCAACACCAGTAGGTAAACTATTAGCAAAATTTTCTATACCATGTATTTTAGCAATGTTAGTTAGTGCATTATATAATATTGTTGATCAAATATTTATTGGCAATAGTAGTGCTGGTACTTCTGGAATTATGGCTACAACATTAGTTTTTCCAATTACTGTAGTAGCACTTGCAGTTGCCCAATTAATTGGTGATGGTTGTGCAGCATTATATAGTATTTCAATGGGTACGAAAGATAAAGAAAAAAGTGATAAAGCTGTTGGAAATGCAATTGTAAGTATCATTATTACTAGTATAGTTTTAGTGTGCTTAGGATTTGTATTTAAAGGGCATTTATTTAATATTTTAGGCGTTAATGGCTATAGTGAAGAATGCCAAAATTTCACTAGTATTTATTATAATATTATTTTAATTGGTATACCATTCTACATGTTTGCATCTGCGATGGCTTCAGTAATAAGAGCAAGTGGATCTCCTAAATATTCAATGATTTCTACTTTAATTGGAGCAATTATCAATATTATTTTAGACCCAATATTTATTTTTGCATTTGATATGGGAGTTACTGGCGCAGCTGTTGCAACAATTATTGGACAAATAGTATCAGCAATAATTGCTGGAATTTATTTTAGAAAGCCAAAACTTATTAAATTAACTAAAGATAAATTTAAAATTGATAATAAAGTTTTAGGAAAACTATTACAATTAGGTATTTCTAGTTTTATAACACAAGTTTCAATTGCAATAATTACTATAGTTGCCAATAATGTTGTTGGAAATATTGGTGGGGAGTATGCCACTGATGCCGGAGGTGCTCTTGGAATAGTATTTAAAGTATTTGCAATTATTTTAGCGTTTAGTTTAGGAGTTGCAGTTGGAGGCCAACCAATTATTGGCTATAATTATGGTGCAAAAAAATATAAAAGAGTTTTAAAAACTTATAAATATATTTTTATATCAAATATTATTATTGGTTTAATAGCGACAATATTATTTGAATTTACTCCAGATATAATAATTGAAATGTTTGGCGGAAATGCAATTCATAAAGATTTTTATCAAGAATTTGCAATATTATCATTTCAAATATACTTAGGAGGCATGTTATTTTGTTGTATTCAAAAATCAAGTTGTATATTTTTACAATCAATTGATAAACCATATAAAGCAATGATCTTATCTTTAATGAGAGATGTTATTTTATTGGTTCCAGGAGTATTATTATTAGGTTTAATTACATTTAATCATAATGGAGACAGTATTCAAGCTTTAAAGGCAATGCTTTGGGCAGGACCAATTGCAGATATAGGTTCAGTAATTGTTACAATAATTCTTGTTAGCATTGAATGCTTAAAAATTAAGAAATTGATTACTAAATCAGCTACTGTTAATTCAATTGAAAATAAAAATGATAAATGCACAATTACTATTGGTAGAGAATATGGCTCTGGCGGTAAATATATTGGAGAACAATTAGCAAAAAGAATAGGAATCAAATGTTATGATGATGAACTATTAAAAGAAGTCGCTAAAGACTATAATATAGATATAACAACATTAGAAAGCATAGATGAAAAGCAAAAATCTAATTTTTGGTACAGTTTTGCAACAAATTATGTATTTAAAGATGGTTCAAATAATCCTATTAGTGCCGAAGATAATTTATTTTTAAAACAAGCTAGAATTATAGAAGATATAGCACAAAGAGAAGATAGTATTATTATTGGAAGATGTTCTGATTTTATTCTTAAATCAAGAAAACATGTTATAAATGTATTTATTTATTCTAGTGATGATAAATTTAAGATTAACAGGAAAGTTGAATTTGATAATTTATCAGAAAAAGAAGCAATTAAAAAAATTAATAAAATAAATAAGCAAAGATCAGATTATTATGAAAAATTCACTTCTCAAAAATGGGGAGATAAGAAAAACTATGACCTATGTATTGATACTTCAAAAGTTGGTATAGATGGTGCTATAGACATTATTGAAAACTTGTTTAAAAAAGAAAAATAATTAGTATTTTTAATAAATTATATTTATTCTAACTAACTAGAAATAGTTAGTTTTTTGAATATTTTATGATATAATAATTATGGTGAGAATATGAAAAAAATATTTAAAGTGTTTTTAATAATAGCTATTACAGCAACAATTTGTGTGAGTACAACTATATATGCTGCATCTGTTTTTTATGCAAAAGATATTAAATTTAGTTCTTATAATGAAAATTTTAAAGCGACTAATGTAGAAGATGCAATAAATGAATTATATACAAAAAAGCAGAATCAAAAAATCACTTCAGGAGAAGCATTTTTAAAAATAGCTGGAACTAGTGGTATAGAAGGATATCATAATGGAGATGATTTTACAGGATACGTAAATATGTATAATTTGGATTTTAGTAATATTTTAAGTTTTGATTATTCATATGTGCTAACAACAACCAATACAACTTATCAAGAAGTTAGATTTTATGATGCAACTAAAGATTATTTAAAAATAATTTCAACTTCAAATGGCACATTAGATATTAATAAAGCTACAAATGTAAATTATCAAATGAGAGTAACATATAAAAATAGAGGAACTTTTAGAGTTTCTTCCTATACTACTATAGATGGAGTAGTACATACTTTTTAGAATAAGGAGAATAATTTATGAAAAAAATTAAAATAGGATTGATTATAATAATAACAGCAATAATATCTATTAGTTCTTCAATTTATGCTGCTACTATATTTTTTGCTAAAGATATAAAATTTATATCTAAAAATGATGACTTTCAATCTACAAATGTTGAAGATGCATTAAATGAAATATATGAAAAAAGTGAAAATCCAAATATAACTACTGGGGAATCATTTTTAATAATTGCTGGAACTTCTGGATATGAAATTAGTAACAACGGAAATAATTTTAGTGGATATTTAACATTGGTTAATTTAGATTTTAGCAATATTTTAAGATTTAATTACTCATATGATTTATCAACAACAAATAGTATTTATCAATTTGCTAGATTTTATGATTCTAATAAAGAATATTTGAAATTATCTTTAACTTCAAGTGGAACATTTGAAGTTAATAAAATGAGAGATATTAGTTTTCAAGTTGCAGTAGCTTATAAAAACAAAGGAGTATTTAAAGTAAGTTCTTATACCACAACAGATGGTGTAGAACATACATTTTAGGAGAATGATATGATAAAAATTGTTGATACTTTAGAAGAAGCTGATATTTGTGATAATTTATTGAATCAATTAATTATTGATGAAAAAAAGTATGATAATTCACTTAAAAATTTTACAGTTAATGATTATTTTAGAAATGTAATAAAGAATCATGATAATATATTACTTGTTGATTATGAAGATAATAATGTAGTAGCTTATTTATTTATAAAAAAAATAAATGATGAATCATTAAAATATAATGGATATTTATTTGATGGTTTATTTGTACTTGAAAATTATCGTAATAAATCAATAGCTTCTAATTTAATAAATGAAGGTATTTCTATATGTAGAAATAGAAATGCAAAATATATTGATATAAATGTTATGTATAAAAATGAATTGGCTAAAAAGCTTTATAAAAAACTAGATTTCGAAGAATTTAAACTAACTTTTCGAAAAGAAATCTAGTTTTTTTATTTATACAAGACTTTTTGACGAATATGTGCTATGATTGGTAAGTTGAGTTGCAAAGGAGAATTTATGAAATTTAATGAAATAATAAAAAATATGGATATTTTAAGTGCTATAGAGGATTTAGGTTTTGAAAAACTAACAGATATTCAAAGTCAAATAATTCCTTTAATTGTCGATGGAAATGACGTTATAGGTCAAAGTAATACAGGAACAGGAAAAACATTAGCATTTATAGCTCCAATATTAGAAAATATTGAAAAAAACAATACTACACAATCAATAATACTTGCTCCAACTAGAGAACTTGCTATTCAAATTGCAAGAGATGCAGAAAAACTAGCAAAATATTGCAGTGTTTCTATTACTTGTGTTTATGGTAGTAGTAGTATAGAAGAACAAATCAAATTATTGAAAAAGGGATCTGAAATAGTTATTGGAACTCCTGGTAGAGTAAAAGATTTGATTAAGAGAAGAGTATTAAAACTTTCTGAAATAAAATATTTTGTTTTAGATGAAGCTGATGAAATGTTAAGTATGGGATTTCAAGAAGAAATTGAATATATTTTTGAAAAAACAAATAATGATCGTCAAGTATTGTTATTTTCAGCAACTATGCCTAAAGCAATTTTAAAAATAGCACAAAATTATATGTCTCCAGAGTATAAAACAGTTTCTATAATTAGTGAAGAAAAAACAGCAGAACATATCACTCAAAATTATTATACTGTTACTGATTCAACTCGTCTTGAATCAATGTGTCGTTTAATGGATTATTATAATCCTAAAAAAGCAATTATTTTTTGTAGAACAAAAAGAAATGCAGATGAATTATTTGAAAAGCTAAACAAAAGAAATTATCATTCTGCAGTTATTCATGGTGATATTACTCAAGCACAAAGAATAATTACATTAGATAAATTTAAGAATGGTGATTTTAATTATTTAATTGCAACAGATGTTGCTGCAAGAGGTATTCATGTTGATGATGTTGAAATAGTATTTAATTATAATCTTCCAGAAAGTAATGAAGCCTATATTCATAGAATTGGAAGAACAGGTCGTGCTTCTAAATATGGCTTAGCTATTACATTTATAAAAATTAAAGAAGAAAGCATTTTAGTTCAATTAGAAAAATATATTCATAAAGTTATTGTTCAAAAAGAATTACCAACTGTTAATGAAATAATTAATAATCGTGCTAATGATTTTAATAATGATTTAGATATATTAAAAACTAAAGAATGTAAATTAGATATTTTTGATGATTACTTGGATAATATTAGTTTAGAAGAAAGTAAGAATATAATTAAAAATTTATTGAATCAAAGATTAATGAATAATTTTGGGTCTGATTTTTCAGTAGATTTAACAGCAAAAGCAAAAAACAAAAAACAAGAAATTAAAAGAAATGAAAAAGATAGTACTAGAGTATTTGTAACTATCGGAAAAATGGATAAAATTACTAAAAGAGAATTTTTAGAATTTATTGAAAAAAACGCCGATGTAAAAGAAGGAACTTGTTCTGGTGTAGAAATATTATCTAAATTCACATTTATGAATGTAAAAAATGATTCATTAAACAAAGTATTAGAATCATGTAATAATGTTAAATATAATGGCAGAGTAATAAGAATAGAAAAAGCTAAAAAATAGTTTTACATTATATTTACATTATAAAGTTTGAAATAAAATAAAAAATATGTTATAATTCATATGTTTGCTAGTAAATATTTGTTTACTAGTTTTATTTTTACTTTATAATATGAAATTTTTTAGGTATAATTTATTTATGATAAGGAAGGTGATGTGAATGAATTCAATGGTTGAAGTAAAATATGTTGATAAATATCTTGATAAATTTTTAAAACAAGTAATGTATCAAAAAGGTATTTATGAATTTAAATCTATTTGTAATAAAATTATAAATTGTGAACCAGTTAATGGTTTAGATAATTATTCTAAACAGATACTAGCATTAGCAATGGAAAAAAGACTAATGATATCTATTGAAAAAAATAGAAGTTCATATCAAAAATCTTCTTATTGGTTACACTTAAAAAATGAAGCACCACTAGTTAATAAAAGAAATAGTGGATTAAATAATTATCTTGATTTAATGGTTCATGATTTATATCAATCACATCCTAATAAAGGAATTATTAATGAAATAAAACATTTTTATGATCAAGAAATTTATAAGGCATCCCAATTATTTACTAATAAAATGTTTGCTTTACCAAGTGGTGAAAAAGTAAGCATAAATGATTTAAGAATGGCTGTAAATAGTGCATTAACAGATAATAATATAATTAATAAACTGGAATATCCAATTACTATTAGTAAAAAAAGGATTAAAGAAATAGCTTTAATTTCATCACTAACAACTATTATTGGGATATCTGCAATTCATAATTATAAAGCAATAGATTCAAGTGAACAAAAAGAAATTAGTATAGATTTAGAACAACAAGAAAATGATATCAATGAAGTATTTGCAGATGAAAAAATGGAGTCTAGAACTATAGTTTCTGAAACGATAATTGAATCACAACCAGAAGTTATAGAGACACCAAAGTTTGTTGGGTATGAAAATGCTAATTCCATTGAATTACAAGAATTTATGCATGAAATGTCTAATAAATATGATGTGCCATTTAATATTATAATGACTATTGCTGATATTGAATCAAATGGTTTATTTAGCAATAATGGGGTAATAAGTAGTACAAATGATTATGGCGAAATGCAAATAAATATTTGTAATCATGATGCAGTATATAAGGAATTTGGATGGACATCAAGCGATATTTTAAATGATCCGTATAAAAATATTGAAGCATCTGTTTGGTTAATTAAAGGCATTTGTGATAGATACAGAAATGAAATTAATAATGGTAACGTTGAAGAAGTATTTGGAACTTATAATGGTTGGATTAACTGGAAAAATAAACAAATAGCAGTTGATTATGCATCTAAAGCTATGGATAAATATAATAATGTTTATAATAAAACAGAAGAAGAATTATATAATAATGTAAGTGAGGTTACTAATGGAAGAACGAAGTAATTATGATTTAGGGCAAGTGATTCTTGTTGATAATCAAAAAGAGTATGTTATTATAAAGAAGATAGATAATAAAGTAGTATTATTGTCTTGTGAAGAACCAATAAATATATTAATTGGAGAAATTAATGATAAAATATTACATATTATAACTAATAGAGAAGAAGTAGAAAAAATGTTAAGTTATATCTAAACTTGCATTTTTTTGATTTTGTGATACAATTGCTTGTATCTCTTTAAAAGAAAGGAGAAATATTATGTCAAATGTAGAAAATGAAAATAAATTGGATTTATCAAGTATTATGATTAATTATGCTGCTGCTTTAAAAGTTTTAAAAACAGAATTGGAAGTTTTAAGTGATGAATTTGAATATAGTCATAAATATAATCCAGTTGAACATATAAAATGCCGTATAAAGAATTACGATAGTATTATAGAAAAACTTGAAAGAAAAGGTTTAGAATTAACTAATGAAAATGTTATAGAACATATTAATGATGTTGTTGGTGTTAGAGTTGTTTGTTCTTTTCTTCCAGATGTTTATGAAATAGTAAATATTATTGAAAATTCAAGAAATATTAAAGTACTAGAAAAGAAAGATTATATCAAAAATCCAAAAGATAGCGGCTATTCAAGTTTCCATTTAATTGTAATAGTTCCAGTAAGTTTATCTACAGGAACAAAAGAAGTTAAAGCAGAAATTCAGATAAGAACTGTTGCTATGGACTTTTGGGCTAGTTTAGATCATAAAATCAGTTATAAGTTTCCTGTTCCAGAAGAATTACCAGATGGAGTAAAAGAAGAATTAATTGCAAGTTCTAAAAAAGTAAAAGAATTAGATAAGAAAATGGCTGAATTAGTTGGTATTGTAAATGATATAAAATCAGAAGATTAAATCTTCTTTTTTTATTGCAAACAAATGTTTTATATAGTATTATTTAAGTGGTGATAAAAATGAATAGAATTATTATGCATATTGATGTTAATAATGCTTTTTTATCTTGGAGCGCTGTTTATTATTTGATAAATGGTTCAAAAATTGATATCAGAAATACTTATGCAGTTATTAGTGGTGATGAATCTAAAAGAAGTGGAGTAGTATTAGCAAAGTCAATGCCTGCTAAAAAAATGGGAGTTGTATCTGGAGAAACACTTTACCAAGCACGAAAAAAGTGTCCTAATTTGAAATCGTATCCAATGAACTATCCATTTTATCAACAAATGTCTTATAAATTATTTAGTATTATAAGAAATTATTCTCCTGATATTGAAATTGCTTCAATTGATGAATGTTATTTGGATTATACTAATGTTTATAAATTATATGGTGATCATATAGAATTTGCAAAAAAATTACAAAATGAAATTTACGAAAAACTAAAATTTACAGTTAATATAGGAATTGCACACAATAAACTATGTGCAAAAATGGCTAGTGATTTTTCAAAACCTAATAAAATTCATACATTGTTTGAAGAAGAAATCCAAGAAAAAATGTGGCCATTAGATATTGGCGATTTATTTGGTGTTGGTAAAAAAAGTGCAGAAAAATTAAGAATAATGAATATTAAAACAATTGGAGATTTAGCAAAATCGGATGTTATGAGATTATATCCAATGTTTAAAAATCAATCAAAATATTTAATTGATATTGCAAATGGGTTAGATGATACTGAAGTTGATAGTAGTGTTTATATTAACAAAGGAATTAGCAATGAAGTTACTTTAATAAAAGATTACGATGATTATAAAGCATTAGAACCGATATTGTTATCTTTAAGTGAAAAAGTTGGTGCTAGAGTTAGAAGAGAAAATAAAAATGCTTCAGTAATAGCTGTAATACTTAAAGATAATAAATTTAGAAGAAGAACTCATCAAAAAAAATTAATGAATCCTACTAGTTCTTCAATTGAAATATTTAATATAGCAAAAAAAATAATGAGAGAAATGTGGAATGATGAACCGATTAGGTTAATTGGACTTAGATTAGATAATTTAACTAAAGATAATAGTGAACAAATTTCTTTGTTTGATAAAATAAATGAAAGAAAAAATGATACTAAGTTAGATACTACTATTGATTCATTGAAACTAAAGTATGGAGATAGTATTATAAAAAAAGCTGGTAGTATTAAATTACCAGATAAAAAGGAGAAGTAATTTATGAATTTTAAAGAATTTATTTGGAATAAAGAAAACTACCAGCAGTATATTAGTTACTTAAAATCTTTACAAGATAATGCATATAAAGAATTTCATTCTAATTTAACTGAAACTAAATATGAAATAATAGGTATTAGAGTGCCTATAATGAGAAGTATAGCTAAAGAAATATTCACTGGAAATTATCTAGAGTATTTAAAAATAAAGAGTACTAATTATTATGAAGAAATTATGATAAAAGGATTTATTATTGCAAAAATAAAAGACATTAAATTATTAAAAAAGCATTTATTATCATATTCAAACCTAGTTGATAATTGGGCAATATGTGATTCATTTTGCAATAGCTTAAAAATAGTTTCCAAGAATAAAAATGAATTTATAACTATTATAAAAAAATTATTAGCTTCAAATAAAGAGTTTAAGGTTAGAATAGCACTTATTTTATTGTTGTCTTATTATGTAGATGATGAATATATAGATTATATTTTAAATGTAATTAATGAAATAAATAGTGAAGAATATTATATCAAAATGGCTCAAGCATGGTTATTGTGTGAATGCTTTATTAAAGAAAAAGATAAGACATTAAAATATCTGAAAAATAATAATTTGAATAAATTTGTTCAAAATAAAGCAATTTCAAAAATTCATGATTCTTATCGAGTATCAAAAGAAGAAAAAGAATATCTAAATAGTTTAAGAAAATAATTATTGTTAGAATATAATACAGAAAAAATTCAGTTTACTAAATATAAGTGTTATAATCATTATTAGGTGATAGGATGAAAAAAATTATTGTACTTTTAGTTTGTATTTTCTGTTTTTGTGGATGTGGTAAAAAAGATACTTCATCAGGAACAATAGAAGGAATTAGTTATAAGGAAACTAACGAAATTACAACAAATGTTAAAATGGAAATGAATAATGGAGATATCATTTTATTTGAATTATATCCAGATATAGCTCCAATTACTGTAAAAAATTTTCAAAAATTAGTAAATGAAAAATTTTATGATGGGCTATTATTTCATAGAGTTATAAAAGATTTTATGATTCAAACAGGAGATCCAACTGGAACAGGAATGAGCGGATCAGAAGAAACTATAAAAGGTGAATTTAAAAGTAATGGGGTAGAGAATGAATTATCACATACTAAAGGAGTAATTTCCATGGCAAGAACAATGCAAAGCAAAGATTCTGCTTCTAGTCAATTTTTTATAGTTCAAAAGGATTCAACATTCTTAGATGGAGATTATGCTGCATTTGGTAAAGTTATTGCAGGCTTAGACATAGTAGATAAAATAGCTAATGTTAGTACAGATGATAATGATAAACCATTAGCAAATCAAATAATTAATTCAATAAGATTTATAGAAATAGGAGAATAAACATGTTAAAAGTTGAAAATGTAACAAAATATTATGGAGAAAATTTAGCAGTAGATAATTTATCATTTAAAGTTGAAGATGGACAAATATTTGGACTTTTAGGAGTTAATGGAGCAGGAAAAACAACAACATTTAGAATGATTTTAGGATTACTTGATAAAAATGCCGGAAATATAACTCTTGATGGTAAAAATATTGATTATTCAAATACAGATGAAATTGGTTTTTTAACTGAAGAAAGAAGTTTGTTATTAAAACTTACCGTTAAAGAACAAGTTATTTATTATGGTGTGTTAAAAGGTATGAAAGAAAAAGATATTCTGAAAAAATTAGATTATTATTTAAAAAAATTTAAAATTGAAGAATATAAAGATCGTAAAATTAAAGAATTAAGTAAAGGCAATCAACAAAAAATTCAGTTTATATGTGCAGTTATTAATGATCCTAAATTGTTAATTTTAGATGAACCATTTTCAGGATTGGATCCATTAAATGTTGAAGAATTTATGAATGTAATTAGAGAATTCAAAGAAAAAGGTAGTAGTATAATTTTTTCTTCACATCGTATGGAACATGTAGAAATGTTTTGTGAAAATTTAGTAATCTTAGTTAAAGGAAAACCGGTATTAAGTGGTGCTTTAAAACAAATAAAAAAAGATTACCAAAAGAAGAATATAGTAGTTGATGCTGATCTTGATATTGATGAAGTTAAAAATATTACAGGTGTTACTGATGTAATAAAAAACAGTAGTGAATACTTAATTAAAATTGAAAGCGATGACTATATAGATAAAGTATTTAATTATATAAAGAAATGTAAAAATGTTAGAAAATTCAGTGTTGAAGATGCTACATTAAATGAAATATTTGTAAGTATTGTAGGAGGATGTTATGAAGAATAAATTAAAATTTTTAATAAAACATAGTCTTTCAAAAAAGATTAATACAAAATGGTTTAAAGCTGTTAACATACTTCTTTGTGTTCTTATAATTGCAATGGCAAATATTGATCGTCTTATTACATTATTTGGTGGAGATTTTAATGAAGATACTAAAATTTTTATTGTAGATAATAGTAATTCATATGATTCATTTAAAGCTTCATTTGAAACATACTCTAAATCTTTAGATGATTTTTCTAATTATAAAGTTGAAAAAACAAATAAAGAATTAAAAGAATTAAAAAAAGATATAGAAGATAATGATAATATAATTATTGAAATAAATAAATCAGAAGATAATTATATTGAAAGTAACATTTATACATACGAAGTTATTGATACATTATCTTTACAAGTAATAACTAGTACTTTAAATGCAGTAAAATACCAAGATGTATTATTAAATAGCGGACTAACAGAACAAGAAATATCTGCATTAACATCAAGCGTTGAAATAAAAACAAATACAACAAATCCTGATTTGGATGAAAACGCTGAAGCAAAAGATATTATCTCAGCAGGTTTAATAATAATATTTATTGTACCATTCTTTTTATTCATAGTTTTATTAACTCAAATGATTGGTGCGGAAATTAATGATGAAAAATCAACAAAAAGTATGGAAATTATTATTTCTAATGTTCCACCAAAATATCATTTTTTAGCTAAGATAATAGCTTCAAGTGCATTTGTTTTAATTCAAGGAGCATTAGTATTTGCTTATGGAATAGCTGCAATGTTAATTAGAAATTTATTAGGTGGAGTATTTGGAAGTGGAATAGTAAGTACTGATGTTTCTAAATTTATAACACATATTTTTGATTTATTAAAAAATAGTGGAATATTAACATTACTTGCTCAAAGTGTACCATTTATTATCTTATTATTTATTTTTAATATTTTGGCATATGCAATTATTGCAGGAGTATTAGCTTCTATGACAACAAGTATTGAAGATTATCAACAATTACAATCTCCAATAATGATTATTATGATAATAGGATATTATGTTGCAATTATGGCATCAACATTTGATGGTTCTATATTTGTTCAAATAGTATCATATATACCATTGTTTTCGGCATTGGTTGCACCAGTTATATATTTATTAGGACAAACAACATTAATTCATCTTATAATATCTACAGTAATTAGTATTATAACCGTATGTATATTATTTGTTTATGGTTTAAGAATTTATAAAGTTGGAATTTTAAATTATTCATCAAGTGATTTATGGAAAAAAGTGTTTAAATCATTGAAACAAAAATAGGAGGGTTTAAATGGTGGAAGTAAAGAAAAATATGGAATTAAAAAATTTGAGTCAATATGCAACTAATGATAATGAAGCAATAAGATTAGTTGATGAAGAAAAAGATATAAGACCATCTTTTTTTAGAGATATTGATAGAGTTTTATATTCTTCTTCATATACAAGATATATTGATAAAACTCAAGTTTTTTCTTTCATAAACAATGATCACATAAGTAAAAGAATTATTCATGTTCAATTCGTAAGTAAAATTGCAAGAACTATAGGAAGAGCTCTTGGGTTAAATACAGATTTAATTGAAGCAGCTGCATTAGGTCATGATCTAGGACATGTTCCATTTGGACATACTGGAGAAAGAATTCTAAATGATATTTCTTTAAAAAATAATGAAGGTTATTTTAATCATAATATTGAAAGTGTTCGAGTTTTAATGAACTTAGAAAATAATGGCTATGGTAAGAATATTACTATTCAAGTATTGGATGCTATTATGTGTCATAATGGAGAATTTGTTTTAGGTAAATATGCTCCTATTAAAAAGACAAAAGAAGAATTTTTAGAAGAATATCATAATTCATATATAGATAAAGAAGTTATTAAGAATTTAAAACCAATGACTTTAGAAGGTTGCGTAGTTCGAATTAGTGATGTTATTGGATATATTGGCAAAGATATTGAAGATGCTATAATTCTTGGAATAATAAAAGAAGAAGAAATACCAGAGAATATTAAAAATTTATTAGGAACAAATAATCATGATATTATAAACACAATTGTAATGGATATTATTAATAATAGTACTAATAAACCATATATTGAAATGAGTCCAGAGATTTTTAAAGCATTGATTGAATTAAAAGATTTTAATTATAAAAATATTTATGCTAAAGCAAATTCTAAAGAAAATGTAATTAAAATGGAAATGATGTTTAATACATTATTCGAAAAATATTTGAATGATTTAAACAATAATATCAATAATTCAGAAATAACTGAAGTTTATTTAAAAGATATGAACGAAGATTATATTAAAAATACTTCTAATGTCAGAAAAGTAATAGATTTTATTGCTGGAATGACTGATGATTACTTTGTTAGATGTTATGAAAAGAATATAAAATAAAGAAATGAATTAATTTCTTTATTTTTTATTGCATAAAAAAACTAATTCCAAAGAATTAGTAATATACTTAATGGTAGCGACGGAGAGATTCGAACTCACGACCTACCGGGTATGAACCGGTTGCTCTAGCCAGCTGAGCTACATCGCCATTTCTTTAAGTGCAAAATTATTATAACAAATCATTTATGTTTTGACAATAAAAAAATAAAAGATTGTATTATTTTGTGAAATCGATTAAAATATTAATACATGGAGTGATTAGTACAAATGGAAAAAAATCAAAAGATTTTATTACTTATTATTGTAATTCTAGTAGTAATTGCAGCAATTATTGGATTTTTAGTATTTAATGAACAAAAAGGACATGAAACAATTGAACCTAACAAATTTAAAGAAGAATATGAATCTTTAAATGGAGTGGTAAATGATAAAAATGGCTTTACTTATCCAACTGTTGAAATAAGTAATGAAAATCATGTGACTTATGCAACTGAAGATGATGTTTTAGAAATATTAAATGGTGGAACAGGATTAATATATTTTGGTTTTCCTAGTTGCCCTTGGTGTAGAAATGCAATTGGACCATTATTATCAGCTGTTGAGTCTACTAATCTTGATAAACTATATTATTTAAATTCAATTGATATGAGAGATTCTCTTTCTGTATCAGATGAAGGTGAAATTATTGTTGAAAAAGAAGGCAGTAAAAATTATAAAAAGATATTAAAAAAACTTGATAAAATTTTAGAAGAGTATTATGTAGAAGATGCAACTGGTGCTAAAATTGATACAAGTGAAAAAAGATTATATGTTCCTACTGTAGTAGCAGTTGTAAAAGGTAAAATAGTTGATTATCATGTTGATACAGTTGAATCTCATATATCTGCCGGTAATGGTTATGCTGAATTAACAAAAGAAGAAAAAGAAGAATTATATGGTATTTATACTGATATGATCATTAAAATGAATGATACAGCTTGTTCAGATAAAAAAGGTTGTTAAATTGACAAGAAAGTTTACATTAGTAAGCTTTTTTTATTTTTAAATATTTAAATTTATTTTATAATATAATTAACATAAAGAAGGTGAATGACATGATAAGAAAAATTCTATTAGCTATTGATTCAATATTATTAGCAATCAGTATTCTTATTGGATTTAGTTACTCTTATTATGTTGCAAATGTTAAATACGTAAATAATACTGAAACAGTTATATTATCCGATGTATTAAATTTAATTTTTGATGATACAAAAGAAATTAATGTTGAAGATATTATTCCAGGAGATTCATTCACAAAAACTTTTACTGTAGAAAATACTTCTGATAAAGCTACAACATTTAATATTTTATTTAATTCAACCATTAATGAATTTAATAGGGATTTAGTATATGAATTATATGAAGGCGATAAATTAGTGGTTAGTACTTCTTTGACTCCAAAAACAGGAGATATATCTTATATAAAACAAAATATTTCAATAGATGCCACTGCTAAAAAAGAATATACATTAAAAATAACATTTATTTATAAAGAATCTGAAGATCAAAATGATTTACAGGGTAAAAAATTCTCTTCAACCATTGAAATAAATACAACACAAATTAATGATGAAATAAAAACTGCTACAAATTATTTATTATTGAATAATCAAGTTCAAGAATCATCATTAAATTTAACAACTAAGAGTTTAGAAAATGGTTTATATAAAACCATTGATACTAATACAGGAAATCCTATTTATTTTTATAGAGGGGAAGTAACAAATAATTATGTTTCTTTTGCTAATGAATTATGGAGAATAATAAGAATAAATGAAGATGGAAGTATTAGAGTAATTAAAGATACAAATGTAAATACAAATTATTCTTTTAATGAAAATAGTGAAATAGAAAATGCTTATAATTATGTTAATAGTAATATAGCTACAAATGTAAATGAATATTACAATACTATTTTAAAAGATTACCAAAGTATGTTAAGTTCAGAAGATTATTGTGTTGATACAATGATTGTTAAAAATGATTATTATAAAGAAAGTGAAGAAAATAAAAGCTATTCAGAATACACTCCAACTTATAAATGCAATAATAGTACTAAGTTAAATATTGGTTTAATTAGTTATGATGAAGCTGTTTTAGCGGGATTATATTATAATTTAAGTAATAGTAATAATTATTTGATTCAAGGAACAAATAAAAACACTTGGACATTATCAAAAGCAGGAAAATACCAATATTCAAATGATTACTATGCTTGGAAAATAAATGATTCAGGAAGTATTTATGAAGCAAGTGTTAATAGTCAAAATATTTCTTATCGACCAGTTATTAATTTAAAATCAACATTAAATCTTACAGGAAATGGAACAATAGAAAATCCTTATGTATTTAGTGAATAAATTTGAATAAAACAATCAGTTATGATTGTTTTTTACTTGGTTCTCTTTTATAATTAAACTTACAGGGTGATTGTCATGAAAGAAATAACTTTACTTCCAGCTGATAAATATATTGTTTCTAATAAAACAGTTTTTACAGAAGTTGATCATAAAAATTTGATTAGTCTTTATGAACCTATAATTGGAGCTCCAGCAGTTAGTTTATATTTAACTTTATGGAGAGATTTAGAAAAGAATAATAATATAAGCTTAGAGTATACTCATCATCATTTGATGACAATTTTAAAAAGTGATTTAAAAGTAATAAAAAAAGCTCGTGAAGAGCTTGAAGCAATTGGTTTAATTAAAACTTTATATAAAGAATCAGTTGTTAATAATTATATATATGAATTATATTCACCATTATCTGCTAAAGAATTTTTTAATCATCCCATTTTTAATATAGTACTTTATAATAATATTGGTAAATTTGAATATGATATTTTAAAAAAAGAGTATGAAATAAATAAAGTTGATACAACTGGATATATAGATATATCTTCATCATTAGATGAAACATTTAAATCAGTAAACGTTTTAAGTGATTTTAATACTTATGAAAGACAAACAGTAGAATTAGAATTAACTAATTGTTTAGATTTTGAATTAATTGTTTCTTCATTACCAAAAAATATTGTTAATGAAAGAACTTTTAACAAAAGAGTTAAAGAATTATTAAACAATATAGCGTTTATATATAATTTAGATTCATTAAAAGTATGCGAATTATTAAGAACAGTTATTAATGAAAAAGGCTATATAAATAAAGAAGAATTGCGTATTGCTGCCAGAAAATATTATCAATATTCAAATACTGGTAAATTACCAACTCTTGTATATAGAACTCAACCTGATTATTTGAAAAATCCTACTGGAGATAATTCAAAACGTGGAAAGATAATAGGAGTATTTGAAAATACTAGCCCATATAATTTTTTAAAGAATAAAAATAAGGGTGCTAATCCAACTCCAAGAGAATTAAAATTGTTAGAAAGTTTAATGATTGATGTTGGATTAAAACCAGCGGTTGTAAACGTTTTAATAGATTATGTATTAAAAACAAATAATAATAAACTATCTGCACCTTTAATTGAAACCATTGCAACACACTGGAAAAGAGAAGGCGTGGAAACAGCAAGCGAAGCAATGAATTTGGCCGAAAAACAAAATAAAAAATATGTAAAAAAAGTTCAAGGGATTAATCCAAATGTTAAAGTTATTGAAAAACCAGTATGGTTTAATGAAAATATAGAAAAAGAAGTTGTTTCTGAAGAAGAATCTCAAGAATTAGAAGAATTATTAAGTGAATTTAGGTGATAAGTAATATGGAAAATTTAAATAATAAATTTACAAGCAGTGAAAAAGTAAGAATCACATTACAAAGAAATTATGATCATGCATGTATGAATCCTAAATTTAAAAATTTAGTTAATAAAGTTGAGATGTCTAAAGAAGATGCAATGAAAAATACTTCTAAATTAGAAAAGATTATTTTTCAATTAGAAAAATGCCATGAATGTAAAGGATTATTTGAATGTTCAAGTGATTATGAAGGTAATGTTGAGTATCCTACTAAAATAGAAGATAAGTTTTATTTTACATATATTCCTTGTAAATATTATAAAGATTTAGAAGATAAGAAAAATAAAAAGAAAACTGAAAGTAAAATATTATATAGTGCAAGAATGAAAGATATTGATATTACTGATAAAAAGAGAGTCCATGTAATAAAATGGTTAAAAAATTTCTACGATAAATATGATATTTCCAAAAGTATGAAAGGTTTATATCTTCATGGTAACTTTGGATGTGGTAAAACTTATTTGATATCTTCTTTATTAAATGAATTAAAATTTAAAAAAAATGTTTCTATTGAAATAGTTTATTTTCCAGAAGCATTAAGAACATTAAAAGATGATTGGGATTTATTTGCTGATAAGATGTATAATTATCAAAATGTAGATATTTTATTGATAGATGATATTGGAGCTGAAAAAGTAACTGAATGGGGTAGAGATGAAGTTTTGGGAACAATTTTACAAAGTAGAATGAATGATAAACTTCCGACATTTTTTACTTCAAATTTAAATATCAATGAATTAGAAGAACATTTAAAGGGATTAAAAACTTCTGATAGTCAAATTAAAGCTAGAAGAATTATTGAAAGAATAAAACAATTATCAGAAGATATGGAAATGATAAGTGAGAATAAAAGAAAATAAGAGGTTGAAATGAAGGAAAAAGTAGTAATAAGTGATGATAATTTAAGTATTACACGTATTAATGAAATGTGTTTAGATTGTGGTTTATGCAAAATAACTTGTAAAAAAACAAATAATTTAAGTGACGATGGTTGTATTAATTGTGGTCAATGTATAATGACTTGCCCAAGTGGTGCATTAAAACCAAAATATGATTATAAAAAAGTATTAAATTATATTAAAGATACAGATAAAATTGTTATTGCAAATATTGCTCCTTCAGTTAGAGTTGCTATTGGAGATGAGTTTGGTTATGAACCAGGTGAATTTATCGAAAAACAATTAGTAGCTTGTTTAAAAGAAATTGGATTTGATTATGTTTTTGATATAGCTTTTGGAGCAGATGTTACAGTTATTGAAGAAGCTAAAGAATTATATGAAAGATTAAAAGATAGAAAAAATCTTCCACAATTTTCTTCTTGTTGTCCATCATGGGTAAAATATGTTAATAATTATCAAAAAGATTTTATTGATAATTTATCAAAGTGTAAGAGTCCTATTGGAATTCAAGGGGCAATAATAAAATCTTATTTTGCAGAATTAAATGATATCCCAAAAGAAAATATTATAAATGTAACTTTTGCACCATGTGTTTCTAAAAAAAGTGAAATAAAAAAAGATGGTAATCATGATACAGATTATATATTAACAACTACAGAACTTATTATGATGATAAAAGAATTAACTATAGATATACATTCTATTAAAGAAAAAGAATTTGATAATCTATTAGGTAAATCTAGTAAGAATGGTTTAGCTTTTGGAGTTAGTGGTGGAGTTTTAAATGCTGTTGTCAGAACTTTGTATTATATGCTTAACAAAGAAAATGCTCCACTAGATTTAATAAAATTTAAAAAAATAAATAATATTGAAATAGCAACTGTTGATTTAAATAAAACGACAATAAAAGTTGGCAAAGTTTATGGTATCAAAAATTTTGATTTAATTAAGGAACAAATAAAGCAATTAGATTTTGTTGAATACATGACATGTGATAATGGTTGCATAAATGGTGGTGGACAAACTCTTATTCCTAGAAATAAATTTGATGAATATAATGAAAAAAGATTTAATAGTTTATTAAACAATAATCATTCTATTTGTGATAGCTACGAAAATCCGGATATTAAAGAATTTTATAATACATATTTAACTGAAGAAAGAATAAAAGACTTATTACACTATTAATAAGTCTTTTATTGACAAAAAGTGAAAAAATGCTAAGATGTTATTATAGGTGATAGTATGAATAACAAAAGAGGTTTTACATTAGTTGAATTAATGGGTGTACTTGTTATTATGGCAGTTATTCTTGCTATTGCAGTACCAACATTTTTTAAAATAAGAGATAATATAAATGGTAAAAATGATGAAAACATCAAAGAATTAATAAAAGAAGCAGCTACAAAATATACAGAAGATTCAAATATTACAGCTTTTTATGTAAATGATTTAATAAAACAAGGATATTTAGAAGAAAAAGATATTAAAGATTCATATTTATGGGATATTATTAAAGTATCTTATGACAATGGACTTTTATATGCAAAAATATATGAAAATAATGAAGAAGATAATACTACTTTAAATAAATATAAGGATAAAGTTAGAATTCTTATTTTTAAGGATGATGGAACGCAAGTTACTGCTACAACAAATTTTTGGAGTAATACTGATGTTGTATTAAAAATAGAATTAAATGGTATAGAAATCCAATCATTTGAATGGTATCAAGGAAGCACAAAAATTGATAATTCAAGCCAGGAATTACCAGTTAAAATTAATAATGATACTTCACTTTCAGAAATTTATACAATAAAAATAATAGCAACAGATGGTGTTTCGTATGAAGGTCAAACTAGAGTTAAGATAGATAAAAAAATTCCAGAATTTTATTCTAATTCAATAATATCACCATCTAATGAAAGCTGGAGTCCAAGCAAGAAATATTCAGTAAATGCCTATGATTTTGAATCAGGATTAAAAGGATATATAAAATACGATGATCCTAATGCTGAATGTTCTAAAAATAAAAGTGATTATATAAGTGATAAATCTTTTACTTTTAATGAAACTTTTTCTTCTAAAACAATAAAAATATGTATTATGGATAATGTTGGTAATATAAATGAAGTGCAAACAATAATAAAAAATGTAGATAGTAGTGAGCCAACAATTTCATTTAATCCTAATAATAATTCTACTTATGCCAAAGAACAATCAACTACTATTAGTGCAACAGATAGTGATTCTGGAATAAATAACGACTCTTTGAAATATACAATTAGTTCAAATAATAGTTCAAAACCAACTTTTGATAAAAGTTTTAGTAATAATCAAAAAGTTGTATTAAATAATTTAACAGGAAGATATTATGTTTGGGCAACTGCCTCAGATAATGCAGGCAATGAAACATCAAAAGTATCTGGAGGATTTTTATTAGATAATACTAAACCTACTTGTGCAATTTCTGGAATGCCTACTGGTTGGGTAAGAAGTGCAACATTGTATGTATTAGGATCTGATGCTCATTCAGGACTTCATGCAACCCCATATTCTTGGAATAATTCAAATTATAAATCTGATAATTCAAATTATATTACTGCAAATAATACTTATTATGCTTCTGTAAGGGATGCTGCTGGAAATATTCAAAGTTGTTCTGCAACAGTTACAAAGATTGATAATACGCCTCCAACAGTTTCATTTAATAGTAATGGTAATACTACATATAAAAAAGCACAAAGTACTATAGTATCTGTTGCTGATAGTCAATCAGGAGTTAATCAAAATTCACTAAGATATTTATGGTCACAAAGTACTAATACACAAAGTGAATCATCAATAAATCAAACATTTACAAATTATAATAATATTTCAAAATCAAATGGAACAGGTATATGGTATTTATGGATATTAGCTAAAGATAATGTTGGGAATACAGCAATAACTAGATCCAATGCATTCTATTTAGATAATACAGCTCCAATTTGTGGATCAAAAGTAAATGAACCAACTAGTTGGGCAAATGCAAATCGAACTATTGGAATATATTGTAGTGATGGAAATAGTGGATGTTCTCAAGGCTATTATGCTAGTTCATTCTCATCAGAAAGTGCTACATCATATATTCAAATAAGTGATAATGCAGGAAATAGAGCTAATTGTTCTGTAAATACATATATTGATAGAACAGCACCAAGCTGTAGTGGTTCAAATAACGAAGGATCTGATAATAATTGGAGAAATTCAGATCAGACTATCACTGTTTATTGTTCTGATAATTTAAGTGGATGTTCACAAGGATCATTTAGTAGATACTATTCTGATGAAATTAGAACATCAAGTATCCAAATAAGAGATAGAGCAGGAAATACACGAGATTGTGGAGTTGGAGTATACATTGATAAAACGCCACCTTCAATATATTGTTCAGATTTATCAACTCAAAGAGAAGTATATCAAGATGAAGCAACTAGAAATATTTGTTCTGCTGTAAATCCAATCTTACCATATTACCGTAAATGTTCTTATACTGATTATGGAAGTGGCTTAAAAAGTCGTTATATAAGTTGGGGTGGTGCAATTGAGGTACAAACTCATGGTCAATGGAATAATGTAAATGTTTCAACAAATGGTTCAAGTTTTACAGATACACTTTGTCAAAATTCTGCTTCATACGAGGCAAGTGGTGTTGTTGGAACAGTTTGCGATAGAGCTAATAATTGTAAATCATTTAATGGAGCAGGAAACTTTTAAAAAATGTCAGTAATTGACATTTTTTTCATTTTATTTTTAGTACTATATTCTTGGTGATATTATGAAAATATATTTAGATATTGTGTTTATAATAAATTATTTGATGGATTATAATATTTTAGATATTTTAAATAAAGTATTAAAAAGAAATGTTACTAAGAAAAGACTATTATTTTCAAGTTTAATTGGAAGTATAACTATTTTTTTTCTTTTTCTAAATATAAATAAATATATGTTGATATTATTAAAATTAATATTAGCAATAATAATTAATCTAATATGTTTTGGATTTCATGATTCAAAATATTTAAACATTAATTTAATATATTTTTATATGATATCTACAATATATGGAGGAATATTATTTATAATAAAACAAAATTCAATTAATAATTATTTTTATATAATTCTAATACTTTTATTCATACCAATTATTTCAAATTTATTAGTAAAAATATTTAATAAAAGACTATCCAATTATAATTATTATTATATAACTAAAATCTATTTCAATAATAATAAATATAT
Organism: uncultured Muribaculaceae bacterium; assembly: GCA_964533935.1. GTDB lineage: Bacteria > Bacillota_I > Bacilli_A > RF39 > UBA660 > RUG14121. The sequence goes on along the minus strand of CAZHOG010000006.1, from coordinate 45,290 downwards.
TGAGTTGCCATCATTTCTTGATACTGGAAATAAATTAATTGATCCATATACAAATAAAGGAATAATTATAGTTAATAAAAATAAAGTTAGTAATATGGTTGATATAAGAAGTCCAATATATGTACCATATAAAACCGTAAATAATACTGGTTTAATAAAATGCTTTAAACCAGTTGCTATTGAAATAAATAATTCTATATACAAGAATTATTTAATTGGTTTGAGTGAAGATAATATTAATATTGATGGTATAGATTGTATATTAAATTATAGATTATTGGAGGAATTAAATGTTTAAAAAAATTATAGAAAAATTAAGAAAAAAGTATTGTGAATGTTTCTTTATTGGAAGTACAGATAAATTACCACCACCTTTATCAAAAGAAGAAGAATTAAAATATATTATTGATTCTAAAAAAGGAGATGAATTTGCTAGAAATAAATTAATTGAACATAATTTAAGACTAGTTGTTTTTTTAGCTAAAAAATATGAAAATACTGGTTATGATTTAGATGATTTAGTTAGTATTGGTTCAATTGGTTTAATAAAAGGAATAAATACATACAAGATTGATAAGAATATAAAATTAGCAACATATGCATCCAGATGTATTGCTAATGAAATACTAATGTTTTTAAGAAAGAATAAAAAAAGAAAATCAGAAATTAGTTTTGAAGATGCCCTTAATTATGACAATGAAGGAAATGAATTGCATTTAGAAGATATTTTAGGAACTGAGGATGATTTAGTTGGTAAAGAGTTGGAAGATAAGATAGATAAATTGTTACTAAAAAAAGAAATAGCTAATTTAAAAGATCGAGATAAGCAAATTATGATTATGCGATATGGCTTAAATAATACAAAAGAGTATACACAAAAAGAGGTTGCTGAATTATTAGGTATTAGTCAGTCATACATTTCTAGAATTGAGAAAAAAGTAATTAAAAATTTAAAAAATATAATGAAAGTGTGATGTTATGAATTTAGAACATTATTTTATAAATTTAATTGATAAAATAACTGAAGCGAATATTAAATTAGAAAATAATATAATTGATAAAAATATCAAAAAACCTAATCCTAAATAATTATCTTTAAATGCGTGCCTATTGACAAAATAGGCACTTTATTTATATAATGAAACATATAAGAAGGTGATTAATTTATGTATAACGATAAGATATTTTTGACACCAAATGAAATATTAGAAAAAGAATTCAAAGTTGATGCAAGAGGTTATAGACCTCAAGAAGTTGATAAATATTTAGATATGGTAATCCGTGATTATTCTGAATTTAATTCTATAATTAAAAAGCAAGAAAAAGAAATTAAGGATTTAACTGAGGATAATATTAAACTTAAACAAGAGTTAAGAAGACTTCATATGACTATTGAAGCAGCTGATAGTGGAGATAATAATTCTATTAGAAGTACTAATAACATTGACCTTCTTAAAAGAATTAGTCAATTAGAAAAAATTGTATACGGAAAAGATGAATAATATCTGGGCAAATGCTGCATAAATTATATGTAGAGGAAAGTCCATGCTCACACAATCTGTGATGATTGTAATGTTCATGCTTAGGGAATAAATAACCTAAGGTAGTTTTACTAACGGCTCTGAAATAACCTCAAATGGTTAAAGTAAGTATAAAAGTGCCAAAGAGACGATACTACTTGGAAACGAGTAGAGTGGAACGTGGTAAACCCCATGAGTGAGAAACCCAAATTTTGGTAGGGGAACTTTTGCTAAGGAATCGAACTGATGCAGAAGATCAGCAATGATAGATAAATATTTGCCGCCCGTTTACGGGTACAGAACATGGCTTATAAGATATTATTTTTAATTTTTAAAGGAGTGAAAAATCTTGGATGAGATAGGTAGTTTATTAATGACTACGAGAGAATCATCAGGGGTAAGTTTAGAAGAAGCAAGTAAAGATATTAATATTAAAGAAGAAATTCTTTCTAATATTGAAAGTGGAAATATTGGTTGCTTTAAAGATATTTTTGTATTAAAAGAACATTTAAAAAATTATGCAAAATATTTAGGCTTAGATGAAAATAAGATTATAGATGAATTTAATGATTATATGTTTGAATATACGTCAAAAATTCCTATTAAAGAAATTGAACAACAAATAAAAGAAAAAGAAAAAGAAGAACAAAAAGAAGAAAAAATAATTTCACCATATACTATGGAAACAAAGAAACATAATAAATCTATTTATGTAATAAGTTATTTAATTTTAATTATATTAATTTTTATAATTTTTATGTGGTCAATTAAACAACTTACTGTTAATAATGTAAGTACTAGTGAAATTAGTTATGTGAAGGAGTAATTAAAATGAAAATGAATTTACCAAATAAATTAACTGTAGGAAGAATTATTATGGCTATTGCTATGTTAATTTTATTAATGTTGCCATGGTATCAATTAGGTATTAATTTTCCTACATTTACAATTGCAGGAAAAATAGTAGTTGATTTAAAATATATAATCGCAGGAGTATTATTTCTTGTTGCATCAATAACTGATTTCTTAGATGGAAATATTGCTAGAAAAAGAAATTTAGTTACTGATTTCGGAAAAGTAATGGATGCAATAGCTGATAAAATATTAGTTAATGGATTATTAATTATCTTAGCTTATCAAGGATTTATATCAGTAGCTATTCCAGTTATAATTATTACTAGAGATACATTTGTTGATTCTATTAAAATGGCATCAGGCAATAAAGGTAAAGTTGTAGCTGCATCAAAAGCAGGTAAATTAAAAACTATTTGTATGATGGTTGGGTTAACATTAATGTTATTCTATAATTTACCATTTGAAATCTTTGGATTCCATTTAGATATGATATTAGTATTATTAGCAACTGTATTATCAGTATTCTCAGGATGCCAATATTATTACAATGCAAAAGATTTAATATTTAAAGATAGATAATTTTTGAATATTAAAATACATTAAAAATAATGAATTTGCTTAGCAGATTCTTTTTTTTAGCACAAAAAGCAAATACAAACAAATGTTTTATAAAATGATTGACAAACAAAATATTATATATTAAAATATAAATGTATTCATAAAAGATATCATAGGAGGAAATATGAAAATAGTTAAAGATGAAAAAGATAAAGATAAAGTTTTAGAACAAGTAATGGCCGATATTGAAAAACAATTTGGTAAAGGTGCAATTATGAAACTTGGTGGAAACGAACATATGGAAATAGATGTTACTTCAACTGGATCATTAACATTAGATGCAGCTTTAGGAGTTGGTGGTTTCCCAAAAGGAAGAATAATAGAAATATATGGACCAGAATCTTCTGGTAAAACAACAATAGCTTTACAAGCAATTGCAGAGGTTCAAAAAAAAGGCGGAAGAGCAGCGTTTATTGATGCTGAACATGCTTTGGATCCTGTTTATGCAAAAAATCTTGGAGTAAATATTAATGAATTATTATTATCTCAACCAGATACTGGAGAACAAGCTCTTGAAATTTGTGAAGCTTTAGTTAGAAGTGAAGCAGTTAGTATTGTTGTAATAGATTCAGTAGCAGCATTAGTACCTCAAGCAGAAATTGAAGGAGAAATGGGTGATTCTCATGTTGGTCTTCAAGCAAGATTGATGTCTCAAGCTTTAAGAAAATTATCAGGTACAATAAATAAAACTAAAACAACAGCAATTTTTATTAATCAATTAAGAGAAAAAGTTGGAGTAATGTTTGGTAATCCTGAAACTACACCTGGTGGAAGAGCATTAAAGTTTTATGCAACTATAAGATTAGACATCAGACGTGGTGAACAAATAAAACAAGGCGATAGAGTAATTGGAAATAAAACAAATATTAAAGTTGTAAAGAATAAAGTAGCACCTCCATTTAGAACTGCTTGTGTAGATATTATGTATGGAGAAGGAGTAAGCCGTGAAGGTGAAATCGTTGATTTAGCAACAGAGTTAAGCATTATTGATAAAAGTGGTGCTTGGTATGCTTATAATGGTGAAAAGATTGGCCAAGGTAAAGAAAATGTTAAGGCTTTATTAAAGAGTAATAAAGAATTAAAAGAAGAATTAGAAAAGAAAATTAGGGCTCATTTTGATTCAGCTAACGAAAATATGGTAGAAGAAACTCCAGAGGAAAAATAAAAATTTACGAAAGTAAATTTTTTATTTTGGAGTTAAATAGTGTATAATATAAAATGTTAGAAAGCTAGGTATAAACATGATTACTGAAATAGAAGGAATTATATTAAATGAAATGCCTTATGGTGAAACATCAAAAATAATAAATGTTTTAACAAAGGACAAAGGTATTGTTGGTATAATGTGCAAAGGTGCCAAATCATTAAAAAGTAATTTAAGAGCGGTTACTATGGTTTTTACTTATGCTAAATTTTTCATTTATTATAAAGAAAATAAATTATCAATATTAAAAGATGTTGATGTAATAAACTCATTTATTAATATAAGGCAGGATATTATGTTAATAGCTTATGTTAATTATTTGGTAGAATTAACTCATCAAGTTGCTAAACAAGCTTTTGATGCAAAAATATATGATATTTTAATGGAATCATTATTAAAAATAGAGAATGGTTTAGATCCATTAATAATTACTAATATTGTCGAAATAAAATATTTAGATTTTTTAGGAATATCTTTAAATTTGGATGAATGCGTTTTGTGTGGAAATAAAACTAATATTTTAACATTAGATGGTGATGCTGGTGGTTATATTTGTAGTAATTGTCACACTAACGAAAAAATTGTTAGTCCTAAAACAATAAAATTACTTCGTATGTATTATTATGTTGATATTAAAAATATAACTAAAATATCTATTGATGAACATGCAAAGTTAGAAACTAATTATTTTTTAAACAGATATTATGATAGATATACTGGATTATATTTAAAAAGTAAGAAGTTTATTGAAAATTTAAACAATTTATAAATTGAAAAACTAAAAGAAATAGTATATAATATGATTTATACAAGCAATGAAGGTCTGGAAAACTGGAGCTATATAATAAAAGTGATTCTTCTAAAGAATAAGTAGGGTGGAACCGCGGAATTTCAATTTCGTCCCTATGTATTTTTTAGAAGTTTTTTTAATTAAAGGAGGATAAATATGGATGTATTAATAATATCTTCTTCTCGTGAAGAAATAGATGATTATTATAAAAGTGTTGCTAAAACTATTTCAAATTACTTAGCAGTAAATGGTTATAATTTAATATATGGTGGTTCTTCAAATTCCATGATGGGAATTTGTTATAATGAATTTGTTAAAAATAATCGTGAAGTTAAGGCTTTTACAACACCAAAATATGCAGAAGATTTAAATAATTTACCAGCAGCAAAACATTATTTATGCGAAACAACTTTTGATTTAAAAAAGAGATTGTTTGAAAATAGTGATTTAATTGTTTGCTTGCCTGGAGGAGTTGGAACATTATCTGAATTAGTATCATTTATAGAAGAAAAAAGATCAAATGATAAAGACATTCCTATGATTGTTTATGATGAGAATAGATATTATGAAAAATTATTTCAAATATTTGCAGATTTTTCAAAAGATAAATTTGCAAGTGGAATTAATGAAAATGATTTGATAATTGCTCATAATAAAATAGATTTTACAACAGCTGTAGAAAAAAATTTAAATTATGCAAAAAACTCTATGAGGCGTTAATATGGATTTGAAATTCAGAGGACAAAAATATTTAAATGATAATACTTATGAATATATTTTAATAAGTAACGAAAAAAGGCAAAAAGATTATCTAGCAGTTACCGCTAAAACTGATAGATTTAAGCATATTCAAATGCAAGAAACATCAACACCGGAATTCTTAACCTATATAAAAAATTTAGATAGTTATGAACAAATTACTGAAACTATCAAATATTTTTTAAGAAATAATACAATATGTCATATTGATACCGTTGAGGGTATAATAGTTTATTCTATGGATGGTAGAAAATTGAATTTTAAAGCTTCACTTATGATGGATAATATAAAAAGATTAAAAGATATTCCTCAATTAATAAAGGACAAATATCAAAATGATCGATATAGATTTTTAGATAATAATGAAGTGATTTCTAAATATATTATTCGTGGAGAAGAATATATGGATTATCATAGGAATAATAATGAAATAATAATCAGTTTGCTTGAAAATAAATTTGGCATATTAGTCGAATGGGAAGATAAGTTTTTAATGGAATTTATTGAAGAAAAATTATTTAGCAGAGGAGAGTATATACAACTTGATACTGCTAGGTCTTGTAATTTCGATAATGGAGGAAGTTACTGCGTACCAGCATTTATTTTAAGAAGTGGTGATTTAATAGTTGATATTCAAGGAATATCAAAAGAATATAAAAGCAAAATAAAAGAAATGATTATGGAATATAATAATAATTTATTTAATGAAAAAGAATTACAATTGAAATTGGAGGGAATAAAATGAATAAAATAACAATGGATGAATTAGTGAATTATTGTAAACAATATGGATATATTTTCCAAGGAAGTGAAATATATGGCGGACTTTCAAATACATGGGATTATGGTTCTTTAGGTAGAGAACTTAAAAATAATATAAAAAATGCTTGGTGGAAAAAATTTATTCAAGAAAATTTATATAACTATGGACTTGATTCTGCAATTTTGATGAACCCAGAAGTTTGGGTTGCATCAGGTCATGTTGCATCATTTGCAGATCCTTTAATAGACTGTAAAAAATGTAAAAGTCGTCAAAGAGCTGATAAATTAATCGAAGATTATACCAAAGGAGAAGAAACTGGTGATGGTTGGGATAATGAAAAATTAGAAAACTATATTAGTGAACATAAAATTGCTTGCCCAAAATGTGGAGCTAGTGATTTTACACCAATCAGAAAATTTAATTTATTATTTGAAACTCATCAAGGAGTAACTGAGGATACAAAAAGCAAAGTATATTTAAGAGGAGAAACTGCTCAAGGAATATTTGTAAACTTTTTAAATGTTCAAAGAAGTATGAGAACTAAATTGCCTTTTGGTATAGGTCAAATCGGAAAGAGTTTTAGAAATGAAATAACTCCAGGAAACTTTATTTTTAGAACACGTGAATTCGAACAAATGGAATTAGAATTTTTCTGTAAACCAAATACTGATTTAGAGTGGTTTGGTTATTGGAAAAATTATTGTCTAGATTTTCTAAAAGATTTAGGGTTAGAAAAAGAAAACTTAAGATATAGAGATCATGCTAAAGAAGAATTGTCTTTCTATAGTAAAGCGACAACAGATATTGAATTCTTATTCCCAATGGGATGGGGAGAATTATGGGGAATAGCGGATCGTACCGATTATGATTTAGGAGTTCATATGGAACATTCTAAAACTGATATGAGATATTTAGATCCAGAAACTAATGAAAAATATTTACCATATGTAATAGAACCATCAGTTGGTGTTGATAGATTATTCTTAGCAATATTGACTAATGCATATAAAAAAGAAGTATTAGAAAACGGTGAAGAAAGAGAAGTTTTAAGATTACTTCCATACTTAGCACCAAATAAAGTTACAATATTACCATTAATTAAAAAGATTCATGGTGAAAAAGCTACAGAAGTATATGCTAATTTATGTAAATATTTTAATTGTGCATATGATGAATCTGGAAGTATTGGTAAACGCTATAGAAGAAGTGATGCTGTTGGTACTCCGTTTGCTATAACTATTGATGATGATACAATTAATAATAATGTTGTTACTATTAGAGATAGAGACACAATGGAACAAACTAAAATTTCTATTAATGAAATTAAGAATTATATCTTAGATAGAATAGAATTTTAATTAAAAAAGAATAAACTAAACTAAATTGCATAATAATTTAGTTTTTTTATGATAACTAATTGCAAAGTTTTGAATTCTTTGATAAAATTGATAAGTAAGATAGAATAAGTATATTGGAGGAATAAATATGGCTTTAAGTAAATTAAAAAAATTATTTTCAGATGAAGAAGAAAATTTAATTGGAACAGAGGATGATTACTACGCAGTTAGTGAAGATGAAGCATTAAAAAATGCTGATAAAACTGGTAATAAAATGATTCTTTTAGAACCAAGAGCATATTCTGAAGCACAACAAATAGCTGATCATTTAAAAAATAGAAATAGTGTAGTTGTTAATTTAAAAAGAGTTACATCAGATCAAGCTAAAAGAATAATTGATTTCTTGAGTGGATGTATTTATTCAATTGGTGGAAAAATGCAAAAAATAGGTGTAGGAATTTATTTATGCACTCCAAAAAATGTTAATATTCAAGGAAAAATAACTGATGATTCTGAAAAAAGTAAGAATACAGGAAATGAAAACAATATAGATTGGTAATAAAAAAATAATCCTTTTGTATGGGTGGTGAGTCATGAAAAAATTTGGAACAAGCCTTAATGGCTATAATAAGCAAGATGTTAATGATTTTGTTAAAGAAGTAATCAAAGAATATGAAGCAATGCTTAATAATCTTAAAGAGGTTAATGAACAAAATACAATGCTATTAAAAGAAATCGAAAGATATAAAGATATGCAAAGTACTTTTAATAAAGCAATTTTAGTTGCAGAAGATGCTTCAAGTCAAATTAAAAAAATGGCTCGAGATGAATCTAAATCTATTATTGATGAAGCAAAGAAAAATGCTTCACGAATTGTTAATGAAGCATTAATTAAAGCTGATAATATTGAACAAGATGCTGAAGAATTAAAAAGAAGAACAGCAATATTTAAACGTAAATTAAGACAAGCAATAGAAGCAGAACTTGAAGCTATTGAAGATATAGGAGAAAGATAAAACCAATTCATTTCTGAATTGGTTTATTTTTTATTTCAAATTCATAAGTATTTGAATTTGTTAGTAAATCATAGATAATGGAACATTTAAGCTCATATTGATAAGTATTACTTTTGCAATCAACATTCAAAGGAATGTTCATATCCTTTTTTATTTTATTTAGATAGTTTTGACCATTTTTATTAAAACCTAATACTTTTATATAATCTATTTTTTGAATGTTATCAAGTTTTAAAAATCCAATTAAAATATGAATTAACATTCTTTTAATTTTATTATAAGTATATCTTTTAGTTTTAATTTTAAAAATAAAATTATCTATGTTATCACTTTGATAAATTTCCTTAATTAATTTATTTTCAATACCTTCATCTACCGTAACGTATTTGCTTAAATCAGGATCAGTAATTATTTTATATTTTAATAACTCAAATAGTTTAACATCATCAATATTTTTGATTTTATATTTATAATCAGGAATATAATTTGAAATATCTTGATTATTAGATAATTTGTTTCTTATATTAGATGCACTAATTATTTCATTAGAACTTAATAAATCATGATAATCATTAGTTCTTTTAATACTAATAGGTTCTATATTAAAGTTATTACTTTTAATTGCTTTGACATAAGAAATAGCTAATAAATCATTAGGATTATTGATATCTTCACTTATATCAAGGGCTTTAGACATAGCAGTAGGGTAATTAAGTCCACTATCTAAATATTCTTTGACTTTATTATTATAATTTGGATCATTCAATTCAATATCAACAATTCTATTAAATAGATCAATATTATTTGATTCACTTCCAAATACTAATTTATTAATTTTTAATTCATTTAATATTTCAATACTTTTATTAGCAAAAATATCTGCGCTTTGAGAACCAAAAACAAATGGTAATTCAATTACTAAATCAATTTTATTATCAAGAGCTATTTTAGTTTTATCTTCTTTAGATAAAATACTAATTTCACCACGTTCTAAAAAGTATCCATTTAATATCAAAATAATTATAGATTCTGGATATAAATCTTTAATTTTTTCTATCATGTATTTATGACCATTATGAAAAGGATTATATTCACAAATTATACCTATAGTATTCATATTTATCACCTGAAATATAGTTTAACATAAATAAATTGAAATTGATATTATAATTAATTAATGCTATAATTTAATTGGTGATATTAATGTTGATTGATTTAAATAGAATTAGAGATATTTATAATATTAATGAAGAAATAGATTTTTCAGAAGATTATTATAAAAATACATCTATCAAAAAATTAATTGATACTACATTTAATGGAAAGATATTTTATGATTATGAAAATAATCTTAGAATAACTGGTAAGTGTAGAGGAACTATGATTTTAGAAGATGCAATAACCTTAGATGACATTAATTATCCATTTTCATTTGAATTAGACGAAATTTTGGATGAAAATAACGAAGAAATTGCAGAATATTTTGAAAATTCTAAAAATACACTTGATATTATAGGAGTTTTATGGCAAAATATTGTATTGGAAGTTCCAATGCGTGTAACCAATAGTAAAATAGAAGATATTAAGACTACTGGCGAAGGTTGGGAACTAGTAAATGAAAAGAAAAAAGAAATTGATCCAAGGTTAGCAAAGTTAGCTGAGCTACTTGATGATAGTGGGAAGGAGTGATAATATGGCAGTTCCATTTAGAAGAACAAGTAAAACTAAAAAAAGAATGCGTCGTACTCACTTAAAAAAAGAAGTTGGAGCTTTAACTACATGTCCTAAATGTGGTGCAAGCATTAGACCTCATCGTGCATGTACTAAGTGTGGAAATTACAAAGGAAACGAAGTAATTAAAACTAGCGAAGAAAAATAATAATAAGGAAGCAGATATTTTATATCTGTTTTTTTATTTATTTATTTTGTCTTGTTTTGTCGAATCTATTGTAAATAAAAAATGAATATATATAATACATTTCTCGAGAAGCGAGAAAAATATGTTGATAATTATAAAAATAAATTAGAAACTTTAGGAGCGAGTATTATTGGCATGGGTTTAATTACAAAAGAAGAATTAGAAACACTAGGCTGTACAACAAATTGCTTGTCAGCTCCAAACTTTACTTATTCGACTTCATATTGGTTAAAAAATGCTCAAGATACTAATAACGTATGGTATATATTTAGTGATGGCCGTTTTAGTAATTATTTATATTACGATGATGGTGATTTTGGAATTAGACCAGTTGTAATTATTGCATCTAATGAAATATAAAATAATTCGTAAACATGTTGTAAATTACAAAAAAATAATCTATAAAAAAACTATAATTTGAGATTTAAAGTATTTACTTTAAATCTTTTTTAATGTATTATAATGGTAGACAGTGGTATATTGTGGAAGAAAGTGGGGGATTAAAATGTTCATGGGCGAATTTCATCATAATATTGATGATAAAGGACGACTAGTTATACCTAATAAGTTCCGCAGCGAATTAGGTGAAAGATTTATCATAACTCGTGGTCTTGAAAATTGTCTCTATGTTTATTCTATGAATGAATGGAATAACTTAGTTTCAAAATTAAAATCTCTACCTTTTACTAAAAAAGACGCCAGAATATTTATTAGATCCTTCTTTTCAGGTGCTACTGAATGTGAATTTGATCGACAAGGTCGAATCAACATTACCTCCCCACAGGTTAGTTACGCCGATATTGAAAAAGAATGTGTCATTATCGGTGCTAACGACCGAATTGAAATATGGTCAGATAAAGGATGGAATAATTTTATGGATATCAATAGTAGTAAACTTGAAGATATTGCCGAAAATTTATTCTTAGATGTAGAGTAGTATGAAACATTATAGTGTATTGTTAAATGAAAGTTTAGATAATTTAAATATTAAAAGCGACGGTATATATGTTGATGCCACTCTAGGTTATGCTGGTCATAGTAAAGAGATACTAAAAAAATTAACTACTGGAAAATTATTTTGTTTTGATAATGATGGAATTGCTATAAAATCATCAACAGAAACATTATCTGAAATATCAAATAATTTCAAAATATATCATAGCAATTTTTCTAATATGAAAGAAAAATTATTAGAAGATGGTATTGAAAAAGTAGATGGAATAATATTTGATCTAGGATTTTCTTCACCTCAAATTGATGATGCAAGTAGAGGATTTTCATTTATGAGAGATGGAAATTTAGATATGAGAATGGACCAACAAAAAGATTTTACTGCAAGTGATGTAGTAAATAAGTACAAAGAAGAAGAATTAATTGAAATATTTTTTAGATATGGCGAAGAAAAAACATCTAGAGCTATTGCTAAAAATATTGTTGAATATAGAAAAGAAAAAGAAATTAATTCCACTTTAGAATTAGTAGATATTATAAAAAAATCTGTTGGATTAAAATATTTTAATCAATTTCATCCAGAAAGAAATATTTTTCAAGCAATAAGAATTGAAGTTAATAAAGAATTACAAGTATTAGAAGAAGTTCTTCCTGATGCAATAGATTTATTAAATAAAGGTGGAAGAATATCAGTTATAACATTTCATTCTCTTGAAGATAGAATTGTTAAAACTATATTTAAAGAAAATAGTGAAGTAGATGAAGTATTTAAAGGTATTCCTGATATACCAAAAGAATATAGACCTAAAATAAAATTAGTTAATAAAAAACCAATATTACCTAGTGAAAAAGAATTAAATGAAAATAGCAGAAGTAAAAGTGCTAAATTAAGAGTTATAGAAAGGGTTTGATTTTGTGACAAAAAAAGGGAAAAAAATAAAAGTATTACGTATTGAAAAAGTAATATATTTCCTAATTGTTTTAATGGCAGTTATGATTCCTGTAGCTAATGTATTTTCAAAAGCATTGTTATCAGAATCAAATATTGAAGTTGAAAAACTAGAAAATAAAATAAGTAAACAAATTGGAATAAATGAAAGTTTAGACATGCAAATAAATGAACTTGCATCACTAGATAAAATTCAAGCAGTTGCAAATGAACTTGGGTTGTCTTATAATAATGATAATATTAAACTTATAACAGAGGACTAAGGAGCATAAGTATGAAAAAAAGGAGAAACGTTGCAAAAATTAATTTAAAATTTACGATTTTTTGCGTTTCTCTTTTATTATGCATTGCAATAATAAAATTAAGTTACGTAGTATTGTCTAATGATGTTGATGGAACAGATTTAACGGCATTTGCCAACAGTAGAAATACTGTATCTGAAACATTACCAGCTAAAAGAGGAACTATTTATGATTACTATGGAGAAGTATTAGCACAAAATGTTAATTCATATACTGTTATAGCTTATTTATCAGCAAGCAGAACTACTGATGAATCAAATCCACAACATGTTATTGATAAAGAAAATACTGCTAATGCTATTGCACCACTTATAAATATGACTCCAGAACAGGTATTAGCTCTTTTAAATAAAGACTTATATCAAGTTGAATTAGGTCCAGGTGGTAGAGGAATAACAGAATTAGTAAAAAAACAAATTGAAGAGTTGAATCTACCAGGAATATCATTTATTTCAGATACTAAAAGATATTATAAGATGGGTAATTTTGCTTCATATATAATTGGTTATGCTAGAAATAATGAAAACAATGAGATAACTGGTGAAATGGGTATTGAATCTTACTATGATAATAAACTTAAAGGAAAAGATGGAGAAAAAACATATCAACAAGATGCATATGGTTATCAACTTCCTGATAATAATAAACATCCGGTTTTAACTACTGAAGCAGAAGATGGGGAAGATATATATTTAACCATTGATAATAATATTCAATTAATAGCAGAAAATGCTGTATATAGTTTAACTGATAGCCATAAATTAGATTGGGTAACATTTAGTGTTATGGAAGCTAAAACAGGAGCTATAGTCGCTTCAGCAACAAGTCCAAGTTTTAATTTAAATACTTTAGATAATATTGAATCATACCTAAATCCGTTAACATCATACACTTATGAGCCAGGTTCTACTATGAAAATATTTTCTTTTATGTCAGCAATAGAAAATGGTATTTATAAAGGTGAAGATACATTTGATTCTGGTACTATAAAATTAGCTGATGGTACTGTAATTAAAGACTTTAATAATACTGGTTGGGGTAAAATTACGTATAATACAGGTTTTGCATATTCTTCCAATGTAGCAGCTACAAAATTAGCACAACAATTAGGAACAAAGAAATTAAAAACTTTCTATGAAAATTTAGGCTTTGGAAAAATTACAGGCCTTGAATTGCCAGGAGAATTAGCAGGTAAAGTTACATTTAACTATGAAAGTGAATTGGCTAATGCATCTTTTGGACAAGGTATTACAACAACACCAGTTCAAACTCTTCAAGCATTATCTAGTCTAGCAAATAATGGTACTGTATTAAAACCATACATAGTTGATAAAATTGTAGATGGTAATGGAAATGTGACATATCAAGGGAAAAGAACTGAATTAAATACTGTAGCTAGTAAAGATACAATTGATCAAGTTAAAAGTCTTATGTATGATGTTGTATATAATGGACTTTCTTCTTCAAAATATTTTGCAGCAGACAATGTAACTGTAATAGGTAAAACAGGAACAGCACAAATTGCATCTCCTAATGGTGGATATTTATCCGGTACTTACGACTATATAAAATCATTTGCAGGATTATTTCCATATGAAGATCCAGAATATATTATATATATATCAGTTAAACAATTAATTGGTGATACTAAAGATATAGCAACAGTAGTTTCTGATTCAATTGAAGAAATAGCTAAATATAAAAATTTAGTTGAAACATCAAGTGATATTGATGAAACAAAAATAATTAATTTATCTAATTATATTTCTAAAGAAACTGCTTTAACAGTTGATTTGTTAGAAAAAAAAGGAATTAAACCAGTTATATTAGGTGATGGAAAATATATTATTAATCAATATCCATTAAAAAATTCTCATGTTACATATAATAGTAAAGTATTTTTATTAACAAATGGAAATACATATGTAATGCCAGATGTATCAAAATGGAGTTGTAATGAAATAGTTACTTTCTGTAAGATGATTGGTCTTAAATATAAAATAAATGGTTATGGAAGCGTATCTTCCGTAAGCATTGCTACTAATGCAACAATTAATTTTGAAGATACATTAGAAATTAATTTAGCTAATTAAAGAAGATAATTCTTCTTTTTTTAATTGAGTTTAATATTTATTAATGATACAATGATTATGATAAGGGTGATACTAATGGAAGAAGAAAATAAGAATATAAAAAAGCAAAAAAAGAAACATTTTAATATATTTAATTTAATAATTAATTTAATTGTAACAGGTATAGTAGTTGTATTTATAGCACTTTTATATTTTAGTTTTACAAATTTTAATTTAGTTAAAGATGGTAATAATCCATCAGGATATAAAAATACAAAAGAATATGTTACTGATGGAAAAGAAGTAACTGTTTATAATTATACAGTTTATAAAATCGTTGTTGTTAAAGAAGATGAACAAACTACTTATTTATTAAGACCAACTATATTTACAGATTTTTAGGTGATTAGTGTGCAAAGTGCAATAGATTTATTTAATGAATATGTTAAACAATTTGATTTAAAAGAAAAAGCTATTGAAAGAAAATATGAACATAGTTTTAGAGTAATGGAATGTGCAAAAGAAATATGTCTATTAGAAGAATTTGATGAAGAAGAAACTAAACTTTCTTTATTAGGAGCTTTATTTCATGATATAGGAAGATTTATTCAATGGACAGAATACCAAACATATGAAGATTCTAAAAGTATAGATCATGGAGATAAAGGCTTAGAAATTTTAAAAGATAGTTTAATTAATAAAATCGATTTAAATAATGAAGAACAACAAATATTATTAAAAACTGTTGAACTTCATAATAAGAAATATGTTCCTGAAAATATGAATAAAGAAATTAAAAAAATAGTCGATGTTATTAGAGATGCAGATAAAATAGATATTATGAATACTCAAATGAATGAGTTGACTAGCAATGAAAAGTATATTTTAAATCAAGAAATAATGGATAATTTTTTAAAAGAAGAATTAGTTAATAATGAATTTGTAAATAATTCTGCTACAATTTTAGTTAGCCAATTAGGATATGTTTTTGATATTAATTATCGTGCTTCATTCAAAATTATTTATAGTTCAGAAATAATAAATCATAAATTAGAATTATTAAAACAAGTTTTAAGCGATGCTAATTAATATAAAATTATAAGTATAAAAATACAAGATTTTATAGAATCAAATATAATGATATAGAAATTGAGGTTTTTAAAATGAAATCAAGAAATATTAAATTAACTGTTTTAGCAGTAATAATTATGATTATGGGAGTAATAGGGTACACATATGCAAAATGGAGTGTTAAGTCTGAACAAACTGGTTTAAATACATTTAAAACATCATGCTTAGATACAACTATAAATGAACAAGAAGCTATTAAACTTAAATCTGCATATCCAATTACTGATGCGGAAGGCTTATTAAGTTCACCATACGAATTTACTTTAACAAATGAATGTGATAATGAAGAGAAAATAGAAATTAACTTAGAATTATTTGCAACAACTTCATCATTCTTAGCATCACAAATGAGATATAGTTTTAATGATAGCACACCGGATTATGTTTCAAATTTAGAACCAATAAATCCTATACTTAATAATGCAACTTCAGGTTATTTATTATTAACTGATACATTACCAGCAAATACAACTCATAAATATGCTTTGAAATTATGGATTGATGAAAATCTAGGAGTAGATGAAGCAAGTAATAAAGCTTTTAAAACTAAAATTTCAATAATAACTACATTTGGAAAATAATGTTTAATTAATTAATCACTTATGATACAATAATCATGGTGATTTTTTATGTTACAAATAAAAGAATTATGTGTAAAAACTGAAGATAAAAATATATTGAATAATTTTAATTTACAAATAAATGATGGCGAGATTCATGCAATAATGGGACCTAATGGAGTTGGTAAATCTACTTTATGCAAAGCTTTATTAAATGATGAAGATTATATAAAAACTGGAGAAATCATTTTTAATGAAGAATCTATTAATAGTATGGATACATCAGATATAGCTAAAAAAGGGATGTTTTTAATAAGCCAAAATCCAATTGAATTAGAAGGTATTACAAATGCTGAAATGTTAAGAACTGTATTAAATGCTAAAGGAGAAAAATTAAATATTTTTGAATTTAGCAAAAAAGCAAAAGCAATTTGTAAAGAATTAAATATTACAGAAGATTTTTTACATCGTGAAATTAACTTAGGAATGTCTGGTGGAGAAAAGAAAAAAAATGAACTTATTCATATGTGGATGCTTGAACCTAATTTCTTATTATTAGATGAAATTGATTCAGGTTTAGATGTAGATGCCTTAAAAACCGTTTCAGAATCAATTATGAAGTATTATAATCAATTTAAACCAAGTATATTAATTATTACTCATCATGACAAAATATTAGAATATATTAAACCTAACTATGTTCATATAATTAAAGATGGAACTATCGTTAAATCTGGTGATTATTCCTTAGCAGAATATGTAGAAAATAACGGATTTAATTCTTTATAGGGCAAAGGTTATTGATAAGGATTTAAAATATGAATACAATATTAATAAATAAAGAAATAAATGATTTAAATAATGATGATTATAAAATTGATATAAAAATAAATAAATTAGTTTTAAATATTACTGGAAATGTTAATGTTTATGATAATAATAAAAATGATATTTTAGATTTAACCATAAATATTACTAAAGATGCAAAATTAAATTATTATATGTTTTCGGATATAAATTATAAAAATAAAAATATTACAATAAATAATTATAATAATTCTATAGTTAATTTTAATTATTCTTTTATAAATGATAGTGATTGTAAATTAATGCTTTCTAATAATATTTTAGAAGATGGAATTAAAAGTAATCTACATGTTAGAAGTGTTGCCAAAAATAATGCAAATATTGAAATAAATAGTGATGGATTTGTTAAAAAAAATACTTGTGATAACGAATTTAATGAAGATATAAGAGGATTAAATATAGAAAATGGAATGATTTCTATTAAACCAAATATGTTTATTGATACAAATAATGTTTTAGCTAACCACAATGCAACTATTGGAAATATAAATAAAAATTATTTATTTTATTTAAAAGCAAAAGGAATAACTGAAGAAGAAGCAAGAAAAATAATAGTGAATGGATTTATAAAAAGTATTTTAATAAATGAAAATAATGAAGAATTTTTTTAGGAGGTGATAATATGAATAGAGAAGATTTTCCAATTTTAAAAAATAATATTATATATTTAGACAATGGTGCAACAAGTTTAAAACCTTCATGTGTTATTAATAAAATTACTGATTATTATACTAATTATTCTGCTAATGCCCATAGGGGAGACTATGATTTATCATTTAAAGTTGATTATGAGTATGAAAAAGCAAGAGATATAATAAAAGATTTTATTAATGCCAGATATCGTGAAGAAATAATTTTTACTAGCGGTGCAACTGATTCTTTAAATATAATTGCTACAGGTTTTTTTAAAGATTTATTGGATGAGAACGATGAAATCTTAATTACTAAAAGTGAACATGCTTCAAATGTAATGCCTTGGTATAGACTAGCAAAAGAAATTGGATGTAAAATTAGATATATTACTTTAGATAATAATTATTATGTAACTATGGATAATTTTAAAAAAGCTTTTAATTCAAATACTAAAGTTGTTGCTTTAGCAGAAATTACTAATGTAGTTGGAGATATTAGACCTATAAAAGAAATAACAAAAATAGCACATGAAAATAATGCCTTTGTTGTAGTAGATGGTGCTCAAAGTGTTCCACATATAAAGACTAATGTAATTGATAGCGATATTGATTTCTTAGCTTTTTCAGGACACAAAATGTGTGGACCAACTGGAATAGGAATACTTTATGGTAAAAAAGAATTGTTAGATAAAGTAATACCTATAAATCTTGGTGGTGGAATGAATGAATCATTTGATGATCCAGATAATGTTTATTTAAAACAATTGCCTCAACGTTTAGAAGCTGGAACACCAAATATAGCCGGAGCTATAGGACTTGGTGAGGCAGCTAAATATATAGAATCAATAGGTATTTCTAATATTCATAAAAGAGAAGTTGAATTACGTAGCTATTTAGTTGATAAGCTTTTAAATATACCTCATATAGATATTATTAATACAGAAAGTGATAGTGGTATAGTAGCATTTAATGTTGATGGAATATTTTCACAAGATGTTGCTTATTACCTAAATAAATATCATATTTGTGTAAGAGCTGGTAATCATTGTGCTAAGGTTTTAAAAAGTGAAACTCATGTTGCTAATACATTAAGAGTTAGTATTTACTTTTATAATACAAAAGAAGAAATTGATTTATTGGTTAATCTATTAAAAGATAAATCTAGAATATTGAAAGAGATGTTATAAAAATGGATGAAAATTTAAAAAGAGAAATTATTTTAGAAAACTATCAAAATCCTATGAATAAAGAAATTCCTGATAATGATAATTATATTAAAGTAAATACTAATAATGAAAGTTGTATCGATAATTTAGATATTTATATATTATTTGATAATGACATTATAAAAGATATTAAATTCACTGGAGAAGCTTGTGCTATATCTACAGCATCAACTTCTATTATGATTCATAATTTAATTGGAAAAACTAAAGAAGAAGCACTAAATTATATGAATGAATTTGATGATATGGTTAATGAAAAAGAATATGATGAAGAGAAATTACAAGAAGCTGTAGTATTTAATGAAATATATAAACAAGCTAATCGAAAACATTGTGCATTACTACCATATCTTGGAATAAAAAAAGCATTAGAAGAAAAATAACTCTAATGTTTTTTAATGTTTTGAAATATTTAAAATGATACCAATAGAAACCATACTTACAAGTAAACTTGATCCACCATATGATAAAAATGGAAGTGTTACTCCAGTAACAGGAATTAGGCCTATAACAACAGATAAATTTAATATTGCTTGAATTAATATTCCAAATGCTAAACCAAATACAAGATATTTTTTAAATAAATCTGATTGTCTTAAAGCTATTTTTATTGAACAGTAAAATATAATGAAAAATAGTAATGCAACAAAAAATATTCCAACTATACCAAATTCTTCACTGATAATAGAAAAAATAAAATCTGTTTGTGGTTCTGGTAAATAAAAGTTCTTCTGTCTACTATGTAAGAAGCCTTGACCTAAAAGACCACCTGGTCCAATTGCGTATAAACTTTGTATAATTTGAAAACCACTTCCTAATGGATCGGACCAGGGGTTTAAAAAAGATACTATTCTTGCCATACGATAAGGGGCTATTATAATTAATGCTACAATACCTAATAATCCTATTAAACCAATGCTAGTGAAAAAAGATATTTTTACACCAGATACAAATAAAATCATTACTAAAGTTAAAGTTATTACCATGGCTGTTCCAAAATCTGGTTCTAACATAATAAGAAAAAAGAATATTCCAATAATCAAAAGAATTGGGAAGACACCTTTTTTTATATTTTTAAGATTTTTATTGTTATGAGCAAGATATTTCGACGTATAAATAATTAATCCTATTTTACTAAATTCACTTGGTTGAATACCTAAAGAACCAATACCAAACCAACTTCTAGAACCATTTCTAATTGTTCCAATTCCAGGAATTAAAACTAAAACTAATAATATAAAACAACCTAATAGTATTAAATTTGATTTTTTCTTGATATATTCAATATTTATTTTCTTGATTGAAAAAATTAAAAATAATCCAGCAATAAAAAATATACTTTGAGCTTTTATATATTTATAGGGATCATTATATTTGTAATCTGCCCATATAAAACTGGCAGAATATATCATGATTATGCCAAAGATTGCAAGTATTATCATTGAAAGTAATAAACATTTATTTATAATATTATTATTTTTCATATGTATCCTCTATAAAATTCTATTAGAAAAACGTATTAATAATGTATTAAAATTAGAAATTATCTAATTAATAATATGTTATAATATTTTTAGCTGGTGATTACATGAATGAAAATTATGATGTTTTAAAAAAATTATCTAAGTCAAAATTTAGAAATAGTTTTCATTTAAAAGAAAAAGATATTATTTATATTAATAAAATAGGACATGATAAATTAAAAAGCCATGCTAAAGATTTTATAAATAATAGATTGGCACCGAAAGAAATTATTAATGATGGTAAACAAACTCCAATGCATGGGCATCCAGTTTTTATAGCTCAGCATGCAACTGCAACATGTTGTAGAGATTGTTTATATAAATGGCATAAAATTAGTAAAAATAAAGAATTAAATAATATTGAAAAAGAGTATATATTAAATATTATTATGAAATGGCTAGAAAATGAAGAAAGTAGGATGAAAAATGTTTGATGTTATTGTTATAGGTGGTGGTGCTTCTGGTTTAGCAGCAGCAATAACTGCTTCCAAAAATCAAAAAGTATTATTAATTGAAAAAAATAATACATGTGGTAAAAAAATATTGATTACAGGAAATGGAAAATGTAATTATTGGAATGAATCTCAAGATATAAATCATTATCATACAACAAATAAAAAAGATTTATTTTCAATTATTACTGAAGATAATGAAAATAAAGTAATGAATTTTTTTGACAATATTGGAATTATTCCAAAAACAAAAAATGGTTACTATTATCCATATTCAAATCAAGCAGCAAGTGTTCAAACTTCTTTAATAAAAGAAATGCAAAATAATAACGTTAAATTAGTAACAGAAGAAGTAATTAGTGTAGCAAAAGAAAATGGAATGTTTATTGTAAATACTAATATAAATAAATATATGGCTAAAAAAGTGATAATAGCAACAGGATCCAAAGCTTATCCAAAAACTGGTTCAACTGGAGATGGCTATAAATTTGCATTAGATTTTGGTCATAAAGTTATAAAACCGTTACCAGGATTAGTTCAAGTTGAAACAGTAAATAATTTAAAAGAATGTTCTGGAGTAAGATGCGATGGATTAATAACTTTACTAGAACAGGATAAATATAGAAGTCAAGAATATGGTGAGATTCAATTTACTGATTATGGATTAAGTGGAATTTGTATTATGCAATTAAGTTCTTATATTTCAAGAGGTTTAGATAATAATAAAACTGAAAAATTTAATATTAATTTTTTACCAAATTTAGTTACCAATATTGATGATGCTCTTAATTTCTTTGATCATCGAAATAATAAATTAGAAAAAAGAAACATTTCAGAATTATTAGATGGATTATTAAATTATAAATTAGTTAATTATCTTTTAAAAATATCTAAAATAGATAAAATGAAATCATGGAATGATTTATCAAATGAATCAAAAATAATTCTTGCTAAAAATATAGTTGAATTAGAAATAGAAGTAAGTGGAACAAAAGGATTTGATAATGCTCAAATATGCACTGGTGGCATAGATTTATCAGAAATTAATCTTGAAACATTTGAATCAAAACTTGTTCATGGTTTATATTTTACAGGAGAAATTCTTGACGTAAATGGCGATTGCGGCGGATATAATTTAGGATTTGCTTGGATTAGTGGTATAGTTGCGGGTGAAGCATGTAGAGGTTTAAATGATTAGAATTAGACAAATAAAAATTGATATAAAAGAAGATAATATTAAGAATATTAAATCAATAATATGTAAGAAATTAAATGTTAGTAATAATGATATACTAAAAATTGAAATAATCAAAAAATCTATTGATGCTAGAAAAAAGCCTTTGATATATTTTGTGTATGAAATAGATGTTGAAATAAGTAATGAAGATGTAATCATGAAGAGGAATAAATCTTTAGATATCTTAATTGCACCTAGTAAAGAATTTTGTTCTAATATTACAGGAAATTTAAAATTAAAACATCAACCAATTATTGTTGGAGCAGGGCCTGCTGGATTATTCTGTGCATATATGTTAGCTTCTAAAGGTTATAAACCAATTATTATTGAACGCGGAAAAAAAGTTGAAGATAGAATTAAAGATGTAGAAGAATTTTGGAAATCAAATAAATTAAATACTAATTCAAATGTTTTATTTGGAGAAGGTGGTGCAGGAACTTTTTCAGATGGAAAACTAAATACATTAGTAAAAGATAATAATAATCGTCAAAGAAAAGTATTAGAGATATTTGTAGAAAATGGTGCACCTGCAGAAATTTTATATGAAAATAAACCTCATATTGGGACAGATCTTTTAAGAAATGTTGTAAAAAACATGCGTATAAATATTGAGACGATGGGTGGAACTTTTAAGTATAATACCGTTCTAACTAATATTATTTATGAAGATGATAAATTAGTTAAGATTGAAATAAATAATCAAGAATATATTGATTGTGATTTAATGGTTTTAGCTATTGGACATAGTGCAAGAGATACTTTTGAAATGCTTTATAATAATAAAATTAATATGCAAGCTAAACCATTTGCAGTAGGAATTAGAATAGAACATCCACAAAAAATGATTAATTATTCACAATATGGATTATATGAAAGTGATATATTACCTGCAGCAAGTTATAAATTAACAAATAATTATAATAATCGTGGTATATATACATTCTGCATGTGCCCAGGTGGATACGTGGTTAATTCTTCATCAGAAGAAGGAATGTTATCTATAAATGGAATGAGTAATTATAAAAGAGAATCTTTAAATGCTAATAGTGCTATTATTGTTACTGTAACGCCAGATGATTTTGGCAAAAATGCCCTTGATGGAGTTGAGTTTCAAAGAAGTTTGGAAAGAAAAGCATATGATATTGGAAAAGGTATGATTCCAATACAATTATATAAAGATTATAAAAATAATATTGTTTCAAAAAATCTTGGAACAATAGAACCTATTTTTAAAGGAAATTATACATTAGCAAACATAAATGATATTTTTCCTAAATATATAAATGAATCTATTATTAATAGTATTGAAACTTTTGATAAAAAGATAAAAGGATATGCCACTGGTGATGCAATAATAGCTGGTGTTGAAAGTAGAACATCATCACCAGTTAGAATTATAAGAGATGATAATTACGAAAGTAATATTCATGGAATATATCCATGTGGTGAAGGAGCTGGTTATGCCGGTGGCATAACATCAGCGGCTATAGATGGAATAAAAGTATATGAAAAGATAATTACCAAATATAAAATATAAAAATCAAGATTATCTTGATTTTTTTGTGTGAAAAAAAACATATATATGATATAATTTTTTATGATAGGAGTGCTAAATTATGGAAAATAACCAAAAAGAAGATACAAAAGAATTATTTGAATTATCTGATATTGAAAATAATCCCAAGCAACCAGTATTAGACATAGAACAAGAAGTTATTGATATTAATGAACAAATGGATACAATTCAAGAAACGATGGAAGGTATTGAAAAATTATCTGATAATATAGAACAAGATAAAAAGAAAGAAAAAATTAAATTAAAAGATAAAATTAAAAACAAATGGAATGCAATGACTAAAAAGAAAAAGATTATTTTTATTATATCTTTAGTATTGATAATTATAGCATTAGCAGTTGGAATCTTTTTTGCAGTAAAACATTTTACTAAAAAAGATAATGCTGTAAAAGAAGAAGAAGTTGTTTTTGAAGCAGATAATTATCGTTATGAAAATGGCTTTTTAATATTTTTAGATGCAAAAGATCAAGAACTAGGTAAATATGAATGTGAAAACAAAGATGAAAAACTTTGCTATGTTGCTTATAATGAAATCGAAGAAAATTTAGATATTACTAAAAAAGTTGATGAAGAAGATAATGTTTTAAAAACTAGATCAAATATTTTATTAGATAAATATGTTTTTGTTCACGATAATAAAGACGAAGAAAAAATATTATTATATAATATTAAAGAACAAAAGAAATTAGAAGAATACAATGGTGTTAAAACTAATATTAATATAAAAGATTATGCTATTGTTAAAGATTATTCTAATAGTTATGGTTTATTAAACTTTACTGAAGATAATGTTGAGACTAAAATAGATTTTAATTATGATAATTTATCAATAATTACTGAAGATAAAACTGAGAATAAAGTTATTATTGCCAATGAATCAGGTCGTAATTATTTAATTGATTATACTGAAAAAAGTATATCTAAAGCTATAAATAAAGAAATAGTAAATTATAATAATGAATATATTTTAGCTATCGATGATACAAATAAATATTATATTTATGATTATAAAAATAACCAAATGTTTGAAGATGGTTATGATTATGCAAAATTATATGATGGTTATGTTTTAATTGTAAAAGATAATAAATTATATTTTTATGATAATAATAAAAATAAATTAAATGAAACAGGAATAGATTTTACTTTAGACCATAAATATTATCAAAAAATAGTTATATATGATAAAGATAATAATAAACTAGATTCATATGTTCCATTTGAAGTTGCAACTGAAGGATCAAATATAGTTATAACAATAAATGGAAAAACTAAAACAATAAATAAAGAAGAAGGTAGAATTTCTTCATATACTAAATATATTAATTATTTTGACGGTATTTTATATGTATATAATGATGATGCTAAAACTAATTTAGTTGGTCAATATAAATGTAGTAATTTAAATACTGTTACATCAGAGTCATCAAGTTTTGATAATTGCTTTATTGCAAGTGATACAAGTAGTGTTGATAATGATATGACATTTACTACAAGTTCAGGAATGATACCTATATTAAATCAAAGATATATCTTTATTAAAGATAATCCTAATGCAGTAAGTAATTCAAATACTACTATTGCTTTATATGATTTAAATGATAAAAAAGTATTAAGTAAATATTTAAGCGTTAATACTAATTTAAATACTAATTCAACTGATGTATCTTATTTAACAGATTCAAATATTAATATTATTGCTGAAAATAAATCTAGTAAATATGGAGTTATAGCAATAAATGGTGATAGTAAATTAACATCATTAATTCCATTTAATTATAATTCTATTGAAATAATTGGAGATAATTATTTAGTTAATGATTCTAAAGGATATAGTTTAATTGATAAGACTGGTAAAGAAATAACTAAAAAGACTTCTGGAAAGATACGTGGTTATAATTCATCTTATATAAAAGTTCTTGAAGGAAATTCCTATGTTATTTATGATTTGAATGGCAATAAAATAACAAATAATACATTTAATTATGTTGAATTATATAATGAATATTTTATTGGAGTTGATTCTTCAAATAAAATTAATGTTTATTCATACACTGATTCATCAAAAGCTTTATTGAGTGAATCAATTCAATTAAATAGTAATAATTATTGTGGTAATGGTCAATTAGCATTTAAAGCAGCATTTAATGGAACTACAGTTACAATTAGTGTCTTAAATAATAATCAATATAGTAGTGCTGTATATACTCTAGTAAGTACTATAGAAACTGAAGTAGAATAGGTGATAAAATGAATAATAAATATAAAAAGGGTACATTTGGAATAATATTAGTTTTATTAATTATTATTGTTCCTTTAACTGGATTAGGAATCTACTACCATATTAAAGGTGGTAGTGGATTAGATAATCCTAATAAATTATTTCATTTAAATAATAAATTATACTTTTATAATAATAAAGAAGAATTAATTGGTACTTATGATTGTTTAAATAGTAATTGTGATTATGCTTCAAATAGTAGTGAAGATAGTAATTATGGTATAAATTCTTATCAAAGTACTGCAAAAACTTCTTTAATTAATAATGAATATGCTTTTATAATTGATGGAAAAGAAGATAGTGCATTAATTAACTTATATAATGTCAAAGATAATACATTATTAGGAACATATAAAACAGTTAATAACTATGGTGTA
This sequence comes from uncultured Muribaculaceae bacterium, assembly GCA_964533935.1. Classification (GTDB taxonomy): domain Bacteria; phylum Bacillota_I; class Bacilli_A; order RF39; family UBA660; genus RUG14121. The sequence continues at coordinate 18,374 of CAZHOG010000006.1, read as the reverse complement.
GGAATTGAAAATGATTATTATATTGTTCAATCAATAAATGGAACATACGGAGTTATTTCCATTATTGATAATCAAGTTACTCCTGTAATACCATTTAAATATGATTATATAGCTTTACAAAAAGATATAGATATTGCAACAAATAAAATAATAAGTGATTCATTTATAGTTAAAAGTGCAGAAAATTGGTTTTTAATAGATAAAAATGAAGCTGAATTTACATCTCACTTTAAATATCCAATAATTGCATTTGATGCAAATACAGTTATTATGAAAAATAATACATATAATATTTATAAATACGATGGAACTTCTAAATTAATAGAAACATTTAAATATTTAAATTATGTTTCTCATTATCTTGAAGTAGAAGACTTAAGTAATAATTATTATTTATATGATTTAAATACTAATACTATTGCTTCTCAAAAATATAAAATCGATGAAGTAAGTAATTTTAAAGCAGAACTAAATGATAATAAAATTGAATTAAAAATTAATAATGAATTAAAAGAAAGTGTTGATATTTCTTAATTAATGTTTTAATATATAAAATATAAAAACAAGGAAAAAGAGGAGTATTGTATTTTAATTACGTAGAGAATTAACGGTTGGTGAAAGTTAATTAATTAGATACAAGAAGGTAGCTTTGGAGTTGGATAGCTGAAAAATTATAGTAAGATTATCCCGCAGGAATGCGTTAAAGTATTGAGTTTAAATAAGGTGGTACCACGATGATTTCGTCCTTTGTGGTACCACCTTTTTATTATAGAAAGAAGGATTAATATGTTAGATACAAAATATAATTCAAAACAAGTTGAAGAAGGAAAATATGATTACTGGTTAAAAAATAAATTATTTGAATCAGGAGATATGAGTAAAAAAGCTTACACAATAGTTATTCCACCACCAAATGTAACAGGTAAATTACATTTAGGACATGCATGGAATACAACTTTACAAGATATCTTAATTCGTTATAAAAGAATGGATGGATATGATGCTTTATGGCTTCCAGGAATGGATCATGCAGGAATTGCTACTCAAGCTAAAGTTGATAAGAAACTAAAAGAAATGGGTATTAATCCTCGTGGTATGCAAAGAGATGAATGGTTAAAAGTTGCTTGGGATTGGAAACATGAGTATGCCGAAAATATTCATAACCAATGGGCTAAATTAGGACTTTCTCTAGATTATACAAAAGAAAGATTTACGCTAGATGAAGGATTAAATAAGGCAGTTAATAAAGTATTTATAGATTTATATAATAAAGGATTAATCTATAAAGGAGAAAAAATAATTAACTGGGATCCAGAAGCAATGACTGCTTTATCTACAGAAGAAGTTATTTATAAAGATGTTGAAGGAGCTTTTTATCATTTAAAATATTTTATTGAAAATAGTGATGAATATTTGGAAGTTGCTACAACAAGACCTGAAACTTTATTTGGAGATACTGCAGTAGCAGTTAATAAAGATGATGAAAGATATCAAAAATACATTGGTAAAAATGTTATTTTACCAATTGTTAATAAACTAATACCAGTTGTAGCAGATGAACATGCTGATCCAGAATTTGGTACTGGAGTTGTTAAAATTACACCTGCTCATGACCCTAATGACTTTGAAGTAGGGAATAGACATAATCTTGAAAGAATTAATGTTTTAAATCCTGATGGAACTATGAATAGTAATGCAGGAGTTTATGAAGGATTAGATAGATTTGAATGTCGTAAGAAATTGGTTGAAGATTTAAAAGATAATGATATCTTAATTAAAATAGAAAAAATAACTCATAATGTTGGACATTCTGAAAGAACAGATTGTATGGTTGAACCATACTTATCAAAACAATGGTTTGTTAAAATGAGACCTCTTGCAGATAGAGTATTAGATAATCAAAAAAATAAAGATACAAAAGTAAACTTTGTACCTGAAAGATATGAAAAAACAATGAACCATTGGATGGAAATAACATATGATTGGTGTATTTCTCGTCAACTATGGTGGGGACATAGAATTCCTGCTTGGTACAAAGATGAAGAAATGAAAGTACAAGTTGAATGTCCAGGAGAAGGATGGATTCAAGATAAAGATGTATTAGATACATGGTTTAGTAGTGCACTATGGCCATTTAGTACATTAGGATGGCCAGAAAGTGATACATTATTAAATAGATATTATCCAAATGATGTATTAGTTACTGGTTATGATATTATTCCATTCTGGGTTAATAGAATGACTTTCCAAGGCTTAGAATTTACTAATAAAAGACCATTTAAAGATTGCTTAATTCATGGACTTATTCGTGATAAAGAAGGAAGAAAAATGTCTAAATCACTTGGTAATGGTGTAGATCCTATGGATGTTATAGATGAATATGGTGCAGATGCATTAAGATATTTCTTATCTACTAGTAGTGCTGCTGGAACAGATTTAAGATATGATGAAGATAAAGTAAAAGCTTCATGGAATTTCATAAATAAATTATGGAATGCTTCTAGATTTGTATTAATGAACATTGAAGATTTAACAAAAGAAAATTATTCTTTAGATAATTTAAATATTGAAGATAAATGGATATTGTCTAAATTAAATAAAACAATAGATAATGTTAGAAAATTTATGGATAAATATGAATTTAATAATGTAGGAACAGAATTGTATTCATTTATTTGGGATGATTTCTGTGATAATTATATAGAAATGTCTAAGTTTACTTCTACAAAGAATGAAACTAAATCAGTATTATTATATACACTAACTTCTATATTAAAAATGTTACATCCTTTTATGCCATACGTTACTGAAGAAATATATCAAATGTTACCAATAAAAGAAACAGAATCTATTATGGTAAGTTCATATCCAGTTAGTGATAAAAACTATATATTTGAAGCAGATGAAGAAAAAGTTGATGATATTATAGAATTTATTAAACAATTTAGAAATGTTGTAAATGAAAATAATATTACAAAAGAAATGAAAGTTAAAATTAATAACGATACAGATTATGATCTAGTCATTAAAATGCTTCGTTTAGACGATAAACTAATTACTGAAGAATTAGATATTAATAAATATAGTGTTTTATATAAAGAATATAATATGGATATTTATTATCAAAAAGCTATTACACAAGAAGATATTGAATTGAAAAATAAAAATATTGAAAATTTAAAAAATAGCATTGAAAGACGTAAAAAATTATTATCTAATGAAAACTACGTTGCTAAAGCACCTGCTTCATTAGTAGAACAAGAGAAAGCTAAGTTAGCAGAAGAACAAAAATCATTAGAATTATTACTAAAATAAAGCGATATTATCGCTTTTTTTATGTTATTATATAATTGTTATAGAAGGTGCTATTTTGGAAGATTATGATATTTATGAAGAAATAAATAGAAAATATAAAGTATGTGCATTAATAATAGAAGATGATGAAGCGTTTGTAATGAATGATTTATTAACTGAAGAAGAATTAGAAATAATACCAATTAGATTTGGATATGATTTAAATATGTTTTCTAAAGAATACACAGAAAAAACAAAAAAATTATTTATTTACTATTATGATCAAAGAAATTCTATTAAAAATCAACAGCTGCGAATTCAAAAACATTTTATTCATTATATGAGAAAACCTACGATAGCATATATTCCAAATGATAAAAAGTATAATGAATTGACTGAGATTCTTAAAGGGTTTAAAATAGATGTATATACTGATAAAAAAGATTTTATATTTAAAATAAAGGGGAAATGATAAGAAATTAATAACTTTAATTTAAATTTATTTAAATATTTTTACTATGTTGCTTATTATAGTGGCTTTACTAATGCATCTAAAAATTTGAATATTGCTCAGTCCGCACTAAGTTACAATGTGAAAAATTTAGAAAATCAGTTGGATAAAATTTTAATTATAAGAAACAATAAAAATTTTGAATTAACTGAAGAGGGAAATTACTTGTTTGAAAATTTGAAATCTGCATTTGGAATTCTTAATAAAAATTTCACTTCTATAAACGAAGAATTTATTTATGATGAATTAACAATAGGGGTGAGACATTATTTATCTGATTTTATATTTAAAGATAGTATTTGGAAATTTATAAATAAATATCCAAATATTCATTTGAATCTTAAATTATATTCAAAATTGGATATCAAAAAATATACTGATGAATTTGATATATTAATAGATTATGAAGATTATACAAATTTGATATTTGATAATAGTGTAAAAATTAAATTATGTAGTTTGCAAAATATTTTTGTATGTGGTAAAACAATGTATAATCAATTTTCAAATGTAAGATGTATTGATGAAATAAATGATGCAAAATTAATATCAATGTGTCCAAATAAACGAAATGGTAAATTTCAACAATTCTGCTTTAAAAATGATATTTTTTTCACAAGTGTTATATCTGTTAATGATAGTATATTATGCAAAAATCTAGTTAAAAATAATATCGGCCTATGCGTTTTAAACAAAGAAGCAATAATATCAGAACTTGTTTCAGGTGATTTAAAACAAATAAAAATTAAAGAAAAATTATTTGATGATGAAATTGTTTTAGTCCATAAATCAAATAAAAATATTGAGAATATTGATAAATTTATTGAAACAATAAAAAATGAATATATGGAGGAAGAAAAATGACAAAATGGGATTTATATGATGCAAAATTCAAAAAAATTAATAAGGTTATTAATTCAGAAGAAATAATAGAAGATGGTTATTATCATTTGTCGTTAAATATTTGGATTATCAATAGTAGCAAACAAGTTCTTTTGGTAAAAAAAGCATTGAATTATAAATTCCATTATCCAGGCTTATATGGTAGCATAAATATTAATGTTGCAAGTGGAATTTTTTACAAAGAAGCGGCAATTATGGAATTGAAAAATAAATTGGGATTAAATATTCAATTAAGTGATATTAAGGAAATCGATATGCAACTTAGAGATCCTTATCATTATATATACAAAACTATTGTTATTGAAAAAGATTTTAGTTTGGAACTTATAAAATTAAATACTTTGTACTATACTTCAGTAAAATGGGCTGATTTTTTTGAAATAACAAAAATGATTGATAATGGCGAAATTGCTTCTGTATTAATTTCAAGGATAAAAAAATATATAATTCCTTTAATAAAATAATTCCTATCTAATTTTAATATATGAATTATAGAAAAACTGAATAGTTAATATTCGGTTTTTTATTGTATACTAATATAGTATTAAAGGGGGAATATATTATGTCAAATATTCCTAGTTCGTTAAAGAGAGTGCTGGAGTCAAACCCAAAATTAGAATATTATATAAAAGGATTACCAAGTCTTGGTGAAAATAGAATTAATAAGGAGTTTTCTTCTGATGTTTTAAAAATATATAGTGCTTTTGAATTATATGGTAATGAGTTATATGAATTAGAAAATGATAAAATAAAGGAATTGCACTCTAAATCACTTGGAGGTGGAAGCCCGATGAAAACTGGTGCTTTTCCATTATGTAATGAAGCAATAATTAATCTTATAAATGAAAATAATTTATCTGATTATCCTATGGCCGCCGGTGATGAAAAATCTAGAAAAAAAATAGTACCATATTTGATACAAGAAGGAATAAATAATAAAAATGAATTAAATGAGGATAATATAATATTTACTGTGTCTACTACTCATGCATTTAATATGATAAGTCAAGTTATTGCAAGACCACATGATGTTATTCTAATGACAGGGCCTAATTATGGTTTATTTACTTTTGTTCCTGAGAGAATTAGTGGTGCTAATGTAAGAATATTACCTTTATCTGAAGAAGATGAGTGGTTTGTTAATCCACAAAAATTATCAAATAAAATAGATGAAATTAATGAAGAATTAATGAATGAATATGAAAAAAAATTAGATTATATCCCAAAAGTAGTAGCATTTTTAAATGAAAATCCTCATAATCCCCTAGGAAAAGTAATGAACGAATCAAATAAAACTATACTTGAAGGAATAGGAGACGTTTGTTTAGAAAAAGGAGTATTTGTTCTTGATGATATTATTTATAGGGATTTGACCTATGATAGACAGGATTTGGCAAAACCGATGGCATCATATGATAAATATTTTGCTAATACTATTACAATTACTGGTTTATCAAAAAGTTATGGAATGGCTTCAATTCGATCTGGAATGATTATAGCAAATGAAGTGATTATTCGAGCAATAAGAGATATTATTTTTCAAACTATGGATTCTTCTCCCACATTACAGGGGGTTGCATTGGCTGGCGCATTTAATTGTTCTCCAGAAAGAGAAATCACATATATAAATTATTTTAATCCTATTATTGACGAATATAAATATAGATTGAATTTATTGAAAGCACTTGTAAATGGATTGGAAAAAATAGAAGATGAATCATTAAGACATAGCATCGAGCATGATATAAGAAAAAATTCAAATGGTGATGACAATTTAAAGAAAATTTTTGATGGAATACCAAATATTGATTTTGTAAATAAAACCATTCCTGAAGCCGGTTTTTTTGCTATGTTGGATTTTACAAATTTGAAAAATATGCATAGCAATTATGGAAGAATTATAAGTTCTGAAAGAGAATTATTAAAATATATGTATGAACAAGAAAAATTGAAATTAATACTTGGACAATCTATATCATGGCCAAATCAAGAGCAAATGGTTGGCAGAGTAACAACAGCGTTGTCTAGAGAAGACTTAGTTGATTATTTTGGCGCTATGAATAGATGTTTAAGAAAATTAAAATAGGTGAATGTATGTGTAAAATAGGAATTGTTTCTTGTGACAAATGGAAAAATAAAATAAGCGAAGACTTGCTTTTGAAATTACATTTAGAAAGTGATGGAATTGATGTAAATATTATTTCATGGGAAGATCAAAACATTAATTATAATGAGTATGATGCATTAATATTAAAATCAGTTTGGGGATATCAAGATAAATATTATGAATTTACAGAATGGTTAAGTTATTTGAAAAATAATCATATAAAAATTTATAATTCAGTTGATATTATTGAAAATAATATTAAAAAGGATGTTCAATTTTCAATTTTAGATAAATATTGTATTCCACATATTGAATCTGAATTTCAAAAACACTTTATAGATATTGAGAAGATTAAAAATAATTCTGTTATCAAACCAATTATTTCTGGAAGTGGCAATAACACTTTTATTATTTCTGAGGAACAAGACTTTATTAATAAAATAATTAAAAATAATATTAAGAAACATTTTGAAAATATAATGTTAGAAAAAGATAATGGAATTATAATTCAACCATTTATTAAAGAAATTATTAACGGAGAATATTCTTGTATTTTTATAGATGGAATAAATACACATAATATGCTAAGATTTCCTGGTGTTTTTTCTAATAAACAAAAGCCAAAATATGCAGAGAATATTCCAAATAATGTCTTATGTTTAGCGAATAAGGTAATGAAAATTCCAGAATTTAGTGATTCATTATATATGCGAATTGATATTGTTTTAAAGGATAATAAACCTTTAATTATGGAGGTAGAACTTGCTGAACCTGATTTATTAATAAAATATATTACTGACGAAAAAATAAAAAAAGAATCAATAAAATTGCTTACAAAAAAAATTGAAAGTAGGATTTAAATGAAAAATTTATTATATTTTGAAGAATCAATTGATAAACTTGATATAGAATTAAGAAAGAGGAATGCTATCGACTTATTATTTTTCTTATGATGAAAATAGTCAAATATTATTTGATGGAATAATTAATGGCTGTGGGATTCCAGATTTGAGTATTATTTTATATGCATCTGCTGAGGAAAGAATAAAAAGAATTTTTTTGAGAGATAGAAATGATAGTGATTTGGCAAAAAAAAGAGTTTATGAAAATGGATATGAGAAATTTTTTGAAGCAATAAAAAGATATGGCTTAAATTATTTGGTTGTAAATACTGATAAATTGAATCAGCATGAAACAATATATATTTGTGAAAAAATTATTGAATTATTTACAAAAAATATTTTAGATTTAAAAGAAATGCAAGAAATTTTTTCTATTGATAAGATGTATAATCAAGAAATGATGGATAGCTTTGAAATAATGAATTTCATAGAAAGCTGTTCTATAAATAATATGCTAAAGTTAAAAAAATAAATGTGCTGAATAGGAGAAAAAATAATGAAAACAATTATAACAAATGAATTTAATTTAAAAGATGAAGAAATGACAGAAACAGTTAAAAGAGTAAAGATTTTATTGATTAATTCAAAAAATGAAATATTATTAGGATACTCACATCATAACTATCAATTTCCAGGTGGACATGTAGAAGAAAATGAAACACTTGTTAATACAGTAAATAGAGAGATACTAGAAGAAACAGGTATTAGTCTTAATTTAAAAGAAATTGTTCCATTTGCAGAAGCAATTGGATATTATAAAGATTGGCCTTCAGAAGGAAAAAATAGAAAAATAGAAATATATTATTATGAAATTAAAACAGATGAAATACCTGATTTAAATAAAACTATGTATACTGATAATGAAAAAGATGGTAATTTTGAATTAAGATATATTAAATTAGACCATGTAAAAAAAGAATTAGAATTGAATGCTAATGAATATGGAGATAAACATGGCATTGCAAGAGAAATGATAGAATTACTGGATTATTATTTTGAAAAATAAGCTATTATATAGCTTTTTTTAATGATTTTTAGTGATATAAAGAAAAAGAAAATATAATTTTAAAAATCCAATATAAATTAAATAATCCTATTAATTAAATATTGATTTACAAATAATCGACACTTTTTACATAAAGTGATCCATTTTTTGGTAATTGTGATATACTTAATATAGTAGGTTTGTTAGGAGGTATATTATGAATGATACAGGATATCCAAGTATTGATAAAAAACATAATGAAGGGAAGAGTATTTTACAAACTAAACCAATAATACCAAATATGAGTGTAGTAAATGCCATAGGTATGATAAGTTCTTTTTATAGAGATGCAATAGCAATAGATTGTCTAGATTTAAGAGTTACATATCAAGAGTTATTGGAAACATCCAAAATATTAGCAAAATCATTTAAGGAATTAGGAATAAAACAAAATGATATAATAACTGCATCAATGCCAAATTTTTTTCAAGCTGTTGCTGTCTATTTAGCAGCAAATAGAATTGGAGCAGTTACAACTTTTTTAAATCCAGGCTGTTCAATAGAAGAAACTGAATATTATTTAAATGAATTTGAATCACCACTATTTGTTAATTATGATAAATCGTTAGAATATAATGAAAAAATCAAAAAAGATACAAAAGCAAGACAAATAATTACATTACAAAAACAGCATTTAAATATTAAAACTTTTAATGAAATAAAAACTGGAGATATAGGTTACAGTGATTATATTTCATTTAATGATTTGAAAATAATAGCTGATTATTATAAAGCAGTTATTAACCCATATCAAAGTGGTAAACAAGATTCCTTAATATTATTTACAAGTGGTTCAACCGGTTTACCAAAGTCAGTTGTATTAACAAATGAAAATATATTATCTTCTGGTATATATATGAAGAATTCAACTAATATTAAAACAAAAGTTGGTGAAAAGTGTTTAGTATGTGTTCCATTTTCATATCCATATGGTTTTGCAACATCAACATTAATGTCATTATTATGTGGTAGAGAAGCTGTGTTAGCACCAACATTATCAAAAGATAATATAAATTATTATTTAGAAAAGCATCCAAATATAATCTTTGGTAGTCCTGCAATGTTGGAATTGGTAAAAAGAAATGTTAATGATGATATGGATTTATCTTCTTTAAAAACATTTATATCAGGTGGGGATTTCTTATCGCCATCACAGGTTGAGGACGCAAAATTATTTTTTGATAAACACGGTTCTTCAAAGATTGAAATAAGTAATGGTTCTGGTAATGCTGAATCTAGTGGTGCAAGTACTAATGCTGTTGGAATTGAATCAAGACCTGAAACAGTTGGAAAAGTGTTAGTGGGTACGAGTGCAATAATTGTAAATCCTAATACGATGGAAGAATTAAAATATGGTGAAGAGGGAATGCTTTGTATAGCAGGAAAACATATTTTTAAAGAATATTATAATAACCCTGAGTTGACTCAAAATGCTAAATTTAATTATAAAGGTAAAGAATATTTAAAAACAGGAACTATTGGAGTTTTAGATAATGATGGCTATTTTACCTTAACAGGTCGTGCTTCAAGATTTTATATTAGATCTGATTTAAACAAAGTTTATTGTGAACATGTTCAACAAGTGATTAATAATATCAAAGGCGTTGAATCATGTGTTGTTGTAAAAAAACCAAATGATGATTTATTGTATACTGGTAAAGCATATATTGTTTTAAAAGATGGTGTGGAACCGTCTGAACAAACATTGAAGTATATTTCTGAAAAATGTAAAGAAAGAATTATCAATGAAATGACTGGAGAAGAAATTCAATTAAAGAATTTTGAAATACCAAATTCTTTTGAATTTATCAATTTTATTCCACGAAATAAAGCCGATAAAATTGATTATCAATTATTAGAAGAAAAAGCACAATTAGAATATGAATATGAAAAAAATGCAGTTATTAAAAGATAATAGAAAGGTGGAATTTAAATGAGAACAGGAATTTTTTTCTTATTTCAGTCCACATTTTATATACTATTATTGACTATAATATTTTTTAAAAAGGAAAACTATGAAAGCGAAGAAAACACAATTTATAAATGGTTAATAGCTACAACTTTGATTGAAACAATTGCAGAAATTATTTTAGATTATTTTGGACCTTTATATGAAACAATGTCTTTTATTAGTTATCCTTTAGCAAAATTTTATTGTATATTAATAACAATGTGGAATTGTCTGTTATGCACATATGTTGTTATTATTGGATTGAAAATGAAAAAAAGAACAAATATATTATGGATAAGAAATTTTCCTTTATATTTATGCATTGTTTTTTCAATCCTAACTTTGATATTGCCATTAAATTTCTTTTATGATAATAATATTGCATATACATTTGGACCAAGCGTTAATGTGTGTTATGTCTCATCAATTGTTTATTCTGTGATTGCTACTTTCTTTTCTTTATGGAATTTTAAGAATTTAAAAGATAAAAGATTTATACCGGCTTTATTTTTGGTAGTTCTTGGTCCAACTTTTGCAATTATTCAATTTTTAAATCCTGGGATATTGTTGGCGACAGCAGGACATGCTTTTATAACATTTCTAATGTATTTTACAATTGAAAATCCGGACATGAAAATGCTTAATCAAATGAAACTTGCTAAGGATCAAGCTGAACGTGCTAATAGAGCTAAATCTGATTTCTTATCAAGTATGTCTCATGAGATAAGAACACCATTAAATGCAATTGTTGGTTTATCTGAAGATAACTTATCTTATCAAGATAAATTACCTCAAGAAGTTATAGAAAATTCTAATGATATCGTAAATGCATCTAATACTTTACTTGAAATAGTAGGTAATATTCTTGATATTAATAAGATTGAAGCAGATAAAATGGAAATAGTAGAGAGTACTTATAATTTAAAAGATGAAGTTACTAAAATGTGTAAGGTTACTCAAACTAGAATTGGTGAAAAGAATGTTAGGTTTAAACTTAATATAGCTGATGATATACCTTATGAAGTTATTGGTGATAAATCTAAAGTAAAAGAAGTAGTTAATAATTTATTAACTAATGCTATTAAATATACTGATGAAGGTCAAATAAATCTTAATATTAAATGTATAAATGATACTAATAAAAATATTTCTAATATTATTATTACTTGTCAAGATACTGGTAAAGGTATTAAATCTGAAATGATTAGTAGATTATTTACTGAATTTGATAGATTAGATGTTGAAAAAAATACTACTACAGAAGGAACTGGTCTTGGACTTGCTATTACTAAAGCCATAGTAGAAATGATGGGTGGTAAAATTAACGTCCAATCTCAGTTTGGAAAAGGTTCAATCTTCATGGTTCAAATACCTCAAAAGATTAGTAAGATGACTGCTCCAATTAGTGATGAACAATTATCTAATACTGCAAGATTAAATTCTCTTTCTAATAGTTATGAAGGAAGAAAAGTATTAATTGTTGATGATAATATGTTAAATATCAAAGTTGCTAAAAGAGCTCTTGCTGACTTTAATTTAGAAATAGATGAATGTTATGATGGACAAGAGTGTTTAAATAAGATTAATCAAGGATTAAAGTATGATTTAATATTAATGGATATAATGATGCCAAATATGAGTGGAGAGACAGCTATTTCTAAATTAAAAGAGAATGAAGAATTTGATACTCCTGTTATAGCGCTTACAGCTGATGCTATAGCAGGTGCTAAAGAAAAATATATTAATGAAGGTTTTATTGATTATATAGCTAAACCATTCTCTAGAGATCAAATTAAAGAAAAATTAGATTTAGTATTTAGTAGTAAGAAAGCAGTTAGTGTGGTTGCTTCAGAAAAAATTAATTGGAATGATGTTCCTGCTTATGAAATTGATACTCATGATGCTAAAATAGTTAAACACTTAGAAAGTACTTTAAATATTAAACCATCTAATAAAGTAGATGTTAAACCTGTAGAAACTCCTGAAGAAAAAGTGGAAGTTAAAGAGGAAGAAAAAATAGAAACTGATAATTATAAAGATAATGTATCATATCTTAAAGAAAACAATATTGATGTAGATCATGGTTTAGAACTTCTTGGAGATATGGAAATGTATAATGAAACTATTACTATTTTCTTTGATGAATTAAAAGAAAGAATTATTAGTTTAAATAAATTTAAAGAAGCTAAAGACATGCCTAATTATGCTATAGAAGTTCATGCTTTAAAAAGTGATTGTAAATATATTGGAGCTTTAGATATTGCTGATATAGCTTATGAACACGAATTGAAAAGTAAAGCTAATGACCTAGATTATGTTGTTAATAACTATGATACTTTAATTAAAAAAGTTATTGCCATGGCTTCAGTAATCAAGAAATATTTAGGTAGATAAAAGTATAGAGAAATCTATATTTTTTTATTGAATTTGTCTATTACTTGAATAAATAATGTATAAATGTTAAAATAATAAAGAAGTTTAAGAGGTGTAATATGGAAGATAAAACAAGTTTATATGATTTATCAGAAATAAGAGAACAATTAGTATTAATAACATTAAAAGAAGTATATGATTCACTTAAAGAAAGAGGATATAATCCTATTAATCAAATAGTAGGATATTTAATTAGTAACGATCCTGGATATATATCTAATTATCAAAATGCACGTCATAAAATAGTTAATTTAGATAGAGCAGAAATAGTTGCTATTTTATTAAAAGGGTTTTTACAATGAGATATTTAGGTTTGGATTTAGGAACAAAAACTCTTGGTTTAGCTATTAGTGATAGAACAAATACTATTGCATCATTTTTAAAAATAATTAGATTTAAAAGTGAAGATTATGAAAGTATTATTCCTGAATTAAAAGAAATAATTGAACAATATAAAATAACTAATTTAGCTCTAGGGTTACCTAAAAATATGAATAATTCTCATGGTTTTGCTACAGAAAGATCTCTAAAATTCAAAGAAATAATTGAACAAAATATTGATATTGAAGTTTCATTAGTAGATGAAAGATTAACAACTACAGAAGCTGAAAATATTTTAATTAGTATGGATAGAACTAGAAAACAAAGAAAAAAAGTTATTGATGGATTAGCAGCATGTATAATTCTTGAAAGTTTTATTAAAGAAAGGAATAATAGAAATGGATTCTAAGAATAAAAACGTTTTAACTGTTAAAGAAAAAAATGGTAAGGAAGTAGAATACGAAATATTATTTGAATTTTATAATGAAAAAAATAAAAAAAATTATGTAGGTTATACTGATAATAAGAAAGATGAGTTTGATAATTTATATGTTTATGCATCTATATATGATCCAACTTTAAAGAATAAAACATTACAACCAATAGAAACAGAAGAAGAATGGGATGCTATTGAAACAATTTTTTCAAAGTTACCAGATTTAAATAAAGAAGGAGAATAATATGAAAAAGAAGATTATAACGGGGGTTATAGTTGGTTTTACATTATTATTAATTATATTTGGTAGTTATTATTTTTATAGTTTAACTGCTGTAGATAAAAAAGATTCTAAAGAAATAGTTTTTGTAGTTAATTCTGGTACATCTAAAGTGGATATATCAAAAGAATTAAAAGATGCTGATTTAATAAGAAATGATAAAACAGCATTGATTTATTTAGTTTTTAATAAGGATATATCTATTCAAGCTGGAACTTATTCTTTAAGTAAAGATATGAGTTTGAAAAGCATATTTGATGTATTTAACACTGGTAAAATAAAGACAGATACTGTTAGTTTAACTTTAATTGAAGGTAAGAGATTAAAAGAATATGTAAGCTTAATAAGTAAAGATTTTGGTTATAAAGAAGATGAAATAATCGATACTATTAATAGTAAAGATTTCTTAAAAAGAATGGTTGAAAAGTATTGGTTTTTGACAGATGACGTTTTAAATGATAAGATTTATTACGGACTTGAAGGTTATATATTACCTGATACCTATGAATTTATGAGTAATTATAGTATTGAAGATATATTTATAAGACTACTAGATTATACTGATACTAAATTAAGTGCTTATAAAGAAGCTATTGAAAAAAGTGATTATAATGTTCATGAAATATTAAGTATGGCTTCAATAATTGAATTAGAAGCTAATTCTAAAGATGATAGAGAAAAGGTAAGTCAAGTTATTATAAAAAGATTAAATAGTAATATGAGCTTAGGAATGGATGTAACAACTTATTATGCAACTCAAAAAGATATGGGAGAAGAATTAACATATTCTGAATTAGTTGCTGGTAATGCATATAATACTAGAAATACAAATATGTTAGGACTTCCAGTAGGACCTATTTGTAATCCAAGTAATATGAGTATAGAAGCTGCTTTAAATCCAAGTAATACAAATTATTTATATTTTTATGCTGATATAAAGACTGGACTTGTGTATTTTGCAAATACAAGTGCTGAATTTAATCAAATAATTAAAGAAGTAGGATGATAAAATGAAAGAATTAATATTAGAAATGGAAGCATATGCAAAAGAAAATAATGTTCCCATTATAGAAAAAGAGTCAATTGCTTTTATTATGAAATATATTAAAGCTAATAACATTAAAAATATTTTAGAAATAGGAAGTGCCATTGGATATTCTGGTATTCTTATGGCTTCAGCAAATACTGAAACAAAAGTAACAACTATCGAACGTGATGAAAACAGATATATGGAATGTTTAAAAAATGTTAAAAAAGCTGGATTAGATAAAGAAATAAATGTTGTTTATCAAGATGCTTTAGAAGTTAATTTATCTAATGTTTCATATGATTTAATATTTATTGATGCAGCTAAAGGACAATATAAGAAATTTTTTGAAAAGTTTAAATATTTCTTATCTCCAAATGGTGTAATTATTACTGATAATTTAAAATTTCATGGATTAGTTGGAAAAAAAGATACAATTGAAAGTAAAAACTTAAGAGCTTTAGTGGATAAAATTGAAACATATGTTGAATTCTTAAAAGAAAATGAAGAATTCGAAACAAAATTTTTAGATATTGGTGATGGATTATCTGTCAGCATGAAAAAAAATGAAACTAAATAAATTATTGTATATTGTTACTGAAAAAGAATATTTATCAGATTTAAAGAAAGTTGATGTTAAAAACTTTCTTTTTCCACTTAAAGACTTTTGTGTAGGTTATCCTAATACATATGATATAGATGAAATAGAAGAAAATTCCTTTATTTTGATTAATAGAATATTAGATAATAAATCATTAGATAAATTAGAAAGTATTTTAAAAGATATAAAAAATATCAAGGGTATTGTATTTGATGATTTTGGAGTTTTATATTTAATTAATAAATTGAAATTAAATGTTGAAACAATACTATTTCAAAATCATTTTGGAACTAATTATCAAAGCATAAATAATAATTTAGAATATGTAGATAGTGTAGTTGTTTCAACTGATATTACAAAAGATGAAATAACTGAAATTTTAGATAAAACTTGTAAACCATTAACAATATTTGCTTTTGGTTTAACTGCTGCAATGTATTCAAGAAGAAAATTACTTTCTAATTTTTATGAAGAATTCAATTTAAATAAAGATAATAATGTAACTATTCATGAAAAAATATCTAATAATGATTTTATAATGGTTGAAAATGAATATGGAGTAGTTGGTTATCAAAAAAATTATTATAATGGTTTTGAATTATTTGAAAATGATTCAAATGTAAAATATTTTTTAATTAATCCATTATTTTTATCTAAAGATTCTCAATTAGAATTAATAGATAATATCAAAAATAGTAGCTTTAATTTAAATATTTTAAATGATACAGGATTTTTGTATAAACCAACAATTTATAAAATAAAGGAAGATAGTAATGAATAATATAGAATTATTATCACCTGCAGGTGATTTAGAAAGATTAAAAATGGCTTTTTTATATGGAGCTGATGCTGTATATATTGGAGGACGTAATTTTAGTTTAAGAGCTAATGCAAAAAATTTTAGCTTAGAAGAAATTCAAGAAGCTGTTTTATATGCCCATAAATTAAATAAAAAAGTTTATGTAACAGTTAATATAGTTTTTCATAATTCTAATTTAGAAGGAATTAAAGAGTATTTACTTAAATTAGATGAAATAGTAATAGATGCAATTATTTCAAGTGATATAGTAGTTATTAAAATGGCTCATGATTTAAAAGTTAAGTTTGAAGTACATTTATCTACACAAGCAAGTACATTAAACTATGGTCAAGGAATGTTTTATAAGAATTTAGGAGTAACACGCTTAGTACTTGCTCGTGAAGCTTCAAAGGAAGATATAAAACGAATTAAAGAAGAAACTAATCTAGAGTTAGAATGCTTTATTCATGGGGCAATGTGTACATCTATTAGTGGTAAATGTATTTTATCTAATTATTGTACTAATCGTGATTCCAATAGGGGTGGATGTGCTCAAATTTGTCGTTGGTTATTTGATATAGATAATGAAGATGAAGTATTTAGCATGACTCCAAAAGATTTAAACATGGTTCCATTTATTAAAGAAATGGTTGAAATTGGCGTTAATTCTTTTAAAGTAGAAGGTAGAATGCGTTCTATGTATTATATTGCAACAGTAATTAATGTCTATCGTAGAATTATTGATAAAGTAGTTAATAAAACTCTTACTGAATCAGATTGCAAATACTATTTGGATATTTTAAATAGATGTGCTAATCGAGATTCTACACCACAATTCTTTGATAAACTACCTACTAAAAATGAACAATATTTTTTAGGAAGAGATGAAGTATCCAATCAAGATTTCTTAGGATTAGTTTTAGATTATGATGAAGAAACACATATTGCTACTATAGAAGAAAGAAATTATTTTAAAGTTGGAGATAAAGTTGAATTCTTTGGGCCAAATCTAGAATCATATACTTATGATATACATAATATAGTAAATGACAAAGATGAAAGTATTGAAGTAGCTAGACATCCTAGAATGATAGTTAAAATGAAAGTAGAACAATCATTGAAACCAATGGATATGATGAGATTGAAAGTATTTGACAAAGAAGACTATTTATAGTATTCTTATATAGAAATTTTAAAAAAGGTGATATTATGAAACAAGTTGAAAATATAACATTAACAGCTGAAGGATACTTAGAACTTGAAACTGAATTAAAAGAGTTAAAAGAAGTTAAAAGACCTGAAGTTATTAGAGCATTAAAAGAAGCAAGAGCTTTAGGAGACTTATCAGAAAATTCTGATTATGATGCTGCTAGAAATGATCAAGCTCAATTAGAAGGCAGAATTAAAGAACTTGAATATAAACTAGAACATTGTACTATTGCAAAAGCTACTGGAGACGGAGTAGTTGCAATTGGTTCTTCTGTTACAATTAAATATGATGATGGTGAAACAGATGATTATAAAATCGTAGGTTCACTTGAAGCTGATCCATTTGAAAATAAAATATCAAATGAATCACCAATTGGAAAAGCGGTTATTGGTCATAAAAAAGGTGAAACAGTAAATGTTGAAAGCCCTAATGGATCATATCCAGTTATTATTGAAGATGTAAAATAATTAAAAACATGAATAGAAATATTCATGTTTTTTTGTCTTGTTTTGTCGAATCTATTGAATAATAAAAAAATGTATATATAATACATT
>CAZHOG010000005.1:0-89372 GCA_964533935.1 uncultured Muribaculaceae bacterium | reverse complement strand
CTTATAAAATAAGGACAAAAAAAAGTGGATAGTCTCTCGACTATCCTTCAGGGGGTTTTGGTTGATCAACTCTCACATTAAAATCGTAAGAGTAATCGGGCATAGGCTAATTGAGGTCACCTATGCTGCATTAATAATATAATGAAACAAAAAGTTTGTCAATTGGATTTGACAAACTTTTGTTAATTATTTGCTTTTAGTTTTTTTAGCTCTTCATAATATAGTGCTTGTGATACTGTAATATAAGGTACAACCCAAACCATAGGTATAATGAATACACAAAGTAATGCCCATCCTAAGAAACTTAAGCAAAAACCAAAATAGTTAAGTTTATATCCTTTAATAAGTTCTCTACTTTGTTTCAAACATTCTTCAGCACCAATACTTTGGTTATCACAGAATATATAAAATGTCATTGTATAACAGAATGATAAAATTATTCCAGGTATTACTAAACAAATAAATCCTAAAAGAACTGCTAAATATACTAAGATGTTAATGCAAATTAATACTCCAGTTTTTTCATAGAATTTTTTTAATTCAGATAAGTCATATTCTTCACCACGAACTAATTTTAATATATATGAAATATATCCAACTTCTGCTGGTACTAATAATAATGTAAATATTGCTGTTACTAAATCAGTTGTGTAATTATTTGCTCCAAATATTCTTGATGCAACTGCACCAATAATTGCAGATATTAAACCAATTATTAATGTTGGTTTCCATACATCCCATAACTTTCCATTAATTTTTTCTTTAGCTTCAGATTTAATTTTCACCCAATCCATAAACTTCTTCCTTCCATAAGTTCATTATATCTTCTTTAATTTAAAAAATCTATATTATTTACTATTCTTTTATATAAAACATTATTCTTAAATTCACTAGATTCTATATATTTTATAACGTCTTCTTTGGCTTTTAAAAGTATTTTATAATCTCTTTTTATATCAGCTATCTTAAATACCATATCTCCACTTTGTTTAACTCCAAATAGATCTCCTTCACCACGAAGTTCAAAATCTTTTTGGCTGATATAAAATCCATCATTACTTTCTGCCATTACATTTAGTCTTTCTTTTTCTTTATTACACATTAAGTAACAATAACTTTGTAAATCATTTCTACCAACTCTTCCTCTTAACTGATGAAGTGTTGCAAGCCCAAATCGATCAGCATCAAATATAACCATCATTGTTGCATTTGATACATCTACTCCAACTTCTACTATTGTTGTACAAATAAGTATTTTAATAATTCCATTTTTAAAATCATTCATTATTGCTTCTTTTTCATTATTTTTCAATTTGCCATGAAGTATTCCTATATTAACTTTATTGTTAAATGCTATATCTAGTTTTTCTTTCAATTGCATAACATCTTTTAATTCATTTTCTTCTTCACTTTCAATTAATGATGAAACAGCATAAATCTGATGCCCATTTTTTATTTCTTCTAGCATATGAAATAATACTTCTTTTATATCTGAATCTTTTTTAACTTTAGTAATTATTTCTTTTCTACCATTAGGTTTTTCTTTAATTAATGATGTATCCATATCTCCATAAATAGTTAAAGCATATGTTCTTGGAATAGGTGTTGCTGATAAATAAATAATATCAGGCATTACTCCTTTATTTTGTAAATTAGTTCTTTGGTTAACCCCAAATCGATGTTGTTCATCAGTAACAACTAATCCTAAATTTTTAAATAAAACATCATCTGTTATTAATGCATGGGTTCCAACTATTATATCTATATTTCCATTCAATAAGTTTTCTTTAACTTTATCTTTTTCTTTTTTAGTCATACTACCAACTAATAATTCACAAGTAATATTTAAATTTTTTGTTAGTTCTAATATATTTTTATAATGTTGTTTAGCAAGTATTTCTGTTGGAGCCATAAGTGTTGATTGATAACCAGATTTATAATTAATAATCATAGCTATTAATGCAACAATAGTCTTACCACTACCTACATCTCCTAAAACTAATCTATTCATTCTTTTAGGACTAATTAAATCATTAAAACAATCTTTTACTGCTATATATTGATCATTTGTTAATTCAAATGGTAATGATTTAATAAAATCTTCTATTTCATTAAAATCAATATTTCTTTTCAAACTATTTATTATTCGATCATTTCTAAATTTTAAAAACATCATCTTAAACATAAATATAAATAATTCTTCATAAATTAATCTTAATTTAGAATGTTTTAATTCTGCAATATCTTTTGGATTATGTATTTCTTTTAACGCTTCATATTTAGATATAAATCCATACTTATCTTCAAATTCTTGTGGAATATAATCATTATATATTTTATTTGTTTCTAATGTTTCGTTAATTAATTTAGCCACTTCTTTATTTTTAATATTTTTATTTACATGATATATTGATTCAGTTTTATTATTTTCTATTCTACTTAATTTTATATCAGAAGCAACAAAACTATTTTTCAATTTATTGTATTTACCAATCAATGTTATTTCTTGTCCTAATTTTAAATTATTTTTTAAATAAGCTCTATTAAATATAGTAACATTAATTAAAGTATTATCAGATAATGCTTTAAAACTTAATCTATTAAAATTCTTTCTAATAAAAAAACTTCTTGGTTCAGTTTCTATTTTTGCAATAACAACACAATTTTCATCATTATCTATTTCTGATAATTTTTTTATATTATATACTTGATAACGATATGGATAATAACTGACTAAATCATTAATATTATAAATACCCAATGTATTTAAATTCTTTACTGTCTTTAATCCTATTCCTTTTATGTCTTCTAATTCCATTTAGTATCACCTTATATTTATATATTACCAAACAAATGTTTTTTAGTCAATTTTAAAAGATGTTTGATTACTCAAACATCTTATTAAATATAACTGGCTCTTTACAACTAAATACCATTTTTTTCTTAGTCTTAGGATTAATTATTTCTAATTTACTAGCATGTAAAGCCAGTCTTCCTAGAGGGTTATTTCTTGATTTATATTTTTTATCTCCAACTATTGGATGTTCAATATTAGCAAGTTGTACTCTTATTTGATTTTTTCTACCAGTATTTATATTTATTTTTAACATAGAATATATTTTATTAGTATTTAAAACTTGATAATTAGTTATAGCTAATTTTCCATTCTTAGTATCATCTGTTACAAATACTTGTAATGTTTTACTTTCTTTTAAATAATCTTTTAAGCAATCATTTTTCTTAGGCATTACGCCATCAACAATAGCAACATACTCACGAGTTACGGCAAGTTTATCCCAATTGTCTTGTAATTGTTTTTTTAATATTTCATTTTTAGCAAATAAAACTACTCCTGAAGTATCTCTATCTAAACGATGT
The DNA here is from genome assembly GCA_964533935.1 of uncultured Muribaculaceae bacterium. Classification (GTDB taxonomy): domain Bacteria; phylum Bacillota_I; class Bacilli_A; order RF39; family UBA660; genus RUG14121. The sequence goes on along the minus strand of CAZHOG010000005.1, from coordinate 85,994 downwards.
ACAATAAATATTTTATTTCTAGGATTTTGTTTTTTAACATAATCACTAACTTCTCTATATAATGTATTTTCACTACCTTTAGATGTACTAATACACAATTGTTTAGATGGTTTATTTATTACAATCATTTCTTTATCTTCATAAATAATATCTAATTTTTTCTTACGTTTTTTAGTAACCATTATTCACCAAGATCTTTCATAAATTCTTCATAAGTTTTATCACTATCAGCTATTTCAGTTATTAATTTATCTACAACTTTTTTTATACCTATTAATTCTTCATCATGTAATATTACATCAACAGCTTTTATGCCATCATATTTATTATCAATTAGCATTAATGCTAATTGATTTAATGAATAATCATCATATACAAATAATTCTCCATCTATGGAAATCATTGGTAAATCTCTTTCTTTATATATTTCTATTTTCATACTATCACCACTTTCATTATATCTTATAATTATCTTTTTTGATTAATTAATTTATTAAGCATGTAAACTATTCTAACAAATTATAAAAAAAAGACAACTATAAGTTATCTTCCTCTTGTATTTTCACGGAATCTTGATATATCAAATCCCATTGCATATAAATCTTCATCAGGTAAACTAGCTATTTTTTCTTCTGAATAGGCATATTCTACGCCTTTTATTCCATAAGCATTAAATGTAGTTTCTACTTCTTTATCTGATAATTCTGTATATTTATCATTTAATCGATTAATATTTTTATGAGCTTCTTCGTTTGCCCTTTCTTGTAATACGTCTGCACTTGCCTCAAGATCTTTTTCATATTCTATTTGTTCAGGAGTCTTTTGTATTTCATCTTTATGTTCAAAATAATCAATTAATTTCATTTGAACATAATCTTCAATTATTGGTTGATTATTTTTTTCTAATTTAGCTTTATATTTTTTTTCCCACACAACTATATCTCTAAAATTTTTATATTCAGAAATTCTGTATGCTAATGTATTATTCAATTCATTAATATCTGCTTGTTTAGAAGAACTTTCATATGATACATCATTATATTTTAAATATTCTTCTAGTAATTGTCTTACATGCCAAGGAAAAGTATGAGAATTTTTAATACTTTTAAAGCTTTCTGGATTTATGGCATATGCTTTAACTCGATTAATAAGTTTTAACATTTCATCATTTAAATCTATTGATGCTTTAGATTCATTTTGTTTTTTCTTTTTTAAAACATCCATTGCAGCAAATGCTACTAATTTATCATCAAAAATTAAATCTAATTTTTTAATTTCTCCCATAGCTTTATATTTTATTGCACAACTATCGGGATTAAATTCAATAACTTTATTATTTTTTAGCATTGTTAAAAAAGAACCTAAATCTTTGTAATTAGCTGTAACATAATCAATTTGTTCCAAAAAAGCTTTTGTTCCTGTTTTACCATTTTCAGAAAATGGTATTTCAACTATTTGTGGTCCTTTTGTTACTATTAAACTATATCTTGATTGATACATACACTATCACCTATTATTCATTATAAAACAATTTTTTAATTAAGTAAATAAATTGATAAATTTAAATACATGGCAAATAACAACCAAATCAAATATGGTATTTGTAATATACCTGCTAATTTATTTTTATTAATCATTTGATAAATCATTATGCATACTAATATAAACAGTAAAATTATCCAAATAAAGGAAATAAAATACCACTTTAATCCAAAAAATAATACTGTCCATAGAGCATTTACTATTAACTGAGTAAAATATATCTTGTAAACTTTGTTATCATCTTTTGTTGCTAATACTACAGAAATAGTCATTAGTAAATAAAGAATACTCCATACTATTGGAAAAACTATTTCTTTAGGAAATAATGCTGGTTTTGTTAAAAAACTTGTATCCATATCTATAAATAAAGTTGGTAATACGGTAATACCAAATGTTAATAATAAAATAATTAAAAATTTTTTCATAAACTCACCTATAACTATTATATTTATTAATTTACATTTTATTCTTTTTCCATAATTTACTACTTGATATTTAAACTTCTAAATATTATAATGGAACAAATGTTTGTATTGGAGGTAACTCATGTTAAATAGAGATATTATTTGTATTGATTTAAAAAGTTTTTTTGCTTCATGTGAATGCATTGATAGAGGTCTTGATCCATTTACTACTCCCCTTGTTGTAGCCAACAAAAATCAAGGAGATGGTGCCATCACTTTAGCTATAACTCCATACTTAAAAACCTTTGGTATTGAATCTAGAACAAGGCTATTTAAGATACCTAAAAATATTAAATATATTATTGCTAAACCAAGAATGAGTCTATATATAAAAATGAGTAAAGAAGTCATTAAAATATATTTAAAATATGTTGCACCAGAAGATTTACATGTTTATTCTGTTGATGAAGCATTTTTAGATTTAACAAGTTATTTAAATATGTATCAAAAAACTTCTTACGAAATAGCACAGCAAATATTAAAAGAAATTGAAGTAACTCTTGGCTTAACTGCAACTTGTGGAATTGGTCCTAATATGTTACTTGCTAAAGTTGCTATGGATACAGAAGCTAAAAAATATAAAAATGGAATAGCTTTGTGGACTTATGATGATGTTAAAAATAAACTGTGGAATATTTCACCATTATCTAAAATGTGGGGCATTGGATATAGAATGGAAAAAAATCTAAATAATCTAGGTATTTTTTCTGTCAAGGATTTAGCTTTATATGATAAAAATAAACTAAAAGATAAATATGGTGTTATTGGTGAAGAATTATGGAATAATGCTAATGGCATTGATGAAAGTATTATATCTAAACCAGCATTAACTACTTATGATAAATCTTATAGTTTAAGTCAAATACTTTTTAAAGATTATAATGAATTTAATATTAAGATAATCATTCAAGAAATGGTTGAAACCATTTGTATGCGTCTTAGAAAAAACAATAAATGCTGTTATACAATTGGTTTTGGAATAGGATACTCTAAGAATATAGGTGGTGGTTTTTTCCACCACCTGAAACTAGATAGTGCTACTGATAAAGTAGATTTAATTTTAAAAGCATGTCTAACTATATTTGATAAGTATTATGAAGATATGCCTATTAGAAAAGTATCTATAGCTTTAGGAAGACTTCAAAAAAAAGATGCTGTTCAATTAAATATATTTGAATCTGTTGAAGATTTAGAAAAAGAGAATTCATATAATATTAGTATTGATGAAATTAAAAATAAGTTTGGGAATAATAGTTTATTAAAAGCATCTTCTTTATTAGGTGATTCAACTATAAAAGATAGAAATACTAAGATTGGAGGTCATAGTGCATGAAAGATCGTGGAATGATTAAATGGCAACCATTTAATGCTGTTATATCATCGAATAAAATTATTAATGATATTCTTGAAGAAAATAAAAAAACAGGTAAACCTGTTTTATCTGAAGATCAATTAAATGTTTTAGAAGAAAAAATAAATATTGCTTATAAAACAAAATCTAATATTAAAATAATCTATTATTACAATGGCTATATCAAATCAAGGAATGTTATTATTTACTCTATTGATCTTAATAGTAACAAAATTATTTTTAATGATCATAGCCATTTATACATAGAAAACATTTTAGATATAGAATTATGATTTATTTTTTGATTTTGTTAGATTAATAATTTTATTGTCATCAATATCTAATTCAATAATTGCATCAAATATTCTTTTATAATAAAATCTTACAATATCATCATAGTTATCTTCAGTCATAGCTTTTATTAAAGCTTGTTTATATTCACCATTATCATTATTAACATACACTGGTGGAAGATTTGCTTTTTTAAAAAGTAAATTAAGTATTGCTCTAAAGGTTCTTTTATTACCATCAGCAAATGGTTGCAACTTTATTAAATCAGTAACCGTAATAATACTTTTTTCAATATAACCTAATATATCTCCCTTATTTAATGGTTCAAATATTTCATCTGATTTTTGAATATATTTATTAAATTCTATTTGAGCTTCTTTTGCATCGACAACCTCAACATTAGTATCTAATAATAGTGCTTGGCCATTTCTTAAATTACCACCAAAATCTTTACCAAAGCATTGAGAATATAATTTTTGATGAATTACTAATGCTGTAATAAAAATATTAAATTTATCTTTAGAGAAATCAAAATCTCTAATATAATCATAAACAATACCTATCCCTAGTTGTTCTTCTGGAGTAACATCCTTGTCTACTTTAGATTCGTTATAGATATATCTAACTTTATAAGAATTTATTAATTCAATAAATTCTTTTTTTTGAGTATAAACTTCATAAAACATTATTGAACTTTTTAAAAATTGTTCTTCTGCCTCTAAAGCCATCCCATTACTTTTTTTAATAGTATTATATATTGTTGAAAATTCTTTTAATCTCTTTCTAGATGTTACATCATTCATATCCATAGTAAAATCCCCTTTTTTGCGTTTTATAATATCATATATATTTGTTAAATACAAATAAAAGGAATGTTTTATATAACATTCCTTTCTACTAATTTATTATCTAATATTGAATATAAATATGTTGATATCTGTTTATTAGATTTTGTCATAATATATTTTTTGTAAACTTTTAATTGTTTATTATATTTTTCATCATCGATATTTTTTAATTTATAATCGATAATTTTAATACAATTATCATCTTCTATCATTAAATCTATTATTCCATGATATTCTGTTTCATTTTCTTCAAAAATAAATTCATGTTCTTTATAGATTTTAGATTTAGATAAATCACCTAATAAACTAACAAGTTTTTTTACATATTCATTTTCAGGATTATTAAAATCTTCTAATTCAAATATATAATGAATATTTGAACCAAACTCTAATAATTCTTTTGTTTCTCTAGGAATTAAATCTTTAATGATTTTAGAAGCATGCTTGTTATCAACAGTATTATTATTTTTAATAATTTCTTGATTATTTATTTTAATATCATTTTTATTTATGATCTTTTGATAATCCATTTTTTTAAAGATATTGTAATCTTTAGTTAATCCTAAAGTATCAAGATTAATATTCTTAATATAGTCTTTTAAATTATATTTAATAGAATTCATAATATCTAAAAATGAATTACATGAAACACGAATATTATCATCAACATAATTACTTATAAAATTTGTTTCTTCTTCTGCTAAAGGAGATATTATAATCATTTTTTCACGGCATCTAGTTAATGCTACATAAAACAATCTTATTCTTTCAGAAATATTATTTATATCATATTTTTCTTTAATTAAACTTTTGATAATTGTTTCACCAATACCTTCTTTAAAATATGGTGTAACTATACCATAATCTTTATCAAATAAAAATTTTGATTTCAAATCATCTTTATTAAATGTTTTATAATATCCTGAAAAATAACAGATTGGAAATTCTAATCCTTTTGATTTATGAATATTCATAATAGTTACACTATCATCACTTAAATCATTCATAGAATATTTTATTTCATAATCTTTATCATTTATCATATCATCTAAATATTTTTTAAACATTACTATTGTATATCCTATTTTAGATAAATTTTTAGCTATATCAATAATATTATCTATTTTTATTAATGAATCTTCTACATTACCAATTAATATTATTTTTTCATAATAATTAAATTTATCAATTATTTCATATAATAATTCTTCATTAGAAAGATAATATATTTTTTCACTAACTTCTGTACATATTTCATATAATCTTGTATTTTTATAATTATTATTTTTAATTATTTCAAATATTTCTTCATCAGGCATTTCAAAAAGAAATGATCTAGCAACCGATGTAAAATTATATTTAAAATCAGTATTAAATTCATTATTATAAATATTCAATATTAATCCAATAATATTATTTATTATCATAATATCAATTTCATCTGTTAATTTTGAATCATTCCAAACAGCCATTGGTATATTTAAATATTCAAATATTTTTTTATAAGTATTAAATGAACTACCTCTATCCATAATGATACAAAAATCACTATAATTAGCTTTTCTTAATTTTAGAGTATTCTTATCCATAACTAAATATTGTGAAGATATTTTTTCTTTTATATCTTTAGCAATAGTAAAAGCTTCTATTTCTTCATTAGAATATTTTTTATCTTTATTATTATAATTTAATATTTCTAAACTATTATTATAATTAGTATTTTCTGCAAGATAGGCATTGTTTCCAAATTGCATACGATGACTCTCTTGGTAATTTGCACCACCAATATCATTTGTCATTATCAAATCAAATATCAAATTAATGCCATCTAATACTTCACTACGCGATCTAAAGTTTTTTAATAAATCGATTTTAATACCACCATTATTTTTAGCATACTGATTATACTTGTTTTTAAAGTTATTAGGATTTGCATTTCTAAAGCCATATATTGATTGCTTAATATCGCCAACCATATAAACATTATCGTTAGCAATTAAATTAATAAAATCTTCTTGCAAATCACTTGTATCTTGATACTCATCAACCATTATTTCATTATAAGATTTTTTTATTTCTTCTTTTATATCATCATTTTCTTTTAATAATCTAATTGACATAATTGCAATATCATTAAATTCATATGTATCATTTTCTTCTTTAAAAGATTTAATTTTATTATCATAAATTTTAATAATATCAATAATACATTGAACATAGTCTTTTGTAGAATAAAAACTTTCTTTTATTTCATCCTCATTCTTATATTTTAATAGCTCTTTAATTTGTTTAAGATTTTTATCAATATTATTTTTGTATGTTGATATAGTTTCTGAATTCTTTGGTTTTCTTGGTAAAGATAATTCAGAATATTTAACAAATTCATCATAGTATTTTGATCTAAGCAATGGTTCTAAATTAGACATTAATTCTTCATAATATTCTGGGAATTCAGTCATTGAAATCATATCTAAATTATCACTTATTATTTGAATTTTATTTAATATAATTTTTTCATATTCTTTAATAAGATTTAAAACTCTTTCTTCATTATATGAATTAGATATTAATGAATCTAAATATTCATATTTATCACTTTTTAAATTTAGTGATTTATTTATATTTTTAATGCTTGTTTTAATAACTAAATCATCTTTAATACAAAAATCATTTATTAACTTAATAAACTTATCATCTTTTTTCGCATACAAATCTTCAAATATTGAATCTAGTATTTCATTTTCTTTTTGAAGCATTATTCCTGAATCAACAATATTTATATTTTTAGAAACATTTAGTAAATAATTATATTTTTTTACTAAAGATAATGCATATGAATCAAATGTTGTAATATACGCATTATCAATATAATCTAATTGTTTAATAAGTGTAGGTTCTTTTTTTATTTTTTTACGAATACGATCTTTCATTTCCGCTGCTGCAGCGTTAGTAAATGTTAATATAAGTAATTCATTAATATTAACACCTTGTTTTAATTTTCTTAATACTCTTTCTGATAAAACTGCTGTTTTACCAGATCCTGCACCAGCTGATACAATAATATTACTACCATCTTTATCAATAGCTTCTAATTGTTCTTTAGTCCATGTTGGCATTAATATCACCTCTTAAAAATTCTAATTCTTCATCTTTTTTTATAAACAATGCATCTTCTTGTTTTCTAAAACAAATATCTTTAAACTTACAAAAATCACATCCATAAATAGAATCTTGTTCAATTTTTTTAGGATTAATTTTAAAATCTGCATTTAAAATATTATCTATTCCCTCATTTATTTTATTATCAACTACATCAATAAGAGTATCTATTTCATTATCACTTAATACTTTAGCATAAGAACTAAAAGAACCATCTTTTTTAACTTTCATACTTTTAATAACTTTACTATTTTCATAAGTATTATCTAAATCATATAATCTACTAATAACATCTGTTGAATAACCAGTTAATTTTAGATTTTCTTTTTTTAATTCATCATAGCTTTTATCTTTTTGAATTGATACTTCATTATCAAATAATCTTTGTAAATAAAATCCTGCAAACTTTGGATTAGATATTTTATTACAGTGTTTAGCTAGATACAAATATATTGGTAGTTGCATATCAATTCCATATGGAACTAATTTCAAATCAATATTAGTATTTCCAGTTTTATAATCTATAATGGCCACATTAGTATCATCAATATTTTTTTGATAAATCATCTTATCAATAATACCATTAAAAGTAATATTATAATTATTTTCAGATTTATCAATATATATATGTTCTTCATATAAAGCATTATTTAAATTACAGCATTCATTTTGTTCTCTAATAACTTTAATAACTATTTTTATTTCTTCAATTAATTTTTCAATAAAAAACTTTTCTTTATTAGTTAAATTTTTTTGATCATTTTTTATATAATTGTTTACTACTTCTTCTACAGTTATTTCACTATCTAAACATGTCTCTAAAACTTTATGGAATATTGAACCAATATAAGCCATAAATTTTTCATCATATTTTTCTAATTTCAATACATTTTTCAAATAGTACTTAAAAGCACATTTATTATAATCATTAAGTGAAGAATAAGATAATGATAGCTTATTTTTTATATATTCATGAAAGCTGTTAACATCTATTTGTTTAAACTTATTATTATATAAATTATAAGGTATCTTATAATTATTATTTAATATTTCTAAGTCACTATCTTTAACACCATATTTAATTAAAGAATCTATCTTGCATGCAAATTTCAATTTATCATAATTCTGTGAATAACTGTTAATAAGATTATTATTTTCTTTAATTACCTCTAAATTCATATCTTCAATTAATACTGATGGATAGCATTCTTTTTTACCATTCTTTTTCTTATAAGTAATAGTCAAGTTTTTAATATTTTTAATATTATTAATAGTAGATTTTTTTATTTCTTTATTAAGTTCAATAGTTGATTTCATATCCAAATCTTTTTTCATAAAATCTGTTATATAATCTTCATCTTGTAGCACTTTTGGAATTGCTCCCAAATTAAAATTCATTAAAAATACATATTCATTTTCGAAATATGAATTTAATGAAGCCAGCTCTATTGCACTTTCAAACTTAGCTTCTACAACTTTAGTATTTTTCATATCATTAATAATTAATTCTTTTACATCCATATAATCATCTGAAAAATTATATTTATTAACAATATTAATTATTTGATTAACTATTTCATAATTATAATTCTTAATAGATTCTAAAGTTTTAGAAATATTACTATCATAATTTTCTAAAAATATTTTACCAACAATATTATTATATAAATAATTATTTTTAGGCAAATTAATATTTATATTATATAAATCGAATATTCTTTTAATTGGATTATAATATTCTTCACTTACATTTAAAAGTTTTATTTCATTTAATGAAACCCCATTTATTACTAAATTACATATATTTTTGGCAATATATTCTATTTCATCATTAATATTTTCAAATTCATGAACTTTATTAATTTCATATTTAGCAGAAGAAGATATTATATTTACGTTATTATTCTCTTTCAACATTTCAATAATTTGAAGTTCGTTATTTAAAAAATAATCGTATCCTATAATATAAATATTATAATTTTTTAAATACTTTTTAAACAAATCATCAAAAATTAGAAGATTATTTTCTATTAAGTCTTTTTTTAGATCAACTAATATATTTATTTTTTTATTTTTATAAGTTTTATTTTCATCTATGTAAACCATATTATCCAAATATATTTTGGCTATTTCATATTTAAAATTATATTTTTTTATTAAATAATATATTGTTCTTTCATCATAATCAAAAGTATATTTTTTTATTATTTCTTTTAATGTATAAAATTTTATATTCAAAACATCTTTAGTAGAAGCTAAAGATTTTAATATTTTTTCTTTATATTTATAATCACATATAATGATTGAATTGTTTTTTAAATCAAACATATTACCACCACTTAAATTATATCATTAATATAAAAAAAATATAGAAAATATTATTTTCTACATTTTAAATCAGAATCATTTTTTATCATTCTATTATTCAAGAATTCGGATATATAAATAATATTATTATCATTAAATATTTGTTCAAAATCTTTTACCATAACTTTTAAATGGAATACTATTTGACCATTATAAATATCTGTAAAATCTAAATAATTATCATCGATAAATGTGGCATTATTATTTATCACTTCAACATGTCCATGAGATATGGCATTTCTTATGTCCTCAATTATTGCACGATTTCTAAAATATATAGGATTTTTTTCAAAATCTTCTCTAATTTTATCCAAAATATCTTTGGCAAGCAAATAATCATTGTTAATCTTATCTTTAGTTTCAGCTATTCTAATAGATTTTTCTTCTAATATTTTTATTTTTTCTTCTGTGATATTGTGCTTTGGATCTTCTTTTAAAAGTAAAATGTTTTTTACATTTTCCTTGGAAATTTCAAGATTATTTTGAACTTTAATAATTTTATCAGGATAACTAGAAACTCTCTTTTCTGCTTCTTCAATTATGCCTTTTTCACTATCTAAAATATCTGGTTCTAGGAATGATAAATCCAATTTTTCAAAATCTAATTGATTTTCACGGTTTAAATCATATTTATTTTCTTTATATATATGTTCAAGGGGATAACAAAATAATGCATTAAATTTTGCTAATGCAATTGTTGCATTGATATCACTCTCATTCGTAATAACTAAAGAATATATCTTTTTAAAAATATCTGTTATATTTGCTTTTTCTAAATTATTCAATATAAATAAATTAACAAAGTTTCCAATTATTAAATCCATGCTTTCTGGAACATAAAGATTTTTTAGCACCATATTTATTCTCAATGATTGTTCATATAATGGAAGATTAAAAAAATCATTATTAGATTCGAATACTTTATAAACTTTATCTAGCATTTCCTGTGGAATATTTTTTGATTTAGTGAAATTAAATGTACAGCTGTGTTTATCTGCTTCATCTCTTAATGAATTTACAACTATTTTCTTATCCGATCTTCTTTGCAAACTGTTATAAGTATTAATTGTCTTTATAAAACAATTTAAGGCATCTGTTGTTAGTAGCCTTCCATCAAGTGTTCTCATCGTAAATGTATTTATAGTACTAGCACTAATAGCAGTCTTTAATTGTTCATTATTTACTATTGGTTGATTGTTTAATACTGAAGGTGCATAAGTTTCAAAATTTATTCTTTCTATAACTGATGTTTTAGGTTTTCCCATAAGTGCCAAAAATTCAAAATTAAAACATGTTGCTAATTTATCAATATCTATTTCCATTCTTTTATCATCTGCAATCATTATTAGACTATTGTTTTCAATATCAATAGTAAAGTCCCCATGAGCAAATTTATTTCTAATTTTAGCAACAATTTTGGCAGCTGGAGCAATATATTCACCAACTTTAAATTCATCTCCAACTTTTGTAGCAATATAATCCATTGATTTTTCTAATGTTTCATCTATTATTTTTGATTCATAAACTAATTCGCCTTTATTTTCAATCATATCCTCTTTTTTCAACATAATAAAATTAGCTATAAGAGCCACTTTAGCATACGAAATACGATATTTTTCCCATATCAAATCTTTATCGCATTCAGTTTTACCAAAAAAAACATTATCAAAAAACAATGAATATGATTTTATACCATTAAAATAATTTATAGTGCTTTCTCTTTTATCCATAAATACCCCTCTTTTTTATGTGTGTTACTATAACATATTTTCACCTATTTTTCAAATATCCCATATGTTTTTGATACCGAATCTTCAAACAATGGCAATTTAAGAGGATTAATTGTTAATATTATATTAATTAAAAATAACGTTATTAAAACAATTAAAGAGATTTTATAATTAATTTCATTCTTACTTCTATTTAAAATATGAAGTGATATTAATTGGCTAATTATTACAGAAACTAAATAAATTAAAATATCAATAATTAAAGAATGAAATCCAAATGCTTTAGTATAAAAGTAATATAATAATGGAATGGTTATTACAGATATTATTAATGAAATAATGTATGATAATAACCATTTATTCTTATTAGGTTTAAATCTTAAATATCCAATTGTATAAAATAAGAATAATGGAATTATAGATAACTTGGTATGTTCGTATATTGATTCATTAACTGGTGAAATTAAACCTATTAAAAAGTTTTCACCAGTTAGGTTATATAGAAAATGACTTATACTTCCTAATATAAATATAACTGGAATGCCTATAATAAAATACCTATTTATTTTTTTCATTTAATCACCTAATATATCTTATTTTAATATTTTATAAAAATTCAATTTTAGTAGTATAATTATTATGGTGATAACTATGAGTAAAATAGATGAATTACAAAAATTAATTAACCAAGCAAATTACATAGTCTTTTTTGGTGGGGCTGGAGTTAGTACCGCTTCTGGAATAAAAGATTTTAGAAGTAAAGATGGTTTGTATAATATGAAATATGATTATCCTCCAGAAACTATATTAAGTCATTCCTTCTTTGAAAATAATACTTTAGAATTCTATAAATTTTATAAAGATAAACTAAATTGTTTAAATGCATTACCTAATGAATGTCATAAATATTTAAAAATATTAGAAAATAAAAATAAACTTAAAGCCATAATAACTCAAAATATTGATGGGTTACACCAAAAAGCTGGTTCAAAAAATATATTAGAATTACATGGTAGTATTTATAGAAATTATTGTAATAACTGTCATAAGTTTTATGATGCAGATGCTATATTTAATTCTTCAAACATTCCCAAATGTATTTGCGGTGGAATAATTAAACCGGACGTAGTTTTATATGAAGAAGCATTAGATGATAGTGTTATAAATCATGCTATTAATCATCTTAAAAATGCAGATTTATTAATAGTTGCTGGAAGTAGCTTAACAGTTTATCCTGCAGCTGGTTTAATAAATTTTTATGAAGGAGATAATATTGTCTTAATAAATAGAGATTCTACTTCATTAAATAATCGTGCCAATCTAGTTATAACTGATGATATAAACGAAGTTTTTTCACAATTAAAATAAAAAAAGATTCTAATTATTTTTAGAATCTTTTATTTTAAATTCATAATTATCTTTATTGAAATCAATAATTATTGTGCTACCAAATTTAACTTCATCAGCAATTATCATTTTAGATAAATTTGTTTCAATAATTCTGCTTACCATTCTTTTTAATGGTCTTGCACCATAAGTTATATCATAACCTTCATTAATTATATTCTCTCTAGCTGCTGGTGTAATCTCAATTTTAAGATTACTATCTTTTAATCTATCTTCTATATTGCTAATTATCTTATCTAGTATCATAGAGATAGATTTTTTATCAAGTGGATTAAACACAATTATTTCATCAATACGATTAATAAATTCTGGTTTAAAATAATTCTTTAAATCATTCATAACCAAACTAGTATCTCCATCAAGAATATGGTCACTACCTAAATTTGATGTCATTATAATTATAGTGTTTTTAAAATCTACAGTACGTCCATTAGAATCAGTTATTCTACCATCATCTAATATTTGTAGTAATAGATTTAAAACATCAGGATGTGCCTTTTCTATTTCATCGAATAATACAATACTATATGGATTTCTTCTTACTGCTTCAGTTAATTGTCCACCCTCATCATATCCTACATATCCTGGAGGAGCACCAATTAATCTGGCTGTTGAAAACTTTTCCATATATTCACTCATATCAATACGAATCATATGTTTTTCATCATCAAACAATTCATATGCTAAAGTTCTTGCCACTTCAGTTTTTCCGACTCCAGTAGGGCCTAAAAAGATAAATGAGCCAATTGGTTTATTTGGATCTTTAATACCACTTCTACTACGCAATATAGCATCACTAACAAGCTCTAAAGCTTGGTCTTGTCCCATTACTCTTTTTTTCATATTATTCTCTAAGTTCAACAATTTATCTTTTTCAGAACTTATAAGTTTAGATACTGGAATATTAGTCCAATTAGCAATTATTTTAGCTATATCATCACTTCTAACAGTATCACTTAACAATTTAGTTTTATCACTTGTTTTTAAATCAAGTATTTCTTTTTCTAATTGTGGAATTTTACCATGTCTTAGAATTGCTGCTTTTTCTAAATCATAATTATTTTCTGCTTGTTCTAAATCAAATTTAGCTTTTTCTAATTCTTTCTTTTTAGATTTGATATTATCTATTAAAGCCTTTTCTTTATTCCAAGAATCAGTTAAATCTTTTTCTTTTAATTTTAATTCTAATAATTCTTTTTCAATTGATTCAAGACGTTTTTTAGATAATTCATCTTTTTCTTTTTTAATAGCTTGTCTTTCTATTTCTAGACGCATTATTTTTCTGGTTAATGTATCAAGTTCAATTGGTACAGAATCCATTTGAACCCTAATTGTTGCACAAGCTTCATCAACTAAATCAATTGCTTTATCAGGCAAAAATCTATCTGTTATATATCTATTAGATAAAGTTGCTGCAGATATTAATGCTTTATCTTGAATTGTAACACCATGATGTACTTCAAATCTTTCTTTAAGTCCCCTTAAAATAGTTATTGTATCTTCTACATTTGGTTCACTAACTTTAATTTTTTGAAATCTTCTTTCTAGCGCACCATCTTTTTCAATATATTTACGATATTCATTTAGAGTAGTAGCTCCAATTACATGAATTTCACCTCTAGCTAACATAGGTTTTAAAATATTAGAAGTATCCATTGCTCCTTCCATATTTCCGGTACCAACTATTGTGTGAATTTCATCAATAAACATAATTATTTGGCCTTTACTTTTTTTAACTTCATTTAAAACTTTTTTTAATCGTTCTTCAAATTCTCCACGATATTTAGCTCCAGCTATTAATGCTGCCATATCAAGTTCCCAAACTATTTTATCTTTTAAACTTGATGGTACATCTCCCCTAACTATTCTTAATGCTAATCCTTCAATTATTGCAGTTTTACCAACACCTGGTTCACCAATTAAAACTGGATTATTTTTAGTTTTTCTTGATAATATTCTAGTAATACTACGTATTTCTTCATCTCTACCGATGACAGGATCAATTTTTCCCTTTTTTACATCTTCGATGATATTACGCCCATATTTTTCTAAAACATTTTCTTCTTGTTCTTCATTTTGATTAAACATATTTATCACCTCTTCAAATGATATTATACTCAATAATTAGCACTTGTCAATAGTGAGTGCTAATTATTTATATATTATTATTTTATATAAAAAAAGATGTATTATACATCTTTAGTTTTTATAAACTTTTCTATTGCATCTTTTGGTGAATGATTGCCTTCCTTATTTTTTATTGGGGCAAACTCAGTATCTTCATCTACTCTATATAATAATAAATCATTAAAATATGAAAATGCATCATATATAAATTTTTCAAATTTAAATGAATTAGGTGATGTACCTGATTCAACATTACCATCATTATTGATAAATTTATATTTTTTATATGCTCGATGATAAGGAAGATTAATGCTTTCGAGTTTATTTAATGCATCTAAAGTAAAAACATACATTCCTAAATTAATATCTCGATATAAATATTTATTGTTTATTTGTTGCATAGATAAATCAAGAGAAATAAAATTGTAGTCCAACATAATTGGCTTTTTTTCATATTTACAATATATATAATCTTTAGATAATGGTTCTTTTTTAAAACTAGTTTTTGCACCAACCTGATAATTTTTAGATACCATAAGTCCAATAAATATAGGATCGAATACTTTAGATAATATATTGTCTATATTCATAACCCCTATATATTCAATACTATTATTTTTTAAATCGTTTAAAATATTATTTTCTTTCAAGCATGAAAAGATTGTACCATTGCCATCAGATTCTTTTAAAACAGAATACTTATCTTTTAAAACGCAATTACCAGATACATCTAAAATTGGTAATGTTGATTGTTTAAAAAAAGATATTTTTTCTTGTGGATAACCAAAGAAATTATTTTCTTCAAAAAATTTTCTTGTATCTTTATCATTGCTTTCACCAGTCATAATATACCAATGAATAAACACTCCGCTATTTCTTTGAATATCTTTTAAATCATTTATAAATATTTCAAAAATCGATATTTTCTTGTTATTAATTAATAAGGGGTATGTTCCTTTAGGACCGTCCCATTCCAATCTTGTACCATTTCCACCAGCCATTGTAATTAATGCATATTTACTTAAATATTTAATTCCTAAATTTTTATAATATTCCTTATTAATAACTTTTTTATCATAATATTGAAGTGGTGAAATTTTAGTAATGTCAATTTCATCATTTTGCATAGATTTTTCATAAATATTTTTCATTTTTTCGAAATCAATTGTATCAATATCTGATTTTAATTTTTCTTTTTGAATATTATTAAGTTCATTATAATAACGAAATAGATTATCTTTATTCATGTAATCCTCCATATACTAATTATTATAGCATATAAATTATTTTTTATAATAAAGTTGTAATGGAGGTTTATGTATGTTTACAAATGATGAAATATATGACTGTGCAAAATATTTAGGTATTGATTTTTCTAAATTCAGTTTTGAAGAATTAGTAACAGGTGTTACTGTTTTAAAAATGCTAATATTAGTGTTGTATATTCAGAAGAAATTAATTGGAATATACCTAATATAAGCGCACTAACTTGTAAAGAAATCCCTGAATTATTAAAAAGAAAACATATTTTAAAAGAATATGAAATAAAAGAATACGGAAGTAATTGGGAGCAGCTTATTAGAGATAATAAAGAATTAAGATTTATGATTAATGGGATAGTAAAATCTGTCGATATTGATTATTTTGATAATGAAATATTAAATGTACTAAAGAAAAAAAGATTAATATATATGACAGAATTAATTGCTGATTTAATGGCAAATCAAATAATTAACCATTTAGAATTTTCTTCTTGTGTTTATTCTTATATAATAAATAATCTTATTAAAAGAAAAATTATAAATAAAAAATTAAAAGATAACAAAATATTATTAGAAATAATTAATAATTAAACATTGTCTATCAAACATACATATTTATATACTAATTCATAATTATATAAAAATAAATTTAGTTATTTGTATATAATTATCATCGACTAAAAAAAGTCTAGCAAACACAATGTCTGCTAGACTTTTCTATAATTAAACGTGCCACGAAATTATCAGGTGGTTCGTTTGTATTCTTAAATGGGGCGGACTATGGGAATCGAACCCATGCGTGCTAGAGCCACAATCTAGTGTGTTAACCACTTCACCAAATCCGCCATATATAAAACTAAGAACAATAATAGAATAACAAAATTTCAAATAAATTGCAAGTATATATTGTTTATAGTCTTTTTACTAATTTTTCTTCTTTTTAAAAACAAAAATCTTACTTAAAATATAATTGCCAACAGTAACTATAACTTGAACTACTAGTTTAGCAATTTTATCATTAATTTTTAATAATGTAACCATTACAAACATTGTTAACATATCTAAAAATAATGTTACTAATCTTGAAGAAGTAAAAGATACAACTTCTTTGAATATATTTTCATTTTTACTTTTAAACACAAATTTTCTATTTGTAATATAAGCAAAAATAACAGCACAAATCCAAGAAATAATATTAGCTATTTGAAGTTGTACCGCATTGTCTGGATTTAAAAAAGTAAATACACATAAATAGTATGTTCCAAGACTTACAACTGTTGTTAATACTCCTACTATTAAATAGTTTACAATTTCTTCATATTTTTTATATAATTCTTTAATCTTTTCCATATACTTCTCCATCTATATATTATCTATAAAATCT
The DNA here is from genome assembly GCA_964533935.1 of uncultured Muribaculaceae bacterium. Taxonomy (GTDB): domain Bacteria; phylum Bacillota_I; class Bacilli_A; order RF39; family UBA660; genus RUG14121. Next base: position 68,062 of record CAZHOG010000005.1, on the reverse strand, counting down.
TCTATTGTTTCTATAATCATATTATTATGTTTTAATTTTTTAGGTTTTAAATTATCAATATTTTTAATTTCTTCTCCTAATTTTTTTATATTTTCCAAATTAATTATATAGCCTTCTTTTGCAAATTCATTTGCAATTTGAACCTGATGATCATTATTATGTTCCCTATATTTTGATAATCTTGGAACCACAATAACTTTTTTATTATTTTCAAGGCAATTCAAAATAGTTCCTACTCCCGCATGAGAAATAATTACTCTAGCTTTTTTTATATATTCTAATAATTCTGCTGGTTCTACATAATCAAAAATAGTCATATTTTTTGATTTATATTTTGTATAACCAGCTTGTACTATAACTTTTTCATTAATATTCTTGTTTTTAATTTCAGAATCAACTTGTTTAAGTAATCTTTCAAAACTCTTATCTTGGGTTCCTAATGTAACTAAAATCATTAATATATCAACCCCTTATAAACTGCCTTAGGATATAATTTTAACATACTTTCCCATTGAACTATAAACAAATCGGCAAACTTATAAATTAATCTACCCGTTATTGTCTTAGTATTTATATTTGCCATTGTTTCTATATAAATAATTTTTTTTCTAAATAATTTACCAATGCAACAAATTGGTCCAGCAGTATGAGCTCCTGTTGTTATAATAACATCAGGTCTTATTTTAATAAAATAGAATAATGAAATAAAACAGTTTGCTAATAATTTAAATGGATATGTTAACATATGATCTTTAGTCCCATATATTAAATAAAACATTTTATTTTTATATTTATCTTTAACATATAAAGTGGCTTTAGTTTTCTCAGTTGCAATATAGCTATCATATTTCTTCATTAAAGGTTCTAATTTCATTAATTCATTAAAATGTCCACCAGTACTAGAAATAAATAGAACTTTTTTCATTTTATCACCTATTCATTAAATAATTTATTTATCTTGTTAATTATTTCTTCATTATATTCTTTTAAATAATCTATTTTTTTATCATGTTTTTTTAAGGATATTAAATCACTTAATATGTTATTTGTTCCTTTGATTCCATCAACATATTTTTCTAAATGTTTTGGCATTACTATATCTAGTCCCAAACATTTTGCTTCTAGAAAAACCATTCCCTGTCCTTCATAACGACTGGTTAAAACAAATCCATCCATCATATTCATTATTGAGTATGGATTTTTTTTATAACCAGTAAATGTAACATATTCATTCATATCATTATCATTAACATATTTAAGTAAGTTTTCTTTTTCTTTACCATCACCTATTATATATAAATGAAAATCTTTACGATGTTCAATTAATTCTTTAATATTTTTTAATAAAATATCAAATCCCTTTTGGTGAACTAATCTTCCTATTGTACACATGTTATATTTTTGTCTATTTACGACAAATTCAGTGCTTTCTTGACATTTTTTTACTATGGCATTAGTGTCAATAAAATTAGGAATTACGTTATATTTTTTAGAATTAAACTGTTGATGCTTTTTAAATGATTCTAAAGCTCCTGTTGATACAACAACAAATTCATCAAAATATTTATATTTACTTTTGAAGAAAAAGTATAATATTCTATATTTAAATTCTTCTTTTAATTTTATATCAATATCATTATGAACCCAGATAACTCTTTTGTTTGCTTCAACATTTAGTGCAGCAAGTGAAGTATCCATACTATAAGAGTTAAAGTCTATAGAAACATCATATTCTTGTTTAATCTTATTCTTATAGAAATATTTTAATATTTTAAAAGGAATAAGTTTAGTAAAAAATGGTAAATTTTTCAAGTTATGCACATTTACATTTTTATTTATGTCATTTATTAACAAGTTATCAACAGTTGTTAGATATAAATCAATGTCAAACTGTTGATAATCAATATTATCAAGCAGGTTTATTAAAGATTTTTGTATTCCACCAATATTTAAATCAGTTTGAAATATCGCTATTTTTTTCATTGTTCACCTACTTATTTTTAGGAAATAATATATCTGTTGTCATTACAATAAATACAAAAACTACCATTAATGCAATATATAATATAATTGCATATTTAATATCTCCTAGAGTATAAAGTATTGATACGGCTGCAAATAAAATTTCAATAAAATAAATTATTAATAAAGATGTTTTTGCTGAAAAATTCATTTTTAATAATTGATGATGAAAATGACTCTTATCAGCTTGACCAATACTTTCTTTTTTTATCAAACGCCTTAATATGGCAAGTACTATATCAAATAATGGTAATGCCAAGATTAATACTGGAATAATTAAAGAAGTAAATGTCGCAGTTTTATATCCAAGTAATGCAATTACAGCAATGATAAATCCTAAGAATTGGCTTCCTGTATCACCTAAATAAATAATTGCAGGTGGAAAATTATACACTAGGAATCCTAATGTAGAACCTAGCATTATTAATGCTAAGATAACATCTAAACCATCTGATCTTTTTAATATAAACCCAATTATTGCTATTGTTAAAAAATATATGGAACTAATTCCTGATGCCAATCCATCTAATCCATCAATAAAATTAATTGCATTCGTAATTGTCATAATAAATAATATTGTTATTATATAATTTAATGGTTGGGCAAATTCAAAATAATGTCCAAAGATTGAAACATCATTTAATACGATATTTCCATAAAAAACTATTATTGCAGCTGCAACAAATTGAACTATCAGTCTGTATCTTGCTTTAACTGGGTTAATGCAATCTACCATACCAAATATAATTAAAATAAAACTCCCCATTAATATGGATAACATTTGAATTGACCTACTAGCATAAAGCATGTATCCAAGCATAAAGGCAAAGAATATTGCAAGGCCACCCAATGTAGGCATAGCTATTTTATTTACTCTTCTAGCATTAGGTCTATCTAAAGCCCCAACGTGAATAGCAACTTTTTTTATTATTGGAACTAATATTACACTAGTAACAAATGTTACTAATACTATTAGAAATATATTATATCCATTTACTTCATAATTCAAAGTAATCACCAACTTTATATTCTTATTATAAACTATTATGCATAAAAAAAGAAGAAAAATTATTTTTCTTCTAAACCCAATATATATTGTTCATAAAGTATTATAGTAAATATTAATGCAACATATATACTTACTGATGGAGTAATTAAAATATGCCCAGAGAATAATGATAATATTAGTATTAAAAATATTATTGAAAGATATTCCAATTTAACTATATTATTATTTTTAAAGACTTTTTTCATAGTCATGATTAATGCATAAATAAATACTACAAAATAAATAATAAATCCTACAATACCATGGCGATAAAATATATCAAAATAATCCATTTCAATTGTTTTAGTACTTTCACTATCTGTATTGTATTGTTCTATATATCCTATTCCAAATATTTTCTCAGTCAAATCAGATTTTTTATAACTATTATTTGTATTTGTTAAAAATGTTAATCTTTCACTAAATATAAAGTTATTAGCCATATCATAATCAGTAAATATTTCTGTATAGTTATTCATTCCTAAATATTCTTTATGAATTTCTAAATTTTTATAAAAAGATGTTTTAGGTATTATAATTATTGATAAAATTAATGATACTATTACAATAACAAAACAAATACCAATTTTCTTATAATCTTTCTTTTTAATAAATTGAATAATTATATATATAATATTTATTAATGCGATAATCATAATACTTAATATTGGGGTTTTTGTTCCCATATTAGCAAAAATATATAATACAGATAAAAGTAGAACAACTTTATAAAAATATTTTTTAGGTATTTTAATAAAATATAATATTACTATTGGAAGTAAAAAACATAGGATACTTCCAATTGCATTGGCTGATAAAAACCAACCTATATTTCCTAGTTTAGAATGACTATAACTTGCAAAGGATGTATTTGTAATATCAGGTATTATAATAAATAATAAATAAATAGTAAAAACATAAATTAAATATTTAATATTAAATTTTATTTTATATTGTTTAAACATATTAAATAATCCTAAGAATACAATTGGAAAATAAAAAGTATTTAAAGTATTTTTTATTTCATACGATAATACAGATATATCTTTATTGAAATATGTTATTATTCCAAATATTATAATATATAAATATATTATTATAGAACATATTAAGCTTTTCTTTTTGTATTCTGTATTATTAAAAAATAGTAAATATATGGTACAAAAAGCCATAAATAACAATCTAATTAATGCCCCAATAGTTACATTCAAATTCATATATTTTAAGCTTACTGCTGTTACAACATCTAACAGCGGTTGTATAAATATATAAATTACTAGTATTTTATATATATATTTATCTAAAAATGAATTAATCTTATTCTTCATGATTATTCTTTTCCTTATCAAATCTTTCCCATAATCCATTAGTATCACTACCTATATAATTTTTTCTTTTTTCAAGGTATTCATCAAAAGAACAAATCACTTTAGCTGGAACTCCTGCAACAACACTATTTGCAGGTACATCTTTTGTTACTACTGCTCCAGCGGCTACTATAGCATTAGGGCCTATTTTGATATTTGGTAAGATTGTAGAATTACTACCAATAAAAACATTATCCATAATTTCTATACATCCTAAATTATAATTGAATTCGCCAATATTCATGTTATTTAACATGTTATGAATAATATCATGATTAATAAATGTTACATTGCTTGCAATACAATCATTGTTATGAAATCTAATTAGTTCAGGATCAGATGGAATAAATCTTGGTTGAAAGAAAAAATTATCTCCAACAGAATTAAAAACATTATGTTTAATAATGTAATTAGTTCTTTTGTGGCTTTCAAATATTAAAGCAATTCTTAATCTTTTCAATTGTTTTTTCGTATATAATTTCATATAAATTCCTCATTTACTTTACTATATAATTTTAACACGATACTTATATTAAAACAAACAAAAAAATGTTTCTATTTAGAAACATCTTTTTTATTCTTTTTATTTTTCTTTTCCTCTAATAAATTTTCAATTATTTCTTTATTTTCATTATTAGATTCTTCTAATTTCATTTGTTTTTTTCTTTTATTTTTTGCTTTCTTTTTACCAATACAATTAATTATAAAGCATAAAGCAATTAATCCAAAGCATCCAGCTAATGCATATATTACATATAAATAATTTTCAATAGTTTTATTTAATGAATCTATTTGTTCTGTATTATATCTTTGGAATGTATTTTCTTTTGCATCATACATATACCATGATTCTTCACCAGACTCTACATTTTTTCCATATACTAATGAATATTTAGAATTCTTGTCAAATTTATAAACTTCTACATCTATATTATTTATTTTAATAGTAGTTTTTATAAATCCATCAAGTTTTTTTAAATCCAATAAATAAATTGTATTATTATTAGATGTCAATTCGTTATATAATGAGTATTTTCCATTATCATAAATGGCTAAACTAATATTTCCAGATTCGTCTTTAATTCCTACTAAAGTTAAACCTAATATTTCACTTTTAAAAGCAGGTATTTCTAATTCATTAATAGTAACTGTTGTTTCTTCAAAACCAGTAGGTTTTTCAAGATTATCAGCTCTTTTAACAACTGTATATTTATCATTTCCAATATTAACTTCTATTGGTTTAATATCTTCAACAATGACATTTAATTTATAAGTTTTTGAACTTCCATTTTGTGCTGTAACAACTATTTCAAAGGGATTACTTCCTTCAATTACAGAATGTTCGCCAGCACCTTCAACAGATGCACTTGAATCATTTTTAACAGCATTAATATTAACACTATTAATTGTTGATGGAACAGTAACTGAATATTCTAATGTATCTTTATCAAATGCAGGTGTTAATTCATAGCCTTCAATAGATAATCCTTTTAAATTATTATCTTTACTATATGAAGCTTCTAATTCTGCTTGAGTAATTATTTTCACGCTGGCATTGGATGGGCTTACTGACATTTGTGATTCATCTATTGCATAAACTAAGTAACTGCCAACATTTATTGATGCATTTCCACTAGATAAAGCAGTAAATTTTAAAGTATAACTTTTACTCTTTACGCCAGAAGCACTTGTAGTATAGTCAGCAACTGATGTTGTTCCACTAGTTAGTTTTAATTTACTAGAGTCATAACTTACTAAAAATTGCCAAGATCCCATTGGGCTTCCTGAAGAAACTGTTACTGTTGCAGTTATTTGTCCACCAACTACAGCTTTACCACTAGTTTTTATTCCTATATTAGCACTTGCAGCATTTGCAGTTAATGGAAATATAACAAATGCTATTGCCAACGTAATAATTATATTTTTTAGTTTTCTCATTTTTATCCTCCTATTGTTCAATGTTTCCAGTATTTAAAATTTGTTTTTGAATTTTTAATAAATCTAAAGCATTTATATTACCATCTTTACTAGGATCTGCTGCAACTTTAGAAGAACCATTTAATGTTGCTGTTCCTAATATATTTTTTTGAACTTTTAATAAATCAAGTGCATTAATATTACCATCACCTGATACGTCTCCATAAATAACTGCTATTAATGTTTCACTATTGCTTCCATTAATATTTATTCTGTACCCAGTACCGATATTCCCCGATACTTCATTTCCATCTGCATTAGTAATAGTAACAGATGCTCCTTTACTTTCTAAAGCACTCTTAACATCATTTATGTTAGTTCCTGGATTAATATTTGAAATATAACCATCAGCATATCTGAAACCGGAAGACGTTACTATTGTACTTACTGAAGGCTTACTATTTGTTTCTTGATTACTTGAATCATTACTACTTGAAGAATTAACATTCATTCCAGAGAATACTGGAATATAGAAAGTAAAGCTTGAATCTAAAACATTTGCTGCTTTATAAGCATTATAAACTATACTTGATTCACTTACTGGTGCTTGAATATTAGTCATATATTGATTTAAATATCTTGAAGATGTGTTTGTAGGAAATATATTAAATTTTTGAAAATATATTGTATTTTGTCCAGCACCAATATATTTATTTTTCAAGAAGTTAGCCCCACCAGTCATTGCTATTTGTCTATCATTATTTTGATCACCTGTTCCACCCCAACCATGATTTAATGCATAAATCAAAGCTTGTTGAGTAACATTACTTCCGTCATATGCTGCAACATTAAAGAAGTTGTAATAATTATCTACTGATTGATTATTGTATGTCCAATTGTATCTAGAAGTATAGTCACCACTAACTACAGAATATAATTGGCCACTATAAGTTCCTGAAGTTAACTTAGCATTTCCTAATTCTTGTTTTATTCTTGTTGCCAATGCAATTTGGCTTACACCAGTTTCATTTGATGAATTTTTAATATATTCAGGAATTAAAGGAATTTGTGAAATCAAGAAATTATTGCCAAATATCTTTGTTGATGCAGTTTTATATACATCTTGAGAAATATTTGGATTAGTAGTTTGTGATTCAAACATAAATATATTAACTTCATTTAAGAAGTTGGTTGGATTCATATAATATCTAACTGCTTCTTCTGATACAGGTGAATATCCAGCATCACCACTTTTTGTACATGTAGTAGATTTATAAGAATCATTTGAAGTACTTATATAATTAGCACCACAACTGCTTTCAGAATATACTGATTGATTCCAATCTATTGTATTTCCATTTGCATCTTTTACCATTGCTTGAAAATTCCAATTTGAGTGACTTGCTTTTAAAGAACATAATCCATTCCAATAACTTGATGGAAAACCAGCTTGTTGCATTTGTCTCTCACAATCAGTTGTTGGTGTTGTTGAATCAGTAACACTCTCTGCTTTTTCATATATTTTCAAATAATTAGAACATATATATCCTACTTTAGAATCTTTATAATAAATTTGATACCAGCCATTTGGGCATCCTTGTTTACTATCATCAGGATATAATATATTATTTGGCATATCATATAATTCTCCTAAAGATGCGTAATCTAACACTGTTCCACTTTTACCAGCAGCATTTCTAATAGAAACACCAGAACCAGTTGAAACTCCGTAATAACTTGCTGCATCTACAGTTAATGGGAATAATGTAATAAAAAGAAATATAAAATATATTATTTTTTTAGTAAATTTCATATTTATCATTCCTTCCCATATTATCTAGTAAAATTATATCATATTTTGTCATTTATTTTGATTCAAAATGAAAAAAATGTCAATAAATTGTTAATAAAATAACAAGTATTAATTTAAAAGAAAATATGATATACTTGGTACTAATGATAATAATTGGGAGTGACTATATGAAAGTACTTTTTAATAAGATTAAAAAAAGTAATAAAGTATTATTAAGTTTATATATTATTGCTTTTTTAGGATATTTAATAACATTAATTTTCTTTATAAAAGGATTATTAAATCTAGAGGGAATAGAAACAGTTTTAAGAATTGTTCTAATGATAATTTTTATAGTTTGGTTATTAGTATATTTCATATGGAATCTAGTTAACTTAATTACTAAAAGAAATAAAACTCTTGTTATAACAGCGATAATTACCATTTTATTAGCAGGTGTTTTTGGATTTGGAAGTTATACTATTAATAAGTTTTATGGAAAAATAGATAAATTATCTACTTCTAAGTATACTTTATATACAACTAATTTAATTGCTCTTAGTGATACTGAAATAACTTCAGATAGTAAACTAGGAATGATTGAAAATGAAGAAGCTATTGAAGGACATGTTCTTGCTAAAGAATTAATAAAGAATAAAAAATTAAAAAATGAAATAAATTATTATGAAGATTATTATTCAATGCTAGCTGCATTATATAATAAGGAAATAGATGGAATATTTGTTTCTAATAATTATGTTATTTTATTTGCTAATGAAGATGCTTATAAAAATATAGATAGCGAAACAAAAGTTGTTTATGAATATAGTAAAAAAATGGAAAATAAAGATAATGAATTAGTTGCTACAAAGAGTTTAACTGAACCCTTTACTGTATTGGTTATGGGAGTTGATTCTGAAGGAGACGGTTTAAATGCTAATGCTGCATTTAACGGTGATACTTTAATACTTGTTACATTTAATCCTAAAACATTAACAGCAACAATGATGAGCTTTCCAAGAGATACTTATGTCCCAATTGCATGCAATCATAATGCATATAATAAAATAAATTCATCTGCTGCATATGGAACAAGTTGCGTTATAGATACAATTAAACAGTTGACTGATGTTAATATTGATTATTATGCAAAAATTAATTTCCGAGGTTTCATAGATTTAGTTGAAACTTTAGGTGGTGTTGATGTAGATGTTGAGCAACCAAATTATGATTATTATGTTAAAGTTCATGGTGAAGGCAAATTATGTGAAAGTAATTCGTTAAGGGATACAACCAATCTTGTATGTATGGATACTGGATGGCAACATTTAAACGGTGAACAAGCACTTGCATATGCAAGAAATAGACATGGCTTTTTAGAGAGTGATATTGCAAGAAATAGACACCAACAACAAATTGTAGAAGCTGTATCTAAAAAAGTTATACAACTTAAATCTTTTGATAAATTTGAAAGTGCACTTGATGCAATATCAAAAAATATTTCAACTAATATGAGTACTAAACAAATTTTATCATTCTATAATGTTTTAAAAGATATGTTAGGTAACTCTTTAAACGGAGACGATTTCGTTACAATTCATAAAACATATTTAGAAAGCTATACACTACCTGTATTTATGCAAGGAAGTAATTCTTATACTTCAGCATTAAGTTATTATCCAGATAGTTTAGAAGCTATTAAAAAGTTAATGAAAGTTAATTTAGGTATTGAACAAAAAGAAATTGTAAAAACATTTAATTATACTTATGGTGAAAACTATGAAGCAGGTGTTACTGGAAAAGGAATTACTTCAGGTGCTAAGCTTCAATTAGTTCCAGACTTTACTGGAAGTACAGAAGCTTATGTAAGAAGTTGGGGAGCAGCAAATGGTGTTACCATTACTACTTCAGGAGTTGGTGGTTTGGTAACTGCACAAAGTATTCATTCAGGAGTTTTAGCAAAAGCTATTTCCACTATTAATATTCAATTAGGTGGTAATGTTCAAGAAACAGCTCCTAATGTAGTAGAGTCTAATACAACTGATAATAATGAAAGTAATACAAATACTACTACTACAACTGAAACGCCTAAAACCGAAGAAAATATTATTTCTGAAATTCCTATAGTTAGTGATACAACAAGCGATAGTAATGATTCAACAACAGAATAAAAAAAGTCTAGTTTACTAGGCTTTTTGTAATGTCTTAATTAATGTTAGTTCTGTTTCAGGTAATAATACTTCTTTACTTATTGTCATTGAATATAACATTTCTCCTAAATGGTTATAAGTAGATAATTCATTATTATTTGGTTCATAGATATATTGATATTCATCATCAATATAATTTATTACTTGTATATAAAAAATATTATCTTCTTCTTCTTCCATTTCATATATTAATGAGCAAAAATTATCTTTTAATTCTTCTAAATCATATTTACTAAGAATTTTATTCTTAGAAAAAAATTTTGAATGATTTTCTAAAAAAATTTTTAATATTTCTCGTTGTTCTTGAAATTCGTCAATCATATCATCACTCTCACGCATAAAAGTATTTTACCACAATTTATTTAAAAGTAAATACAAAAGGCAAAAGTAGCTATAAAGCTACTTTTTATTTAATATATGTATCTAGAGAATTCAATCTATATTTTGGATCATCAAATTCACTTGTTGGTACAAATCCAGGTTTTGAATTAATGACATCAGGTATTCTATTAACAATATCAGCACATGTTAATTCAACTGTTGCAGGACGATTTACTGTAACTGTTGTGTTTGGTTCGCCTTCAATAGTCCATTCATTTTTATCAAATTCTTCACTATTATAAACTTTACCAATACATTCAGCTTCAATTTCTATTCCTTCTTCTGTTGTTGCTTTAACAATAGCACACATTCCAGTAGCATTACCAGCAACTATATCCATATCTAAAGTATCTGAATGTAGATCAGTTTCATTTGTAGTTGGAATACACTCTTGAGTTAGAGAAGTAATATTTAATTTAAATTTATCTGCAAGCCATCCTACTACATTCCACATATAGCTTGGTAAAAATTTACCATCATTAATTAATGCTTGACGCTCTTCTTCAGAAATCTTATCAACAACTGCTATATTTTTTTCAAATTCATCTAATGTTAATCCAGCACCATGAGCATTTGCTAAAGCGATACCATAATCTTCAACATTATAAGAAGATGAACCCTTAATTTTTTTAATTGAATGTGTTGAACCAGCTATAACTGATATCAAATTACCCCAGAAAATATCTTGGTAACCACATCCTGTAATTGTACAATTATTTGCTTTTGCTAAAACATCAATTTCTTTAAATATTCTTGGATTGGAATTACTTGAGAAAAATGCTTCTTCACAAGTAGTAACAGTATTAACGCCATTTTGAGCACATACTCTTAATACATCATGTAAATCACACATTAAACTCATAGTAGTTACGATTGCTGCATCAGGTTTAATTTCTTTTAATCTAACATCTAGATTTTTAATATCTTCAACGATAATATTTTTATCATCGCTCTCAATAATTTTACCAATATCTTCACCGATTACATTTTCATTTACATCAAAAGCACCAGCTATAGTTGCATTTTTTTCATATACATATCGCATTGTATATTTACTCATTTTTCCACAACCAATTTGTACTATTCTTAATTTTTCCATTTCTTCTCCTCCTTTAATATTCATTTAAATTTACATTTTCTTCTTTTATTAAATCAGAAAATTCAATTTTAAATCTTTCTATTTCTTTTTTCTTTGCATCTTCATAAATATTTCTAGCATTACAAACTGCTTTATAAAAATGCTTTGTTTTTACTTCAGTTTCATTATCAAATAGTGCATATGTCATTGCATTAGCTAATATTGTTAATGAAATATCTGGATATCTAGCAGCAACTTCATAAATTCTTTTATATTCATCAGTCATCTCAACAATGAATTTCATAAATCTTTCTTTTACGAAATCAGTATAATTCACTGTTACACCAATTTGTTTTTCTAATTTAGGAAGTGTTCCCATTAATATTTTTACAACTGTAGGTTGATCAGCTTCTAAAACATCAATTTTTTGGAAACGTCTTAAGAATGCTCTATCTCTTAAAATATATTGTTCATATTCTTCAGTAGTAGTTGCACCAATCATTTTTATAGTACCTCTATCTAGTCCTGCTTTTAACATATTAGCTAAGTCCAACCCATTTTCAGCACCTCTTGTAATTAATACATGAGTTTCATCAATAAATAATATCAATTTAGATCTTTGAGCTAATTCTTTTAATAATAAATCGACTCTATTTTCAGTTTGGCCTTCTGTATTAATTGTTCCATTTAAACTTGCAATATTTAATTTTATAATTTCCCAATCAAGTAATGCGTTTGGAACCATTTTTCTTTGAATACGAAATGCTAAACCTTCTACTATAGCAGTTTTACCAATTCCTGGCTTACCTACTAATAAAGCACTTTTTTCAGGTGTTAATAAAGTTAATATACATTGTTTTATTTCCTCTTCACGAGCGATGGCTGGATCTGTAATATATGTCTTTGCTGTTAAATTTTCGCCATATTTTTCAAGCATACTTATTTTTCCCTGTTCCATTTTATTCACCCTATTCTAAAAATAGTATACCAAAGAATAATAAAAAAAGCATATAAAATTATATGCTTTACATTATTTTTATTATTTGTTAACTTGGAATAATTCTACTTCAACTGGAGTTTCTTGACCAAATAAATCAATTAATACATTTAATCTATTATTATCTTGATCAATAGAATCTACTCTACCAGTCATTCCTTTGAATGGTCCATCAACAATATTTACAGTATCTCCAACATTCATTTCTGAATCAATATCAATTCTGCTCATACCCATAGTTGATAAAACACGATCAATTTCTTGTGGTGGAAGTGGTGTTGGTTTAGCTCCTCTTCCTGAAGAACCAATAAATCCAGTTACTCCTGGAGTATTACGAACTATATACCATGCTTCATCACTCATAATCATTTCAACAAGAATATATCCTGGAAACATTTTTTTAGTTTTTTCTTTTTTAACACCATCTTTAATTTCAATTTCAGTAGTTTCTGGAACTATTACTCTAAAAATGTTATCTTGCATATCCATAGATTCAACTTTAGATTCTAATTTTTCCTTAACTTTACTTTCATGTCCACTATAAGTGTTAACTACATACCATAATTTTTCGTTTTCCATTATTCAAACATCCCCTTTAATAAAGATAATCCTAAATTAAGTAGTTGGAAAAATCCACATACTACTAAGCAAAAAACTATTGTTGCAAAAGTATATTTTAATACTTCTTTTTTAGTAGGCCAACTTACTTTTTTCATTTCAGTTCTTACTTCTTTAATATAACTTGGTTTCTTAGGTTTCTTTTCCTTTTTAACCTTATTCTTTTTTACTTTCTTTTCTTTTGTGATCTTAGTATCTTCTACTTTTTCAATCATATTATTTGTTTCTTTAATTTCTTCTTTTTTCTTTGTCATTATTATTCACCCCGTTAAAAAAATCCAAAATAAAAACACTTTCGTGTTGATACTTATATTTAATCATAAATAGTTTATATTTGCAAGTTTATTTTAATATTTTTTTCATTATATCTTTGTTATTTTCGTTTAAGGCTATATTATTAGATCTTATTAAAAATATTAATGCTGTAGTAGATAATAATAGTTTTAAAAAATCTAAAGTTTCCATAACGTTTTGAAAACTTGATTCTTTAACATATATGTAATCATTTTCACTAACAAATCGAAATATAGCTTTATATTTAGTAAGTGATTCTGGTTTGGTTGAAGATGTTTCTAAATGAGTAATTTTAGAATTTTCTATTCCAGATAATATTTCTTTGTCACCATTAATTAAATTTAAATAATCATCTTGAGAAACACCAGTTAAATCATATACATTAACATAACGATAATAACTGCCATCTTCTTTTTCATTCCATGATTCGTATATAGATAATTTATTTGGTAATATAGAATCTTTGTCAATATAATCTTTATTAAGTAAATATGTTATATCATTTTCATAGTTTATATCAATTTCTCTATTTAGTTTATCTTTGTCAACATAAAATGGTAAATGACCTGTTGAAAGTTTAAAACCACCTGTTAATATGCAACCAGATAATAAATATGGATAAATACTTTTAATAAAATTCTTTTTGTTTATAATAGCTCCCTTTTTCACTCGGAATATTATACATCATTTCATAAAAAAAGCAACTTTTTAATCTTTTGTTGCTTTTAAATAATTAATTTTAAATCCTTTATTACTAAATTTATCTTCATATTCAGTTTCAATATTATGAATATCTGTATTATGTAAATCTAAAGATACTTCTTCTAATGTATAACCATAAGTACTTAAAGAAGATAATGAAGATGCAAATAAAATTATATTGTCGGTTTTTTGAATAATCTTTTTTTGATTTTTAAATATATTATCATATACACTTAAAAATATATGACTTGTTAATCTTCTATCTGAATGTCTATTTTTAGGCCATGGATCTGAAAAATTTAAATATATAGTATCTATTTCATGATCAAATACATTTGCTAATTCTTTTGCGTCATAACAAATTAATTTTAAATTAGGGATTTCCATTTCATCAGCTTTTTGAACTCCTCTAACTAGAACACTTTGATATTTTTCAAGGCCAATATAATTAATATTTGGATTTTCAAGAGCTAATGTAGTAATGAATTTACCTTTTCCCATGCCAATTTCTAAGCAAATAGGATTATCATTATTAAATAATTCATTAAACTTACCTTTATATTTTTCTGGTTCTTTAATTACATAAGAACTATTATCTAAAATTTCTTGGGCATTTTTTACATTTCTTAAACGCATTTTTATCACTACTTTCTATACTTTTCATATAATAAAATTAAGGAGATGGAAATAATGAAAAAGGACCGTAATTCTTTCTTTAACGAAGCCTCTTATTCATATGGAAACTATATGCCAAATAATATGGTTCCAAATAACATGATGCCTGTTCAATCTGGACAATATAATCAATCATTTTATGCAGGTCCAGGATATGGAATGCCAAATACAAATGGTTATGATACTAATGACATTGAATCAAGAATTTCCAAAATTGAAAGACAATTAAATAGAATTGATAGTAGACTTACAAAACTTGAAACTAGTAATGTAACTTCAACAGAAAGTTTTGAGAATACTACAAATATGTATATGGTTTAGCTTATCCTTTACGGATAAGCTTTCTTTTTATTTTATTCATATATGTATTTCCAAATACATCTTCAAATAATTTAGTTTTTACTCCAACAAAGGCATAAACTATTGCACCAACTATTGAAATTACTGATACATATAATATACACATTAATTTACTATTAACATTCAATGGTATTAATGCTTTTAATATTAGAACAATGAATATCATAACTAAAGTTGAAATCAATATTTTACCAAGTGCTTTATAAGTTGATTTATAACTTAATTTATGCTCTTTTTTTAGAATTGTAAGTGCTATTATAACTGATAAGAAGTATCCTATACAAGTAGCTAAAATAGCTCCTAAATATGGTTTTAATCCCAATGTATTAAATAATAACATTAAAGGAACATCTAATAAAGCATTAGTTATAAAACCAGTCAATGTACTCATATAAACTGCTTTAAATTTATTAACACTTTGAAGAGTTGATGATGTTACTACATATATATTAAAGAATAATGATGTAAAAATATGCGCAGCTAATATAATAGTTCCATTAAAATTATAACCATAGAATATTGACCAAACTGGTTTTGATAATAGGGATAATCCAACTACCATTGGAACAGAAGAAATTAGTATTAATTGTAAAGCTTTATTTAATTTATTATTAACTTCTTTCCAATTTTTTAAAGTAAAGGCACTAACTATTGTAGGAATTAAACTTACACTCATTCCCATAGCAACTGAATTTACTATCATTCCTATTTTAGCAGACCATGTTGTAATAGCTGTTGCAGTAAATTCTATTGTTTTGGCATCTAAATCTAAATAATTTAGTGTGTGCATTATCAATACCATATCAATAAAATTATAAATTGACACGGCTATATCAATAATAATAAATGGTATTGCATACGTAATAATTTTTTTAATAATTTCTTTGTTAGTAACTTTATCTTTTTTATATTTTTCTTCAAATCCTAATTCTTTACGATGTTTTCTGAAATTAGCAAATATATATAACATTGCAGATAATCCAGCAACAAAAGCACTAAATACTGCAATACCAATAGTATTTCTCATTGATAAATGCAATACATTAACTCCTAAATAACTACCACCTAATATAATTGTTATTCTTACAACTTGTTCAATTATTTGACTGATAGAAGAAACATTAATTATTTTATGTCCTTGTAAAAATCCTTTTGTAACAGATAAATAAGGGACTACTAATATAGCAAATGAAACACATCTTATTACAAATGCTACATCAGCTATCGTATTTCCACCTTTTATTTCTCCAATAATCATTGTCGCAATTGGTTTAGCAAAAACAAATAAAATTATAAAAACCATTATTGAAACTAATGAAATCATTTTTTTGCCTATTTCATATGCACGCATTTTTGCATCCATTTGGCCAAGTGTATTATATTCATTAATAATCTTTGATATTGCTGTTGGTAATCCCGCTGATGAAATATCTAAAAATATTATATAAATATTATAGGCATATGCATATAATGCTGAACCTAAAACACCAACAGTTGCATAAAAAGGAATTACATATAACATTCCAAGAATTTTAACAAAAATAATGGAAAGTGTTGCAATTAATGTTCCTTCAATAAATGAACTTTTTTTCATACTGATCAACTCATTCTTTATTTACATATATTATCATCGCTGTAAAACAATAAATTTGTTCTTCTCCAAAAAGAGAAATAGCTACCTGATACTTGATATCTATTATATCACAAGTTGTACTACATAGAAAATCATTAATACTATTTTCTAAATCCTTTTCATGATTTTCATCAAACACTTTTACTTTCACTATAATCACCAAAATAATTATAGTTTTAATAATCTATATTTTTTGTCGATAATTAATTGAATAAAAATCTTTATTTTTAACTATTATATTATTAGGTGATTTTATGAATATAATTCCAACAATAATAGAAAAAACATATGATAAGGAATATGCATTTGATTTGTATTCCCGACTACTACAAGATCGAATTATTTTTATTACTGGAGAAATTAACGATGCTAGTTCAAATATTATTATCTCTGAATTATTATATTTAGATTCTTTAAATAATGAAGATATTTCCATATATATTAATTCACCAGGAGGTAGTGTAACATCAGGTATGGCTATTTATGACACAATGAATTATATTAAAAGTGATGTTAAAACTATAGTAATTGGAATGGCAGCTAGTATGGCAGCATTCTTATTATCCTGTGGAAAAAAAGGCAAAAGATATGCTCTTTCTAATAGTGAAGTAATGATTCATCAACCTCTTGGTGGAGCTGAGGGTCAAGCTACAGATATTAAAATAGCGGCTGAAAGAATAATTAAAATAAAAGATAAGTTAAATAAAATTCTTTCTCTTAATACTAATCAACCTCTAAAAAAAATTGTTAAAGACACAGATAGAGATAATTATATGGACTCTTTAGAAGCAAAAAAATACGGTCTAATAGATGAGATTCTTTAGATCGTATTTTTATGTTTATCAACCATTTTTTTAATTTTAATAAAATTATGATTAATCCCTGATTTTCCTATTTGATAATCCGTTTCAAGAGAAATAATTTCTGCTAATTCTAAATATGATGATTCAGGATATTTAAGCCTATAAGTAGCTACTATTTGACTATTCTCATCTAGTAATTCTAATAAATTATTATCTATTAAATAATTAATATCATCAACTTGTTTCATTCCGGTAGTCATAGTTTTTTCTTGATTGGCTATTTCACAATTATTTAACCTGTTAACCATATTTTTATGATCACGATATATTCTTATATCTTCAAAGTAAAATAGTGAATTAATTGCTCCAAATAATTTTATAACATCACTAATATCTTCAGCAGACTTTAAATAAACCATGTATCTATTACTTCTTTTTAAAACCTTAGAATCTAATTTAAATGATTTTAAAACGTTATCAACTAGTTTTGCATCTGTAATTTTTGTAAATACAAACTCTAAATGATATCCACTAGTACTTGGATCTGAAATAGAACCACAAGCCATGAAAACACCTCTTAGAAATGCTATTTTATCTTCTTGTGTTTCTAAATATAAATTATTAATTTTTAATGTTGAATAAATAAAATCAACTTTTTCATTTATTTCTAGAATATATATTTGTTTAATTCTAAAACGCTTTTGATTTCTAATTATTATTTTAGAATTAATATTAAATAATTCTTTTATATTTTTATATATTCTTCTAGCTACGGAGGCATTTTCTACAGTAATTACTATTTTATTATTTTCTAATTTTGCATCATATTTTATTATTGCCGAAATTTCATTTCTTGCTTCTATTGGATTAATGGGAAGTAATGTAATTTCTTCTTTAATTCTTGTTGTAAAAGTCATAAAATGTCCTCCTTACTCCAAACATTTTAACATTAAAAAGAAAAAAACACAAAATATTTGTGTTTTAATCATGATGTCCTGTCATTTGACCCATTTCAAATGATGATGATTCAGCATTTCCAGTATGGTAGCAGATTGCCTTAGTAAATAAACTAGTTTTAGCTCCAGCTGGAATTCTATAATCATAATTATATCCTGCCCAAGAAGTGCTTGTAGTAGATACATCTAAAATTGGGAATAAAACATTACTTTCATCATTTGGATTATTATCTAATCCAAAGATACATCTTACTCCACTTTCGCTAGAAGAAGATGCTACATATATAGTTCCTGTAAGACGTGTATATTGTCCAAAATTAATCCATTGACTTGTAAATGATCCTCCTGAACAGAATCCTTCACCATTATATCTCATCATTCTCCAAGTCCATGCATTAGTACATTCACAACTTCCACCGCTTGGTGTTCCAGGAATCACTTGAGATGGAGGAATACAACTCTGAGTATTACATAGTGCCCCTTCTGATGCAGTCCTACAATATCTTCCATCATAATCCGAATAATAATATGCAGATCTATACATTAATCCACCGCCACATCCTACAGAACATGAACCATATCCACTATAACTTCCTATATGGGTTTTTGAACAACAATCTTGTGTATTACAAGAAGATGATTGTTGTGCAGAACCGCAGAAACTTCCATCATAGTTTGAATAATAATTTACAGTTCTAGTTTGTGAACCGGTTCCACAAACTGCTGAGCAGCCACCATAATTACCATAACTTGCACGAGTAGATGAACAGCATGATGGTAAACCAGAACATGTTTCACTAGAAGATTTTGTGCCAGAATTTCCACATGATAAATTATTATATTTTGAAGTATATTTTTCATTATATGTATAATTTCTTGTTCCACTTCCACATGCTGGACAACTTGATGTATAAGATTTATTAACTATACTTGTTGTATAATTTCCACTTGTACAATATCCTACAGTTGTTTTAGAAGAAACTGTTGAACAAATACTATTACCTGCATTACTTGTTATACATTTTTTAAAATAATATATAGAATTTGCACTTGTAGCTGGAACAGAGAAAGTACAACTTCCATTACTATTTAATGTTCCATTTGATTTAATATTTCCATTAGCATCAGTTAAATGACATGTAGTATTTTTTATGCCACTTATTGCAGAACCAGTATTATATGTGGCAGTTATTGAATTATAATTTGAAGATGATCCAGATATTACTGGTGCAGTTATATCATGTTCATATTTAACTGTAGCATTACATGTATTAGTTAATCCAGCACCACTTTTTATAAAACCATAATATGATTTACTAGTAATATTTGAATTCTCGATTATAGATTTTTCATTATAATTAACTTCACTATTGTTATTTGAAATTCCCCAATTAGTTCCACTTATATTTGTTATACTTGATTTGGTACTAACTGTCATTTGATTTCCAATATACCATTTGTTTTCAGCTGGTTGGCCATTAACTAATATTTGGCAAGAAGGCTGTATTCCATCTACTTTTTCTATTTCTTGCTCAATACTTTTTACATTACCAGCATTATCCATAATACAAATTTTAAGATTAGCTTTATCAAAAGCAGTATTTTCAAACTTAAACGTTTTTTTACTACTATATTGTGATTGTTCATTTGGACAATCTTCAGTAGTATTTACTCCACTCCAATAGCCCTTTAACCCTGATTCGTTATCATAAGCATTTATTGAATAATCTTTTGATGATTGCCAATCACCAGATGGAGTAACTGCATTGTTATAAAATTCTGGATTCTTTTTATCTATTTTAACAAACTTCATTCCAGTATATTCTATGTCTTGTCCATCTTTAGTAGCTGTTAATTTAACTTTATATAGTTGCTCTTGCTTTGCAGTTGTTGGCACAGTTACTATGTATGAATAACTATTTGTACCAGCAATAATTTCATCACCTTTATACCACTGAATAGATTCTTCTTTAATTGTTCCTTTATCTGATTCATTCCACTCGAATGACAATTTAACATCTTCATTAGTCCAATAATTTGTATTACTATTAATATCTTTATCAGTAACCGTTTTCATTTCAATTCTTATGTTATCATCGTATTTTGCTAATAATTCTTGATTACAAGATTCATTTTCAGAATTACTTTCTTTTATTTCAACAGCATATAACAATCCTTTATCATCTTTTACTTGGTAAATACTACATTTTAAAGATGGATCAATATCTTTTTCTTCTAAATATCCTTGTTTAATTAAATCTTCTGGATACATAAAATAGATATTAGCATCCTCAGCATATTTAACTGCTGCAACTTTAATTAATTCTTTTTGATTCTCAAGATTTTTTGCTTTTATATTTTTTGTTATTAAATTGTATGAAGGGATAGCTATTGCTATAATGATTGCTAAAATAACAATAACACCCATTAGTTCAACAAGTGTAAAACCTTTTTTATTGTTCATACTATCACCTAGTTTAATAGTAACATATTTTAAAGCATAAAAAAAGGAGATTTTTGCTCTCCTATCCGTAATAATCAGTTCTTGAATTAAATCTATAACCTTTAGAATTTGGGAATCCTGGTGGTGTAATTACTTTACTCTTACTTATACTACCAGTATAATAGCCATTTGCTACTCCAAAATGTAAATGGGTTCCTGTTGTACATGAATCATAGCCACCCTTAGATGCAGCTGTTGATCCACCACCTACAGTTCCAATTATTGTATTTTGAGTTACTGTTTGACCATAACTTACATTAATAGTAAGTAAATGATAATAGTAAGTTGTATATTTTTTATTACCAACTGTAACATTGATGTATAACATATTACCGCCGCATCTATATCTCCAGATAATACCTGAAACTGTTCCCGCTGCTGCTGCATAAACAGGAGTTCCTTCTGTATTACCACCAATATCTAATGCATTATGATATGAACCCCAACGAGTTCCGATAGTACTAGTTGTAACACCTTTTTTAAGTGGTTTTAACCATCCAGCGTTATATGGCACATTAGTACAATCTGTTAATAATTCATTATCACCTAAATAACTCTTAGAACTACTTGCACACAATTTAACATATGAATTAACCTGATTTTGCATAGTCTTAATTTGAGTATCTATGTCTAAAGCAAACTTATCATAAGATTCTAAGTTACCATATAAACTTTTAATTGTTGCTTGATAATTTGTTATTTTTACTTCTAAATCTTTTTGTTTGGATTGCAAATCGATTTTCAACTGTTCATTTTCTTTTATTAATTGTTCTAATTGATTTAAAAAGTCTTGATTAGATGAAGTAATTTGTTCAACTGCATTTGTTCTCATTACTAAATCAGTAATACTTGATGCACCAGAAATATATTCTACATAAGCATTTTGACTTTTTAATTGTTGTAATAATTTTAATAATTTTTGTGTTTCATTTTTTAATGAATCTATTTTAGTATTTGATTCATCAATCTTTTGTTCAGCGGCTTCCATATCTGCTTGTGCTTGTGATATTTCTGATTCTGCATTTCTAATTGATTGTTCTCTTGCATTTATTTGTGCTTGGGTATATTTTTGATTAGCATCATTATCACTTTTTTGCTTTTTTAATGCTGCAAGTTGATCTTTTAAATCACCTAATGTTTGAGGATCTTTCGTTGCTGCATTAACACTTATAGGGCTTAGTAAAAAACTAAAAGTAAATAATAAAACTAATGTTAATGAAATATATTTTTTGAAATATTTATTCATTATATTTTCAAGTACTTTCTAACAGCCCTATAACTTCCTAACATTCCAATTAATGTTCCAATTGCTAAAATAATTAATGAAACAAATAATATAAAATTAAATGGTTTAACTAATGTAATCATTTGAGAAACTAAATAACCATTAAAGTGATCAAATAATAATACATATCCATATATTGTAACAAAAATAGGAATAATACTACCTAGAACTCCTAAAAAGAATCCTTCAAACATAAATGGTAGTTTAATGGTCATATTACTTGCACCAACTAAACGCATTATCTCAATTTCATTTCTTCTAGAAAAGATTGTTAATTTAATTGTGTTATTAATTAAGAATGCTGTTACAAAAATTAATGATATAACTATAGCTAGAGTAATCTTTTTTACAATATTAAAGATTGTTATGATATTTTCTACCATGCCTTCTCCATAACTTGCACTCTCTACAAATTCATAACTTCTAATATTATCTGCTGTTTCTTTTAAATCATTTACATTTTTAACTTTTACTACAAATGAATCCAATAATGGATTTTCATCTAAATATTCTAATGCTGTTTTATAAGTTTCAGAATATTCTTGCATTTCTAATTTCCATTCATCATTGTCTTTAAATTCTACATCTTCAACATTTTTCATTTGAACAATGTTTGTTTTTAAACTATCTATTTGTTCATCAGTAACATCCTTTTTCAAATATACAACAATTGTTAATTCATCTTCTAATTCTTGTGTAATAGATGAAACATTATATGATATTACTATTGATACAGCTACTAGAATAAGAGTTATTGTTGTACATGCGATTGCAGCAACACTTAAACTAAAATTACGAAATACACTTTTAAATGAATCTCTAATACTTCTTTTTAAAAATCTAAATATTTTCATGTACTTTATAACTTCCTTTCAAATAATCTCCAACCAATACACCGTTGTCTAATAAAATAACTCTTTTTTTCATTTTATTAACTATTTCACTATCATGTGTAACCATTACAACAGTTGTTTCATATTCTTTATTTAGTTTTTCTAGTATCTTCATAATTTCTTTAGATGTAATTGGGTCTAAATTACCAGTTGGTTCATCACATATAAGAATCTTAGGTTCATTAACTATTGCTCTAGCAATACATACTCTTTGTTGTTCACCACCAGATAATTCTCTAGGATAACTTCTAGAACGATCTTTAAGTCCAACTTTATCTAAAGCTTCTAATACTTTAGGTCTTATATCTTTATCCTTCATACCAATGCTTTCAAGAGCAAAAGCAACATTCTCATAAACAGTTAATTTAGGAAGCAATTTGAAATCTTGAAAAACTATTCCTAATTTTCTTCTTAATTTATATACTTTACTATTACGTAATTTAGCTACATCAATTCCCCCAACATTAATTTTTCCTTTAGTTGGTTTTTCTTCTCGATAAAGCATTTTAATTAAAGTTGATTTTCCACAACCGGTAGCACCAATTATAAAAACAAATTCTTTTTTATCTATTTCTAAAGATAAATCAGCAATAGCTGTCACTCCATTTTTATATACTTTATAACAATTTTCAATACTAATTAACTTCATTTTTTCACCTCTCATACAAATTGATTCTTTCTCTTTTATATCCACCAGATACTTCATAACAGTCATCAATAATAAAGAACGCTTTTGGATCAATTTCTAACACTGCTTGTCTAAACATATAATAATCTTTACTATCTACAACACACATTAAAAGTTTTCCTTTTTTATTAGAATATCCACCTTCAGTTGAAATTATTGTTACACCTGTTTTTAATTCTTCTAAAATAAATTGTCTAACTTTATCAATTTCGTTTGTATTAATATAAAACATTTTTGCTCTAGAAATTCCAATTAACATACGATCAATAATAATAGTACTTAAATATAATATTATTGCAGAATAAGCAACATTATTTATATCAAATACAATTCCACCAAGTAAAATAATTGCGATGTTCATTACAAACGTTGCTTTTCCCTCAGTAATTTTTCCATATTTGTTAATTATTTTCATTAAAACATCTGATCCACCAGTATTAAATCCAGCTTGATAAATAATACCATTAGCAAAACCAAATAATAAAGAAGATGCTAAAGCAATTAATATCTTGTCATTAAATTCAATATATTTTAATAATATTGTACATAATGGAGCAGTAAATGTTATAAAAAATGGAAATAATAATGAAACAAATAATCCCTTAAATATTTCTTCTTTATTTAGTAGGAATAATCCAATGATTATTAATACAGCAGTTAAAACATAAATAAATATTGTTGAATTCCAAGAAAATAATTTTTTGAAAATAATTGCTAAACCACTTAATCCACCTATAACTAAATTATTACTATCTAAAAATAAATTATAATTCATAGCTAGAAGGATTGTTCCAATCAAAGTTATTACAATTCTTAAAAATAGATTTTTATGATTTATTTGACTAATGATTTTTTTTATATCAAAATCCACTATATCACCCTCTACTTTAGTAATTATACTATAAATCAGATAAAAATAATAGTTATTTCACTGGGAAATTTTTACCATAAAAAAATCCTATTAATAGGATTTATGCCGTTCTTTTATACATATATACAGCTGTATATGGATTTTGAACATTAATATTTTGTTGAGAATTATTAGTATAATTTCCCGTAAAAGTATGACTATGAGATTGAATTCCACTTATACTGTTTGCATAATAATCACTAACTGTTTGTCCAGATACTGTAATAGTTGTTGATGATATCGGACTTGAACTCCATGATCTTGTATACGCATTAGTTCCAGCTATTTGAGCATATGTTTCTGAAGCAGGATTAATATTTAAATTTGCATTAATACCAAATTCCCTTGATACACTATGTCCGTGAGAAGCACTCCATGGACTAACTCCTCTACTAGAAGATCCATATCCTATAGAATATCCACTTCCTGTTGAATCAGTTGTTCCTGTCATACTTAAAGAAGGAATATTAGATTGTGTAAGTGAAATACTATTTGTTCCACCTGTTGAATTAGCTGCATAAGTTGAGATTGCACCAATAAGAGTAGTACCCTGAGCATATTTAACCCATGTACCTCCAAATTTTCCTTTAACTATATCAACTGTATCATCAGTAGTACTCATATATATACTTCCTACTGGATATATACTATCTATAATCGAACTTTTTACAGTATCAACAGCCATATCTTGATATTCACTATTTAATGCTAAAAGATC
The DNA here is from genome assembly GCA_964533935.1 of uncultured Muribaculaceae bacterium. Taxonomy (GTDB): domain Bacteria; phylum Bacillota_I; class Bacilli_A; order RF39; family UBA660; genus RUG14121. The sequence continues at coordinate 42,212 of CAZHOG010000005.1, read as the reverse complement.
TTCTTTAGAATACAATGCAATATCGTTTTGACTAGATATACCAGTTTTAAAATTAACAGTACATTTTGTACTTGTTGCTGACATATCATCTATTACTAATTTCCAATTTTCATTATCCCATTTTGCCACAACATCATTAGTACAATCTATACTTTTTACAGAATAATTTGAATCTTTAGTTGGAAATGAACTTGTTTCTTGTCCATCAACTGTAACTGCTAATTGATTGGAAAAATCATATGTATTATTAATAACTTTTTCTATGTTATTATATTTATTTTTTAATAAAGAAATCTCATAAGACTTATATATTACAACAAGTGATAAAAATACAAATGCACATATGAAGAAACATGTCATTTGTTTTAAAGAAATATTTTTTTTCATTTTATCACCTATCTTTCAAAATTATTTTATTCTTTTATACATATATACTGACGTATATGGATTTTTAATATTAATGCTTTTTGTAGAATTATTAGTATAATTTCCTGTAAATGTATGAAAATGGGATGCAACTCCAGAAATACTATTAGCAAAGTATTCAGTTACAGTTTGTCCAGATACTGTTATCGTTGTAGCTGATATTGGAGAACTTGACCAAACTCTCGTTGCAGCACTAGAACCAGATAACTGTGAATACGTTTCACTTTCTGGGGATGTAGCAAGATTTGTAGTTGTCCCAAATTCCCTTGATATATTATGAGTATGTGCCCCACTCCAAGAACTAACAGTTCTATTTGCATAAGTATATCCTATAGAATAACCACTTCCTGTTGAATTTGTAGTACCTGTTAATTTAAGTGATGGGATATTATTTGATGCTAAAGTTACAATATCAGATCCACCAGTTGAGTTAATTGAATAATTTGAGTCTGAACTTATCAATGATGCACCTTCAGAATACTTAATCCAAGTTCCCCCAAATTTATTAGCAACACTATCTATTGTGTCATCAGTAGTACTTAAATATATACTTCCAATAGGATATATTTTTTCAATTACACTTTGTTTTATATTTTTAATAGTTGTATTTTTGCTATCTTCTACATTATTTAATAAAGCTGATTGGCTATAATTTATTGGCTTTTCAGAATTCTTTTTAGTACTATCAAAATAAATAGTACATTTAGAATTATCACTGGAAATATTTTCAATTGCTAATCTCCAATTGACTGCATCCCAAGTTGCATTTAGTCCATTAGTACATTCAATATTTGTCATTAAATAATTAGATTCATATGTAGGAAATGATTCAGTCTCTTTTCCATCCACAACTGTCATTATTCTTATATCACCCATAGTGTAATTACCAATTTTAGAATTAATTACTTCATAATCATTTTCAAGTTGATAAATTGCATAAGATTTATAGAATACTATAATAGATAACACAATTATTCCCAAGCATAATAAAGGCAATATTTTTTTATAGCTAATATTTCTTTTATCATTGATTCCTATTAGTCTCATATTGTCACCTACTATTATAGTATATAATATTATGCATATTTTTTCAATTGAAGGAATATATACAAATGAGGTGATATTTTATGAACGGCAGTTATTTTCAAAATCCTACATTCCCAACAGCAACAAATGATAATACAAATACTACTCCACCAGGAAATACTAATTTTTATGAATCAATGCCAATGGAACAAAGTTATATTGAAAATATTTTAAGGTTAAACAAAGGCAAAAAAGTTAAAGCTTATGTATCATATCCTGATTCTAAAGAATGGCAAGATAAAGTTTATGACGGAATTATTGAAGAAGCAGGAAGAGATCATTTAATTATTATGGATCCTAAAACAGGATATTGGTATTTAATAAGAATGATTTATCTAAACTATGTAGAGTTTGAAGAAAGAATAAATTATAGTCATGTATATTCTGAAAAAACATTTTAAAAGTAAATTTTAAAATGTTTTTTTTCATCACCTAATATTGTAGAATCATCATGGCCTGGATATAAAATTATATCATCAGCATAATTTGAAATATTTTTTAAACTTTCTCTCATTTCATGCATTGATCCATCTATAAAATCAGTTCTACCAATATTATTTTTAAAAATAAAATCTCCACAAAACATAATATTTAAATCTTTAAAATAAAAAGATATAGAATCTTTTGAATGTCCTGGATTCTTAATTATTTCAAAATTAGGATTATTAAAATTATTATGTTTTGTATTGTATTCTTTTTCAAAATAATCTAATGCTCCAACATGATCATAATGATGATGAGTAATTAATATTTCTAACTCATTTACATTTTTTAATTCTTTTTTTATTTTTTTAGGTTCATCTCCTGGATCTATAAGATACGTTTTATTATTATAATTTAGTATATAGCAATTTTCTTCTAAATAACCAACAACAACTTTTTTTAAAGAATAATTCATTTTCATCACCATTTTAATTATACCAATTTATATTATTTAATGGTATAATTATTAAAAATAAGGAGTGATAAAATGGAATTAATAATTACACTTTTAGTATTAATAATTATATGTGGAATAGTTGGTATAGTATATGTAATTTATTATACTCAAATGCAATATTTAAATAATAAAATAGAACAATCTACAAATAAAATTAATGAATCTTTTAGTGATAGATATGATTTAATAAATAAAGCTAGTGAAATCATTAAATCTAATATTGATGATAATAAGGATTATTTAAAAGAATATGTTAATTTAAAAAATAAAAATATTAATAATTTTGACAAAGATAAGAAATTAACTGAAGGTATTAATTTAATTAAAACTTTATATAATGACAATAAAGTATTAGAAGACAACAAAGATATGAAAGATATCTTAAAGGAAATTAAAGAAACAGATGAAAAATTAACTGCTTCTAAAAACTATTTTAATAAGAATACTACTGAATTAAATGGTATGATAAGAAAATTTCCATCAAATATTGTTGCTAAAATAAATAAATATAAAATATCTCAATTATATAGTGTCAAAAAAATTGATGATGATATAAAACTTTAGGCATATTTAAATATGTCTTTTTTTATATAAAAAAACTGGTAGTAAATTACCAGTTTATAGGAGCTTGCCCATTCTTTTTTAAAAATCCATTTGTTTTAGAAAATGGTTTACTTCCAAAGAATCCATTTCTTGCTGAAAAAGGAGATGGATGAGGTGAAGATATAACCAAATGTTTAGGATTAGTTATAAGTTCTTGTTTTGCTTTTGCAAAATTTCCCCAAAGAATAAATACTATAGGTTCTTCTTTTTCATCTAATTTTTTTATTATATAATCAGTAAATAATTCCCAGCCTATTTTTTTATGAGATGCTGGAGAATCTTTTTCAACAGTTAATACTGAATTTAATAAAAGTACTCCCTCATTTGCCCAAGATGTTAAATCACCATCATTTTTTATTGGAACATTTAAATCATCATTTAATTCTTTGTATATATTTTTTAATGATGGTGGAACTTTTACTCCTTTTTGAACTGAAAATGATAAACCATGAGCTTCATTTTCACCATGATAAGGGTCTTGTCCGACAATAACAACTTTTGTATTTTTATATGATGTAAATTTCAAGGCATTAAATATTTGATTTTTTTCTGGATATATAATTTTATTCTCATATTCTTTGTATACTTTATTAATTAAATTATGAAATGAATCTGTTTCCATAATATCTTTTAATACTAAATTCCAATCATTTCCAATCATATTCTCACATCCTATTTATGATATGTTTCATTATTATTAATTTTAAATCCTCGATATATTTGTTCTAATAATATTCCTCTAAATAATCCATGAGGAAATGTCATATTAGAAAATTTTATACTTTTATTGGCTAATTTTTTTATATCTTCATGAATCCCTAAAGAACTTCCAATAATAAAATCAATAGTACCCGATACTAAGAAAGTTTTATCAATAAAACCTGCAAATTCTTCACTTGTTAACATTTCACCCTTAAGATCTAATATAGCAACATAATCAGTTTTATTAATATTTTTTAATATATTATCTCTTTCTTTATCTAAAGAATTTTCATCTTTTAATTCTACAACTTCAATTTTATGATATTTTGAAATTCTTTTTGTATAATCATTTATCATATCTTTCAAATATTGTTCTTTTAATTTTCCAGAGCATATAATCTTTATCATAAATTAATCACTTCACTTATTTCATCTTGTTTAGCACATTCAATATTATTAAATGGAATATTATATTCTTTAAAAGTATCATTAATCATTTTTAATGCTTTTTCTTCTGTATTATTTTTTTCACTTAAGTGCATTAATAAAATCTTTTGAGTATTTGGTCCTACTAATTTACTTAAGTAAAAACTAGAATCTTTATTCGATAAATGGCCAACGCTACCAACAACTCTTTGTTTTAAAAATTTAGGATATGGTCCATTCATAAGCATTTCTATGTCATGATTACTTTCAAATAAATATATATTACAATTATTCAATTTTTTAAAATATTTTTGATTAATATATCCAGTGTCTGTTAGATATACAACTTTTTTTCCTTCACTTTCAAATATAAAATTTCTTGCATCAACAGCATCGTGAGAAGCTTTTATGCAAGAAATCTTTAAACCATCTAATATTACTTCATCTTCATAAATTATGATATCGTTATAATCTTTTATTTCTTCGATATCTTCAAATAATTTTTGACTTAATAATAAAACTGGTTTATATTTTTTAGCAAAAACAGGAAGTGCTGAAATATGATCTTTATGAGTATGACTAATTATTAAATAATCAATATCATGCGGATTAACATTTATTTTTTCAAGACACTCTGCTAAATATTTAGCATTTCTTCCTGCATCTACTAAAAGTTTATATTTATCAGTTTCTATGTATGTGGCATTACCTTTTGAACCACTTGATAAAACACATACTTTCATTATCTATACAACTTCCATGGATTAAAGAATGTTCCACCTTCATATGGCATTCCAACTGATGCACTAAAATGTAAATGTGTTCCTGTTGAGAATCCAGAAGATCCCATTGATCCAATTGTTTGACCACGAGAAACTGTTTGACCTTCTCTTACTTTTTGAGCAGATAAATGGGCATACATAGTATAATAATTATTTTCATGTTGAACAACTATATATTTACCTAATGAATAATGAGTTGAACAAGTAACAACTATTCCATCTTTGGCTGCATAAATTGGTGATCCATATCCCGTTCCAGATATATCAATTCCATAGTGCATTTTTCCCCAACGATACGCAAACTCTGAAGTAATCAAGTATGGTGAATTAGTTGGCCATGCCCAGTCTCCACCAGTATCAACAAAGCTTCCGCTAATATAAGAACTTTGTTTTTTACCTTTAACTGTGATTTCTGTAACAGCGTCTCTAATTGTTTCACGGCTTACTACTTCAACACCTTGGTTTTGTTCACCATTTACTACTTGAACTTTTTGGGTGAATCTTGTAATACCAGTAACGCCCGCTTGTGTGACTTGAGAATATGTACTAGGTTTTGAATTATCATATTGAGTTTCTTTATTTAATACTGCTTCAACATCTTGAACAACGTGTAACTCTTCAACTAAAGTTAATTGTGGATTAATCAAATTAATATTAACATTTTCGCCAATAGCTAATAAACTATTTTCGGTTCTAAATTTTGGATTAGCAACTAAAAACTCTTGTGTATTCAACTCATTCTTCTCAGAAATACTTGCTATAGTATCTCCTTCTTGAACTGAGTAATTCTTTTTTTCTGCATTTTTACCAAATAATAAATATTGTGATAATTCATTTTCGTCAGTATAAATTTTATCATTAGCACTTATAAATGTTTTTTTAATAGAAATATTTTCTTTGAAATACATGTGCTCTATTATTTCTCCAGTTTCAACAATTTCAGCTTGCGAGTTATTAATATAATTATTAAATTCATCTTCACTTACAAATGCTGTAACAACATTCTTTAAAGCTTGTTTAAATATGTTTTCATCAAGTACATTAATTATAATGTCTTCTTTATCATCTTCTGAGCTAGATATTGTAACTTGATATCCTTGAATTGTAAAATCATCTTGATCTTTAATCTTTTCATAAATTTTATTAGCATCGACTATATTATCATCATATGTAATATATTTTACTATTTCAAATCCTAAAGGAGGATATACATTATTAACATTATATTTTTCTTTTATATCTTTTTGTTCTTCGTTTATTAAGTTATATAATTCATTAGAATCAGCTATAATTCCCATTTTAGCACCATTTAAATAAACTTGATAAACTGTTTTTGGAGAATTATAATCTCTTCCTGATGAGCAAAATAATACTAAAAATATTAAAATAATAATGCTAAAAATACATGTTATTATTTTATCCTTTTTTTTCACCTTATCACCTTTTATTCCATATTATTATCTACTTTTAAATAATTTTTAAAGCAGCTCTTATCTAATTCAAATAATAAATTAATTAATCCAGTTGAACCTTTACGATGTTTAGCAATGATTAGTTCTGCAGGAACAATATTAACTTTATTATCAGTTTTTGCTTCATAATAATCTGCACGGTTAATAAACAATACAATATCAGCATCTTGTTCTATAGAACCTGACTCACGTAAATCTGCAAGTCTTGGTTGTTTTGTTTCACTACGTTCTGCATTACGTGATAACTGTGCTAAAGCAATTACTGGTACTTTTAATTCCATTGCTAAAGTTTTAAAAGATCTTGATATGTCAGATACTTCAACCTGTCTTGACTCTGTTCTACCACCTGTAGTAACTAACTGCAAGTAATCGATTACAACTAAACCTAGGCCTTTTTCACTATTTGCTAGTCTTCTACATTTCGCTTTAATTTCTGGAGCTGTAATACCTGCATTATCTTCAATATAAATATTTGTATCTGCAAGTTGACTAATAGCTTCATTATATTTTTTCCAGTCATTGTTTCCTAAAATACCAGTTTTTAATTTTTCACCTTCGATTTGACCAACAGCGGAAATCATTCTATTAACCAATTGTTCAGCTGACATTTCTAAGTTGAATACAGCTATGGCTTTATCAGTTTGCATTGCTGCATTAGTTGCCACATTTAATGCAAAGGCAGTTTTTCCCATACCAGGACGAGCAGCTATAATTATTAATTCGCCTTCATGGAAACCTGCTGTGGATTTATCTAAATCATAAAACCCAGTAGGTAATCCTGTAATAGCAGATTTATTTTTAGACATTTCTTCTAATTGCTCTTGAGCAGTTCTCAAAACATCTCCAATAGGTCTAAACTCACTTGTTTGACGAGCTTTAATAACATTTAATATATTCTTTTCAGCATTATCTAATAAATTTGCAACATTACCTTCTTCTTCATATGTATCAGATATTATGTCTGTTGCAGTTTCTATTAATTTTCTTCTTAATGCTTTTTCTTTAATTATTTTTATATAATAATCTAAATTGGCTGCAGTAGCTACAGAATCTATTACTTCTGAAATATATTCAACTCCACCAACAGAATTTAAGTTTTTTTGTTTATCAAGTTCATTTTTTACAGTAGTAATATCAATAGCAATACGATTCTTATATAATTCATGTAATGCTTCAAATAATTTTTTATTTTGTTCACTATAAAACATAGAAGAATCTACTTCTTCAACTATTTTTTCAAGAGCATATTTATCTAAAAAAGCTACTCCCAAAACTGACATTTCAGCATCAATATTTTGTGGCATTTTTCTATTAGCCATACTATTCACCTACTTTTTTAATGTTACATTAATATTAAATTTGACTTTTTTATGTAATTCAATTTCAACTTTATGTGTTCCTAATGAATCTATAGCATAAAGGGGATGAATACATTTTTTATCAATAGTATATCCAAGTTTTTTTAATTGTTCACTTATTTGTTTTGTTGATATGTTTCCAAAAACTTTATCCTGTGCACCAGTTTTAACTTGAAAATTAATTGTTTTATTATTTAACTTATCAGCAATTTCTTGATATTCGCTTACTCTTTTATCTTCTTCTGCTTGTCTTTTTGCAAGTTGAATATCTAAAACTTCCTTACTTCTTTTTGTCTCTGCCACTGCTAAATTATTCTTAATTAAAAAATTATTTGCATAACCATCAGATACATTTATTATTTGGTCTTTTTTGCCTTGACCTTTAACATCTTTTAATAAAATTACTTTCACTTTTTATCACTCCTTAAAAAAATGATATCTAGATAATATTATATCATAAGTTAGTGATATATGTTAGAAAAAGCATGAAAAAAACACTAGCATAACTAGTGTTTAAATTCTCATGGCGCCCGATGTAGGACTCGGACCTACGACCTAACGGTTAACAGCCGTGCGCTCTACCAACTGAGCTAATCGGGCATTGCTAGTAAATTATATAATAACTTATTAATTTTTGTCAATAGTTATTACACAATTTACTAATTTTTTTATAAAATTAAGCTAATTCGATTTCTGCTCCAGCTTCTTCTAATTGAGCTTTAATAGCGTTTGCTTCATCAGCAGGAACGTTTTCTTTAACATTTCCACCGTTGTCAGCTAATGCTTTAGCGTCAACTAATCCTAAGCCAGTAATTTCTTTTAAAATCTTAATAACTGCAATTTTATTTCCACCAGCTGATTTTAATACTACTGTTTTAGCAGCATTTTCTTCAGCAGCTTCTGCAGGAGCAGCAGCAGCTACAGCTACAGCACTTGGATCAACTCCAAATTCTTCTTTCATTGCATCAACTAATTCTTTAACTTCAAGAATAGTCATTTCTTTTAATCCATTAATGAATTCATCTTTTGTAAATTTTGCCATTTAAAATTCCTCCTCTTTCTTATTTTTCTAGGCCTTCTGCGTATAGGTTTAATCCTATAGATAAGTCACGAACATGTTGAATCATACCACCAGCAAGCATTGTTAACAATCCTTCGAATGATGGAATATTTGCATATTCATTTATAGTAGCTAAATCAGCTGTTTCGCCACTAATAATTCCAACTCTAATACTTAGTTTATCGTGTTTTTTTGCAAAATCAGCAATAACCTTAATTGGTTCTAATAAATTTTTACCAAAAAGTATAGCGTTTGGTCCTTCTAAGAATCCATCTAAACTGATATTTAAATCGTCTAAAGATCTCATTAATAAAGTATTCTTATAAACTTTAACTTCAGCATTAACTTCTCTTAGGCTTTTTCTTAATTCGCTTAATTCGTCAACAGTTAATCCTTGATATTGGAAAACAATAACTGATTCGCTATTTTTAATCTTATCAGTGATTTGTGCAACGACTTCTTTTTTTGCATTAAGAATTTTTGTACTTGCCATATAATTCCTCCTTATTTTACTAAAAAAGCTTTCCCGTATGAAAAGCTTAAATCATAAAAAGTATGAATTAAGATTTCCCTCGGCATGATTATTAAGAATTACTTCCCATGCTGTCTCTGGTTAATCGCTTTTTCAGTAGTATTTTATTACATTTTTGATTAAATGTCAAAAGAATTTTGATCTAATTTAATTCCAGGGCCCATTGTTGAAGCTATAGAAATATTAGTTATAAATTTTCCTTTAACAGAAGCTGGTTTTAATTTTATTATTGTAGAAATAACATAAGTTAAATTTTCAGCTAATTTTTTATCGTCAAATGAAATTTTACCAATGATAGTATGAATGTTTCCAAAAGAATCAGTTTTGAATTCAACCATACCTTTTTTGATATCTTCAATAGTTTTAACTGGGTTAACTGTTACAGTACCAGTTTTAGGGTTTGGCATTAAACCTTTAGGTCCTAAAACTCTACCAATTTTTCCTAATTCAGGCATCATATCTGGAGTTGCGATAATTACATCAAAATCAAACCAATTTTCTTTTTGGATTTTTTCGATCATATCTTTTTCTCCAACATAATCAGCACCAGCATTTTTTGCGGCTTCAGCAGCAGTACCTTTTGCTATTACTAAAATCTTTTTAGATTTTCCTGATCCGTTAGGTAAAACTAGAGATCCTCTTAATTGTTGATCTGCTTTTTTAGGATCAACATTAAGTTTGATTGCAACTTCAACAGTTCCATCAAATTTAGTTATAGATGTTTCTTTAACTAATTTAACTGCTTCATCAATAGAATAAAAATTATTTTTTTCTACTTTACTAGAAGCTTCCACATATTTCTTACTTGATTTTCTCATCTTTTTTTCCTCCTAACTGTGGTTTATTTGGCGGATTTGAAATATTAAATTTCTTTTATTATTTTTCGTCTTCGATTTTAACACCCATATTTTTTGCAGTTCCAGCAATAATATTCATTGCTGCATCTACGTCATATGCGTTTAAATCTGGCAATTTTGTTTCTGCTATAGTTCTTAATTGTTCTTGTGATAAAGTTGCAACTGTTTCATTAGCACCTTTACTACTTCCTTTTTGAATTTTAGCAGCTTGTTTTATTAAGAATCCAGCTGGTGGAGTCTTTAATACAAAATCAAAACTTCTGTCATCATATACTGATATTTCACAAGGAACGATAGTACCCATCTTTTCTCTTGTTGCATCATTAAATTTAGTACAGAATTCTTGGATGTTTACTCCAGCAGGTCCAAGCGCTGTTCCAACTGGTGGAGCAGGTGTAGCTTTACCAGCGTCGATTTGTAATTTAATTCTTCTTACGATTTCTTTAGCCACGATAACACCTCCTATAATAATTTGGTTCGCGTAAGTGGTTTGGGCTAATCCGCGTTCCCTTCCACTTATTACATTTATATAAATCAATATATAAATCACTATTGATAATACCATAATTATATAAATAAAACAAGTATTTTATTCATAAAAAGATAATAAAAAAATGTAGATATTAATCTACATTTAATCACATTCACAATAACCATTAATACAATAGCAATTGTCATTAACTATTCCATAATTTTCACGATTGGCAATTAATTTATCATAGTTTTCTTTATTAACATAAATCTTAACACTTAACAGTTTACTATAATCAAAGAATTTTTTAGCTTTAGCATCTTTTATGATTCTATTTAAAGTTTTATTACTCCATGAAGCATTGAAATCTGGGTGATATATCACATATTCACCATCATCATAAGTTCTGACATTTACTTTAAGGTCAATATATTCTTGTGAATAATTGTATACAATCTTTATATCATTTCCCATTTCTTCATCAACAATAAGATTATAGTAACTTGGAAAAACAATGTTATCTTGCATTTCAATATTTTTTTCAATTGTATCAAATTTAATATTTGATGGCACTTTTGTATCAAAAGAAGATTCTGCTATTTCAGTTGCAAACAATCCCATCCCTGTTCCACCAACTATTAATGAAGATAATATAATAATTAAAAATTTACAAAAATTATTTTTTCTATCAAATATAAAATTTATCAATAATTCAAATATAGCAATTGAAAATGCAAGTACAGCTATAGCAAGTAATGTAATTCCGAAATATGTTACACCTTTACAAATCAAGAAAATACTTATAGCTAAACAGCAAGAGCATCCGGCAATAAAGAAACCATTACCTATAGCAATAAATGCTACAATAAATTTAACAAAGAATAAAAATATATTTGCAAAGACATCTATTATGCTTGTTCTTTCATTTTTAGCATCAACTTTTGTATTTGATTTTTCATTTGTTTTGCTTCCTTTAGAAGTAGTTTTCTTTTCACTTGGATTAACTTCTGGTGTATTTTCACCAATTATTCTTTCTTTTAATATTTTAAAGAAGAAAATAATAGCTAAACAGAAATATATAATATTTATAATTAAATCCCAAATATGATATAAAATGCTTCCTACAGTATTACCAAATGTCATTAAAGCATCATAGCCAATATCTGACAATATAATAAATGGAATTCTACATATTGAAATAATAATAAATAGCATTATAATTTCAACAATAATTTTAGCTACCTCTCTAGAGCTTTTATGTCTAAATATTGCAATAAATGAATCAATGCCATCCATAACTGCATCAGTAAAATTATTTATTAAATTTATCCCTCTATTATTTGAATAATTATCTTTTATTTTATATGCACTTAGTAAATCTTTTGTTATTTCATCTATGTCTCCCAAAGCTTTAACCGCATCAGTTTCAGACATTCCACTATTAATTTTTTCTTCTATGTAGCCTTCATATTCTTCTACAATATCTTCTATTTCATTTTTTTCTAATATATTTAATTTTTTTCTTAACTTATTTATAAACTCTTCTTTATTCATTATTTTTATCTCCTTTTTTTATAAATTCATTTACGCTTGACTCGAATTTCAACCATTCTTCTAATTGTTCTTTCTTTTTCTTTTTTCCATTTACTGTAATATGATAATATTTTCTAACAGGACCTTCTTTAGATTCTTCTAGATAAGTTTCAAAAAGATTTTCATTTGTTAATCTTTTTAAAATAGGATATATGGTTCCTTCATTTACATCAACAATCTTTGAAACTGCTTCAACTAATTCGTATCCATACATATCTTTTTTTTCTACCATCACTAAAACAAGTAATTCTAAAACTCCTTTTTTAAATTGAGTATTTATTTCAGATCACCTCTTTACAAGTAATATAATATATCTACTACTTGGTTTTGTCAAGTACTAAATTATATTATGCTACTAATAATAAAAAAATTAGTATTTCTACTAATTAATTTTATTAATATCAATAATTTTTTCTTTTTCAAAAACTAATTCATATATATTATATTCACTGCGCATTCCATCATAAATAACAGATTCTTTGTAATCAAGAATTAATTTTTCTTCATAATTAAATCCTTTTTCACACCAAATAGATAATAAGCAAAGTGCAGGAATATTATGAGTAAATACCGCAATACTTGAATCCTCATTATTTTGAATTATTTCTTTTATTGCATTAGATATTCTTTCTTTGACATCATTTAATGATTCTCCACCAACTAATTTATAATCAAAATCATGTTCTTGTAAATTTCTTAAATTCAAATTTGAATCATTTAAATCTCCAACAACTCTATCATTAAGTCGATTATCAATCACTAAATCTAAATTTAATTTATCTGATAAATATTTAGCAGAATCAATCGCTGAAAAAAATGTAGAAGAAAAGACTTGATCAACATCTTGAAGATTTTTTTTCTTTGCTATTGTCAAAGCTACTTTTTCACCATTAACATTTAATGGTCGGTTTTGCCTTTTAGTATCTAAATCTATATAATCTTTATAAATAATATTTTCAGCCATAAAGCAATTATTTATAATCAAATATAATTTTGTCACTATATCACCAATCCTAATACACCATAACTAAATATTAGCATTATTATTCCTGCCAATATTACGCCGCCTATAGCAGCAATTGTACATTTTTTCTTATCCATACCTAATAAAGATGCAATAAGACATCCTGTCCAAGCACCAGTTCCTGGTAATGGTATTCCAACAAATAAGAATAATCCAAAATATTTCAAGTTCTCAATTTGTTCCTTTTTAGAGTGTGCTTTTTTTTCACACCATGAAATAAATCTTTCAAAGAAACTCCATCTTCTTAAAAATTTAAATATTGGTTCAATTAACCATAAAATAATTGGAATTGGAAGAATGTTTCCTATAAAACAAATAATAAAACTTTGTACTGCAGATAATCCTAATAATTTTGCTGCAATTAAACCTCCACGTAATTCTAAAATAGGCATTAAGCTTATTATAAATATTGTAATATATTTTCCAACTAAAGCGCCGCCTAAGCCACCGAATAATCCCACCATTATTTTTGCTACTTTTTCAGTCATATTTTAATCCTCGATTCTAATACATATTATATCAAATAATTTTTTATAAAAAAAGAAAAAAGACATAGCGTAGTCTTTTTTCTAAAAAGTGTGAGTTTGAGTTTATATTTATTTAAAATTTTTTATATATAGAGTTTATGTTTATTTTTTATTTGACTACTTTTTTATTCTTCACATCATCTCTCTTTCATATTTTCATTTTAAATCATAAAAGTGATAATTGTGTGAAATTAATGTGAATTATTTTGGAATTCTAAAATAGAAAGTAGTTCCTTTATTTTTTTTACTTTTAACGCCGTATTCAAAATTATGTCTTATCAAAATATTTTTTACAATAGATAATCCAACACCACTTCCTACAACACTGCGCTTATGATTTTTTTCTTTTTTATAATATCTGTCCCAAATATATTTTATATCTTTATTTGAAATACCCTTTCCTGTATCAATGATTTCTATCAAATATTCATCTTGGCTTTCACTAACTTTAATAATAACTACTTTATCATCACCAGTATAATTAATAGCATTATTAATTAAATTGTATACAACTTGATTGATTTTATTCTTATCTGCGTTTACTATTGCTTGCTCTGGCATTTCTAAAATAAAATTGTAATTCTCTGTTTCTTTTATTATTTCATATTTTTTAATAATATTTTTAATTTCTGAAACTATATCGTATTCTTCTATTTTTAAATAATCAGCATTTGCTTCTTCTTTTGATAATTCTAAAATATCATTAACTAAAATTGTTAATCTATCTGTTTCATCAATAATTATATTTAGATGTTCATCTCTTTTTTTATCATCCTTATAAGAAATATCTCTTATCATTTCTGCATAAGCTTTAATCATTGTCAAAGGTGTTTTTAAGTCATGAGATACATTAGCCATTAAATCTCTTCGCATTTCATCTGTTTTAGATAATTCATTACCTACTTCATTTAATGTTGTTGCGAGTTCATTTATTTCAGTAATATCACTAGACTCGATTTTCAAATCATAATTTCCATTTCCTAGTTCTTTGGCTTTTTTTGTTATTCTTGAAATAGGTTCTGTAATTTTTTTAGATAAAAAGTAAGATACTACAATAGATATAATTAATACTATTGCAAAAATATAGATGATTTGATTTTTTAAAATAACGGAAGTTGAATTTATTTCTTCAAGTGGAGCATAGATATAAATATATGAATCCATTTTTTTTACTCCATACAATATACCTTTGGTTGCAAAATTCTTATCAACAATTTTAATTGCAGTATATTTTTTATTTGATTTTATTATTTCATTTTTATATTGGTATATTTTACTTTTATTATTTAATTCACAGCCATTCATCATAAGATTATATTTTTCTGAAATACCATTATAATTATCTATTTGAATACAAACGTTGTTTTTATAAGCCAATGCTTCTATATTTAAATTAATTTCATCCAAATTAGAATTATTTATTTTATCAACAATTTTTGTAACATTATTAATTTGATATTTTTCATAAAAGTAATTTAAAAATGCTATTTGAAATATCCATAATAATAATAATATTGAAACACTGAAAACCACTAAGTAACATAGCGTCTTAAAATTTATACTTCTTGTTTGTTTCTTAGTCTCTGTATTCAAATTTATAACCTACTTTTCTAACAGTTTTAATTAAATCCCTATATTTTCCAATGTTACTTCTTAGTGTCTTTATATGGGTATCTATAGTACGATCATCACCATAAAAGTCATATCCCCAGACATTAGTTAATAATTGTTCTCTAGATAAAACTATATTTCTATTATCTATTAAATAATTTAATAGTTCATATTCTTTTGGTGTCAATGTTATTAATTGATTATCAACATAAACTTCATGGGCCTTGCTATCAATTTTTATTCCATCAAAACACACTAATTCATTTTTATTATTATTTCTTTTTGTTATAGCTTTTATTCTTGCAATTAATTCCTTAGGTGAAAATGGTTTTGTAACATAATCATCAACCCCTAAATCAAACCCAATTAATTTATCATATTCTTCTCCACGTGCAGACAACATTATAAATGGAATACTTGAATTAAAGCTTTTAATTTTTTTAACCGCTTGATATCCATCCATTTCAGGCATCATTATATCCATAATTATTAAATCATAATTATTTTTTTCAGCTAATTTGATTGCTTCTTTTCCATCTTTAGCTTCATCAAATTTGTAGTTTTCAATTATTAAATATTCTTTAATAACATTTCTTATTAATTCTTCATCATCAACAATTAAAATATTCATAATCTCACCTCTTAACTTAAATATACTATATATTTGTGAAAAACAAATGAAAAAAATGATTGAATTCAATCATTTATTAGTCTAATTCAACATTATGGTAAACTTCAGTAACATCTTCAATGTTTTCTAACATTGTTAATAGCCTTGTAAATACTTCTAATTCTTCGCCTTCAAGTTTAACTTTATCTTTTGCAAACATGCCTACTTCATCAAAGTCATATTCAACACTTGGCAAAATAGTTTCAATTGCATCTTTAAGTTTATTTCTATCACTTGGGTTAACAGATATTGTTATTATTCCTTCATCTGATTCAAAATCTATTGGATCTATACCAGCCATTATTACAGCATCTAATATTTCTTCTTCTTTATCTGAATTAAAACTTACAATTGCTAAATGATCATAATTGTATGATACCGAATTTGATACACCTAAACTTTTATGTGCTTTATTAAAAGCTTCTCTTACATAAGCAACTGTTCTATTAACATTATCTGTAAGTGTATTAACAATTAAAGTTGAAGCTCCAGGACCAAATCCTTCATAAACAACTTCTTTATAGTCATCACCATTAGCGCCTTTTGCTTTATCAATTGCACGATTAATAATATCAGCAGGAACTTGTTGTTTTTTTGCTTTGTCACAAACTCTTTTTAAACTTATATTAGTTTCAATTTCTGGATTACCTTTAGCTGCTAAATAAATTTCTTTAGCAAAAGTAGAATATAATTTTGCTTTTGCTGCTCCAGTTTTTTGAATACTTGCTTTTCTTACCTCATATGCTCTTCCCATAAAACACCTCTTTCGTTGATATTATACTACAAAACATTTAAATTTCGAACAAAATTATATACAAAATGATCTTTTTTATATTTTTTCTTAATCATTCTAATAATCTTTTTTATATTATATATTTTATAATAATTAATTTTTTCTTTTCTCATAATGTATTCAACTGCATTAATTATTGTTTCTTTTTCATTTTTAGAAAAGAAGAAATTTTCAACTCTTTTAATTTCTTTTCTATTTATTTTTTTAATTATCCTTTGATAAAATTTTAATTTTTTTCTTTTAAAAACGTAATTATAGCCATCATATTTTTTTAATACTCTAAGAGTATCAAAATAGCCCATTTCAATAGTTTCTTCAATAACATTTTTATTAAATGTTATAATTCCACCAACCGACCTTATTGGTTTTATATTTATTATTTCTACACCCTTAATTGGTTTTCTACTAAAACCAATTCCATGCATTCCAACATTATATATTTTATTATATCCTTTTTTAATAAGCATATTATATGGAGAATTATCATAAAATCCACCATCCAAATAATAACTATTATCTACACTTTTTTCCATTTTAAAAACTGGCAAATAGCAACTATTCATTATAAATTTGCCTAAAGTATTTTTAGGAATATCTTCTTTAAGTAAATATAATGGTTTCATGCCTTTAACTCTAACTGTGCAAAGTCCATAGTCTTTTTTTGATTTTTTTAACTTCTCTTCATTTACATTATTTTCAATTATTTCTATTAGACCATCTGTTGAAATACCTTTATTTTTTATGATATCTGAAAGTATTGAGGCAAAAACAAAAGGATCTTTAGCTTCTAATTTTGCTATTTTTTCAGGATTAAATAATAGAGCTTTGGCAATATCAATATTTTTCCACATCTCAACCATCTTATCGCCATCACCACTGGCAATTAAAGCTCCATTTAAAGAACCAATAGATGTTCCTACAATTCCATCAAATTTTATATGACATTTTTTAAAAGCCATATAAGCTCCAGCTTGATAAGCTCCTTTTACTCCGCCACCTTCTAAAGATAATCCAATCATTTGCTATTCCTTTTTTTCATAATATAAATAAATGGTTTAGCAAATGTGCAATTTATTTTTCTTGTATTTTTACTTTGTCTTTTCAATCTCATTAAATATGATGAAATTGAATCATTTTGGTAATGAAGAATATTTTCTATTTTTTGGCTATCACTAAATTCATTAGGTATAAAAGTTTTTTCCATAAATATTTTAGCCCATAAGAATTTTTTACTAAGGCCATAAATTTTCAATATTTCTATTAATAATTCATTTGATGTGATTCGGCAATTTATACCACCTGTTAAATTATACACTTTTTTATTAATACTATTTTTCATTTCAATAGACTTAACTAATCCATAAGCGGCATCGATGTCTGTTATAAATTCTCCATTATTATTAATCATATTATATGAAAAATTTTCTTTATTTAAATTAGTTAATACATTAGGTAAACGATAAATAACATAATTAGAAAGTTTATTTTTAATTAATTTCTCACAATTTGATTTAGATAAAGTATAATAATCCATTTCATTGATATGTCCTCTATCATTAGTTGATACTTCTTTATTTCTTTTTCCATAAATATTAGTTGTTGATGGATAAATCAAAAAACATTTTGGATTATAAAAAGTAATAGCACGCACAATATTTTCTGTTCCTTTATAATCTATTTCTTCAGATACTTTTTTATTTAAGGTTGTTAATATTGGATTAATGCTTGCTAAATGAATAATATAATCATGTTCTTTTACAACTGCATCAATTAAGATTGGGTCAGTTATATCACCATATATTATATTAATTCTTTTATTATATTTTTTTAGAACTTTATAACTATTTCTATTTTTCATATCAATAGCAGTTATTTCATATTTGCCTTCGCTCAATAAATATTTTATTACTAATTTTCCTAAGCATCCAGCAGCACCAGTAACTAATACTTTCTTCATAATTACCTCCATTATTTCTTAATTATAACACTTTTTCTTATATCATTAAAGAGCATAAAAAAAGCACTAGTAAACTAGTACTTAATTATTACATATATGTTAATAAAGCGAAGATGATTACTAATATAACTAGCAATGCTACGATAAATTTCCAAATATGTTTCATCCAGTCTTTGTAAGAAATTCCTACATAACTTAATCCTGCAAGTAAGATAACACTTGTTGGTGCAATCATTTGTGCAAATCCATGCATTGCTGCATAAATTACATAAGCTTGATTCATATTATTTGCATAAGCAGCAGTTAAATATGCTCCAACTGTGTAACCAGTGTATCCAAAATCAGCAGTAAATACTGATGATATGAATGCAGCTAAAGTTGTTGAGAATGGATTAAATGATGATTTTAGTAACCAATGTGAAATTGTTGGAACAATTGGTGCCCAGTAAATTAATACGAATACAGCATATCCTAAAACCATAAATACTGCTGGTTTAGCCATTTGTTTTAATCCATTTCCAATTCCATCAATACAATCATCTAAGTTAACCTTGTATATGATAGCAGAAATAATCATTACTACAAATAAAATTGTGTTAATTGAATATAATTCCCATGTACCAAATGCTGTAACTTTTCCTAAGATATAAGAAACAATTGTATATTTACTAATCTTTAAACCTATTAACCATTCATGGAAACTATTAAAACATGTAATATTGAAACTTTCTTCCCATTTTACATATCCTAAAATTGCAAATACTGCAACAATAGATAATAGCACGATAATTGGCCATACTTTTTGTTTCTTTTTAGAAGAAGCTTCTACAGCAAATTTATCTTCTTTAGATTCATCAATTGCTTTTTTGCTAGATAATACTTTTTTAATATGTTTAACATTGAATAAACTAAATAATACATAAGCTATTGCTAATATAGCAAATCTTATTGTAATTTCAGTAGTAATCTTTGTTCCTAAGTAATAATTAAAATAGTATAATCCTTCAGTACCATATGTTGCTCCAATCATTCCAATGAAGATTGAACCAAATGTAGCTATAAATGCAGTTTTTTTATCAAGATTTGATCTTAATAAAACAGTTATAACAAATGGTATAAAGATCATTGAAATAAATATTTGTGAACTTAAAGATACAAATAATGCTATTAATGCAGAAACAGTTAATACAACAGGTATTTCCTTTCCTTTAACAAATTTTGCACATCTAGTAACTAGTTCTTTATAACCATTAGTCTTTGAAATAACTCCATAAAAAGCTCCAAGAATTAATACAAACGCAATTTGTTGTAAGAAGAAACTAACACTATATACAACAGATAATGCAGCTTCATTTAATCCTAATCTAGTTAAACCTGAATCAGTAAATTCAGAACCAGAAAAGCTTCCACCAGGAATTATCCAAGAAAGAACTAAAGTAACTAAGATTGCAATTGTAACAACTTTTACTAAATCATTCTCTTTGAATAATTTTTTCATTTTCTCTACCTCCTGTTATAATTATATATCAATTAATAACTAAAAAAAAGACTTTTTAAGTCTTTTATGTGAAAATAAAATGAAACTTATCCTCTATTTTTCATAGTTGGGAATAATATTACATCTCTAATTGAATCTTGTTCAGTGAATAACATACACAATCTATCGATTCCATATCCAATTCCACCAGCTGGAGGCATTCCATATTCTAGAGCTTCAATGAAGTCCATATCGATATCATTTGCTTCATCATTTCCTAAATCTCTTTCTTTTAATTGATCTTCAAATCTATTTAATTGATCAATTGGATCATTTAATTCAGTATAAGCATTAGCAAATTCTTTTCCACCAATGAATAATTCAAATCTATCAACAAATCTAGGATCTTCTGGATTTTTCTTTGTTAATGGTGAAATCTCTACTGGATGACCATATAAGAATGTTGGTTGAATTAAAGTTTCTTCTACATATTTTTCAAAGAATAAATTAATTATATGTCCAATATTTTTTTGATGGTTTTCAACAGGTATTTGATGTTTTTCTGCAAGTTCTAAAGCTTCATCTAAAGTCATTTCCTTTTTAAAATCGATACCAGTTTCTTCCTTAATAGCATCTACCATACTAATTCTTTTGAAATTACTTAAATCAATTTCATTTCCACCCCAGTTAAAAATATATCTACCGTATACTTTTTCTGCAATAGTTTTATACATATTTTCAGTTAATTCCATCATACCTTCTAAATCAGAGTATGCTAAATAAGCTTCCATTAAAGTAAATTCAGGATTATGTTTAGGATCCATTCCTTCATTTCTAAATGTTCTACCTATTTCATAAACAGCTTCCATACCACCAACTAATAATCTTTTCAATGGTAATTCTAATGCTATTCTTAAATACATGTCTAAATCTTGAGCATTATGATGAGTAACAAATGGTCTTGCAGCTGCTCCAGTTAAAAGTGTTGTTAATACTGGTGTTTCAACTTCAGCAAAACCTAATCCATCCATATAATTTTGGATGCATCTAATAATTTTTGGTCTTTCAAAAGCAATTCTTTTTGAATCATCATTCATTATTAAATCTACATAACGTCTTCTATATCTTTCTTCAATATCAGTTAATCCATGAAATTTTTCTGGTAATGGTTTTAGTGCTTTAACTAAATGTGTATATTCTAAACATTTTAAAGTTATTTCACCTGTTTTAGTTTTCATTACTTTTCCACGTACTCCAACTATATCTCCAATATCTGCAGTTTTAAATAATGTATAACTTTCTTCACCAATATCATTTATTGAAATATATACTTGCATTTTATCAGTTTTATCTTGGATAGAAAAAAATGATGCCTTACCCATTTTTCTAATAAACATAATTCTACCTGCAATAGTAAATTCATCATTTATATTTTCAAATTCATCATGTTCAATTGGTTCATATTTTTCTTTAATATCTTTATTAAATGCTGTTCTTTTAAATACATGTCCAAATGGATCCATACCCATTTCTCTAATTTTTTCAGCTTTATCTCTTCTAACTAATTCTTGTTCTGTAAATTCTCTCAAGTCCAAACACTTCCTTTTTTCTATTCGTAGTATACTAAGAAACCTGAAAAAATGCAATGTAATAGTATTATTTTATATTATATTTCTTTAAAGATTTTATTATTTTTTCTTCATTTTTTAAAATTTGTGAAAGCTTATTATGTAAATCTTCTAAAAGAAGTTCACTTTTTAAATCAACTTGATAATCATTTTGATTTCTTAAACTATCTTTTTTCTCTTGTCTATTTTGACTCATCATAATAATAGGAGCTTGAATTGCTGCAAGACATGATAGTAATAAATTCAATAATATAAATGGATATGGATCAATTGAACTATTTAAAACTAATCCATTAACAATTATCCATAATAACAAAAATAATGAAAATCCAATTATAAATTTCCAACTACCTGCAAATTCACTAAATTTATCTGCCGCTTTATCGCCAAAGGTTAATTTTGATTCTTCTTCTTTTTCAATATTAATAGTTATTTGTTCATTTAATAGCAAATCAAATAATTCTTTTTTCTCTTTTGTTTTTAAATCTTGTGCTAATAATATTTTTACTAATTCTTCTTTGTTTTTCATTTTTTCACCTTTTACTATTATGCACAAAAAAAGCAAAGTTTTTACTTTGCTTATCTATTATTTCTAAATCTTTCTTTTGGATCTAGGTATTTTTTTCTTAATCTAATTGCATCAGGTGTAACTTCAACATATTCATCGTCTTCAATAAACTCTAAAGCTTCTTCAAGACTAAATGTTTTTGGTTTAATTAAGTTAATAGCTTCATCAGCACCACTTGATCTTGTATTAGTTAAGTTTTTATTTTTACATGGGTTAACATCTAAATCATTTTCACGATTATTAATACCTACAATCATTCCTACATAAACATCTGTAGCTGGTTCAACAACTAGTGTACCTCTGTCTTGTAAGTTGAATAATGAGTAACCTAATGTTTTTCCATTTTCCATAGAAACTAGAACACCATTTTTACGTCTTGTAATTTCACCTACATATGGTTTATATTCATCAAAACTTCTAACCATGATTCCTTCACCTTTAGTATTAGTTATGAACGAACTTCTATAACCTATTAAACCACGTGTTGGAGCACTAAATTCTAAGTGAACATAATTATCATCAGTATTAGTAATTGATGTTAAAACAGCTTTTCTTTCTTGTAAATCATTAATAATAGTTCCAGAATAATCTTGAGGAACATTAATTAATACTTTTTCAAAAGGTTCACATTTTTTACCATTAATTTCTTCTAATAAAACCTCTGGTTTAGATACAGATAATTCATATCCTTCTCTTCTCATGTTTTCAATTAAAATTGATAAATGAAGTTCTCCACGTCCACTAACTTTAAAACCATCAGATCCTGGTAATTCTTCAACAATTAATCCTACATTAGTTTGTAATTCTTTTTCTAATCTATCTTTAATATGTCTAGTAGTTAAGAATTTACCACTTTTACCAACAAATGGTGAATTATTTACTAAGAAATTCATTGATAATGTTGGTTTTTCAATTTCAATTGGAGGCAATGCATCAATAACATCTTTTTGGCAAATTGTGTCACCAATAGATATATCAGAACATCCAGCAATAGTAACAATATCCCCATAGAAAGCTTCTTGTTTTTCTACTCTCTTAATTCCTTCATTAACAAATAATTTTGAAATTTTAAATGATTCAATTTTACCATTATTTTTTGCTAAAGATACTAATTCTCCAGATTTAATTTTACCTTTATTAACACGACCTATACCAAGTCTTCCAATATAATCATCATAATCTAATGCAGATACTTGTAATTGTAAATTATCATTTTCATTGTCCTTAAAAGGTTCAACTTGTTTAATTACAGTTTCAAGTAATGGTTCAATAGAATCAGATTCAACATCTAATGATTTAGTAGCAATACCTTGTTTTGCAACACCATAAATTATTGGGAAATCTAATTGCTCATCAGTAGCGTTTAATTCCATAAATAAATTAAATGTCATATCAACTACTTCTTCAGGTCTTGCATCTTTTTTATCAATTTTATTAATAAATAAAATTGGTCTTAAATTTTGTTCTAAAGCTTTCTTTAAAACAAATCTAGTTTGAGGCATTGGTCCTTCTGATGAGTCAACTATTAATATAACTGTATCAACAGTTCTGATAACTCTTTCTACTTCTGATGAAAAATCAGCATGTCCTGGTGTATCTACTATATTAATTTTATAATCTTTATAACGGATAGCACAATTCTTAGAATAAATTGTTATTCCTCTTTCTCTTTCAATATCATTGCTATCCATAACACAATCCACAACTTCTTCATGTTGTGAAAAAACACCATTTTGTTCTAGTAAAGCATCAACTAATGTTGATTTACCTGCGTCAACGTGAGCAACAACTGCTATATTTATGATTTTATCCATAAACTCACTCCCTTTACATACCAGTTGATAATACACCAAAACTTGCATTTTTGCAAGAAAAAAGTGTTTAAACTTTTTTAAACACTTATTTTAATATATCCTTAAATAATTTTTTAAATACCTTTATAAAGAAATAAATTGCAAATATTATATATAATAATTCAATAATAATATTGAATACATTATAAAAAATTGTTGGCAATGCTGTTTTAAATATTGAAAATACCAGAGTTTCTATAGCGATAAATGGAAGTTTTAAAATAGATGTTATTAAAACCAAAACCAAGATTGACATAAAAACATTAATATTTTCTTTAGTATTATTCTTTTTGATATGATTAATGAACTTTTCAAAAGATGCTCCAATACTATTTAAAAATACCACATATTTTTTATTAGCATTTTTTAACTTTTTTTCATAATCAATATTATATTTCTTATAAATATCATTAACCTCTATACTTAAATCATTTACTACTTTATCAGAATCAAAATCATTACTTACTCGAAAAATTTCTGCTTGTTTATCTTCAGGATTTAAAAACAATAATCTTTTTTCAAGTTCTTTTAAGTACTTTTCTTTATTCATATATTTCTCCTATATATTTACATTTAATTCAACTTCGCAATACTGTTTTTCACTAAATAATGGAAATTGAATTTTTCCTTCACTAGAATTTATATCTTTTTTCATAGAATAATTATTTACTAATATCTTATTTATAATAGAAACTTTATAATTATTTAAATTTATATTTATTATACTCATATTTTTTTCTGCATAAATGCAATTATCATCATCAATTTTTATTATATATGGCGAATAAATAAAAGAACTATTTGCTTTCAATTTTGAGTGGCAGTAATTATTTTTGCCTTTATTATTTATTGGATATTCATTTTCAACACTTGCATTAATTATATAAGCATTTTTAATTGTACCTAATTTAAAGTTAATATCAAGTTCATAATTTAACCTTGTAGAAATAAATTCAAAATTATTAAACATATTAATAATGCTTTGAATAAACTCATCAAAAAAATCCAATTTTATGAATTTCAAATATTTTCTAGTTTTTGCATAATTATCCTGATTACTTAAAATAATATATAAATCATTAAAATCATCAAAGTAATTACTTTTTACATATTCAACCCCAATTTTATTTTTATCAATTGTATACAATATATTAATTAAAGATTTAATTGGTGAATTAATTGCAAGAATCATATTTCTTTGTTCAATAGAATTATTATTAAATTCTGATGCTATATCCATATATTTTTCATCATGAGTTAATTCTTTTGTAATTACTTTTTCTTCCTTGATTGGTTCTTTAACAATATTAAATATAGATTTCAAATGTGAAATACTTTTATTTTTAAATTGTTCAATATTTTTATCTGCCAAAATTTCTTTGTCAGATTTTATAATCTCTTTGTTGGTTTGATTTTTAGCAATATTTTTATCGCTTAAATATACATCAAATGGAACATTTTTCTTTTTATATTTCTTTTTAAAATCAGATTCTTTTAAATTATTATAAATTTTATATTCATTTAATATATCATTCATATATCGTATTTCTTCGTTATAAAAAGATATTAAAAATAAATTATCAATATAATTAGTATCTAATTGAACTTTTTTATAGACATCAATAAGATCATTAAAATCTTTTTCAAATGAATTAGTATTTTGTTCAATATTTATTTTTATTGCATTATTATAATTATCAAATATTGTTGAATTAGATACTAATTTTTTATCCTTATCAACAGAAAAATAATTTCCATATTCATCTAATTTATTCATAAATTCTTGAAAAACATTTTTCAATTCTTGTTGAGCATCTTTAATTTCATCAAAAAAACTTTGTATTAAATCTATAACAACATTACTCAATTCTATATTTTCATCAACAGTTGTATCTATCACTAATTCTTCAACGGGTTTATCAAGTGATTCAACATCCATAACATTAATTTCATTTAATTCATGATCTTTATAAAAAAATTTCACTTCTGGGGATAGATTAATATAGTCACTAAAAGACACAGTTACAAATTCTGATTTTAAATTTTTTCGATACCAAGTATAGATTTTCAAAAATTTTTTTAATTTATCTTCTGATTCAAATTTTAAAAGTCTTGATAAATGACCATATTTTGTTTTCAATGTAACAAACAATCCAGCAACACCGTTTTCACAATATAAAAAAGGTTCAATGTTTGCTTGTGTATATCCATAGTATTCTAAAATTTTTCTTGCTTGAGCTCTTTCTATCATATTATATCTTCCCATCTTATTCTAACCATATTGTAGCACAATTGATTTACAAATTCTATTGATTATTTAAAAATAGAAGTTATAATATTAATAAGGATGTGATTTTTATAAAAACGATTGAAGAAAAAGATGTTGAAATAATTAAGCCTAAATCAAAAAAGAAACAATATGATGGAAAGAAATTTAAAGAAGAATTTAGTAAAAATAAAAATTTTATTTCTCCTATATTAATGGGATTGATAGGTGTAATATTTCTTACCAATTCAAATACAGTAATTATATATGCTTGTTATATTATTGGAGCATTTATTACAGGATTTGGAATATATAATATTATTAAATATGTTCAATTAAAAAATCAATTAAAAATTGAAAATACAATCGCGTTAAATACCGGCATTATTGCCATAGCTATTGGCTTATTAATAATATTGCTTTCTAGTATTATTCAAACCTTCTTAAATTTAATTATCGGAATATGGTTACTAATTACAGGAATTACAAAATTAATTGGCATTTCAAATCTTTACTTAATTGATAAAAAAACTGCCAATTTAAATATAATTGAAGCAGTTATAGTTATTATAATGGGATTATATACAATATTTTTTCAAAACATTATACTTACAATATTAGGTGTTTGGATGATAATATGTGCAGGAATAGACTTATATAACACATTAAAAAAATAACAATCAAATGATTGTTATTTTTTAGTTGTTGTAGTTTTTTTTGCTGTAGTAGTCTTTTTTGGAGTTGTAGTTTTCTTTGTTGTATTTGACTTTTTAACATTACTACTAGTTGTTTTTTTAGTAGTTGTAGTTGTTTTTTTAGCAGCTGTTGAAGTAGATTTTGCAGCAGGTGTAGATTTTTTAGTTGTTGTATTTTTAGAAGTTGTTTTAGAAACAACTTTTTTAGGTTCTTCAACAATAACTTTTTCTTCTTTAACTTCTTCAATGATTTCTTCATCTTCATCTTTAGTGTCTCTTGCAAAATATACTAATGCAGCGAAACCAACTAAAGCAGCTCCAATAATTATAATAGAAGTTGTATTACTATCTTTATCATTTTTTGAAGATTTTGTTCCAGAAGTAGCTCCTCCTTGAACTTGTTCAACTACATCTACAAAATTTCCACTTTCGTAAGAATTTTTAATTGCAGTTTTAATTTCTTCATTATAGCTTTCAGTATATCCTTGGAAAGTTTTTTCTCCAATAACAATATATGGAACACCATTAACAGTTTCACCAAAATATGAAGCAACTTCTGTCATTAATGTAGCATTATCAGTATCATTCCATACTTCATGCTCTACTAAGTTAAAATATTGACCATATTCGTCTTCAATACTATCAAAAAATTCTAATGCTGCAGCACAATATCCGCATCCTTCTCCTCTAAAAATATGAACATTTATTGGTTCTTTTGAAGCAGCTTGTGTATTAAATGGGATTATAATTAACATAGCCAATGTTAATAATAAATATTTAATCTTTTTCATTTTACTTCCTCCTCAAAAAGAATTATATCAAATTTAAAAATCAAAAACAATATTTTAACAATATTTTAATTTTTCAAAATAAAAAAACAGTTATTTAACTGTTCTTACGTTCTAATTTCATTTCATCTATATCTACTTCATCAATTTGACTTTGTAAATTTTTAAATGCATTAACTGCAAAATTTGAAAAAACATCAATCCACTGAATAGATTTTGATATAATTCTAAAATTATCTAAAGAATCTATTGAAATGTGATCCGCTTTTTCTCTCAATTCTTTAGCATCAAAATAAATATAATTTAATTGTTTATCTTGTAATAATTTAATTATTTTTTTACTACCATTTTTTCTCAATTCAACTTCAAAAAAATCTTTATTCATGTTTTCATCTATCATTGTATGACATTTAACATTCATATCTTTATAATGGAATTCATCATCTATAATAATTTCTTCATATAAATTAGAATATGATTTTATATCAAAATAATTATTTTCCAAACGATCAACAGTAACAACAGATTTTGCATTATTTGGTAAAAAATCAATTATTTTTATTCCCAATATTTTTTTATTTTCATCCATATTTATTTTTAAAATTCTATTATCAAAATATATATTTTTTAACTTATATGAAAAAACATATTCATTATCCTTATTATATACATATGTAAAATTTCTATCATAAAACATAAAACTATTCAATTTAACCACGCCCTCTTTTTTGATTTTATCATATAATTAATTATTTTGCTCTTATTTTCTTTTAATCAAATGCATTTCTTGTTCTTCTTTAACTTTATTTATTTTATTAATTACTATCTTTGAACTAAAGTATTCTGATTCATTTTGATTCAATTTTTTATTCAATATAGATTTTATAAAATACAATCTCTTAATATAATTTTGATTTAACTTATCAAATAAATAATCAGCAAGTTCATTTATTAAATCAAAATCATATAAATCAGAATACTTATTATTAAATAATACTTTTATTCTTAATATATCTTTATTAATTCCTTGATTTGTTTGTTCTACTTTTTTATCAATTTTTTCAATATGATAATTTAATATCTTTATATTATTATTAGCTTCATTATTAATAGCTTGAGGTTCTATTGCTATTACCCGATTAATTATTTGAAAATATTCAACTATTATATATTTTATAATATAAAAAATATTTGTAAGTTCATTATTATCTAATGACTCATTTGATATTTCATTAAATTTTGTAATAATATCTTTATTAATATCATCATTTATATTTAC
The DNA here is from genome assembly GCA_964533935.1 of uncultured Muribaculaceae bacterium. Taxonomy (GTDB): domain Bacteria; phylum Bacillota_I; class Bacilli_A; order RF39; family UBA660; genus RUG14121. The sequence continues at coordinate 12,767 of CAZHOG010000005.1, read as the reverse complement.
TGCTTGTGCAAAAAAATCAAAAAATCCTTTCATCACATCAGTGGGAATTTTTATTAATTCTTTACGCCACTTATTAATATTCTTTTTTTCTTGCAATCCATTTAGCAAAAAAGTGGTATTATCAGGTTCAATACCTAATAATTTCTTGTTTTTTATAATACTTTCTGAAAAATTTATTTTATCATTTTCCATTACTATTTGAACTCTATAATTTTCCATTTTTCCCCTCCGAATAACAATCATTACATATACCATTTATTTCTATATCATGATTTATAATTTTAAAACCTTTTAAATCAATATCTGAAATAGGACACATTTCTATTTCTTCTTTTTTATGGCATTTAACACATTTAATATAATGCTTATCTTCCAATGAATTTACTTCATAAAAAATTTCATTTTTAGAACTAATTCTTTTAAAAATTATTTTTTTTTCTACAAACAAATCAATAATTCTATAAACAGTTGAATTATTGATATCTTTAGCCTGACTAATAATATCTTTTAAAGACATATCTTTTTCAGTGTTTGCTATTATAGCATAAATCGCTTCTCTTTGTTTAGTTTTTTTTATATTAAATCTTTTAAAAATATCAATATTCATTAAAATGCAACTCCTATTAAATTTAGAATAATTCCAAATATAGATCCTACTAAATATATAATACCTAAGATACAAAGGTTTTCTTTAAGATTTTTGTTTTCCTTAAATAATACCATCAAAGCAACTCCGCTTCCAGTTAATAAACCTGAAATTAAAGCACCAAATGAAATAGTACTTTTTAAATACAATTCCGTTATTACTACGCTTGCACCACAATTTGGTATTAAACCAATTAAACTTGTAATAAATGGTTCAAAAATACTATTTTTTAATAAATATTTTGAAAGATTATCTTCTCCAATAAAATAAAATAAGGAATTTAAAACAAAACTAATCAAAGCAATAAATATAATAATATTCCAAGTATGTTTTATTACAGAAATTAATAAATGATTTTTACAGCCACAATTTTCTTCTTCACATAAATCATGAATTTTATTGTTTTTGTTAACTCTTTTATTAAATATAAAATCAATTAATAAACCTATAGCCATTCCTATAATTATTTTCAAGGCAATTATTTTTAAAATGAGTATTACATTTGCTTTTTCTGAAATTAAGATTGGAATCATTTCATCAGATGTTGACAAATATATTGCAACTAGAGTTCCCATTGAAACTATTCTAGCAGAAAAGAAATTTGTTGCTGCAACAGAGAATCCACATTGTGGAATAGCCCCCAATAAGGAACCTATTATTGGTCCGAATTTTCCGGCTTTTTCAATTGTTTTTTCACTCTTTTTCGATAATTTATGTTCAATCAATTCCATAAGTAAAAATGTAATAAATAAAAATGGTACCAATTTTACTGAATCAATTAATGTATCTAATAGAATATCTTTCATGTTTTCCTCCTAAATGCAATTTTTTTGCATTTAGGATATTCTACCAAATAAAAAAAAGAAAAGCAATTACTTTTCTAATAAATATTTAATTGCCTTTGTCAAAGCAATTTTACCATAACTGTAAGAAAGAGATCCTTGTTGATAAGCAATATATGGTTCTCTAAGGGGTCCATCACAAGAAAGTTCAATTGATGAACCTTGATTAAATGTTCCAGCAGCCATTATAACTTGATTATCATAACCTGGCATATCCCAAGGCATAGGTAAAGCAAATGAATCAATTGGTGATGCACTTTGAATACCTTGGCAATACTTAATTAATTTTTCTTGATCATTAAATATAATATTTTGGACAATATCAACTCTTTTTTCATTTGCTAATGGTTCAACTTTAAAACCAATTGTTTCCATAACTTTTGATGTTAATATTGCCATTTTTAAACTAGAATTAACAACTGATGGAGCAAAATATAATCCTTGTAAAATACTTTTGTTTATTCCTAAACTAGGTCCAACTTCTCTTCCTTCACCTGGAAGTGTTAATCTTTCTCCTGCTAGATCTATTAAATCTTTTCTTCCAGCAATATATGCACCATTAGGAGCAATTCCTGAGCCAAGATTTTTAATTAAAGAGCCGACCATAATGTCACATCCAACTTCTAGTGGACTACTTTTTTCTACAAATTCACAATAACAATTATCAACCATAATAATAATATCTTTATTTATATTGTGGATAAATGTTGATACTTCTTTTATCTTATCAATAGAAATACTTTTTCTTGTTGAATAGCCTTTACTTCTTTGAATCTCTACTACTTTAACTTTGTTGTTTTTTAAATATTCACCTATTTTTTCATAATCAAAATCATCATTCAATAAATCAATCTCATCATATTTTATTCCAAAAGAACTTAAAGAACTATTATTTTTTTTTATTCCAATTACTTCATGCAACGTATCATATGGAGTACCACTTATACTTAATAATAAATCGTTTGGTCTTAATAAGGCAAAGAAACAAACGTTTAAAGCATGGCTTCCAGAAATAAATTGATTTCTAACTAATGCATCTTCTGCTCCTAAAACTTCAGCAAAAACTTTTTCAATTGTATCTCTTCCTAAATCATCATATCCGTAACCTGTTGTTGAATTAAAGCAAGATTCACTAACTCTATTATTCCAAAATGCATTTAATACTCTTTTGCTAAAATAATACTCATTTTCATCTAAATTTTGAAATATATCTTTTAATTCTTTTTCAGAATCATTTATTATTTTTTCAACATCCATCTTTCTTACTCCTTTTTAATTGTTAATTCCACCATCTACTCTTATAGTCTGTCCATTAATATATTTTGCATCTTCTGTTGCTAAAAAATAAACCACATTAGCAATTTCTTCGGGTTCTGCAAATCTTTTTAATAATATTTTATTTTTTTCTTCTTCAAAAAAAACTTTTTCCATATTTTTTGTTGTACTATTATTAATCCAGCCAGGAGCAACACAGTTAACATTTATATATGGAGCAAATTGTTTTGCTAAATTTTTTGCCAAATTTATTAAACCTGCTTTTGATGCATCATAATCAAGACTTTCAACATAATTTGTATCAATACCATTTGTGGAAGCAATATTTATGATTTTTCCACTTTTATTTTCAAACATTGTTAGTCCAATTTCTTTAGAGATATAAAAAGGTGCAATTAAATTAATGTTTAATATTTTTTGAAACTCTTGAATACTTTTTTCTTCAAAAGAACAATCATTACAATAAGCAGCACAATTTACTAATACATCTATCTCTTTATATTCTGATTTTATACTTTCTAAAGTATTATTTAATTCTTTTATATTATTAAAGTCACATTTATAACTTTTGCATTCATTGTTAATTTTATTAGTCAAATCACAAATTGAATCATATGAATTATTATATAATAAGATTAAATAATAATTATTATTATAAAATTTTAGAGCAATACTTTTCCCAAGTTCACTACTTGCACCAGTAATAATTGCGATTTTTTTCATAAAATACACCTCTTTTTTAATATGAATTATATCACTAAAATAAAAATAAACAATTAATTGTTTATTTTAATACTAATTTTTTTTGATTTTCTATTTTATTTAAAATGCATTTATTAAGGCCGTTTATTCCTCTTTCTTCTGAATAAAAATATTGTGAAGCACTATGTATTTTAATTTTAGAAGTATTTTCTAACCCTGGAATCATGTGAATTATTTTGTTACTTTTCTTTGAATTTGTTAAAGTAATATTTAATAATTTGCTAATCATATTATGAAATAACAAAGTATCATCAGCAATATAAATATTTTTAACTACTTCACTATCAACAAGATGATTAATAATTTGAGCTGTTTTACCAGTTAAATAAGCTTCTGTTGATAAATCCTCATGAACGATTTCATCCAAAGAATAACATTTTCCTAAATAAATAATATCTTCACAATTCATTTCAATTAATGCTTTCTTAAATTCACTAATATACTTTTTTAATGTTTCTGAATTCTCTGACGAAACAAACGAAAAATATAATTTAGAAGAATTATCTTGATCTAAAGACTTTAATAACAATTCAATAAAAGTCTTTATAGAATCTTCTCTAAATATTTCACTGCCTGTGTATGTACCACGAATATCACAAAAAAATATATCCATAAATCCTCCCTAGAAAAAAAATAGCAGTATTAAATAAATTAATACTGCTTATAAGTAAACTATAGCACTATTTTTTGAAATTGGCTATAATTTCTTCACAGTTTATCAATTTTTTTAATATTTATTTATTCTTTTATATATTTTATGATATAATACATAGGAAATTACGAGATTTGGAGGATTATTATGAAAGTTTTAAAAAAGAATTTACCTGAAGGCGTAAAAAAATGTTTTGGTCTTGAAAAAGGTGTTAAAGTAAAATATATCAACAAAATGTATTTAAAGAAAAATAATAAAAAAACTAAATAAGTAATATACTTATTTTTTTTATTGCTTAATAAAAAAAGTGATATAATTCATATGATAGAAGATGATAAAAAATGATTCAATTATTTGATTTAAAAATGAACAATAAAAGTAATGATAATGAATTATTAAAATATAAAGAAATAAGCAATAATTCAATAGAAACAATTGTCAATAAATTAAGCACTTCTACAAATGGTTTAAATGAAATTGAAGCCATAAAAAGATTACAAGAAGATGGTTTAAATGTTGTTGTAAGCTCTAAAAGAAAATCTTGGATAACATTTTTATTAAATTCGTTAAAAGATTCTTTTATAATTGTATTATTTATATTAGCAATCATTAATTTTCTTCTCGGTGATAAATTGGGTTCCTTTATTATTATATTTATTGCATTAATTAGCGCATTTATAAGATTTATTCAAGATTATTCTGTATACAAATTTAATTTAAAATTAAAAGAAAAATTATATAGCAAAGCTAATGTTATTAGAGATTCAAAAAGTAAATGTATTAAAACCGATAATGTTGTAATTGGCGATGTTGTTACCCTTTCAGTTGGTGCGATTATTCCAGCAGATATTATTTTATTTGAAAGTAAAGATTTTTTTATAAATCAGTCTATTTTTACTGGTGAAAGTATCCCAGTTGAAAAAAGTTGTAATATCAAAGATTCAAAAGATGATTTAGCAAATATTTGTTTTATGGGTTGTAGTGTTATCAGCGGTGAAGCCAAAGGAATAGTAATTAATACAGGATTGAATACATATTTAGGAAATATAGGACAAGGTATTGATAACAAAAAAATAGATACAAACTTTGATAAAGGAATGAAATCAATCACTAAAATGCTAATTATTTATATGATAACAGTTTGTGCAATAGTTTTAATAGTTGACGGCTTAATCAAAAATAACTTCGAAGAAGCATTACTATTTGCACTTTCTGTTGCCGTTGGAATCACGCCAAGTATGTTACCTATGATAGTTAATGTAAATCTTACTAAAGGAAGTAAGGTTCTGGCAAAAAAGAAAACATTAGTAAAAAGAATTGAAGCAATCCAAAATTTAGGTGCTATTGATATTTTATGCACTGATAAAACAGGAACTTTAACAGAGTATCATATAACCTTACAGAAATATATTGATGTTACAGGAAAAGAAAATATAAATATTTTAGAATATGCTTATCTAAATAGTTATTTTAGTACAGGAATTAAAAATTTAGTTGATCGTGCAATTCTATCATATGCTAAAGAAAATAAAATTAATAATATCATTAATAATTATGAAAAAATTGATGAAATACCATTTGATTATAATAGAAGACTTGCAAGCGTTATTGTTAAACAAAAAAGCAATTATAGAATGCTTACTAAAGGTGCATTAGAATCAATTCTTAAGATTTGTGATAAAGTATTGGAAGGTAATAAAACTATAAAAATAAATAAAAAGCATATTGAAACTATTGAAAAAAAGGCCCAAGAACTCGAAAAAATGGGAATGCAAGTAATTGCTATTGCTGAAAAAAAAGAATATAAAGGCATTAATATTTTTTCTAAGAATGATGAATCAAGCATGACATTTATTGGATTCGTAGCTTTCTTAGATCCTCCAAAAACTGGAGTTAAGAAAACATTATCCAAATTAAAAAAAATTGGAATTAACATTAAAATATTAACTGGTGATAATCAATATGCAACAAGAAGTATTTGTAAGTTAGTTGGATTAAAATCCGATAACATCTTAATTGGTGATGAAATAGATAAATTAACTGATGAAGAATTAAGAAAAATTGTTGAAAATATAGATGTCTTTGCAAGATTAAACCCATCGCAAAAAGAAAGAGTGTTAGTTTCATTAAAAAATAATGGTCATACAGTTGGATACATGGGAGACGGGGTAAATGATGCACCTGCACTTCATCAAGCAGATATTGGTATTTCAGTTAATACTGCTACTGATATAGCTAAAGAAGCAAGTGACATAATAATACTCGAAAAAAATTTGAATGTAATATATGATGGTGTTATTGAAGGTAGAAAAGTATATGGAAATATTATTAAATATATGAAAATGGCTTTAAGCGCTGACTTTGGTGATGTATTTAGTATTATGATAGCAAGTATATTTTTACCATTCTTACCATTACTGCCAATACAAATGTTATTACAAGATTTTATTTATGATTTTTCACAAATAGGAATACCATATGATAATGTTGATATTGAATTTTTAACAAAACCTAGAAAATGGGATACAAAAGGAATATCAAGATTTATGAAGATAATGGGTTTAATTAGTTCTATTATCGATGTACTATCTTTTATAGTTTTCTGGTTTATACTAAAATATAATACAATAGAGAAACAAGCATTTTTTCAAACAGCATGGTTTGTTATGTGTTTAATAAGTGAATTATTAATTATACATAATGTAAGAACTGCTAAAAAGCCATTCATTGAATCTTGTGCTTCTAAAGAATTAACATTATTAACAATTTTATCTATGTTATTAACAATAATAATGCCAATTATTTTATGTAAAATGAATTTATTTAATTTTGTTATATTGCCTATTAAATATTATTTTTACATGATTTTATTAATATTGTTATATTTGATAATAGTAAATCTAGTAAAAAATATATATATTAAAAAATATAATGAATGGTTATAAAAAAAGGATAAAAATTATTTTATCCTTTTTTGTGTATGTTCCTCAATTAAATCGTATGCTTCTTTTAAAGTAACATTTTCTAAATTAAAAGTATGTTTTGTCATAGCTATAAAAGTGTTTTCCCAAACTAAATAGTTTTCTAAAAAATCCGATTTATACATACTAAAACGTAATTCTCTACTATCAAAACGATCAGCATATTTTAAATCATCTGGAATAGCACTCCAGTATATATCTAATTTGTTTTTTAAATTATTTAATAATAATAGATCTTCCTTATTTATTTCCATATTAACTGCCTGCTTTCTTTTATAAATGCCACTATTATAACACAGCACATTAAAATAATGTATCAAAAATAATATATGCACTTTTATATTCAATATATATTAATATAATTTATTAAAAAAATTAAAAATATCTACTTTTCTAATGATGTTTATGATATATTAGGTGTAGATTCTACAAATGAATTTAAATTTAGAAAGGAATGTTTACATGGGAAAAGTAGTAGTACTAGGTGGCAATGCAAGAAGTGGAAAATCAACATTATCTTTTATGTTGGTAAATAAAGGTTTCAGTCGCATTTCGTTTGATAATTTAGAAGATGTTATTACAAATAGTTTTAATATTGAAGAACTTTCTGACGAAATTAAGTTTAAATTATTTGAAAATTATATTAATGTATCTTTAGATGAAGCAAAAAATGAAAATACTAATATCGTTATTGATATGTATGATTATTTACCTGAAGACATCAATAAATTAGCAAGAAAAGACGAAATCGAATGCTATTTTTTAGCTTATCCAAACTGTAGCAAAGAAGCAATAAAATATAATGTGATTCATTATTCTAAGCCAACAGATTGGATTGCATAAGTTAATGAATCTTATTTAGACTCTTGTGTTGAAAGATTCTATGATAGAAATGCTTTATTAGTTGAAGAATGCCAAAAATATAATCTTCCATTAATCGACACTTCTGATGGTGAAAATAGAGCTAATGTTTTAAATGATTTAGTTCAAAACATTACGCAAAATTTTACTAAAAGCAAATAAAAAGTTATGATAATATCATAATTTTTTTATTTACATAATAATTAATCGAAAATATTATTATATAGCTGCTTAGTTATTTTAACTATTAATTCGTCATATATTTCTTTTGATTCTTCAAAATATAAAATTTCATTTCTTAATTTTGGAAGCAAATTCATTATTTCATCCAGTCTTTGTTTATTGCTTAAACAGGATTCCCATCTACCAATTCCCAACCAAGCTAATTTATCAGCATCTTTAAGAATTAAACCCTCAATTGTTTTAGGGTTCATATTCCATTTATGGAATTCAATAGCATTATAACATTTATTAATAAAATCATCTGAATAGCCCGATTTTTTCAATTCAGTTTCTAACATTTTAGCACTTATTTTTTCATGTCCTGGGCCCTGTATTGTTCTTCCAACATCATGCCAATAAGCTGATAATATACAAACTTCTAAATCAAAATCTATTTTTAATTTGCTTGTTAATTTGTATATATTACTTATGACATCTTCTATGTGTTTACTATCATGTTCACTATCAGTTAGTTTAAGCATATATTGTTTAGATAAGAAAATTAAATTTTGATATTTATTTTCAATAATATTATCATTATTCATTATTTACACCTCAAAATAATTATAATAAAAAAACTAGATTACATCTAGTTTATTAACATCTGGCATGGAATTAAATGGGATTTAAAACTTTTTATTTTCCATTTATTTTTTTCCAACTCCTATTTAATTTTAGCACACATTAGACTAAATACAAATAGTAAGTTTTCTTTTTTTCTATTGCCTTACTTGGTAAAACATTTATTATTTTAAATAATGATTTATCATAATAAGGATCTTGGTCTTCATCATCAATAGGTAATTCTATTACTGCTATATCATATTTATTTTTTAATAAATCTATATATTCAATAGCATCTATATCTCTTTTCAAATTAGTAGTGCTTAACTTAAATTCTCCATTTAAGGCTACTTTATCTATTAAAAGTTTATCTTCTAATTCAAATAAATATTTAATTTTATTCTTTTTAAGTTTTAATTCTAATATATCAGCTTTGCAAATATTCTTTTTCTTATTATCATATTTCTTAATTGTTATATTATCAACATACTCATAAATAAAATTAGCTTTAGCTTCATAATCTAACATTTTCCACAATTCATTTAATTGCATTATTCCGTCACTGCTTTTTTTATCTTTAATAATGCTTTCATCAATAGCAAATCTCATTTTATGATTTAATCTACATTTATTAAACTTTTCAGCAGTATCATTATCTACAAAAGAATAATTATCATTAAGGACATTACTTAATTCAAATAAATCATTTAATTTATCAATTAAACTTTCTTCTATCATTTCTTCTCTAACATAGATACCACAATCATGGCATTTATAATACCTATATTCAGTTTTATTTGATTTTGTTGTACCATTACAACTTAATATTCTTCCACATTTAGGACATACTAATTTCTGCATAAATAGATAATGCTTTTTTCTATAATAATTTCTCGCATTTTTTTTAATATTTTCTTGGCATTCTTCAAATATTTCTTCATCTATTATAGGCGGAACTTTATCTAATATTTTTATAGTATCTTTCTCTTTAACTCTTTTTCTATGCTCATAAACTCCCATATAAGATTTATTATTTAAAATAACCGATATAGAACCATCACTCCAAGTTCTATAAATAGGCTCTTTAATGTTAGTTTCTTTATTCATTCTATAGCCAGTTATTACATTAGGATACTTTTCTTTTAAATATTTAGATATTTGCAAATATGTTTTACCATTTAAACACATATTAAATATTTCTCTAACTATTTTTGCCTCATCTTCTTTTATAACCCAAGTTTTTTGCTTATTATCATTATCAATTACTTTATGCATATAGCCAAGAGGAGGTTTCCCTCCAAAATGACCCATATTAACTGCACTTTCAACACCAATTAAAGTTCTTTCTTTAATTAACTCTCTTTCAAATTGAGCAAATATTCCTAATATTCTTGCAAACATCATACCCGCCGCACCATTTGTATCTATTTTTTCAAATAATAATTCTACTGCACAATTATACTTTTTAATTTCGTTAAAAAATATTTCAAAATCAACAATACTTCTGCTTAATCTATCCATTTTAAAAGCAACTATTAAATTAAACTTCTTTGCTTTCATATCTGCCATCATTTTTAAGTAAGCAGGTCTATTTTCAGTAGATTTACCACTTATACCAGCATCAGTATATACTTTATAAATAGAATAATTATTGGCTTCACACATTGCTCTGAGCCTTTTTTCTTGCTCCTCTAAACTATGTCCTTCTCTGGCTTGGTCGTTTGTAGATACCCTTGTATATATTGCAACAACTTTTCTTTCGCTCTCTATCATAGCATTTCCTCTAAATATTTATCATTATAATTACTATAATCATAACATTCAGTACATAACACTGATGCCCAAAAATCATTTTTTTCTAATTGCTTATTACATTTCTTACAATATACAGGAAATAAACTATTTGTTCTTCCTCTCTTTTCATTATGACACATTCTACATTCATGCATTCTTCTCCAATAACCATCAATAAGAGGCCTATTGCAATATTTACAATTATTATATTGTTTTAAATTCATCATATTTTCTGGTATTTTCCTTCTTTTATAGAAAACACCTATTGGAGTAGGTTGGGGTATTTTTATTACCTCAATATATTCCTCTCCATTTTCAAATGTTGCAGGATTGCAACAATATAAATATTCATTGTTACTATTCCATTTTTCTAATGGTGGTAAAATTTTCTGTATCTTTTTCATTTTTTAAATACCTCCTTCTTTTTCTGAAATGAGGTTTATATAAATAAAAAAATCTCAAATCAGTAAATAAAAAACGAATACGCATATTTTTTGGCTTGTTTGGCTTGTTTGGCTTGTTTTGCGTTTTTGCTTTTTCTACTTTTTTGAGATTTTTGCTTTTTTGGTTTGTTTTGCTCGAATTGTTTATTAAAAATAATTAGTAATAAACTTCCTCAAGAATATTTATAGCAGAAAAAGATTAACTTGTAAATACTTTTTATAAAGTTTTTTGATAATTTTTAATATTTTAATAGATTATAAAATGTATTAGGTTTTAATTCCAACAACTCCATTGCTTCTTTAGTTTTTATTTCTTTATTCTTCCATTTACTAATAACTTCATCATAATTACATGGTTTTTCTATTTTTGGTCTTCCAAATTTAATACCTTTATTTAAAGCATTAGCAATTCCTTCTTTTTGCCTTGCCTTAATAAAACTTCTTTCTTGCTCTGCAACATAACTTAATATTTGCAATACTAAATCACTAATAAATGAACCTAATAAGTCTTTATTCTTCCTTGTATCTAATAAAGGCATATCTATAACTACAATATCTGCTTTTATATTTTTAACTATATCTTTCCACTCATCAATTATCATATTATAATCTCTGCCTAATCTATCAATACTTTTAATTACTAATAAATCATTTTCTCTTAATATATTTTTTAATAATATAAAACTCTTCCTATTAAAATCTTTTCCACTTTGCTTATCAACAAATATATCTCTTTCATTTATTTCATATTCATTAAATGCTAATAATTGCCTTTCTTCATTTTGCTCTTTACTACTAACTCTTGCATAACCAAAAACTTTACTATTCATCTTCTTACCTCGCTAAATAATTACTTGTTTCTCTATAAATATTATCTCTAACCATATCAATAAATATTTCTTCAAATCTAACTTTAATATTTTTACTTCTTAATTCTTTTAAGAAATTAGCACAAGCAATAGTAAATGGAAAATCTTTTTCATATTCTTCCATTCCTACTAAAATGGTATCTATATAATCTTCACAAACCATTTCAACTATCTTTCTTCTTTCTTCATTCATTATGGCACCTCCTTACCATAAAAATTATTATATAGACCCTTTAATTCATTCTCAACCATTTTATTTATAAAAGTATAAAAAGTTTATAAACCTTTATAAAATCTATAAAGAACTTTTTTAAACATTAAAAAAGACTTAATTCATTATTAAATTAAATCTTTATAAAAGTACACTTTCTTAAACTATAACATTTTTAAATTTTAAACATAAATCAATTAAATAATCTTTTCTAATTAAATCATTTAACCATTTATTATTTATATTATTATAATATATTCCACTTAACCCACCAACTAATGCTCCTATGGTATCAGTATCATTGCCTAAATTAACTGCTTTTAATATACTTTCACTATAATTATTACTATTTATAAAGCACCATATCACAGCCTCTAAACTATCTACAATATAACCTTTAGAACTAATACTATCTATATCTAATTTACTAATATCATTATTTAATAATCTATTAAAAATATTTATACTTTCTAAATTAAAATATTTACTATAATCATAATCTCTAATATATCTATAACTTTCTTCTTTTTCTTCGCCACTCAATAATTTTATAATCAATAGGGAATATATAAAACAACCTAATATACTTGTTTGATGGGAATGGGTTAGGGATGATATATCTTTTATTAAATTATATATTTCATT